>DAHUYG010000005.1 GCA_027315315.1 Acidimicrobiaceae bacterium | reverse complement strand
CACCGCTCACCCAGCGGCGGCGATGCACGGGGCCGAGCTCGGCAACGGGACGACCGGCGACCGTCACGGTAAGGGTCTCGCCGGCCTCGGCCCGACGGAGCACCTCGCCGACGTGGTTACGCAGCTCTTTCTGTGCGATATAGCTCACACTGACCATGGTAGCAGAACTGCTACCATGGTCAGCTCCGAAGGTTGCAGCGTTCTCGTGGCGCCGGAGCCGTGGTGGACCCGTCGAGGAAGCGGTTGTCCGCGAGAGCTCGGTCGAATCGCTATTGCCCCCGAAACGGGCGGATTGTTGGACGTCCGGTCACACGTACAGGCGACGGAGCCACCGGCAAGAGAGCCAGCACAGCGGCAGTGCGGCCGCGGCGGAGACGCCCGTTGGCGCGAGCCAAGGACGGTCGACCTGGAGTGGCCCGGCGGCGGCTACGGAGGCCGAGAGGACCGCCTCCCATTCCGTTACCAAGCCCACCACCACGCTCGCCTGCCCCGAACGACCTCGACGTGCTCGTCGTCGGCCGGCCGGACCGTGGCGCCTGCTACGAGGCCGCCGAGCGCGCCAAGGACCGCCTCGGCCTTCCCGTCCAGGTCACGATCCGGTCCCGCCCACAGCGAGAGAAGGCGGCGGGCCCGTTCCTCGCCGAGCTCCGCTCGCGCCCGCTCCTCCTGATCCTCGACGAGGACAACCGGTGACCTGGAGTCGCGAGAGCACGGCGATCGAGCAACTCCTTCGTGACGGCGACCTCGAGGAGGTTCAGCCCTCGCCCGAGCCGCCGAGCGGCTGATGGACGACGCCGGCCGTCATCTCGCCTTGGCGAGGGCCATCGCGCCATCCGATCCGAGCGGCGCCTACCAGCTCGCCTACGACGCGGTCCAGAAGGCCTTCGCCGTGCTTCTCGCGCCCCGTGGGTCCTGATCGGCTCGGGCATGTTCGTCACCGACCCTGTGGGGGGCTTCCCGTCCGCAACTTCTGGCGGGGCGAGCCTCGATCACACCGACTCGGGCGCCACTGCGCCGACCCTGGCCGGGAGGCTGCACAACCTCTTCGCCATCCCGATCTTCACTGGCATCCCCGTCGCAGACATGGCCAGCGCAGCCGTCCGACCGCAAGAACCTGGCCCGGATCGTCTGAACGGCGCCCCACCGGCACGGGCACGATGAGGATGAGCGATGGTGACCAACGAGGCGTAGAAGCCCGCGACACAGGGGTCACTGTCGGCCGGCGAGGTCAGTCACATACCGGCCGACCATCGGGCCGAACACCTCGAGGGCGGCGCCAATCGTGGCACCGACATCGTTTCCCGGCCAGTTCGAAGGCAGCAAGGCGGCCGGGAGATCGGGATCTGCGGCGGCCGTCTCGAAAAGTGGCAGCGCCGCCGCAGCGAAGGCCGCAAACGAGTGGTCGCTCTGCGCGAAGCGGGCGCGGTCGATGCGTTCTCGAGCATCGGCCACCACCGCCCGGTAACGCGTGGCGAGCCGGTCGAGATCCCATAGGTCGGCAGCCGCCCGACGGCTGTCGTCGGCCTCGAGGGTGACCTGGACCCACAGCACTTGGCTGCCGGTCGGCTGATCCGCGAGCAAGGAACGCAGCTCGTCTGACCGGTCGGTGGTGGCGATGAGCAGACCAGGACGGAGCACGGCGTAAC
>DAHUYG010000068.1 GCA_027315315.1 Acidimicrobiaceae bacterium | reverse complement strand
GCACCCCCAACGGGATTTGAACCCGTGTTACCGCCTTGAAAGGGCGGCGTCCTAGGCCGCTAGACGATGGGGGCGAGATCCCGGGCGACGTGCTCCGGCGAGGGCCAAGCTATCAGCCGCCTACCTGGACTCTCGCTGCGTGAGCAGCAGGCTCGGGCACCTCGACGTCCTCGTCCCGACGCTCGGCTCCATGTTCGCTGAATGACAGGACGAACTGGACGGCCCCCACCACGAGGACGGTCGCCCCGATCACGTGGAGCTCGACGAGGGCTGCGGGGAGGTGGGTGAAGTACTGGGTGTAGCCGATCGCCGCCTGCAAAAAGAGCACGCCGCAGAGCACGCGGGCGGCCCTTCGCACGCGCTCGGGCACCGCCATCGCATGCAGGGCGACGGCCAGCCCGAGACACACGCCGACGAGAAGAAGGGCGAGGCTCGAGTGCAGCTCTGCCATGTCGCGCAGGGCGATCGGGATGCGCTTCGCGACGAGCTGCCCCGACGAGCCACCGGCGTGGGGCCCCGCACCGGTGGTGAAGGTGCCGGCCACGAGGACCGCACAGAGCAGGACGAGCACGGCGCGACCACCGAGCACGATGGCGCGCGGGACGAGCCGCTGGCCGGGGGACCGGTAGTCGCGCCCGGCCCGATGGACGAGGACCACCGCGTCGGCAACGAGCAGCATCGAGGCGAGGAAGTGGCAGAGGACGACGTAGGGGTTCAGCTTCGTATACACGGCGAGCGCGCCGATCATCGCCTGGGCGAGGACCCCGACCAGCAACCCGACGCTCAGCCAGGCCAGGTCACGGCGAAAGGGCCTTCTCCGCAGGGCGCCCAGGAGCGCCGCTGCGAGGACCACGACGAGCACGACCGTGACGATGCGGTTCGAGAACTCGACCAGCGGGTGGAACGACAGCTGCGGGGTGACCCGTCTGCGATAGCAGGAGGGCCAGTCCGGGCACCCGAGGCCAGACCCGGTCAGGCGCACCGCTGCGCCCGTGACCACGATGAGGCAGACGGCGGCGAGCGAGGCGATGGCCAGGCGGCGGAACGCCGGCACCGACACGGTCGGGAGGCGGTCGATCCACCGTCCGCCGGGGGACGAGGATCCGACGCTCACCCTGCGATCGTACCGGGCACCGGAGAGGGCCGGCCCCGGGGGCGGAGCTGCCGCTTGGTGGGCGAGCACTCGTCCGCCGTAGGCTCACTGCGATGGTCTCCCATGCCCCGGCCCTCCGGGCGGCGCGCCCCGCCGTTGGGCGCATCGGCGCCTACGTGGCCCTGACCAAGCCGCGGATCATCGAGCTTCTCCTGGTCACGACCCTGCCGACCATGGTCGTGGCGCAGAGGGGCCTGCCCCGGCTGAGCCTGATCGCGTCGACCCTCGTCGGAGGTTCGCTTGCGGCCGGCGGCGCGAATGCCGTCAACATGTATGTGGACCGGGACATCGACCGGGTCATGCACCGGACCCGGAACCGCCCGCTCGTCACCGGCGCCGTCACCCCGGCCGCAGCGCTCGTGTTCGCCTGTGCCCTCGAGGCGGCGGCGTTCGTCGAGCTCTGGGGGCTCGTCAACCTCCTCTCGGCGGTGCTCGCCCTCGCGGCCACCGCCTTCTACGTGGGCGTGTACACGCTGTGGCTGAAGCGCCGCTCCACGCAGAACATCGTCATCGGCGGTGCCGCCGGGGC
Source organism: Acidimicrobiaceae bacterium (assembly GCA_027315315.1). GTDB lineage: Bacteria > Actinomycetota > Acidimicrobiia > Acidimicrobiales > RAAP-2 > Palsa-461. The sequence continues at coordinate 51,485 of DAHUYG010000068.1, read as the reverse complement.
GGTGCCGGTGCTCGTGGGCTGGGCCGCGGTGACCGGGACGCTGTCGTGGGCGCCGGTCGTGCTCTTCGGCGTGATCTTCCTCTGGACGCCACCCCACTTCTGGGCGCTCGCCGTCCGTTACCGGGACGACTACGAGGCAGCGCACGTCCCCATGCTCCCGGTGGTGGCGGCGCCCCGGCGCACGGCCCGCAACGTGTTCTCCTACACGGTGGCCATGGTCGCGGCGACCGTCGCGTTCGCCCCCGTCGCCCACATGGGGGCGACCTACCTTGTGGTCGCCGGCGTCGCCGGTGCGGCCTACCTCTTCATGGCCGGACGGCTCTGGGTCCACACCGCGCACGGCGCCAAGATCGAGGGCGAGGCCATGCGCCTCTTCGGCTACTCGATCAGCTACCTGACCATCCTCTTTGCAGCCATGGCCCTCGACGTCTTCGTGCGTCGCATCCACTGAAGCGGTGGGCGCCGCCGAGCCGCCGCCCGGCGGGCCCGGCCCGCCCGAGCACCGCCGGCCGCGTCTCAGGTTCCTCCTCATCGGGGTGGTCCTCGCCGCCGCACTCGGCGTCGGGCTCTTCACCTCGATCGGGACGCCCGCGACGTCGACCCCGGGCGTCGGCTCGGTCGCGCCGTCCTTCTCGCTCCGGGCACTCGGCGGGGGCCCCCGGGTAGGGACACCGGGCGACGGGGGCGGGAACGGGCGCCCCGCGGTGCTCCTCTTCTTCGCCAGCTGGGGCCCGCCGTGCCAGAGCGAGGTCCCGGCCATCGAGGGGGCCTTCCGCGCCCAGCACGGTCACCGGATTGCCCTGATCGGCGTGGACGGCCAGGACCCGGTCCCCCAGGCGCTCGCCTTCGTCCACCACGCCGGGGTGACGTTCCCGGTGGCCGAGGACGCCGAGTACACCGTGACCGAGGGTCTCTACGGCTTCAACGGCGACCCCGACGCGGTCTTCATCAACGCCGAGGGCACCATCGTGCACATCGTGCACGGTCCGATCACCCCCTCCGAGCTCGAGACCTGGGAGCGCCGGCTCGGCTAGCTCGAAGCCCTGTCGCTCATAGTGCTCACCTGCTGACGGCTCGGATGACCAAGCCTCACCGAAGGGTTCGTGGAGGTGGTCGATCCCCATTAGTCACTCCCAGCGGAAGCTCAGCGACGCCAGTACCGGCGTGGCGAGCGCCCACGCCGCGAGCACAACCCAGGACTCGAGCGGGATGGCACCGCCGGTGCCGAGGGTCGCGTGGAGGCCGGTCGAGAGCGCCGCCGCCGGCAAGGCCCGGGCGAACGCACCGAGCGCGATCGGCAGCTTGGAGACCGGCACGAGCATTCCGCCGAGCAGGAGCAGCACCAGGTACAGGCCGTTCGATGCGGCCAGGTTCACCTCGGCTCGCAGCACCCCGGCGAGCAGGAGCCCGAGCCCGCCGAAGGCCACGGTGGCCAGCAGCACGAGCGCGATCGACTCGCCGACCGATCCCCCCCGGGCCAACCGCCACCCGAGGCCGAGTCCGACCGGGAGAAGGACGGCCGCCTGCACGAGCTCGACGCCCACGACCGTGGCGATCTTGGCCGCCACCAGGCGGTCGCGGCGAAGCGGCGTGGCGCCGAGGCGCTTCAAGACGCCGTAGCCGCGCTCGAAGCCGGTTGCCGTCCCGAGCGAGACCATCGCGGTCGACATCACGGCGAGCGCCAACACACCGGGCACGACGAAGGTGACCGCCGACTCCCGCCCGGTCGGGAGCACGTGGACCTCGGAGAAGAAGACCACGAAGGCCACCGGGATGCCGATGGTCACGAGCAGGGTCTCGCCCCGACGGAGCATCATCCATATCTCGGCCCGGGTCTGGGCGAACAGCGGCCTCATTTTCGCCTCCCCCGCCGCACCGGCGCGTCTTCGGGCTCGTCGTCCCCGGAGCCGACGAGCGCGAGATAGGTCTCCTCGAGCGAGGCGCCGGTGCGCATCTCGAGGAGCGAGGCGTCCCGCTCGGCGAGCCAGGCGGCGAGCTCGGCGGTCAGCCGGGGGTTGGCCTCGACCTCGACGCGGTAGGCCCCGGGCCGTTCCTCGGCGACCCTCGCACCGAGCCGCCGGCCGAGCTCGGCGGTGTCGAGCCCGGCGCTCGAGGTGAACCACAGGCCGCCGACCATGCCCGCTCGGAGCTCGGCCGGTGCGCCGTCGGCCAGGACCCTCCCGCGGTGCAGGACGATGATGCGGTCGGCGATCCGTTCCGCCTCCCCGAGCTCGTGGGTCGTGAGCAGGACGCAGACGCCGCGCTCGCGGAGCCCGTCAATCACCTTGCGGATGCCGAGGCGACCCTCGGGGTCGACGCCCGCCGTCGGCTCGTCCAAGAAGGCGACCTCGGGCCGTCCGATCAGCGCAAGGGCCAGGCCGAGGCGCTGCTGCTCGCCCCCCGAGAGGTGCCGCCACGGCGTGCGCTCGACGGCGCGCAGGCCGACCAGCTCCAACAGCGCGTCGGTCGGCACGGGATCGCGGTAGTAGCCGGCGAAGAGCTCGACGACGCGCCGGGGGCCGAGCATCGGGTAGACGCCGCCGCGCTGGAGCATCACGCCGATGCGGGGCACCACGGCCCGGTGGTCGCGGCGCGGGTCGAGACCGAGCACCCGGGCAGTTCCGCTGCTCGGCGTCCGGTAGCCCTCCAGGGTCTCGATGGTCGAGGTCTTCCCGGCCCCGTTGGGGCCGAGCACCGCCACGACCTCGCCGGCGTCGACCGCCAGGCTGACGCCGGCGACCGCCGTCCGTGCGCCGTAACGCACGACCAGGTCGCTGCACTCGACGGCGGGCATGACAGAGATGCACGCTACCGGCGCCGGTCTTGGCCCCCCGACGGGCCCCGGTAGCGTTGCCCGCCATGATCGACGTTCGGCTCATCCGAGAGGACCCCGACGCGATCGCCCGCGCGTTGGCGCGTCGTGGGGTGGACCCCGCCGAGGTGCGGCGGGTGGCCGAGCTCGACGCCGCCGCCCGGGAGCGCCTCCAGGCCCAAGAGGCCCTGCGGGCGAGGATAAAGGACCTGTCGCGGCGCGTGGGCGAGGCAAGGCGGGCGAAGGATGGACCCCTCGCCGAGCTGTTGAGCGAGGACAGCCGGACGCTCGGCAACGAGGAGCGGGTCGCCGCCGCCGCCGCCGAGCACGCCCACGAGCAGCTCCACGCGGCACTGTTGCTCGTGCCCAACATCCCCGCTGACGACGCCCCCGACGGCGCGGGTCCCGAGGACAACGTCGAGCTGCGCCGCTGGTGGCCCGGCTGCGACGAGGGGATGCCGTTCCCCGATTTCCAAGAGCACCAGCGGGTGCCGCACTGGGACATCGGGCGCGAACTCGGCATCCTGGACATGGAGCGCGCCGCGATGTTGGCCGGGTCGATGTTCCCGATGTTCCGGAAGATGGGATCCCGGCTCATCCGCGCGTTGACGTCGTTCGCGCTCGACCACCACGCCGACCTCTACGAGGAGATCCGCCCCCCGACGCTCGTCCTCACCGAGACCATGACCGCGACCGGCCACGTGCCGCGGTTCGCCGACGAGGGGTATCACATCGAGCGGGACGGCCTGTGGGCCATTCCTACGGCCGAGGTGCCGCTCACCTCGATGCACCGCGGCGAGATCCTCGCCGAGTCGGACCTTCCGATGCGCTTCAGCGCGGCCACCGCGTGCTTCCGGCGGGAGGCCGGGGCGGCGGGGCGCGACACGCGCGGGACGCTGCGCACCCACGAGTTCGACAAGGTCGAGCTGTTTGCGTACGCGACCGCCGAGCAGGCCCCCGCGATCCACGCCGAGATCGCCGGGCGCGCCGAGGCCCTCCTGCGGGAGCTCGAGTTGCCCTACCGGGTGCTCGACCTGTGCGCCGGGGACCTCGGCGACTCGTCGGCCCGCACGTTCGACTTCGAGGTCTACGCCCCCGGGTGCGACCGCTGGCTCGAGGTCTCCTCCGTCAGCTGGTACCGCGACTACCAGGCCCGACGGGCGAACGTCCGCTACCGGCCGGCGTCGGGGGGCCAGCCCGTGCTGTGCCACACCTTGAACGGCTCGGCGCTCGCCTGGTCCCGCATCTGGGCGGCGCTGATCGAGACCGGGCGCCAGCCCGACGGCTCGGTGCGCCTACCCGGCTGTCTCGCCCGCTATCTCGGTGGCGAGACCGTCATCGTGGCCTGAGGGTCACTCCCGGAGGTCGGCGAAGCGGTAGCCGACGCCCCGCACCGTCGTGATGAGCCTCGGCTCCGACGGGTCCTCCTCGATCTGGGAGCGGAGCCGCTTGATGTGCACGTCGAGCGTCTTCGTGTCGCCGATGTAGTCGCTTCCCCAGACCCGGTCGATCAGCACGTCGCGGGTGAGGACGCGTCCGGCGTTCTCCACGAGCAGCCGCAACAGGTCGAACTCCTTGCGGCGGAGCTTCACCTCCCCGCCGCGCACGAAGACCCGGCGCTGCACCGGGTCGACGGTGACGTCGCCCGAGACGAGCTGGTCGTCCTCCCCCTCTTCGGGAACGGAGTCCCCGGACTTGGAGTCGTGGGGCGAGCGTCGCGAGACGGCCCGCATGCGCGCGACGAGCTCACGCAGCCGGAACGGCTTGGTGACGTAGTCGTCCGCCCCCACCTCGAGCGCCACCACCGTGTCGATCTCGGTGCCCTTGGCCGTGACCATGATGATCGGCACCGACGAGGTCGCCCGGATGGATCGGCACACGTCGAGGCCCGAGATCCCACCGGGCAGCATCTGGTCGAGCAGCACCACATCGGGGTCGACCTGCTCGAAGAGACGCAGGGCCTCGTTGCCGTCGCGGGCGACGTGCACGTTGAAGCCCTCGTGGCCGAGTCCGACCACCAGCGCGTCGACGAACGACTCCTCGTCCTCGGCGATGAGGACGTCGGTCGAGTGGTCCTCGGCGGCGCCGGGACGCTTCGACATCAGGCCGTCCGGTCCGGCTGCAGGGGCAGCACGAGGGTGAAGGTCGAGCCCTCGCCCTCGCGCGACTCGACGTCGACCCGGCCCTGGTGGTTGGTGGCCACGTGGCGGACGATCGCCAAGCCGAGCCCGGTGCCGCCGGTGTTCCGGCTGCGCCCGTGGTCGACCCGGTAGAAGCGCTCGAAGATCCGCTCGAGGTCCCGGCTCGGGATCCCGATCCCGTGGTCGGCGACCGAAATGCGCACGGTCTCGCGCTCGTCGCCGAGCGAGTGCTCGCCGGTGCTCGCAGCGTCGATCGTGCCGAGGATGCCCGGCACCTCGGGGGGCAACGCCGATGCCGGGGGGACCTGCCCGGAGTCCGGGCCGGCACCCCCGACGGCTGCGGGATGGTGGGCCAGCGCTCCCGCGGTGGCACCGTTCGAGATGACGACCCCGGGCTCGTCGGCCTCGGAGCCTTGGACCGGCTCACGGCAGACCGTCCCGCTCACCGTCACGGTGCTGTTGTCGTAGGAGTAGGTGACCGCGTTCTCGAGCATGGCGTGCAGCGCCGAGACCAGCTGGCGCCGGTCGCCGATGACCGCCACCGGGGGCTGGGGCTCGTAAAGGACGATGGCGATGCCGCGCTGGTCGGCGGCCGCCCGGACCCGCTCCACCGCCTCGGCCATCACCAGGTTCACGAGCACCGGCTCGCGCGGGGGCATCGACTCGGCCTCGATGCGACTGAGATCGAGCAGGTCGTCGATGATCCGGCTGACGCGGAAGGCCTCGGTGTGGATGCGATTGGCGAGGCGCTTCGCCACCTCGCTGTCGGGTTCGACCACGAGCGTCTCGGCGAGCAGGCCGAGCGCGCCCATCGGGGTCTTGAGCTCGTGGCTCACGTTCGCCACGAAGTCCCGTCGCACCATCTCGAGGCGCCGGCGCTCGGAGACGTCGTCGATCAGCGCCATCACCCCGAGGGAACGGCGGCCGTCGTCGATGAGCAGCGCCCGCACGTTCAAGGTGCGCGGCGGCGGCCCGTAGAGGTCGAGCGTGCGTTCGGCGATGCCGTCGTGCCACGCCTCCTCGAGGAGCTCGGTGACCGCCTGGGCCGCCAGGGCGTCCCCCAGCCGGCTCGTCATGAGGGCGCTGGCGGGGGCGTTCTGGTACACCACCTTCCCGTTCTCGTCACAGAGCACGACGCCCTGGGGGAGCGCCTCGATGGCCCGACGCAGCCGGATGGCGTCCGAGCCGGCCTCCGTGACGGCCTCCGACGCCGCCCCAGTGACCTGCTCGAGGTAGGCGAGGGCGTTCTCGAGCCCTCCCTCCTCGGAGGGAGGGTGGAGTCCGAGACGCGAGCCCAGCGCCGTCAGCCGCTGGGTCAACGCCTGTCGACCCGAGCGGCGGCCGTAGCGCACCGCCAGGGCGACCGCCAGGACCAGGATCACCGCTGCGACGCCATAGGCGGCCGCCGGCGGGAGGTCGGCGATCCGTTGGGTGGTCACCCCGACCACGAGCACGCCCCCAGCATGGCAGCCAGTGACCGCTCCCGTGACCGATGCCCCGTTGCCGCACCCCGATGGCGGGATCCGCCCGGCAGCGCGGCCCCTCGCCGAGCACTGCCCGACCGTTCATCTCGAGAGAGAGGGAGCACGGGTCGCGTGGGTGGTTGTCGAGCAGCCGACAGGGGGGCGGGCGTTGCCCCGCTCACCGGCAGCGAGCAGGGAGGGGCCGATGGCGTGGGGTTTCGTGGCGGCGGGCGTCTCGCTCAACCCGAATCCGGGACAGCTTCCGGGCGGTGGCACGCTCCAACAGCTGGCCAACGGCATCGGTGGTTGGGCGCTGATCCTCGCTCTTGTGGGCCTGGTCATCGGCGCCGCCGCCTGGGCGATCGGCGCGCACTCCCAGAACTACCACCAGTCGATGGCCGGCCGGCGGGCCGTGCTCGTTGCCGGTCTGGCTGCGCTCCTGATCGGCGCCGCACCAACGCTCATCAACTTCTTCTTCGGGGCCGGCACCGGCCTGCACTGAGCAGCGAGGCACCCCCGGGAACGTTCGCGTGATCGGCGCCCTGCCGGTCATCCCGAGCGGCGGCTGCAGCGCCGTCCCGGGCCTGAGCGCCGTCTGTGGCGGCGTCGGCTCGTCCATCCTCGGGGCGGGGGCGGGCGACGTGCTGAGCGCGATCGCAGGTGGTGTCGCGCAGGGCGCGAGCTGGCTCATCTCGCAGATCGGATCGGTCATGGGCACGACGACGTCCATCGATCTCAGCGCGGCCTGGTTCAGGGGCCACTACGAGGTGATGGTCGGACTCGCCGCCCTCGTCGTGCTCCCCCTGCTGCTCGTGTCGGTGGTCCAAGCCGTCTACCGGCAGAGCGCGGCAGCGCTGCTGCGCACCGCATTCGTGCACCTCCCGCTCGCGCTCGTGCTCGGGGCGGTCGCAGTGCAGCTCGTGCAGTTGGCGCTGGCGGCGACCGACTCGCTCAGCTCGGCCGTCTCGTCGGCGTCGGGATCGGGACTCGCCAGCGCGCTCTCCAACCTGGCGTCGACGCTCACGGCGCAGGTCGCGGCCGGAGACCCGTCGGTCCCGGCGTTCGTCGTCCTGCTCGGCGCCCTCTTCGTCTCCTTCGGTGCGCTGCTGCTCTGGGTCGAGCTGCTGGTCCGGGCCGCCGCCGTCTACGTCGCGACCCTGTTCCTCCCGCTCGCGCTGGCGAGCCTGGTCTGGCCGGCGATCGCACAGTGGTGCCGGCGGCTGGTCGAGACCGTCGCCGCACTGGTCCTCTCGAAGTTCGTGATCGTCGCGGTGCTGAGCCTCGCCGTCGGGGCGCTCGGGACGAGCACCGGCACGGTGCCCTCCGAACTGGCCGGGGGCGCCCTCCTCCTGCTGGCGGCCTTCGCGCCGTTCGCCCTGCTCCGCCTCGTCCCGATGATCGAGTCGGGGGCGACCGCACACCTGGAGGGGGTTCGCCACCGGGTGGCGCTCGGTGCCCTCTCGGCGCCGCGATCGGCGGTGAGCTACGCGCTGCGACACGCCACAGCCGATTCCCTGCCCGAGCTGACCGTGGGCACGGGAATGGCGTCGGCGGCCGGTGCGCCGGGGGAGCCGGGCCCGACGGGCGGCGATGCCGATGCGAGCGCCAGGGGGATCCCGGCCTGGGGGGGCACGCCGGGAGCCGATCCGACCGAGGCCGCGAGCGCCGCCGGCGCGGAGCACCCCGATCCGAGGGGCACCCCCCCGCTCTGGGGAGCGCCCCTCGCGCTGCCGCCCTCGCCGACGGGCGTCAACGGGGCGCACGTCATCGAGAACGACGCGCTCGGCCCGGTGCTCAGGTGGCGGCCCCAACCAACCGGAGGCGACGATCCGAGCCCCCGATGAACGCCCGCGCTACCGCTTCGGCCCCCTCGAGCGGAGGGGGCTGATCGCGGGGTGGCGGGGGGGCCAGATCGCCGTCGTGGCCTCGGGCCTCGTCGTCGGCGTCGCAACGTTGCGTTCGCACCCCGACGTGCTCGGCGTGCTTGCGGCCGTCGCGTCGTTGGTTTCGTCCCTCGCCGTCGCGTGCTGGCCGATCGCCGGCCGCACGGGCGAGGAGTGGCTGCCGGTCCTGGTCCGCTGGGGTGCCGACGGCGTGATCGGGCGCTGGAGGCTCTCCCCGGCGCCGGCGAACGGTCACTGCCCGGGCGCCGACGGGGCGACGTCGTGCCACCCTGCTCCCGGCACCGCTCGGGTCCGCGCCCCGCTGCGCGACGGGGCCTTCGCCGGGCTGACCGTGCTCGAGGTCCGGGCCGATGCGAAGACTGACGGAGTCGGTGTCGTCCACGACGCCCGCACGGGCTCGATGACCGCCGTCCTCCCGCTCGAGGGCCACAGCTTCGCCCTGAGGGGTGGCGACGAGAAGGAGCGCATGGTCGCGTCGTGGTCGGGCGTGCTGGCGGCCCTGGCGCGCGAGGGGTCGTCGGTGCACCGGATCCAGTGGGTCGCAGTTGCGCTTCCCGACGACGGCCGGGCCGTGCGCGCGTACCTGAGAGAGCGGGCCACCCTGCCGGCCGACTCGCCACCGTCGCGTTCGTATCGCGCACTTCTCGGGGAGGCGGGCGCCGACACGTCGCACCACGCGGTCATGCTGGCCGTCCAGGTGCGCTCGCAGCGAGCCCATCGACGCGGCGAGGCGACCGCAGGGGTGCTCGTCCGGGAGCTCGCCAACCTCGAGCGCCTCCTCGCCGATGCCGACGTCTCGTGCCCGGGACCGCTCGGGGTGGGGGCCCTGGCGGCTCGCCTGCGCACCTTCACCCAGTGCGCCCCGCCCACCCCGGCCCAAGAGCCTCGCGAGCAGGGTCGGACGTGCCCGCCATGCCTCATCGGCACGCCCTGGCCCATGGCGACCAGGGTCGAGTGGAGCCGGGTCCGCGCCGACGCCACGTGGCACGCGACCTATTGGATCGCCGAGTGGCCGCGAGTCGACATCGGTCCCGACTTCCTGGCGCCCCTCTGGCTCGGGTCGCCGCGCCGGTCGGTGTCGGTGGTCATGGAGCCCGTGGCGCCCTCGCGCGCCGTGCGGGCGGTCGAGCAGGCGAGGACCGCTGACATCGCCGACTCTGAGCTGCGCCGGCGCGGCGGGTTCCTCGCGACCGCGCGCCGGGCCCGCGAGGCCGAGCTCGTGGTGCGCCGCGAGCGCGAGCTGGCCGACGGGCACGGCTCCTATCGCTTCAGCGGCTATGTGACCGTGACTGCGCCCAGCGCGTCGCAGCTCGAGGAGTGGTGCGAGAACACCGAGCACGCAGCGGGACAGGCACGCCTCGAGCTGCGACGCCTCTACGGTGATCAGGAGCGGGCACTGCTCTGCACCATGCCGCTGTGCCGGGGGCTCTCGTGAAGGCGCCCGGCGGCTTCGGGGTGCCGGCGCACTCGGTGACCACCAGAAACCTGGGCGCCGCCTATCCGCTGTTGGCCGAGGCAGGATTGGGTCGTCGCGGCGTGCTCGTCGGTCACGACCTGCTCGGCGGTTCTTTCGTTTTCGACCCCTTCGAGCTCTACCGCGCCGGCGCGGTCTCGAATCCCAACATGATCGTGTTCGGCCAGATCGGTCGGGGGAAGAGCGCGCTCTTGAAGACCTATCTGTGGCGCCAGTCGGTCTTCGGCCGGCGTGCGTGGGTGGTGGACCCGAAGGGCGAGTACTCGAGGCTGGCGGCCCTTTGGGGGGTCCGGCCGGTGGCCCTTCGACCCGGGGGTTCGGTGCGGCTCAATCCGCTCGACCCGCTCAGGCACGGCCCACCCTCGGGGGCGGGGAGCGCGGGGGAGGACCCCGACCGCAGGCAGGGCGAGCTCCTCGCGTCGCTGGCGAGCGCCTGCCTCGGGCGCCCGCTCGCTCCTCGTGAGCGGGCCGCCGTCGAGCTCGGGCTCGGCACGGTGCGCGCCGGGGCCGGCGTGCCCACGGTGCCCGCCGTGGTGGCTGCGCTGCTCGATCCCTCGGGCGAGCAGGCGGCCAAGATCCGGACCGACCGGGCGTCCCTGCTCGAGGACGGACGTGACGTCGCCCTCGAGCTGCGCCGCCTCGTGCACGGCGACCTCCGGGGGATGTTCGACGGGGAGACGACGCCGGGGCTGGACCTGAGCGGGCCGCTCGTCGTCCTCGACCTCTCGGCGCTCTACTCGTCGGCCGCGCTCGGCGTGCTCATGGCCTGCGCGACGGCCTGGCTCCAGGCGGCCGTGTCGCGCTCGGGGAGCGGGCAGGCATTCCTCGTCGTCGACGAGGCATGGGCCATCCTCGCCAACCTCGGTGTCGCGCGATGGCTCCAGGCGTCCTGGAAGCTCTCCCGCGCCCATGGGGTCGCGAACGTGGCGGCGCTGCATCGTCTCTCCGACCTGGCGGCGGTGGGCTCCGCCGGCTCCGAGCAGGTCGGGCTGGCTGAGGGTCTCCTCAGTGACTCAGAGACCCTGGTCATCTACGCCCAGCCCCCGGGCGAGGTGGCCAAGGCCGCCGAGGTCCTGTCGCTCTCGAGCACCGAGGCGGAGCTCGTGCCCCAGCTCCGCCGCGGCGTCGCGCTGTGGAAGGTGGGGCGCCGCTCGTTCCTCGTGCGCCACGTCGTGGGCTCGGGCGAGCGCCGTCTCGTCGACACCGACGCCGCGATGGTCGACCGGTGAGGGTGCCGGTCCCGCTCTTGTCGGGCGTGGCCACCGCCTGCCTGGTGGGTTGGGTCGTGCTGGGTGGGCGCGCCGGGCGCGGGTGGCGGCGGCGGTCCCGACCTGCGGGGGCCCGCTGGGCCTCGGGGGCCGACGTCGCCCGTCTCGCCGAGGCCGGACCGGGCCGGCTCCGCCTCGGCGTCCACCGCTCGGGCGCGAGGGCGCGCACGCTGTGGACCGAGCCGGCACAGTCCGTCGCCGTCGTCGGTCCGACCCAGAGCGGCAAGACGAGCGCCATCGCCGTGCCGGCCATCCTCGGCTGGGAGGGGCCCGTCGTCGCGACCAGCGTGAAGTCCGATCTGCTCGAGCACACCGAGCGTTGGCGCGCCGGGCAGGGCGAGATCTGGTACTTCGACCCCGCGGCGTCCACCGGCCGCCCTTCGAGCGGGTGGTCGCCGGTCCCCGCCGCGCGCCCCTGGGACGGCGCGAGGCGGGTCGCCGCCGACCTCACCGAGCTGGCGCGCTCGGGCCCCGTCGGCGCCGAGGGCGAGTTCTGGTACGCGACCGCGGCCAAGCTGCTCGCCCCGCTGCTCTTTGCGGCGGCGTGCTCGGGGCGCTCGTTCCGGGACGTCGTGCGCTGGGTCGACACCCAGGAGGTCCTCGAGGTCCTCGAGGTCCTCGAGGCGGCGGGCGTCGAGGAGGCGCTGTGGGCGGCGACTGCGGCCTTCGGGCGAGAGGAGCGCCAACGATCGTCGGTCTACACGACCGCCGAGACAGTGCTCGACCCGCTCGTGCACGGGCGGACCGGCGCTGCCGATGTCGACCCCGAGCTGTTGCTCGACGGGCGCCACACTCTCTATCTCTGCGCGCCGGCGCACGACCAGCGGGCCCACCGCGCGGTGTTCGTGGCGCTCGTGAAGCAGGTCCTCGATGCGGCCTTCGCCCGTTCGTCTCGCAGCGGACCGCTCCGCCCGCCGCTCCTCGTCGTTTTGGACGAGGCGGCGAACATCGCCCCGGTGGCCGAGCTCGACGCGTTGGCCGCCACCTGTGCCGGGCACGGCATCCAACTCGTCACCGTGTGGCAGGACCTGGCGCAGATCCATGCCCGCTACGGCCCCCGGGCGCCGACGGTGCTCAACAACCACCGTGCGAAGCTCTTCCTTTCGGGCATCGCCGAGCCATCGACGCTCGAACACGCGAGCGCGCTCGTTGGCGAGCGGGCGGTCCCGGTGGCGTCGCACACCGTCGCCAAGGGCGCAGCGCCCTCGACCAGTGAATCGACGACCTGGCGGCGCCTGCTGGCACCCGAGGCGCTCCGCCAGCTGGCGCCAGGGTCGGCCGTCCTGCTCTACGGCGAGCGGCCGCCCATCCGCCTCCGGCTCGCGCCGTGGTGGGGGGACCCCTCGCTCCTCGCTCGGGCAGCGGGCGCCCGAGGCGTGTCGGTGGGTTCGCCCCGATACGCTTCGCCGCGGTGAGGGAGCTCTTCGACCCGGGCTTCGTCGAGGACCCCTGGCCCCGCTACGCAGAGCTGCGTGAGCGGTCCCCGGTGCACCATGACCCGGGCGGGTTCTGGGTGCTCACGAGACACGCCGAGTGCCTCGAGGCGCTCCGCTCGAAGTCGGCCTCAGTCGACGCGGCCAACATCGACCCGGGCGCACGCCCCCGGGGGCTCGGCCGCCAGCCGGGCCGCAACCTCGAGTCCGAGCAGCTCGCCCAGGCGATCAACGACAACCGGCCCTTCATCTTCCGGGATCCGCCCGACCACACGCTCATGCGCGGCCTCGTGTCCAAAGCGTTCACCCCGCGGATGGTCGAGGCCATGCGGCCCCGGATCGAGGCGATGGTCGACGAGCTGATCGACGGTGCCCTCGAGCGCGGCGAGATCGATGTCGTGCGCGACTTCGCCTACCCGCTGCCGATCCGGGTCATCTGCGAGATGCTCGGCATCCCCGAGGCCGACCGCGACCTGTTCTCCGAGTGGTCCCAGGTCCTCGCGCGCGGCCTCGACCCCGAGTTCCTCATGCCCGACGACGCCCTCGAGCAGCGCCTCACGGTCGTCGGGGCCTTCGGCGAGTACTTCTTCCCGCTCATGGCAAAGCGGCGTGCGGAGCCGGGTGACGACCTGCTCAGCCGGCTGGTCGCGGCCGACGAGTCCGGCGTGCAGCTGACCGAGGGCCAGATGCTGGCGACCGCCATCCTGCTGCTCGTGGCGGGCCACGAGACGACCGTCAACCTGATCTCGGGCGCCGTCCTCGCGCTCGGCCGCCATCTGGAGGAGGCGGACCGCTGGCGCGCCGACCCCTCGATCACCTCCAGCGCGATCGACGAGCTCCTCCGGTTCGTCTCCCCGGTGCAGCTCACCGCGCGGGTGGCGCTCGAGGACCTCGTCCTCGGGCCCGGGACCATCCCGAGGGGCCACTACGTGCTCGCCGTGATCGCCTCGGCCAATCACGATCCCGACGCCTTCGACTCGCCCGAGGCGCTTGACCTTGGCCGTCGTGACAACCGGCACCTCGGATTCGGGTTCGGCCTGCACCACTGCCTGGGGGCGCCCCTCGCACGCCTCGAGACCGCCGTCGCGCTGCCCCGCCTCTTGTCGCGGGCCACCTTCGAGCTCCTGGACGACGCCGTCTCGTATCGCGACAACGTCGTGCTGCGGGGCCTGGCCGAGCTGCCGGTGCGGGTGCGCGCCTCGGCCTGAGCGCCGCCCCCGGGCGGCGTAAGGTCGCCCAATGGCCGATCAGGAATTCGAGGTGGAAGAGGACGAGCCTGGGTTGGCGAGGGCCTATGCCGGACAGCCGCTGGTGCGCCCGCTCACCCTCGCCATCGACATCGGCGGCACCGGGCTGAAGGCGTCGGTGCTCGACGCGTCGGGTGCGATGGTGGCCGACCGGGTCCGGGTCGTGACGAAGTACCCGCTTCGACCCGACGGGGAAGACGGCCTCGTGGCCACCCTGGCCAAGCTGGTGCGGCCCCTGCCGGAGGCCGACCGGGTGTCGGCGGGGTTCCCGGGGATGGTCCGCGCCGGGCGGGTGCTGAGCGCCCCGCACTTCGTGACCGAGTCCGGCCCCGGGTCCAAGATCCTGCCCGAGCTCGTCGAGGCATGGACGCGCTTCGACCTGGCCGGGGCGCTGAGCAAGGCCCTCGACAAGCCGACGAAGGTCGCGAACGACGCCGACGTCCAGGGCGCTGCGGTGGTGAAGGGGGAGGGTCTCGAGTTCGTCATCACGCTCGGCACGGGATTCGGTACCGCGCTGTTCATGGACGGCGGGCTTCTGCCTCACCTCGAGATCGCCCACCAGCCGTTCCGCAAGGGCGAGACCTACAACGAGCAACTGGGCGAACGGACCCGCAAGAACATCGGCGACGAGCGGTGGAACACGCGGGTGCGCAAGGCGATCGACCAACTCGACGCGCTGCTCTTCTTCGACCACCTCTACCTCGGGGGAGGCAACGCCCGGCGGGTCAAGCGCGACGACCTGGGCGAGGTGCTCGCGAAGACGACCGTCGTGGACAACTCGGCGGGGATCCTGGGTGGCATCCGCCTCTGGGAGAGCGGACATCTCGGGCTCTGACGGCGGCCCGGCACCGCATCGGCGGCCGCCGAGACACTTGACAACCGCGTGACATCTCCGGCACGCTGAAGTTCACTATACGAAACACCGTTCGCTATGCGAACACTGGACGCCGCCGAAAGCGGGAATGCAGGCTCACGCCCGGAGGGGCGGGGCTCGGCATCGCCGAGACGGTGGGTGGATCGAGCGGCGAGCACAACAGAACCGCAACACGGAGCCGGCGTGCTCGCCGGCGGCGGGCTGGCGGTCGGGGCGGCAGGACCCGCCGGCCGGCTCACGATTGACAGGGGGAGTGTCATGGATGAGACAAGGGTGCGCCAGCTGCGCGAGCGCCGGGTCGACCGACGCACAATGCTGAAGGGCATCGGCGCAGGAGCGCTCGCCGTCGGGGCGGCCCAGGCGGCCGCCGAGGTGGGCTTCACCAAGCCGGCCTTCGGCGTGACGAGCACCCAGACCATCAAGATCGGCTACGTCAGCCCGAAGACCGGTGCGTTCGCCGACTTCTCGATCTCCGACAGCTTCGTCTTGAAGAAGGTGCGTAGCTCCTCGGCCTACGCCAAGGGCATCAAGGTCGGCGGGAAGCACTACGGCATCGAGATCATCCCCGTCGACACCCAGTCGGACCCCAACCGGGCGGCGCAGCTCGCCCAGCAGCTGATCCAGCAGCAGAAGGTCGACATGATCCTCACGACGTCGACCCCCGAGACGACCAACCCGGTGGCCGGCGCGGCCCAGCAGTTCCAGGCGCCCTGCCTCGCCACGGTCGTCCCCTGGGAGTCGTGGTACGCGGGGCTCGGCGGGAACCCGGGCGCCCCGACCAAGAACTTCACCTACAACGCCATGTTCTTCTTCGGGATGAAGGAGTTCGCCGGCACCTTCTTGCCCATGTGGAAGCGGGTCGAGAACGAGACCCATGCCTCCAAGGTCTTCGGCGGGATGTTCCCGAACGACGCCGACGGCAACGCGTTCCGGGCCGGCTTCCCGCCCTTCGCCGAGGCCGCCGGGTACAAGTTCATCGACGGGGGTGCCTACACCGACGGCACCACCGACTACAGCTCGATGATCGAGCAGTTCAAGGCGAACGGCTGCGAGTTCTTCGTGAACTGCCCCATCCCGCCGGACTTCAACACCTTCTGGAAGCAGGCCGAGCAGGCGGCGTTCAAGCCCCGGTTGGCCACGGTGGCCAAGGTCATGCTGTTCCCGAGCGACGCCAAGGCGCTCGGCAGCCTGTCGAACAACATCGCCACCGACGCCTGGTGGACCCCGTACCCGAAGTACCACTCCTCGCTGACCGGCGAGGTGGCGAGCTCCCTGGCTTCGGAGTTCGAGCAGCAGACCGGCAACGAATGGGTGGACTCGCTAGGGTCCAGCTACTCGCTCTTCGAGGTGGCGATCGAGGCCCTGAAGGCCTCCGACGACCCCCACGACCATGCACAGGTGGCGAACGCCTTGCAGCACGTGAACTACAGCGGTATCAGCGGGCCCCTCGACTTCGCGGCGGGTCCCGCGCCGGGTGTGGGCATCGTGAAGCCGGTCGGCGTCCAGTGGAAGCCGGGCAAGAAGCTGTACGGCAAGAAGTTCCCCTGGCAGGAGTTCGTGGTCGACAACTCGCTGAACAAGGACGTGCCCGTCAACGCCGACCTGGTGCCCACCAACCCCTGAGGCGAAGGTGGCCGCCCTCCTCGAACTGGCGAACATCTCAAAACGGTTCGGGGGGGTCGTCGTGGCGGACGGCATCTCGCTCATGGTCGAGCGGGGGGCGGCGGTGGGCATCGTCGGGCCCAACGGTGCGGGGAAGACGACGCTCTTCGGCGTGATCTCGGGGGACGTGCGGCCCGACGGCGGCAGCGTCGTCTTCGACGGCGCCAGGATCAACCGCCTCGACCCCGGCGCTCGCTGCCGCCTCGGGATCGGCCGGACCTATCAGGTGCCCAAGCCCTTCGAGCGGATGAACGTCTTCGAGAACGTGCTGATCGCCGCTCAGCAGGGCGGCCGCCAACGCGGGGCGTCGAGCCACGGGCGGGCGATTGCCTCCCTCGAGCGCTGCGGGCTCGCTGAGCGCGCCAACCGCAACGCAGGCTCGCTCGGCCTGCTCGACCGCAAGCGCCTCGAGCTGGCCCGGGCGCTCGCCACAGGGCCGCGACTCCTGCTCCTCGACGAGGTCGCCGGCGGCCTCACGGAGCCCGAGGTCCGCGACCTCGTCGCCGTGGTGCGTTCGATCCGAGACGAGGGCACCGCGGTGATCTGGATCGAGCACGTGGTCCGGGCCCTGCTCGACGCCGTCGAGCGCCTCCTGTGCCTGTCGGGCGGCACCTTCATCGCCGACGGCGAGCCTCGCCAGGTGCTCGAGAGCGCGGCGGTCAGGGAGGTGTATCTCGGGACCGACGAGCTCGCGATCGAGGGCATCGCGTGAGCGACGAGGCGCCTGCGCTCCTCGCCGTCAAGGCCCTCACGGTCCACCACGGGCAGCTCTGCGCGCTCGACGCGGTGAGCTTCTCGGTGGGCGGTGGCGAGACCTTCGCGATCATCGGTGCCAACGGTGCGGGCAAGTCGACGCTCTTGCGGGCCATCGCTGGCCTGCACCCACCCACGGCGGGACGGGTCGTCTTCGACGGGGAGGACATCACCGGGTTGCCCACGACCGAGCGCCTTGCCCGGGGACTGGCGCTCGTCCCCGAGGGCCGGCGGCTCTTCCCGTCGCTCACGGTCGAGGAGAACCTCCGGGTCGGTGCGCACCGTGCGAGGAAGGGCCCCTTCGACCTCCAGCGCGTCTACGAGCTCTTCCCGTGGATGGTGGAGCGCCGACGCCAGCGGGCGGCCCGGCTCTCGGGCGGCGAGCAGCAGGCCGTGGCGATCGGCCGGGCGCTCGTGGCGAACCCCAGGATCCTGCTGCTCGACGAGCTCTCGCTCGGGCTCGCCCCGGTCGTGGTGCAGCGGATCTACGGGCTGCTCCCCGAGCTCTTGTCCTCGGGGGTGACCATCCTCCTCGTCGAGCAGGACGTGAGCCAGGCGATGCGGGCGGCCGGCCGCGTGCTGTGCCTCCTCGAGGGCCGCACGACGCTCGAGGGACGGGCGGACGAGCTCGACCGCCCCAGCATCGAGGCCGCGTACTTCGGCCTGCACGCCGCCACCCCGGATCACGGTGGGGCGCCGGCGTGACCTGGCTCAACGCCATCCTCCAGGGGATCCTGCTCGGCGGGTTCTACGCCCTGTTCGCCACCGGGCTCTCGCTGCTCTTTGGCGTGATGGGGATCATCAACCTCGCCCACGGCGACTTCGCGGTCATCGCCGGCTACGTCGCGGTGGTGCTCGTCCCCTCGACGCATCTCCCCATGGTCTGGGGCTTCCTCGTGGTGGTGCCGATCTTCGCCCTCGGCGGCTACATCTTGCAACGCACGCTGTTCCAGGCAGCGCTCAGCCGTGGCGATCCGCTCACCATCCTGCTCGTGACCTTCGGCCTCTCGGTCATCACCGAGAACGCGTTGCTCCAGGCCTTCACGGCCAACGGTCAGTCGCTCGACATCGGCGGGCTGATCGCCGACTCCATCAACCCCAACAACGTCATCTCGATCTCCGACGTCTCGTTGGCCGTCCTGATCGTCGCGGTGGTGCTGCTGGCCGCCCTCCAGCTGATGCTCTCGCGCACCTCGACGGGCCGCCAGATCCGTGCCGTGGCCGACGACCGGGAGGCCGCCGAGCTCGTCGGGATCAACCACCGCCACGTGTTCGGCATCGCGGCGGCGATCGCACTGGCGACGGTCGCGCTCGCCGGGTTGGCGTCGGGGATGATCACCGAGTTCGCGCCGACCACCGGCACGAGCAACCTCCTGTTCGCCTTCGAGGCGGTGGTGATCGGCGGCATCGGCTCGCTGTGGGGCACGCTCGTCGGGGGGATCGTCCTCGGTGTCGCGCAGCAGATCGGCGCGCAGATCAACCCGGCGTACCAGATCCTGGCCGGACACGTCGTGTTCCTGGCCGTCCTCGCCTTCAGGTCGCGGGGCCTGTTCGCGGTTCGGGAGGCGGCGTGAGCGCCGCGTCCGGCCTGTTGCCCCAAGACGCCCTCGACGGGCCGGGCGCCCTGCGCGTCCGGCGGTCGGCCCGACCCTCGGGGTGGCTCGTCCCCCTGGCCCTCGGGGTGGTGGTGCTCCTCGCGTTCATGCCGGCGATCGTGTCCACCGGCGACACCTCGCTGCTCATCAACGCCTTCGTCCTGCTCACGATCTCGACCATGTGGAACCTGCTCGCCGGCTACGCCGGCATGGTCTCGATCGGCCAGCAGGCGTTCATCGGCCTCGGCGCCTACGCCGTCGTCGTGGGCGCCATCAACGGGATGGAGCCCTTCACCGTTATCCCCATCGCGGCGGTGGTGAGCGCCCTCATCGCGGTCCCGATCTCGATGCTCGTCTTTCGGACCAAGGGCGGCTACTTCGCCATCGCGACCTGGGTGGTCGCGAGCGCCGCCCAGCTCGTGATCAGCTCGATCACCTCGATCGGGGGCGGCACCGGGCACCCGGTGCCCGGCCTGTCCAGCCTGTCGCCCACCCAGTTCGCCGACATCAGCTACTGGTCGGCCCTCGCCGTGGTGGTGGTGGCGCTCGCCATGAGCTACCTGCTGCTCCGCAGCCGGCTCGGCCTCGTGCTCGCCGCGGTCCGCGACGACGAGGACGCCGCCCGGGCGTCGGGCGCCCGGGTCGTGCTCGCGCGCCACGTCGTGTTCTTGGTGGCCGCCCTCGGGTGCGGCGCCGCCGGCGCCATCCTCGCCGTCAGCCAGCTCCAGGTGGAGCCGGCGTCGGCCTTCAGCGTCCAGTGGTCGGCGGAGATCATCTTCGTGACCCTGATCGGTGGGATGGGGACCATGGAGGGCCCGATCATCGGCACGGTCATCTACTTCGCGCTGCAGCAGAACCTGGCCCAGCACGGGGCGTGGTACCTGATCATCGTGGGCGCGGTGGCGGTGGTGGTCGCGATCTGGCTCCCCCGTGGGCTGTGGGGCACCCTCACCCGGCGCCTGCGCTTCGAGTTCTTCCCCGTCGGCTACCTGGTCGCACCGGGCCGACGCGAAGCACGGGCGCCGGCCGAACGCGGGCCGGAGCCCCAGCCGGCGGCGGCCGGCGATCGATGAGGCGGAACCGGAGACGGCGAGAAAGGACGGGACATGACGTTGCTCGAGCACGACGACTGGCAGTCGAGCATCTATCTCGGGGGGTGGACCAAGGGCGGCGGCGGTGACTACGACGTCGTCGAGCCGGCGACCGGCGGCTCGCTCGGGCGCATGGGCCTCGCAGTGCCCGAGGATGTCGGCCGGGCCGCCGCGCTCGCCGGCACCGCCCAGCGGGCCTGGGCGGCGGCGCCCTATCTCGAGCGGGCCGGCGTCCTCCGGCGGGCCGGCGACCTCTTCGCGACCCATGCGGCCGAGATCCAGGGCTGGATCATCCGCGAGGCGGGGTCGATCCCGCCCAAGGCCGAGCTCGAGACCCACGTTGCCGAGGCGGAGTGCCACGAGGCGGCCGCGCTCGCCGCACAGCCCTTCGGCGAGGTCCTACGCAGTGAGGCGCCGCGACTCAGCTTCTCGCGCCGGATGCCGGCCGGCGTGGTCGGCGTGATCGCGCCATTCAACTTCCCCCTGATCCTCTCCATCCGCTCGATCGTCCCGGCGCTCGCCCTCGGGAACGCGGTCGTGCTCAAGCCCGACACCCGCACCGCGGTGTGCGGGGGCGTCGCGATCGCCCGCATCCTCGAAGAGGCCGGCCTCCCCGAGGGCCTCTTCTGCGTGTTACCGGGCGGCGCCGACGTGGGCGAGGCCGTCGTCGCCGATCCCCGGGTGCGGATCGTCTCGTTCACGGGGTCGAGCCGTGCCGGACGCCTGGTGGCGGCCAACGCCGCCGCCCACCTGAAGCGCGTCCACCTCGAGCTCGGCGGCAACTCGGCCATGATCGTGATGGCCGGCGTGGACCTGGAGAAGGCCGCGTCGATCGGCGCCTTCGGCTCGTTTCTCCACCAGGGCCAGATCTGTATGACGACGGGCCGCCACATCGTCGACGCGTCGATCGCGCAGGAGTACAGCGCGCTGCTCGCGCAGCACGCTGAGCACCTCCCGGTCGGCAACCCGGCCACCGAGCAGGTCGCCCTCGGACCGATCATCGACGAGCGCCAACGCGACAGCATCCACGCGATGGTGGAGGCGAGCGTGGCCCAGGGCGCCACCCTCGCGGCGGGCGGCACCTACGAGGGCCTCTTCTACCGGCCAACCGTGCTGACCGAGGTGCCGAGATCGGCGCCGGCCTACATGGAGGAGGTGTTCGGTCCGGTGGCGCCGGTGGTCGCCTACTCGGGCCTCGACGAGGCGGTGGCCATGGCGAGCGACACCCCCTACGGGCTGTCGCTCTCCATCCTCTCGGACGATGCGATGGCCGCCCTGGAGCTCTCGGAGCGGATCCCGAGCGGGGCCGTGCACATCAACGACATGACGGTGGCCGACGAGGCCGTGATCCCCTTCGGCGGGGTGGGCGACTCGGGCACCGGCTCGCGCCTCGGGGGGACCAGGGCCAACCTCGAGGCGTTCACCGAGGTGCAGTGGGTGACCGCCCAGAGCAGGCTGGCCGACTACCCGTTCTGAGGCCGCCCCCGGGCCACTCGCACCCCGGAACTCTCGGATCGGCCGCCGAGGTCCCACGCCGCCGCCGGCCTTGGGCGGGCGCCTCGCCCCGCGTCATGCTGGCCGGGTCCCGGGACCCGACGATCGACCCGGCGCGGCCGAGAGGAGCAGATGACCACGACCCAGCCGGAGCAATCCGGCGACGGCCCGCTCGCAGGGATCGTCGTCGTCGATCTGACCCGGGCGCTGGCCGGCCCGGTCTACGCGGTCGTCGGGATCCTCGCTGCCGGCCGCCCGGTGCGCACGCCCCAAGAGGCCGTGCGCGACGAGCGGGTGGTGGCTCGAGGCGAGACCGTGCCCGTGGTGCACCCCGAGCTCGGCGAGATCCCCGGCATCATGACCTCGGGGCTCCCGATCCGCTTCGCCCACTCGTCGCAGTCGCCGCTCGCCCCGGCGCCACGGCTCGGCGAGCACACCGACGCGTTGTTGGCCCGCATCGCGCGATACGCCCTGATCGAATCGCCGCCCTACGGTGCTCGGGGGCGCTGTGAGGGATCAGGAGATCGGGAGCCCCACGTAGTTCTCGGCGATGGTGCGGCGCATCGCGACCGAGCTGGCCACGTAGCGCTGCCTCGCCCGCTGGACGCGTTGCGCGAAGGGATCGCCACCGGGCAGCACGTGCAGGAGCTCGGTCATCGTGTTCGAGAAGTCCTGGACCCGCCAGACCCGACGCAGGCAGGTCTCCGAGTAGCCGTCGAGGCCCTCCCGCTCGGAGCGCTCGAACCACGAGGCGAGCGCCCCGGCGAGCACGATCACGTCGGCGATCGCCAGGTTCATGCCCTTGGCGCCGGTGGGCGGGACGATGTGGGCGGCGTCGCCGGCGAGGAAGAGGTTGCCGTGCTGCATCGGCTCGCACACGTAGCTGCGCATGGCGGTGATGCCCTTCTCCAGGATCGGCCCCTCCTCGAGCGTCCAGCCCGGAGCGGCGAGCCGGACCTGGAGCTCCTCCCAGATGCGCTCGTCGGGCCAGTTCGCGATGTCGTCGGCCGGGTCGACCTGGATGTAGAGGCGAGAGATCTCCGGCGAGCGCAGGCTGTGCAGCGCGAAGCCGCGCTCGTGGAACGCGTAGATGAGCTCGTCGGTGGACGGGGCGACGGCGACCAGGACCCCGAGCCACCCGAAGGGGTACTCCCGCTCGAACGCACGGAGCAGGTGCCCGGGGATGACGCTGCGACAGACCCCGTGGAAGCCGTCGCAGCCCGCCACCACGTCGCAGGCGAGCTCGTGGTCGGTCCCCCCGTGCCGGAAGCTGACCGTCGGGCGCGGCCCCGAGACGTCGCGGGGGAGCGCGTCGTCGACCTCGAAGAGCACGGTGCCCCCGGAGGCCAGCCGGGCCGCGATGAGGTCCCGCACCACCTCCTGCTGGCCATAGACGGTGATCGTCCGGCCGTCGGCCAGCTCGGCGAAGTCGATCCGGTTGCGCTCGCCGTCGAACTGGAGGTTGACCCCCCGGTGCACCGCACCCTCGGCCAGGAGGCGCTCGCCCACGCCGGTCGAGACCAGCAGGTCGGTGGAGGCCTGCTCGAGCACGCCGGCGCGGACCCGGCTCTCCACGTGCTCCCGGCTGCGCGCCTCGAGGACCACGCTGTCGATGCCCCGGGTGTGCAAGAGGTGCGAGAGGACGAGGCCGGCCGGCCCGGCGCCCACGATCGCGACCTGGGTCTCCATGTCCGCCATCAGTGCAGCCGGACCCGGCCCGCCGCGGTCCCAACGGCGCGCAGGTCGGCGTTGATCTTGGCCGCGGTCTCCATCAGCCGTTCGAGATACCGGCTCCGCAGCTCGTCCACGGTGACCCGGCTCGAGTGGGCCGAGACGTTGACGGCGGCGAAGGTGGTGCCCCGGGCGTCGACGATGGGCACCGCCACCGAGCGCAGCCCGTCCTCGAGCTCCTGGTCCACCAGCGCGAACCCCTTGTCCCTCGTCTCCTCGACGATTCTGCGAAGCCGCTCGGGGTCGGTGACCGTCCGGGGCGTGAGCGGGCTCAGGTGCACCCGGCGCAGATAGGCGTCGAGATCGTCGTCGCACAGCGCGCCGAGCAGCACCCGGCCCATCGAGGTGCCGTAGGCGGGGAACCGGGTGCCGACGGTGATCGAGACGGTCATGATGCGCTTCGTCGGCACGCGCACCACATAGACGATCTCGTCGCCGTCGAGTACAGCGATCGACGACGACTCCTGCACCGAGGCCACCAGCTCCTCCATGTGGGGGACCGCGATGTCGGTGAGCCCGAGGCCCGACAGGTAGCTGTAGCCGAGCTCGAGCACCTTGGGGCTGAGCGAGAACAACCGGTTGTCCGTCGTGACGTAGCCGAGCTCGACGAGGGTCAGGAGGAACCGGCGGGCGGCGGCCCGGGTGAGCCCGGTGATGCGCGCCACATCGCTCAGGGTGAGCGCCGAGTGCTCGGGCCCGAAGGCCCGCAGCACCGCGAGCCCGCGTTCGAGGGACTGGATGTAGTCGGAGTGCCCCCGCGTGAGGGCGCCGCCGCCGGCGGGCTCAGCCATGGTCGTCCCCAAAGACCCGGCGGGCCACCGCGAACGCGCTGTTGGCCGCGGGGAAGCCGCAGTAGATGGCGCTCTGCATGAGGACCTCGGTCAGCTCCGAGCGGCTCACCCCGTTGCGCTCGGCGCCCCGCAGGTGCATCTCGAGCTCGTCGAAGCGCCCGAGCGCCACCAGCATGGCCACGGTGATGCAGCTACGGGTCCGCTGATCGAGGCCGGGCCGGGTCCAGATCTCGCCCCAGGCCACCCGCCCCACGAGGTCCTGGAACTGCGCGGTCTCGGGCGTCGCGTTCGCCCGGGCCCGCTCGACGTGGGCGTCGCCCAGCACCCGGCGGCGGGCGGTGTCCCCTCTGGTGGCCGGGGGCCCGCAGAGGTGGTCCAAGACGGCCTCGGCGAACCTCGCCGGTTGCTCGAGGTTGGCGAGGTGCGAGGCCGCCGGGAGGACGAGGAGCGACGAGCCGGCGATCCCGCCCGCCAGATCGAGCGCCACCTCCGGGGTGACGACGGGGTCGAGGGCGCCCGCCACGACGAGCGTCGGGGCGGCGACGGCTTCGAGCTCCGCGCTGAGCTCGAGCCCGGCGATCGCCTCACAACACCCGGCGTAGCCCTCGGCGTCGACCGAGGCGAGCATCGTGGCGACCCGGGCACGCAGCGCGTCGTCCCTCTGCCCGGCCGGGGTGAACCAGCGCCCGACCAGCGTGCCGAGGAGCGCACCGGGGCCCTCGGAGCGCACGAGCGCTGCCCGCTCGTGCCAGGGCTCGGGGGGCCCGAAGCGGCGTGCGCTGCAGCACACGACGAGCCGCTCGACTCGCTTGGGCATGTGCGCGGCGATCCAGGTCACCACCGAGCCACCGATCGACAGGCCGCACAGCGACGCCGTCTCGAACCCGATGTCGTCGAGGACCGCCAGGGCGTCGCGCGCCAGCAGCTCGATCGAGTAGGGCCCGGGCGACGCGGTCGAGTCACCGTGCCCACGGTGGTCATAGCGCACGACCGTGAAGCGTTGCGAGAGCACCGCCGCCTGCTCGTCCCACATGGCCGTCGTGGTGCCGAGCGAGTTGGCGAGAAGGAGGGCCGGAGCGTGCTCCGGACCCTCGACGCGATACGCGAGACGCGCCCCCTCGTGTTCGACGACGCCCACCTCAGCCCTCCCTGTGCGCGCCGAGCGCGCGGTCGATGAAAGCGCTCGCGGAGCCCAGGTACCCCGCCGGGTCGAGCAGCCGGGCGACGTCGTCGGGCCCGAGGTGGGCGGCGATCGTGGGATCGGCGCGGAGCTCCTCGGCGAAGGTCGTCGCCGAAGCGGAGGCGCGGGAGGCGGCCCGCTGGACCGCGCCCGTCGCCTCGGTCCTGCCGAGCGCCGGCGCGAGCTCGAGGACCACGCGCTCGGAGAGGAGGACCCCCCCGGTGCGGGCGAGGTTGGCCGCCATGGCTTCGGAATCGATCTCGAGTCCCTCCAGGGTCTCGCGCACCTGGGACGCCACACCGCCGGCCAGGCACAGCAAGGTGGTCAGGGTCTCCCACTCGGCCTGCCAGCCCCCGACCCCACGCTCGTGCTCGTCGTCCATCGCCCCGATCACCACGGCGACCAGGGCGCTGGCGCGCCGATGGGCCGTGGACACCGCGCTGGCCCCGACGGGATTGCGCTTGTGGGGGAGGGTCGAGGACCCGCCCCGACCCGGGGCGGCCGGCTCGAACGCCTCGCCCACCTCGGTCTGCATCATGAGGGCGACGTCGCGGGCGATCTTGGCGCCGACCCCGGCCAGGGTCCCGAGGACCGAGGCGCACTCCGCCACGATCACCCGGTTGGTGTGCCACGGCATCGTCGGGACCACCAAGCCGAGCTCCCCGGCCATCGCCTCGAGCACCTCGAATCCCTCCCCCCCGAGGGAGGCGAGCGTGCCGGCGGCACCGCCGAGCTGCACCGGCAGCCTGGCCCTCAGGTGCTCGAGGGCCTTGCGCACCTCGGTGGCCGCCGCGAGCCATCCGGCCGCCTTCAGCCCGAAGGTGATCGGCAGCGCGTGCTGCAGCAGGGTGCGCCCGGTCATGAGCGTCATGCGGTGCCGCTCGCTCAGCGCCGCGCAGGCGGCGCACGAGGCGAGCAGGTCCGTACCGATTTGGGCGCTCGCCCGCTTGACGACCAGCATCGCCGCGGTGTCGAGCACGTCCTGACTGGTGGCGCCCCAGTGGACCCACTCGGCCGCCGGGCCATCGACGCGGGCGCGCAGCTCGGCGACGAGCGGGATGGCCGGGTTGCCTCCGAGCCGGGCCCGCCGCCCGAGATCGTCGGGGTCGACCTCGAGCGTGTCGGCGGCCCCCGCGATGGCCGTCGCCGACCCGGCCGGGATCACGCCGACCCGCTCCTCGGCCGTTGCCAGTGCGACCTCGGCGTCGAGCATCGCCCGCACCCAGGCTCGCCCCGACGTCAGCTCGGCCAGGGCGTCGGTCGTGGTGATCGGCGCGAAGAGCCCCCGTGCCAGCGCGCCGTCCTCACCAGGCAAAGAAGGCAGTCTCCTTGTCCCCCTGCAGATGCACGTCGAATCGATAGCAGCCCTCGGTGGGCATCGCCACCAGCGTGGTGGCGGCGGCACCGATCGATCGCAGCACCGGGTCCCCGGCGTTCGCCTCGGGTTCGTCGCCGAAGTAGCACCGCGTCACCAGGCGCTGGAGCAGGCCGCGGGCGAAGACCGACACGTCGAGGTGCGGCGCGGTGCCGGATCCGACGGGTCCCGGCTTCAACGTGACGAAGTGATACCGCCCCTCATCGTCGGTGAGGGACCGCCCGAAGCCGCTCCACCCGGGCTCGGTGTCGGGCGGGAACCGACCGGCGGGGTCCGCCTGGAAGATCTCGATGACGGCGTCGGGCACCGGGGTGCCGGTGCCGTCGAACACCGCCCCCTCGATCCGGATCGCGTCGGGTCGAGCCGGCACGACCAGCTCGGGCGCGTCCATCCAGTCGAAGCCGATCCTGAAGAACGGCCCCACGGTCTGAGACGGCGTGGGCGAAGGGACCACTTCAGCCCACCATCGGCGTCGCGAGGTGCCCGGCCACCACCACGTCGAAGCGGTAGCCGAGTGCCCATTCCTCGATCGTGGTGTCGAGATCGAAGGTGCTCACCATCCGCCCCCGCGCCCGCTCGCCGACTGCGTTGTAGATGGGGTCCAGGGAGAGCAGGGGGTCGCCCGGGAAGTACATCTGGGTGACGAGCCGCTCGGTGAAGGCCCGCCCGAAGACCGAGAAGTGGATGTGGCACGGTCGCCAGGCGTTGGGGTGGTTGCGCCACGGGTAGGCGCCCGGCTTGATGGTCACGAACCGGTAGGAGCCGTCGGGCCCGGTCAGGCACCGCCCGGCCCCAGTGAAATTCGGGTCGAGCGGGGCAGGGTGCTGGTCGCCGTCGTGCGCGTATCGCCCGGCCGAGTTCGTCTGCCAGATCTCGACGAGCTGACCGGCGATCGGCGCACCCGAGTCGTCGAGGAGACGTCCCGAGACGATGATCCGCTCGCCGAGCGGGTCCCCGGTGTGCTGGGTCGTGAGATCGGCGTCGCCTTCGCGCACACTCGTCTCGCCGAACACCGGCCCGTGGAGCTCGGTCGGGCCCGGGGGGAGGGTGAAGAGCGCCCGGGTCGGGTGGCGGAGCTCGCTCGAGTGGTAGTCCGGCGCGTCGTAGGGCGGGTCGATGGTGCCCGCCGCCCCCCCGAGGTCGGTCATGGCGTCATCCCTGCCCCTGGGTCGCCTGGAGGGCCCGGAGCCGCGACAGCTCCTCCTCGGAGGGGGGGTCGATGGTGGTGAGATCGGCGGCCACCCGAAGATCCCAGGGTGTCGCGTCGCGCGCCTGGTCGAGCTCGACGCCGGGGTGTAGCGCGCTCATGGTGAGCTCGCGGGTCGCCGGGTCGGGACGGAGCAGGCCCAGGTCGGTGATCACGAGCGTCGGTCCGGCGCCCCGCAGCCCGAAGCGGCGACGGTCCTCGGGGCCCTCGCCATAGCCCACGGTCGTCCGGAAATCGAGCTGCTCGACGAAGGTCCGGCGGTTCTGGCGGACGAGCACGATGACCTCGCGGCAACTGGCGGCGATCTCGGGTGCCCCGCCGGCCCCCGGGAGGCGCACCGTCGGGTGCTCGTAGTCGCCGATCACCGTCGAGTTGAGATTGGCGAACCGGTCGATCTGCGCCGCGCCGAGGAACCCGACGTCGATGCGACCGCCCTGCACCCAGTAGTTGAAGATCTCGGGCACCGACACCACGGCGTCGGCCGTTTCCGCAAGCTCGCCGTCGCCGATGGAGAGCGGCAGGCGGCTCGGCTTGGCGCCGATGGTGCCCGATTCGTACACCAGCACGAGATCGGGACTGTGGGTCGTACGGGCCAGGTTTGCGGCCGTGCTCGGAAGGCCGATACCGACGAAGCAGACCCGGTAGCCCCGCAACGCCCTGGCCGCCGCGGCGATCATCATGTCGTCGGGGGTGTAGTCGACGGACCGTTCGCCCCGGGCGGTGGAGGTCGTGGTCACCGCCCGACCGCCGTCGATCCGCCCATGACGTGCTCGTCCATCCAGGCGAGGAAGGTCTCCCGGTCCCTGCTGATCCCGTCCCAGCGCACGTACTCGGAGTTGTCGCGCTCGGAGTAGCCCGCGGTGTAGGAGGGATATGCACCCCCGGGAGCCTCCGCCACAGCGTCGATAATCCAGCCGGGCAACAGGACGCCGCCGGGTCGGGGCTCGAGCCGTTCCACGATCTCCTCCACCGTCACGAGGACCCGATCCGCCGCGAGCACCGCCTCCTTGTTCACTCCGGTGATCCCCCACATGAGGACGTTGCCGTGCGGGTCGCCCTGCTGCGCGTGGATGATCGTGACGTCTGGCGTGAGCGCCGCCACCGCCGCCAGCTCCTCGCCGGTGAAGGGGCACACCACCGATCTGACCGTCTCGGTCCTTCCCATGAGATCGGTCCCGAAGTACCCCCGGAGCACCCCGAAGGGGAGCCCCGAGGCGCCCGCGACATACCGGTTGGTCAGTCCGGCGTGACTGTGCTCCTCGATCACGAGCGGGTGCGGCCAACCGTTCTCGACGGCGTCCCGGAAGCGGTGCAGCGATCCCACGCCGGGGTTGCCGCCCCAGCCGAACACCAGCTTCTTCGCGCAGCCCATCCCGATGAGCTGGTCGAACACGATGTCGGGGGTTAGCCGGACGACGGTGAGCTCGCATCGGCTCTGGCGGATGATCTCGTGTCCAGCTGCGACCGGGATCAGGTGGGTGAAGCCCTCGAGGGCAACGCAGTCTCCGTCATTGACCAGGTTGGCGACGGCCTCGGCGAGGCTCTGGATCTGGGCCACCGACTCCCCAAAGTTCGCTGAACGCACAAGTATGCGTTCAGCGAATCTATGTGGCGTCGGGTGGGCTGTCAACGAGGCTGCTCGGCCCCGAGCATCCATGCGAGCGGGCCAGGAACCCCGACAATAGTGAGCGGGTACCGTAAGGACCCTTGGTTCTGCGCTCGTAGCTCAACGGATAGAGCATCTGACTACGGATCAGAAGGTTGGGGGTTCGAATCCCTCCGAGCGCGCTCGACTCGACGACGCCGACACGCTGATGCGCACGTCGGGGCCGCAGAGTGCGGTGGACCGGGTGCATACGGCGATGCACGGCTATCTGCACAGCCTCTGCGATGACGTTGGTATCCCGCATGACGACAGGCCGGCCCGAGGGATGAGCCGTGCCAGGAGCGAGTTCACCGCCTGTTGGAAGTGATCCGCTCACGCCAGAGCGTTGACCTTCAGCACGACATGGAACGTTGCACCGAAGCAGCGCCTCAGCCCGTCGTCCCCTGGCGCTCAGTCCTCACATTGCTGGGCGACCTCAGCCGCGATGAGTGCGGCTGCGCCCGCACGTGCGAACACCGGCGCCTCGATGACGGAAGCATCGTCGTACAGCGCCGCGAACGCAGCCGCGTCTTCGTGGTCTTCGAAGAGGTAGAGCCCGTCGCCCTCTTCGATGCGAGTGACGACCCAGAGATGCGTCGCGCTGGTCATGGGAATCTCCATACATGGAAATGCTGATGGCAGGCACCACGAGCTGGTGCCGACGACGGATCGGCCCGAAGGGCTTATGAGTTCGATGATGGTGCGCAGGCTGGTGAGAGGCTTGCCCCGCCAGTTCATGATGATGAAGTTGAACATGCGGTGCTCGATCCGGTTCCACTTCGAGGTCCCCGGCGGGTAGTGACACACGGTGATGCGTAGACCGGTCCCAGCCGCCAGGCGAGCCAACTCGACCTTCCAGGCCCGGAGCCGATATCCGTTCGAACCGCCGGCGTCGGCGGTGATCAAGATCCGGTCGGCATCGGGGAAACGGTCTCTTCCCATCTGGTTCCACCAGCGTCGGATGGGCTCGACGGCGAACTCTGCAGTGTCGGCCGTGTCGCCGACATTGACTCATCCCTCGTTGTTGGCCAGGTCGTAGATCTTGTAGGGGGTGGCCTTGGCGTACTCGCCCAGGGCCGGGTCTTTGAAGTCGTGCACGTTGACGCGCTCGGGCTCGCCCTCGAGTGCCCATCCGCTGCCCCCGTTGGCGTAGTTGCTGATCAGCTCCTTTTTCTTTGTGTCGACCGAGAGGTTCGGCGCGACGTTGGCGAACGTCACAGTGTCCCCGTTCACGCTGCCTGTGCTCTGCGCCAGGCCGGCAGGCATGCCGAGCACTGCAATGTCGCCCCCTTTCGCCAGCGTGAGCAGATCCGTGTCGCTCGTCGAGGTGACAAAGGTCTCCTGGACCGGACCCGCGGTGTTGTGGATGCCAGCCTCAGCGCCGGTGGTGAGGGCCGGGTGGATCCGCTGGCACTGCCCCGTTGCCGGATCCTGGTAGTTGACGGCGGTATCGAAGTCGTCCGACGTGTACGACCCGTCCGGGTTGGCGTAGACGATCGTCGTCGCGTTCTCACGCGCGGGATCCTCGACACTCTTGCCGAGGTGGTAGCCGCTGGTCCTGTTACCAATGGGTTCAGGCCCAGGCGTTGGCTGGGGCGCAGTCCCGACGCTGCTGCTGCTGGTCGACGCGGTGGGCGTCGCTGACGGTGCGGCAGCAGACGGGACGGAGGTCGCCGTCGAAGTCGCGGAACGAGGTGCCTGCGCGCTCGCGCCGATGGCCGAAGGAATACCACCTGCGACAGTGGCGACGACTCCCAAAAGTGCAGCCAGCCCGCGCCGCCTTGCGACACGACTCCCGCATCGTCCCCCAACGCCGTGATGGGCGGTACCCTGACCCACGCACCGCACGACATCCCGCGGCGGGGCGCCGAGACATGCCGTTCACATAGGATCACCGCACACGGTGAAGGAGGCGACGGGTATGGCCAAGCGGACGGTCCAGGGGCGAGCTGTTCGTGTCGCGCTGCAAGGGGTCATCGGAGTCGCGCTCCTCATCGGCGGTGCCACGCCGGCTTTCGCGGCCAAGCCCTCAGGACATGGCGGTGGCGGCGGCGGAAGCTCGACACCGACCGGCAACGATGTCTCCTATCCGCAGTGCGGAAGCAGCCTTCCCGCAGGCCCCGCGTTTGGCATCGTCGGCGTGACCGGCGGCCTCGCCAATGACCTCAACCCCTGTTTCGGGCCGTCGTCCTCCTACCCGAGCTACAGCCAGAGCGAGCTGTACTGGGCCGTCGCTTCGTCGGTCGGAGGACCCAGCCAGCCCAAGGCTTCCCTGTATGTCAATACCGCCGATCCCGGCAACGTCTACAGCGGCAGCGTGGTCGCCGACTGGCCCACCTCGGGGAGCACCCCATACGGTTCGTGCTCGACGACCACGGTGACGCTCAGCAGTGGCACCCACACCGTCGGAGCCAACTCAGATGCCTGCGCCTGGCAGTACGGCTACAACAAGGCGAGCCAAGACGCCAGCTGGCTTACTGCGGCCGCGTCGGCAATCGACGGTCAATCGCCGCCGGTCTCGGTGCCCGGCGCGGCGGCGAGCTATCCGTGGTGGCTCGACGTCGAGACCGCCAACACGTGGCAGTCCGACACGACGATGAACGTCGCCGACCTCCAGGGCATGATCGCCGGATTCCAGGCCGCAGGAGCGACCACGGTGGGCGCCTACTCGACGACCAGCCAGTGGAACAGCATCACGGGCGGTACCGGTTCCGCATCGGGCTCCCTGTACCAGATCCCCAACTGGATCCCCGGCGCCCGCGATCTCTCGGGCGCCGAGGCAAACTGTGCCCAGACGTCCTTCACCGGTGGAACGGTGACGGTGACGCAGTGGTTCGGCCACCCAGTCGACGGCGACTACGCCTGCTGACCGGCGACCCTGGAGCGCTTGCATGGAGTCGGACGCTCCGTGGCCCGGATTTCCTTCTACTGCCCTGCTACTGAACCCTGGTTCACGGACCGGACGGAGGGCGACGGCCAAAGACCCGGCACCCATCCTGAACTGCCCTGATGGACTCAGGCAGACGGCCCCAGAGCCAGAAGGAGTTGGCTCCGCTGAACACCAATCCAGGTGGTAGGCCGAATTGCGAGAACCTGCGACGCGAGTTGATCGAACCGCCCAACGAACAGAACGACGAGGAGGTGGTCGACGAGGCCGTTACAGCCGCCGCGTAGGAGGACGAACAGGAACTTGCGTCAGTCGGCTTTTACACCGTCAGCGGGACGCCACCGCGCCACAGCGCCGCGACACCTGCGAATCACAGTGCCGTCGACACCAGCCCGGTGTAGATCACTTGCGCGGGCCAATAAACCGCTCTGTTGTGACGTGCGGCCCGCTGGAGCGACCGGAAGACAGCGGCATTCGGCCACCCTTGCATCGCTTGCCAGGCGAAGTCCGGCCACCCCAGGCAGACCGCTATCGCCAAGGCGATCAGGGCCCATCGGGTGGCGATCAACGGCCGAGCGGAGGGGACAGCCATAAAACCGATCGCCACTCCAACCACCAGACACGCGATGTTCCACTTGGCGTCCAGTCCGACGCCCACGAAGAGGCCCGCGGCCAGCCACCAACGCTGGTTCGCACCGGACAGAGTGCTTGCAGCAACACCAAAGAAGGCCCGCCCACGCCGCATAGTCGAACACGGTCGTGGTGAGAAGGTGCGCAGCGGCGACGTACTCGCCGCACAGGGCAGTAGCGAAGGCGGCCAAGCGGCGGGAAGCGGTGCCGCCGCCCATCAGCCGTGCCGAGGAGCTGGCAACGAAGACCTGCCATCCAAGAAGAACCGCTGGGATGACACGCAGTCCGACGAGCGAGTTGGCGAACAGAATTGCTTCCAGCCTCGCTACGAACGGGCGCGACCAGGGGCTGATCTACGTAGCCAAGGGCAGGATGGTGGCCCGCGGCCAGAAAGTAGAGCTCGTCTCTGTGGTAGCCGTAACGAGCACTGACGAGCATCTCCAGCGCGATCGCCGAGATGCCGACGGCGAGGACCCAGGGATCAAGCCCACCCCGGAGGTGCGGCTGCGCAGTCGTTCAATCACAAGGTGGCTCTCGCTGGACCACTACGACTTCGGTTGCGCGATGCACTGCGTGGCGCCCGACTTCCGGGGTCGACGTCCATCATTCGACCCACCATTTCGTCGACCGGGTTGTCGAGTGGCGCCTAGGAAAAACACACTTCGTCGAGGCCCTGCATTTCTGCGTCAGTTCGTCGTCGCCCGCTGTGCCGCGGCTGCAGCGAAGGCCTGACCGTCGAACACCAACGTCTCGCTAACGATCTTGCCTTCGCGCACGCGGAAGTGATCGGCACAGGCAAGGGCGTCGCCGTCGTCGGAAAACAGGTGGTACAGGACCAGGATCTCGTCGTCCGCCTGCGTCGCGGAGACAAGCTGCCAGCGCGGCGCCACACGTGTGGCGAATTCGCGCAGCATGGTGAAGAAGTCCGAAGCGCCGACAATGTACTGTTGCGGGCTGCGAAATTCGATGTTCCCGTCGACCAACTGACCGGCAGTTTCGAAGTCCCCGCTGGTCCAGGCGTCCTGATAGCGGCTGACGATGTTGAGCGGCGCACCATCAGCGGTCATGGGTGAACCTCCTCTCGGGCATGCGTCACAACAATACGAAGCTGATGCTTCCCGCAGCCGGACGCCGCGATTAACCGCACCCGGCGGACGGAGTGGAGCGCCCGGCGCCGACGAACGCGTCGTGGGCGGCCGCGGCTCGATGCCCGTAGGAGGGCGCGCTCGCTCAAGCACGCCTGCCAGCGCGGAGGCGCGAGCGGCCCGACACCTGACCAGGCAGGGATGGTAGATGCACCCCCGTCCCGGGTGGCCCGGGCGCCCCGCGACAACGACCCGGCCGATCCTCGACGCATCGAAAAGCGCCAGGCCCCGGGCACTTGACGCCGAGGCGGGGAGGCCGCCAGACTTCCGGTAAGTGAGCTAACACTTACTTATATGCCTAGGGGTGGGACCGAGATGGTCGGTGTGTCGGCGGCGTCGCTCCGGACTGTTCTGGAGGCGCTGTGGAGGATCTGAGGGGCCGGGTGGCGGTGGTCACCGGGGGCGCCAGCGGCATTGGCTTCGCGCTCGCCGAACGCTTCGCGGCCGAGGGCATGGCCGTCGTGGTCGCGGACGTCCAGCAGGACGCACTCGAAGAGGCCGGGGATCGGCTCCGCGCCTCCGGTGCCGATGCCCTGGAGGTGTTGACCGACGTCCGCCATGCCGACCAGGTCGAGGAGCTCGCCGACCGCGCGATCGCTCACTTCGGAGCAGTCCACCTCGTTTGCAATAACGCTGGTGTGGCGGCAAGTGCGCGATCCCCGGTCTGGGAGGTCCCGATCGAGGACTGGGAGTGGACCCTCGGGGTGAACCTCTGGGGTGTCATCCACGGGGTCCGGACGTTCGTGCCGCGATTGTTGCGCCAGGGTGATGGTCACATCGTGAACACCGCCTCCATGGCCGGGCTCATCCCGGCCGGGGGCCCCTACGGTGTCTCGAAGTTCGGCGTCGTGTCGCTCTCGGAGGGCCTCTACCTGGAGCTCCGGGAGGCGGCACCGGACCTCGGCGTCTCAGTGTTGTGTCCGGGGTGGGTCAACACCCGGATCGCCGAGGCTGAACGGAACAGGCCGCCCGAGCTCGCCGTCGAGCGCGACGACTCGGTCGCGGCCAGGGCCAGGAAGGGTCTCGGACGGGTGCTCGAGGCTGCGACCGCACCGGCACTGGTCGCAGATGCGGTCGTGTCGGCCGTTCGGGAACGCCGCTTCTACGTCCTGCCGCACCGTGACGAGGAATGGCTTATGCCCGTCCGCGAGCGCATGGTGGACATCTTGGAGGGAAGGAACCCCGTTCGCAGGCCGGTACCGGGATCCGACGTATTGATGGCCGCCATGGTGGAGGCGGAGTGAGCCCGGGTCGTGCCGGAGGAGGCTCCGCCGAGTACACGCTGAACCTCTTCGACCCGGCGGTGCAGTACGACCCGTACCCGGCGTACCGGGAGATGCGGGCGATCGCGCCCGTGCTCTGGAACCCGCTGCTGGACGCCTGGATGGTGTGGCGCTACGACGACGTGCTCTCGGTACTGCGGGACCACGAGTCTTACTCGTCGGCGGCGATGCGTGAGCGGGCTCGTCAGCAGGCGGTCTCGCGCGGGGATGAGTACGTCGACAACTTCGGCGCCCCCAACATGTTGAACAGCGACCCCCCCGATCATGACCGCT
This sequence comes from Acidimicrobiaceae bacterium, assembly GCA_027315315.1. Classification (GTDB taxonomy): domain Bacteria; phylum Actinomycetota; class Acidimicrobiia; order Acidimicrobiales; family RAAP-2; genus Palsa-461. Next base: position 16,127 of record DAHUYG010000068.1, on the reverse strand, counting down.
ACCGGGGGATCGTCGCCCGAGCCTTCACCCCGCGTGCGATAGCGGCACAGGAGCCCACCCTGCGCCGCGTGGCCCAAGAGCTCCTGGCCCCCCTGGCCAGCTCCGGTTCGTGCGAGATCGTGTCGACGGTCTCCTCCCCGTTGCCGATCCTCGCGATCGCGGCCATGCTCGGCGTCGATCAGGGGGACGTCGAGAGTTTCCGGCGATGGTCCGACGACTTCGTGACCCTCGGTGACTTTCCAACCGACGAGGAGCGACGGCGCTCGCTCGACGCATCGGTCGCACTGCGGTCCTACTTCGATCTGGAGATCGCCCGGCGTCGGGATGGACCGAAGACCGGCGAAGATCTCCTCTCGCGTCTCGTCGAGGCCAACGAGGGCGGGGTACTCAGCAACGCCGAGCTGCTGGCTTCCTGCGTGCTCCTCCTCGTCGCCGGCAACGAGACGACGACGAACCTGATCACCAACATGGTCCTGCAGCTGGACCGCCATCCCGAGCAGCGCGAACGATTGAGCGATGATCCGTCGCTCATCCCCGGCGCGGTAGAAGAGACCCTTCGCTTCGACGGCCCGGTGCACTGGACTATCCGAAGTGCCACGAGGGAGGTGGAGATCTCCGGGCAACGCATCAGGGAAGGGGAGATGATCTTCGTCCTCGTCGCTGCCGCCAACCGCGACCCCGAGAGATTCGAGGACTCCGACTCCTATGACGTGACGCGCTCCTCGAACCACCACCTCGGCTTCGGGCACGGCATCCACTCGTGCCTGGGATCGACGCTGGCGCGCCTTGAGGCACGCGTGGCGGCGGAGGCGCTGCTCGTGGCGGCACCCAAATATCGCGTCGCACTCGCGGATGACGCGCTCGAGTACACCCGGTCGAATCTCCGCAGCCCGCGCCGCCTGCCGATCGAACGCACATGATCGAGGTGGGACCATGCTGGAGCGATCCCGCACCCCGGACAGCCGGGGCTTCGTCGCGGGTGGAGAGGAGCTAGCGATGCCCCGACGCCGCATGCCATCGGGCCAGCGAAGAGCGCAACTGGTGAGCAAGGCCAAGGGGGCCTTCATCGAGGGTGGCTACCGCGGCACGACGACGAAGGACGTTGCCGAGGCCGCCGGCGTGAGCGAGGCGCTGATCACCAAGCATTTCGGCACGAAGGAGGAGCTCTTCCGCCACTCGATGATCGAGCCGCTGCTTGAAATGCTGAACGAGGCGGTCAAGAGCCCGATGCCGACCGGGGTAGGAATCGGCGAGCGGTACCGGGGTCTGTACGACTTCTACTACGGGTGGGCGAAGATCGTGCACGAGCACGGAGCGCTCCTCTGGGCGGTGCTCCGAGAGACGCAGAACTTCCCCGAGATCGCCACCACGATCGCGGCCATGTTCAAGCGCCACGTCCAAGAGGTGGCCGAGGTGCTCACGACGAGTCTCGAGCGCGAGCAGTTCCGGGATTTCGACGTGGAGATCGCGACGTATCTCGGCCTGGGCGCCGCGACCATCGCCGGCATGGTGGGCGACGATCCGGAGTACTTCGTGAGGGAAACTGTCGAGCTGATGTTCCGCGGGATGCTCACGCCGCAGGGTCGTCGGGCTCTTGATGTCGCCGTGCCCCCGCTCGGGGCGAAGGACGAGGAGAAGTCGTGAAGATCACCGTCGACATCCGACAGGGACCGCTCGAGGGTTCGTCGAGCAGGGGGGTCGTGCGCTTTCTCGGTGTGCCCTACGCGGCCGCGCCGTTCGGACCTCGGCGCATGCTCCCGCCGATCGCCGCTCCGAGCTGGAGCGAGACGAGGGACGCCACCCGATTCGGTCCCACGGTCCCCAAGTCGCCGTACCCGTCGCCCTACAACGAGCTCTTCGACGAGCCCACGATCCCCGGCGAGGAGTGCCTCAACCTCAATGTGTGGACCCCCGGCACGGCGGGCGACCGTCCGGTCTTCGTGTGGATCCACGGAGGCGCGTTTGTGAACGGGTCCGGGGCGGTGCCCCAGTACGACGGCTCCGCGTTCGCCCGCGACGGCGTGGTCGCCGTGACCATCAACTACCGACTCGGGGCCGACGGCTTCCTCGACACGGGCGACGGGAATACCAACGTCGGTCTCCTCGACCAGATCGCTGCGCTCGAATGGGTCCGGGACAACATCGAGGCGTTCGGGGGCGATCCCTCCCGGGTCACCATCGGCGGCGAGTCCGCGGGAGCGATGAGCGTGGCCACCCTCCTGGCCAGCCCGATGGCGGCGGGCCTGTTCTCGGGCGCCATCATGCAGAGCGGAGCCGGCCACCATGCGCTCAGCGCAGCGACCGCCCAGAAGGTGGCAGGCGAACTCGCCACCCGGCTCGGCGTCGGAGCGACCCGCAACTCGATCGCCGAGGTGCCCCTCGAGGCGCTGCTGGAGACCCAAGCGGCGCTCTCGGCTGAGATCCAGACATCGGGCGACCCCGAGCGCTGGGGTGAGGTCGCCGCCAATCTCATGCCCTTCGAGCCGGTGATCGACGGCTCGGTCGTGCCGACGCTGCCGATCGAGGGGATCCGCTCCGGCTCGGGAGCCGCCGTCCCTGTGTTGCTCGGCACCAATCGCGACGAGAACCTCCTCTTCATGGCACCAAGCGGAGCGCTCGACATGATCAGCGAGGACGTGCTGCGCTTCGCCGTCGCCCGGTACGGATTCGGCGATGTGGACTCCGTCGTCGCTGCCTACGGCGAGGGCCAAGCTTCGCCTGGTCACACCATGGCCGCGATCTCGACCGACTGGATGTTCCGCATCCCCGCGATCCGGCTCGCCGAAGCTCGCGACGGTGGGCCGGCGCCCTCCTACCTCTACGAGTTCCGCTGGGAGTCACCGGCGCGCAACGGGATCCTCGGCGCGTGCCACGCCCTCGAGCTTCCCTTCGTCTTCGAGACGCTCGGGACGCCGGGTGCCGAGCTGATGACGGGTCCGGATGCGCCCCTGGGGCTGGCCGAGGAGATGCACCGGTGTTGGGTGCGGTTTATCGAAGAGGCCGATCCGGGCTGGGCCCCGTACTCCCGATCGCGGACCGTGAGGATCTTCGGCGGCGGTGACCCGACCGAGCAGGATCCTGGCGCAGAGCGCCGCGAGCTCTGGCAGGGCCTCCGATAGGGACTCTGCCATGGGCGGCTACCTACGAGCCGACCCGCACCCACCTTGGAACAGCGAAGGAGAGAGGAATCCCGACGATGACCGTCACGACCTCGCAAAGAGAGGCCATTTTCAAGCGTTACGCGCAGGAGCGCGACAAGCGCCTGCGTCCCGACGGACTGGCCCAGTACGTCCTGCTCACCGGACGCTTCTCCCGCTACGCCGAGGATCCGTACACGCCGATGATCGAACGCGACCCGGTGACCGACGACGTGACCTTCGCCTTCGTCGGTGGAGGCTTCGCCGGGCTCCTGGCCGGCGCCCGCCTGAAGGAGGCCGGCGTCGAAAGCGTTCGCATCATCGACAAGGCCGGCGGATTTGGGGGCACTTGGTACTGGAACCGGTATCCAGGCGCGATGTGCGATACGGCCTCGCTGGTCTACATGCCCCTCCTGGAAGAGACGGGTCACATGCCGAGCGAGAAGTACGCGCATGGGCCCGAGATCCTCGAGCACTGCGAGCGGATCGGCAAGCAGTTCGGGCTGTATGACCATGCCCTGTTCCACACAGAGGTCACCGAGATGGCCTGGGACGAGTCCCGGTCACGTTGGAGGATCCGGACGAACCGTGGCGACGACTTCACCGCACAGTTCGTCGGAATGGGGACCGGACCGTTACAGGTTCCCAAGTTGCCGGGCATCCCGGGCATCGACGACTTCGCGGGGCACTCCTTCCACACCAGCAGATGGGACTACGCGTACACGGGCGGAAGTCCCGACGGCGCTCCGATGGACGGCTTGGCCGACAAACGGGTGGCTGTCATCGGCACCGGGGCGACCGCTGTCCAGTGCGTGCCGGAACTGGCGAAGTCGTGCAAGGAGCTCCTCGTCTTCCAGCGGACCCCGTCCTCGGTGGACGTCCGGGGAAATCATCCGCTCGACCCCAGGTGGTTCGCCGATGTCTCGAAGCCGGGTTGGCAGCAGCGGTGGTTGGACAACTTCACCGCCAACTGGGAGGCCTTCGGAGGGGTCTCGGTGGACGACGAGCTCGAAGACCTGGTGCAGGACGGATGGACCGACCTCGCCCGACGCATGCGTGACATTCTGCGAGCACTCCCGCCCGAGGAGCGATCGGCTGAACGGATGATGGCGGCATTCGAGGACGCCGACATCGAGAAGATGGAGGAGATCAGGGCGCGGGTGGACGAGCTCGTCGAAGATCCGCAGACCGCTGCGGACCTCAAGGCCTGGTATCGCCAACTTTGCAAGCGACCCTGCTTCCACGACGAGTATCTCCAGGCCTTCAACCGGCCGAACGTCCGACTGGTGGACACCGATGGCAAGGGTGTCGAACGGATCACCGAGCATGCGGTCGTGGTCGCAGGTCGCGAATACGAGGTCGACTGCATCGTCTTCGCGTCGGGGTTCTTCGTCGAGTTCGGGATCAGCTTGGAGGAGCGGGCGGGCTTCGACCCGAAGGGGGCCGGAGGCAAGAGCCTGTCGCAACACTGGGGGGAGGGGATGCGGACCCTGCACGGCATCCATGTCCATGGTTTCCCGAACCTGTTCGTGGTGCAGCTCGGCCAGGGGGCCGCACTCGCCTCGAATGTGCCGCACAACTACGTGGAGAGCTCCAAGACGATCGCGTCGGTCGTGCAACACGCCCTCGATGGAGGGTTCTCGCGTGTCGAGGTGACGGCGGAGGCCGAGGAGGGCTGGGTCGACCTCCTCGAAACCCATGGCCGGGCGTTCGGGTCAGAGGAGTGCACGCCTGGCTACTACAACAACGAGGGCCGCCCGGCTGGCCGCAAGGAGCGCAGGAACTTCGGCTACCCGTTCGGAGCCGTCGCGTTCTTCGGGCTCATGGACGAGTGGCGCCGCTCGGGCACGTTCGACGAGTTGCGTTTCGAGTGACGGCGCCCATGAACTCGGGCGACGTGGTCGAAATCGTCCCCCAGGACATCGCGGTCGGAGAAGGGGAACTGGCGGACCTCCGGGGGCGCTTGGAGCGCACGCGCTGGCCGGACCGGGAGACCGTCGAGGACTGGTCCCAGGGAATCCCGCTCGATTATGTGGTGGACCTGTGCCGGTATTGGGCACGGGACTACGACTGGCGGCGCTGCGAATCCGCGCTCAACGGATTGGGGAGTCATCGAGCCCGGCTCACCGGCGACGGGCCCGAGCCTCTCTGGGTGCACTTCTTGCACGTCCGCTCCCCGCACCCCGATGCGTTGCCACTCGTGCTGACCCACGGCTGGCCCGGATCGATCGTCGAGTTCTTGAAGGTGGTCGGACCTCTCAGCGATCCCGTGGCCCACGGTGGGGATGCCCGAGATGCTTTCCACGTCGTCTGCCCGGCGCTGCCCGGCTACGGGTTCTCCGACAAGCCGGTTCGTAACGGTTGGAGCGTCGAGCGCATCGCCCGGGCGTGGGCCCAGCTGATGTCCGGCCTGGGGTACGGGCGCTACGGGGCCCAGGGCGGTGACTGGGGCTCCGTCGTCACCATCGCGATCGGGCTCCAGGATCCCCAACACTGCGCTGGCATCCACCTGAACATGGCGATCGCACGGCCGAGCCCCGAGGACCTGGCCGACCTGAGCGAGTCGGAGAAGTCGGCCCTCGAGTCGCTCGCGCACTACGACCGTCGGGACTCGGGGTATTCCAAGCAGCAGTCGACTCGGCCCCAGACGCTCGGCTATGGGCTGGTGGACTCGCCCGCCGGGCAATTGGCGTGGATCGTCGAGAAGTTCTGGTCGTGGATGGACTGTGACGGCCATCCCGAGAACGTCGTCTCGCGCGACGAGCTGATCGACAACGTGATGCTGTACTGGCTCCCGGGTGCAGGTGCGTCCTCGGGCCGCCTGTATTGGGAGAGCTTCGGCAATCCGAACATGGACCCCGTCGGTCTGCCGACCGGGATCTCGGTGTTCCCTCGCGAGATCTTTCGGGTTTCTCGCCGGTTCGCCGAGCGTCGCTTCACGGATCTCCGGTTCTTCAACGAGCCGACCGCAGGCGGGCACTTCGCAGCGTTCGAGCAACCCGGATTGTTCGTTGACGACGTGCGCGCCTTCTTTCGGACGGTCCGCTGATAGCCAGGTGGGAGGGCCCGGAGGGTTGTTCGGACTCAAGTAAGTGTGCTAACACTTACTCACGGGCCACCGGGTCCTTGCGGCCCGTCCGGATTTGTGAAGCTCATGGGCTTGGGGGGGAGATGAACCGATGATCGCTCGGCGAATTGCGGTGCTTGCTGCAGCGTTGGTCATGGCGGCGACCACCGCGGTGTTCGTCGCCGGCGGGAGCGCTGTCGGGGCGGCGGCCTCGGCCAAGACGATCGTCGTCGGCTTCGCCAACAACGAGGGTCAAGCCATCTCGATCCCCGAGTATCGCTATGGGGCGTTGGCGGCGGTGAAGTACATCAACGCAACCGGGGGAATCCACGGTCACAAGATCGTCCTCGACACGTGCATTAACGACGGGTCGCCCGAGGGCTCCGTCAACTGTGCGAACAAGTTCGTTGCGGCCCACGCTGTGGTGTACTTCGCCGGGATCGACACCGGTGCCGACTCGGCCATCCCGATCCTGAGTTCTGCGAACATCCCCTATGTCACCGAGTTCCCGTGGGGCGCCGTGCAGCGGAGCAGCCCGGACGCGTTCGCACTGGGCGGAGGCGACACCGCATTCTTCATTGCTCCTCTGCACGCCCTGAAGCAGGACGGCGTGCACTCGGTCGCCGACTTCTACTACGACATCCCGACCTCCCAGGCGCTCCGCCCGATCGTCCAGGCCCTGGCCGGCGCACTCGGGCTCAACGTCACCTTCATCCAGATCTCGGCAACCAACCCCGATTGGACCTCGGCGGTCGCAGCGGCGCAGGCAGCCGGCGACCAGTCGATGTGGGGCATCCTCCAAGAGGGTGACTGCACGAACCTTGTGCGCGCCGCGCACTCGTCCGGATTCCACGGCCCGATCGCCGTCGGATCGTGCTCGGCGTACATCAAAGCCCTTGGGAACCAGGCTGCGAACACGCTGGCCGTCTGGCCCTACTACTTCCCCCAGCTCTACTCGGTGGCGCCCCCCTCCATTAAGCGCCAGATCAAGATCTACGAGCAGTACATGGACTCGACCGGACACGCGAAGGCGCTAAACGGATACGCCACGTCGTCGTTCGCCTCCATGGTCGAGCTCTCCGAGGTCATGAAGAACATCTCGGGGACCGTGACCGGCTCGAGCCTCCTCGCTGCGCTGAAGACGGCCGACGTGCCTGGGTTCATGGGTCCGCCCGTGGACTGCGCTGCGCACCCCTTCGGCAGCACCGAACCGGCGGCCTGCAACGCCAAGGTCCTGCTCTTGAAGGTGGTCGCCACGAAGAAGGGCCCGGTTCGGAAGCTCCAGCAGGCCGGATACGAGAACACCGCCGCCGCCGGCTGACGTGACGTTCGGCCGAGGTCCGCGGTGAAGGACGGCCTCATCTTCCTGCTGACGGGATTTGGGGCCGGGTCCATCTTCGCCGCACTCGGTCTCGGCCTCGTCGTCACCTACAAGGGCACCGGAGTCATCAACTTCGCAGCGGGGTCGATGGGCGCGTGGAGCGCGTACGTCTACAACGACCTGCACTCCTCGGGGACCCTTGCGTTTCCGGTCATCGGAATCCCCGGCTCGGCCCACCTGTTTGGCTCGGGCCTCGCGGTCGTCCCGTCGATCCTGATTGCCGGCTTCTATGGGGCCGCGCTCGGGTTGGTGGTCTACCTGCTGGTCATCCGTCCTATCCGCAACGGACCGGTGCTGGCGAAGGTCGTCGCTTCGGTCGGGGTCATGCTGGCCATGCAGGCGCTGATCGTGGAGCGCTTCGGCAATAACCCCCAGGTGGTCAACCCGATCCTGCCCTCCTCGGTCGTGCAGGTCGGCACGCTCGGCATCTCCGCTCAGGTGTTCTGGCTCGCCGGCATCGTCGTCGTCGTGACCGTGGCGTTGGCTCTCTGGTTCCGCTCGGCCCGGACCGGCCTCGGTATGCGGGCAGCCGCCGACAGCGACCTGACTGCTTCGCTCGCCGGTTTCTCGCCAAACCTGCTGGGCGGCATCGCCTGGGCGGCGGCATCAGGGATCATCGGATTCCTCGTCGTTCTGGCGTCCCCCGTTGCAGGCCTCAACGCCACGAGTTACACGCTCTATGTCGTGCCCGCACTGGCCTGCGCCCTCGTGGGACGGCTCACTGCGGTCGGGCCGACGGTGATCGCCGGATTCGCCCTCGGCATGATCGACGCCGAGATCACCTTCTTGTCCTCGAAGGCCTGGTGGCCCTCCTGGGCGAGCACGAGCGTTTCGGACGCCGTCCCGTTCCTTGCGATCGTGATCACGCTGTTCCTGCTCGGCAAGCGGTTGCCGAGCAGGGAGGACGCCGCCTCGGACCGTCTCCCGCGCGTGCCCCGGCCGAGGATCCGTCCCGGGATCGTCCTCTTCCTCGTGGGAGCCGGGGTGGTGGCGCTCGCGGCGACCGGGGGCACGATCCGCTTCGGCCTCATCATCACGTTGGCCATGGGCCTCGTCGCCCTCTCCATCGTCGTTCTCACCGGTCTGCTGGGCCAGGTATCGCTGGCCCAGGCGGCCTTCGCCGGCATCGGCGGCTTCGCGCTCTCCAAGTTCACCTCCGAGGTCGGCATCGGATTCCCGTGGGCGCCACTGCTCGCAGCGCTCGTTGCCGCCATCATCGGGGTGATCGCGGGGTTCCCGGCGTTGCGCATCCGAGGCATCCGCCTGGCAGTCGTCACCATCGCGATGGCCTTCGCCTTCGAGCAGGTCCTCTTCTCCAACCCGACGTTCAGCGGATCGGGCAACCCCGTCGTCGAGCCGCGGTTGTTCGGAGTGGACCTCTCGATCCGCTCGGGCTCCGACATCGCCCGTCTCCCCTTCGGGCTGCTGTGCCTCGTCGTGCTCTGTCTGGCCAGCCTGGCCGTCACCAATCTCATGCGGAGCGGCACCGGCAGGCGATTTTTGGCGGTGCGCTCGAACGAGCGCGCCAGCGCAGCGGCGGGGGTGGGCGTGACGGCGACCAAGCTCATCGGCTTCGGGCTCTCGGCCTTCCTGGCCGGCCTCGGCGGCACGCTGATCGCGTACAGCTACGGGTCGGTGTCGGTCGAGTCGTTCACCACGCTGGTCGGGATCTCGTGGTTGGTGTTTGTCTACCTCGGTGGCATCAGCAGCGTCGGCGGGGGACTGACGTCGGCGACCTATGTGACGCTCGGGATCGTCTACGTGGTGGTGAACCGCTTCGTCACCGCTTCGAACGAGGCCTATCTCTTGGTCTCGGCGGTCGGGCTCATCTTGAGCGTGATCTTCAACCCCGAGGGTCTGGCCGGTCGCTGGCGGACCATCTTGTCCAAGACGCGCTTCGGCCGGCCGCCGGTGCGCGAGTTGGTGGCGCTGGACACCTCCGAGTTCGGGTCGCTGCCCGAGGGCCCCTGGATCGAGCCCGGGGCCGAGCTCGATGCGCCCGCCCGGTCGGCCAGCCTGGCGGTGAGCGGTCTTTCGGTGCGCTACGGCGGCCTCGTCGCGGTCGACGACGTCACGCTCAAGGTGGCCTCGGGTCAGATCGTCGGACTGATCGGCGCGAACGGCGCCGGCAAGACCACCTTCATCGACGCGGTGAGCGGCTTCACCCCCTACGAGGGCACGGTCTCCCTCGCTGGGCGGCGGATCGATCCGCTCGGGCCGCACCGGCGGACGTTGACCGGGCTCGCCCGGACGTGGCAATCGGCCGAGCTCTTCGAGGATCTGAGCGTGTTCGAGAATGTCCAGGTTGCCTGCGAAAACGGTTCGCTCCCGGCGGCGCTCCGGGACTGCGTGTGGCCACGGACCTCGGGCTCTGAGGTGTCGGCGGCCCGCTGGCTCGAGTGGTTCGACCTGGGGGCGGTTGCCGCTCGGTTCCCCTCTGAGCTGAGCCTCGGCCAGCGCAAGCTGGTCAACCTGGCGCGGGCCCTCGCGCGGACGCCCCGGATCCTGCTCGCCGACGAACCGGCCGCGGGGCTCTCGACGGGCGAGACCTCGGTCCTCGGCCGGGCGCTCAAATCGTTGGTCGGCTCGTTCGACATCGGCGTGCTGCTCGTCGACCACGATGTCGGGCTGGTCACCGAGGTATGCGACTACATCTACGTGCTCAGCTTCGGTGCGTTGATCGCGCAGGGCACCCCGTCGGAGGTGCGCAAGGATCCCAACGTCATCGCCTCGTATCTCGGTGAGGAGTTCCGGGTTGCCGGTGAGCTGGCATCGAGCTCGCTCGGTCGAGTACAGCATCACGCGCCGACTGTGGGGGAGGGTTGAACGGTGGACCGCCCCCCCACCGAGCCGGCGGTCGTTGTCGAGGATCTGACGGTCGGCTACGGGGGCCTGATGGTCGTCCACGGGGTCTCGATGACGGCGGACTTCGGGACGGTGACGGCGTTGCTCGGCGCCAACGGCGCAGGAAAGACGACGACGCTCATGACCATCGCGGGGCACCTCCATCCGAGCGCCGGACAAGTGCGCGTGATGGGCCGGTCGGTCAACCGGCTGGCTTGCCACCAGGTCGTGCGGTTGGGCCTGAGCCTGGTGCCCGAGGGCCGGGGGCTCGTGTACTCGATGACGGTCAGCGAGAACCTCCGGTTGCACACGGCGCGACGCGCCCGTCGCCGTGCCGAGGAGGTGTTCGACCTCTTTCCCTCGCTGGGACCGTTGCGCTCGAGGCGGGCCGGCCTCCTGTCGGGGGGCGAGCAGCAGATGCTCGCGCTCGCTTGTGCGATCTCGGCGGGCGGCCGCATCCTCCTCATCGACGAGTTGAGCCACGGTCTCGCCCCGGTCATCGTCGAAACCCTCCTCCCGACGGTCCGCTCGCTGGCGCGCGAGCGCGACATCGCCGTCGTCCTGGTCGAGCAGCACGTCGACGCCGCTCTCCGGGTTGCCGACTTCGTGTACGTCCTCAACCGGGGCGAGGTCGTGATGGCAGGAAGCGCAGCGGAAGTCGCCAGCCATGCGACCGAACTCGAGGCGAGCTATCTCGGGGTGACCTCCCGTCGCCCCTGAGCGGTGAGCGCCCTCGGATGGACGTTCACCGGGGCCGTCCCGAGCCGGCGCCCGAGGATGCTGCGGCTCGCGGACCCCGGAATCGCCGATGCGATCGCGGGAGTATCACGACCACGTGGCGATGGGAGTCCGCTACGTGGTGGACAGCTGAGCGCGGCGGGCCATCGGGCGGTAGAAAGGGGCATGGCGCCCCGTCTCAACCACACGATCGTCTGGTGCAGGGACAAGCGCGCCTCGGCTGCCTACCTCACCGAGATCCTCGGGCTGCCCGACGCGCACCCGTGGGGCCCGTTCATGGTGGTGGAGATGGGAAACGACCTCTCCCTCGACTACCACGAGGTGGGTCCCTCGACAGAGATCGCGTCACAACACTACGCCTTCTTGGTCTCAGAGGAGGAGTTCGACGCCTCCTTCGCCAGAATCCGCGCGGGGCAGAACTTCTGGGCCGACCCCGGCCTGCGCGCACCGGGGGAGATCAACCACAACGACGGGGGTCGCGGGGTCTACTTCAAGGATCCCGACGGCCACCTGCTCGAGATCATCACCCGGCCCTACGGGAGCGGGGGCTAGTCCCCGATCAGACCGGCGCCTCGAGCCGCAGACGCGGCCGGTGGGGGGGCGGTTGGTGGTCGTGCAGCTCGCCGAGCAACTCGTCGCGGCGCGACCGCCACCCTGGGTCGTCCCAGCGATTCACGGCCTGGATCGGATCGTCGGCGCTCGAGTACAGCTCGCCTTCGGACCCGTCGTGGACCGTGCCCGGGGAGTATGTCGTGCAGACGAGCCCATCCCGGAAGACCGTGCGCAGATGCACCTCGACGCCGAAGAGCTCACTGTCCCACTCGGTGAAGACCTGTTCGAAGCCCCGCGTTCTGGCGTCCGCGTCGTCGAGGGGCAGGTGCTTGCCCTGGACCCACGACGGCACCTTGATGCCGGCGATCTCGCAGAAGGTCGGCGCGAGATCGACCAGACCGACGGGGGCCGTGACGACTCCCGCCCCGACCCCGGCCGAGGGAGCCGGGCGCCACACGAGCGGGAGGCGCATCAGTGCGTCCACATGGTAAGGACCCTTGAAGAGGAGGCCGAAGTCCCCCTGCAGCTCGCCGTGGTCGGTCGTGAAGACGATGTCCACGTCGTCGGACCACCCCCGTTGTGCGATGCGCCGCAGGACCCGGCCGAGCGCCTCGTCGATCAGCTCGCACTCGACGGCGTTGCGGGCGTTGACCTCGCGGACCTGATCGGCCGTCATGGTGGCCGGGACCCAGTCGGCCGGCGCCTCGTAGTTGGTGACGAGGCGCCCGTCGTACCACATCCGCCAGTGGCGAGGCTTGCCCTCGAGGGTGCGCTCGCGGTCCTCGGGCCGCTCCGGGTAGCCCGCCGGCAGAGGGACATCGCGCCAGTCGATCCGGGCCATCTCGGACTCGGGCGGGTCCCAGGGGTGGTGCGGGTCCGGGAAGCTCATCCAACAGAACCAGTCCTCGTCCGCTCCGAGGGAGTCGAGCCAGGCGATGGTGCGGTCGGCGACCCAGTCGGTGTGGTACCACGATCGTTCGATCTCGTTGACCTTGACCTGGGGTGCACCGGTGTCCCCTCCGGTTTCGGCGCTCACCTCGAGCGAGGAGTTGAGGGCCCGGTAGAAGGACCCGACGGCCTCGGGGTGCTCGTGGGCGAGCCACTGCGCATAGTGCAAGAACCCGATGGCACCGTGGTTGGCGAGCTCGAGGTGCTCGAACCCGCGGTGCGCACCGCCCGGGGGCCGCGTGCCCATCGTCCCTTGGGCGTTCTCCTGGAACCGGAGGAAGGGGTCGAGGTAGGGCTCGAAGTGGGCCTTGCCGACGAGGGCCGTGCGATAACCGCTGCGGCGAAGCTCCTCGACGACCGAGGGGGCGTCGAGCGGCAGCGGGACGCCGTTCATCCACACCCCGTGCGTCCTTGGGTACTGGCCGGTGAGCATGGTCGAGCGAGAGGGCATGCACACCACCGACTGGGGATGGGCGCGCTCGTAGCGGATACCCTCGCCGGCCAGACCGTCGATGATCGCGGTGCGGGCGAGGGCCCCCCCGTTGCAGCCCAGGGTGTCGTAGCGCTGCTGGTCCGTCGTGACGAACAGGATCTTGCGGCCCATCTCAGGCTCCTTCGGGAAAGACCGTGGTCAGCCCGTCGAGCGCCGCGCCCGCCGCGCCGCCGATGGCGAGGGCGAGGGCCGCCGGCTCGGCCTCGGTCGTGTAGAGGACGCAGCACCGGTCCTTTGCGAGCTCGCGGACCTCGACCGTGCCCCGGTGAAACGTGCAGACCGGCAGCAGCAGCTCGTACTGGAAGCGCCGACGCTCGTCGTCCAGTTCCAAGATTCGCTCGCGGACCCGGTTGCCGCCTGCGTTGGTCACGAATCGCTCGTCCCCGTGGACCTCGGACGCGGTGATGCCCGGGAACCACTCCTGAATCCGGGCCGGGGCGCCGACGAGCGCCCACACCTGGTCAGCGGGCCGCGCGATCTCGATCTCGTGCCGGATCGTCGCTCTCTTCTGCACTGGAGGTCTCCGTTCCGGCGGGCTGTTTCCGGGCACAGCGCGAGGGTGCGATCCCGCGTCCGGCCCCGCCGCAACCCTAGTTGACGACTCGCCACAGAGCCGATTGACTTGACTCTTTGTCGCCGCCGACCAGGCTCGGGGAGCACATGACCTCTGCACTCGTACTCGACTCCTTGCAGCGCCGGATGAGGGCGCTGCACTCGCTCTACACCGACGCGCTCGCGACGATGGACCTCGAGCAGGTCAACCATTTCGAGCGCGAGGGCGTGGTGCCGATCGCCTTCAGCCTCTTCCACATCGCGAACATGATCGACGCGTCCTTCATGCTCATGACCGGCACGCCGCCGATCTGGAACGAGGCGTGGGAGGCCAGGGTGCGCCCGGCGATCGCCGACCACGGCAAGCACCGAAGCGTCGAGGAGATGGTGCACCAACGGATCGGGGATTACGAGGCCTTCCAGGAGTACCTGCACGAGGTGTTCGACCGGGTCGAACGGTGGCTGGCGGACCTCGACCCCGGTGAGCTGACCCGGGTGGTCATCCAGCGGCCGTTCCCGCCCCAGATCGCCAGCACCTACAGCGCACGGGTCGCCGGAGACGAGGGCATCACCCTGCTCGATGCCGCCGAGTGCTGGATCTACCAGCACGGACTGCGGCACATGGGAGAGATCGAGCTCGCCCGGGGCCTCGTCGGCCTCGGCGGGATGACCTCGTGAGCGGGGGGATGTGCCTGCGCGTCTTGGACCGAAAGCTCGTGCACTATCCGGACGTCTCGGTCCGCTACCGCTACCTGCTCGTCGTCGTCCTCGCGACGATCATCCTCTACTACCAGCAGTACGTCGGCGGCTCTGTCTCGCCCTCGGTCCTCGCGTGCTTCGGGATGTCGTTCCGGTACTACCTGACGGTCGTCGTCATCTCGAGCGTTGCCGGCGCCCTGTCCTCGCTGCTGGCCGGGCTGGCCGATCGTTGGGGCCGGGCCAACCTCGTGGTCTTCGGGCTGCTCGCCGCCAGCCTCACCACCGCCTTCGGGATCCCGAACGCGACCAGCCGCACCGAGTACGCCTTCTTCGTCTCGATCGTCGGGTGCATCGAGGGGATGGTCCTCGTGGCGACGCCGGCACTCGTGCGAGATTTCTCACCCCAGCTCGGGCGCGGCCGGGCGATGGGCATCTGGACGATGGGTCCGGTGCTCGGGAGCCTCGTTGTCTCGGAGGTCGCGTCGAACACGCTTCCCCACCTCCACCCCTGGCAGGACCAGTTCCACATCGCCGGCCTGGCCGGGCTCGGCGTGTTCGTCGTCGCCTTCCTTGGGCTGCGCGAGCTCTCGCCCTCGCTGCGCGATCAGCTCATGGTCTCTGTCCGGGAGCGGGTCCTGGTCGAAGCGCGCGCGAGGGGCTTCGACGTCGAGTCGGCCCTCCGGCGCCCCTGGCGCCAGATGGTGACCCCGAGCGTCGTCATCCCCGCCCTCGGGGTGAGCCTCTTCCTGCTCATCTACTACGCCGCGGTCGGCTTCTTCGTCATCTACTTCACCTCGGTCTTCGGATTCACCCAGTCCCAGGCCAACGGGCTCGGGAACTGGTTCTGGGCCGCCGACGCGATCACGGTGGTCGTCGTGGGCGTGATCTCGGACCGGGTGGGGGTGCGCAAACCCTTCATCGTCGCCGGGACGATCGTCGCAATCGCGATGACCCTCGTCTTCGCCAGCCGGGCCACGAGGCCCGAGACGAGCTATGACACCTTCGTCGTGCTCATCTCCATTCTCTCGGCGAGCCGCGGCTTCGCGTATGCCCCGTGGATGGCCGCCTTCACCGAGACGCTCGAGCGCAGGAACCCGGCACTCGTCGCTACCGGTCTCGCGGTCTGGGGGTGGGTGCTGCGCGCCGTGGTGGCGATCGCGTTCTTGGTCATCCCCTACGTCGTCACCTCGGTCAGCCCCGTCGTCGACTACGGACCGAAACTGCTCGCCATCGAGAGCAGGTACAAGACCGAGGTGGCCACCCTCCAGCAGATCGACCCGGCGACGCGCGCCGCGCTCCGGGTGAACCAGCACGACGCGGCCGCGATCGGCAAGGCGCTGAAGGAGATCGAGGCGAAGAGCCACGTCTCGGCGTCGGGGGCCGTCGCCAAGCTGCTCGATGCACGCAAGATCCCGACCGCCGATCGCAACTACCTGTCGGCCCACGGACAGCAGGTGCTTGACGCCCGGGCGACGGCCCCGCCCCAGTGGGAGCACTGGTGGTGGGTGTGTGTCGGCGGTCAGGTGGTGTTCCTGCCGACCGCGCTCCTGCTCACCGGGCGGTGGCGGCGTTCTTCGGCCAAGGGGGACCAGGAGGACCACCGCCGCATGGTCGACCAGCAGCTCGCCGAGCTCGAGCGGGCAGCCGCCGGCCTCTCGGGCGCACTCAGCGACTGAGGACCGCTCAATAGTTCCCGGCCAGGTCGCGCCGGCCGGC
>DAHUYG010000059.1 GCA_027315315.1 Acidimicrobiaceae bacterium | reverse complement strand
CCAGGCGAAGAAGCGCTTCGCTCGAAGCGCCGGCTTCTCCACGACGAAGTAGCTGATGGTCGCCACGACGATGGTCGCCCCGAAGACCTCGCCGAACATCCCCCAGAACGCCACGTTGAAGAACACCTTCATCCCGAACCAACTCGGGTAGTACCGGACGAGGTCGTCGAGCAGCGTCTGATGCCACAGGTACAGGCCATAGGAGATGACCCCGAGCGACGCCATCGGCCACGACCGCAGGAACCGACGGATTAGACCCCGGTGTTGGGGACCGAAGACGGCCGGCAGGAGCAGGAAGAACGCGAACAGCCCGTAGAGGGTCTGACGGGTGATGTCCACGTCGCTCTTTGTGTAGATGACGAGGAGCGGCAGCCCGAGATGGCCCACCTCGTAGAAGGCGACCCCCGCCAGCGTCCAGCTCGCCCACGGGAACCATGCGTTAGACATCCAGCGCGGCTCGGCGTCGCGCAGATGCGCCCAGGCACTCAAGGCAGCGAGGAGCATGCCGAGGGCGAACAGATCGAGCTCGGCGGGCAGCCAGATTGTCATCGCCGAGAAGACCGCCGAGTGGCCGTGCTGGTTGGCGAGCACCCAGAAACGCCAGGCGAGGCTGACCATCACCAGCCCGATCAAGAAGAGGATCTCCCGGCGGAGGCGCTGGGCCGGGGTCCGCCGCCACTCCTTGCGGGCGACGAGCATCGCGTACAGCGGGAGGAGCAGGTAGAAGGACATCTCCACGCAGAGCGTCCAGGCCTGGGTGATCCCGCCGAGTGCCTGGGAGGGGAAGTAGATCTGTGCGAACAGATAGTGGGCGACATATGCGTGCCAGCCGCCCGGTCCCATCCCATTGGGGTTGGCGTGCATGACCGTCGTGGTCAAGAAGAGCGCGATCCAGTAGGCGGGCACGATGCGAAGGACCCGGCGCATCCAGAACGACCCGAGCGCCGGCCGACGCTCGGCGGTGAGATGGGCCACGACGAACGGGCGATAGAGGAGGAAGCCCGAGATCAAAAAGAACACTGCGACCCCGATCTCGAGGCGCGACGTGTAGATCCCGATGCCAGGGTGGCGAAGGGTCAGGCCCGAGACGAAGCCGACGTGGACCCCGAGCACCGTTCCCGCCGCGATCGCCCGCAGCCCATCGAAGGCCGGAAAGCGCGGCGGCCGTGCCGGCGTGGGTGCCTCCTGGCCCGGCTCGATCTCCCGGGTCGCGTCGGCACCCGGGCGGGGCTCGCCGGCGGGCACTCCCCGGTGGACCGCGACCTCGGTCAATCGCCGCCTCGCCGGTTGCGCCGGCGGGCCTCCTCGGCCAAGACCCCGAACGTCGAGAGCGCCGTGTGGTCCCAATCGAAGCGCCGGGAGGACCGGAGTGCCCCCTCGCTCAGGCGGGCCCGCAGGTCGTCGTCTGCGAGGATGCCGCTGGCCGCGATGGCGACGTCCTCCATCGTGTCGGCGAGGACGCCCGAGACGCCGTCGAGCACCGCGTCCTCGTGTCCGGCGATCCTGGTCGCGACCGCCGGGGTCCCGCACGCCCCGGCCTCGGTGAGCGTCATGCCCCAGCCCTCCCGAGCCGATGTCGAGACCACGAGCCAGGCCCGCTGGTAGAGGTCGACCAGCACGTCCTCGCCCACGCGGCCCGGGAGCGTCAGCCACTCCTGGGCGCCCGCCGTGCGGACCCGCTCCTCGAGTGCGGGACGCTCGTATCCCTCCCCCACCACGACGGCCCGGAGGCCCGGGTGGTCCGCCCGCAACTTGTTCATGGCATCGATGAACCAGTCGAATCGCTTCACGGGCACCAGCCGGCCCACGGCCACCACGAGGGGATCGCGGTCCTTGCCCGGGCCCGGAGCGAAGCGCCGGTCGATACCCGGCGAGGCGACGGTGATGCGCTCGGGGGCGAACCCGAGCCGCTCGACGATCTCGGCCTTGGAGGAGGCCGAGAGCGTCACGATCGGGTCACGGCGATACAGGGGCGGTGCCAGGCGGTGCTCGATGGCCCACCCGAGGCGGGCCAGACGCTCGGAGAGGACCATCCGCCACATCTCGCCGTGGACGTGGTGCAAGAAGACCACGCGGGGGCGCCGCCCCCACAGCGGGGACAAGAAGGGCATGCCGTTCCAGATCTCGACCAGGCCGTCACCCGACCCGATCGTCCGGGAGAGCCCCCGGGCGAGCGTCCGCGGGAACACGGCGTAGCGGCCGCCGTCCCGCCGCACCCGGTAGCCGCCCCGCTCGATCGAACTGGCCGCCCCGTCGACGCGCGACGTCCACAGCGCCACGTCCACCCCGGCCGCCGCCCATCGCGAGAGCACCTCGTGAGCGTGGAGCTCGGAGCCCCCGGCCTCAGGATCGTCCAGATCGCGCCAGGCCACCACGTCGACCCGGCGGAGGCCCGAGGCATCGACGAGCTCGCGCAACGCCCGTTGGGGGTCGGCGCCTTCCTGACCGATTGGGACCACCCTCGCTGACATGTGTGCCTAGCCGGCGGCCCCCACCGGGCACGCCGGGTTGCGCGCCGCGTACACCGCCTCGCTCGATCGGATTCCCCCCGCCCGGAGCGTTCGTACAGGATACCGGCCAAGATGCCGGGCCGACGAGGCCCGATGCCCCGGGGCTCCCGTCGTACCCGGTGTGGCGCGGCGGGTGCTTGATTAGGCTCGATACACCATGGCGGGGCGGGTTCCGTTGCCACGGCGCAGGTTCGCCTCGCTCTTCGCTTGCCTCATCGGGCTGGCGACGCCGCTCCTCGCCGCCCCGGGGCCCGCCGGGGCCCAATCGGGCCCCCCGACCATCACCCCGCCTGGGTTCACGCTCGCCGGCGTCGACCCGAGCACCGCCGAACCGCTGCGGGTGTGGCTCCTCGGCGACAGTGTCATGCACGACGCCGCCCCCGCCCTCAGCGCCGCGCTGGGCGCCACCGGGGAGGCGACGGTCGTCGCCGACTCCACCTTCGGCGGCTGGGGGCTCACGACCCAGAGCGCCTGGGAGGCCGACAGCAACCAGATCATCGAGGACTACCGGCCCCAGGTGGTCGTGGGCACCTGGTCCTGGGACGACACCATGGCCGGGGCACACCCGCGCCGCTATGCAGCGCTTCTCACCCGGGCCCTCGGGGACTGGCTGGCGCCCGGGGACGGGGTCCGGCTCGTTGCGCTCGTCCAGTTCCCCCCGGTCGGTCCGAACCCCTTCGTCCCCGGCGCGATCCCCCGGCTCGACCACTGGATCGAGGTCACCGCCGAGCAGGAGGCCTGGGACCGGATTGCCCGCTCGATGACGAGCGTCTTCCCAGGGCGGGTGGTGTACCTGTCGACGGCGCAGGTCTTCGCACCGGGGGGCCGCTTCGTGACCTGGGCGCACACGGCGGGGGGCTGGACCCGGGTCCGGCAGGTCGACAACACGCACCTCTGCGCCTTCGGCGCACTCGAGTTCGGCCGGTCGGTGGTGGACGAGCTGCGCTCCGTCCTCGGGCTGCCTGCCCCGACGCCGGGATGGCAGAGCGGCCCCTGGAGGGCCGACCAGCGCTATGAGGCGGGACCCTTCGGTCCCGGCGCCTGCCCGGCGAACCAGCCGCCAATGCGCACCTACACAGGCGTGCGGGTGCCGACGCCGGGCGGACGCTCGTGAGGGGTGGACCCGGGGTTGGTCGGGCGGCGGCGTTACGCTGGGCTTCCATGGCGGCCACGACTGCGGAGCGGCGCCCCGGCGCGCTCCCGCACGTGCCAGCGGCCGGCATCGCCCGCTCCATGGCGCTGGCCCGGGTCTTCCGCCTCGAGCAGCCCGACCCAAAGACCTTCTACCGGGTGGTCGCGCTCGACACCGTCCGCCAGGTGCGGGAGTACACCGAGGTCGCCGGGAAGACGGTGATCGACGTGGGCGGAGGCGGGGGATTCTTCACCGAGGCCTTCGGAGAGGCCGGGGCTCGCGCGGTCCTCGTCGAACCTGACACGCTCGCCGAGCGGGCCTTCGCGCCGGCCGACCCGGCGCAGCTGACGAGCGAGGAGCGCCACCGCCTGGCGGTCCAGGCAGGGCGGCACGCGCCGGGGAGCACCCTCGCAGGTGACGGGTACCGCCTGCCATTCGCCGATGGCGTTGCTGACCTGGCCTTCTCCTCCAACGTCCTCGAGCACGTGGCCAACCCCACCGCGCTCGTGGCCGAGATGATCCGGGTGACGCGGCCCGGCGGGTTCCTCTACGTCTCGTTCACCGCCTGGTATTCGCCCTGGGGCGGTCACGAGACCGCGCCGTGGCACTACCTGGGTGGCGAGCGGGCGGCGAGGCGCTACGAGGCCAAGACGGGGCACGCCCCGAAGAACCGCTACGGGGTTTCGCTCTTCCCGCTCCACGTCGGGGCGGCCCTGCGCATGGCGCGCACCTTCTCGGACCGGGTGGACCTGGTCGACGCCCTCCCCCGCTACTACCCCCGCTGGGCCCGCTTCAGCGTCGGGGTGCCTGGCTTCCGGGAGCTCGCGACCTGGAACCTCCTCCTCGTCATGCGCAAGTTGGGCGGGGGTCGCTCGTGACCCACACCCATCTCGTTGCCGGGGTCTTCATCAGCGTGGTGTCGGCCGTCCTCTACAACGTCGGCTTCGTGCTCGAAAAGCACGCGCTGGGCGACATGGAGTCGGTTCACGCCCGCCGGCTCTGGCACCTCCTCGGCTCGGTGCTCTCCTCGCCGGTGTGGGTCATCGGGTTCTGCTCGATGCTGCTCGGCCTCGGGCTCCAGGTCGTCGCCCTCTCGCTCGTCCCCATCTCGGTCGTCCAGCCCATCTTCGTGTCGGGCATCGTGGTCCTGCTCGTCCTCAGCCACGTGGCGCTGAAGGAGCGCCTCGGGCGCCGCGAGTGGGCCGCCGTCGCGCTCGTCGCGCTGGCCCTCCTCGCCATCAGCCTCTCGCTCGACGCACAGAGCGACCAGGCCGGCTCGACCGGCGCCTTCGACACGCT
Source organism: Acidimicrobiaceae bacterium (assembly GCA_027315315.1). Classification (GTDB taxonomy): domain Bacteria; phylum Actinomycetota; class Acidimicrobiia; order Acidimicrobiales; family RAAP-2; genus Palsa-461. The sequence goes on along the minus strand of DAHUYG010000059.1, from coordinate 1,628 downwards.
GGTGGCCGCCGGGGTCCCGACGATCGCGGTGGCGTGCTGGTTCTTCATGACCGCCGATCGCCTGCGCGATGGGCGGCGCGCCCACGGCGCGCGCGCCCCGCTCTTCGGGCTCGCCTCGGGGCTCATGTACGGCGTCGCCTCGCTCGCCACCAAGGCGGTGTCGGCGATCGTCGAGAAGCGGGGCATCTGGGAGGCGATCCCCCACGTGCTCGCGTCGCCCTACCTCTACGCGCTCGTCGCCACCTCGGCGCTCGGCCTGCTGCTCTTCCAGACCGCGCTGCAGCGATGCCCGGCCTCGGTCGTGGTGCCGGTGTCCAACGTCGTCTCGAGCGTCTATGTGGTCGCGGTCGGCACCGTCATCTTCGGCGAGCACCTGCCGGCGGCCGACTGGAAGCTCGCGATGCGCGTCGTGGGGTTCGGCGCGGTGTTCGCGAGCGTGCTCTTGCTCGCCAACGCGGCCTCGGCGACATCGGAACCCGAGATGCCCCTCGTCGAGGAGCCCATCGTGCTCCCACCGCCCGCCCCAGACCCCGAGGCGGTCCCGAGCCCTTCGGTCGACTGAGGGCGCCCGCTCAGCGGGGGGCGGGAGGCCAGGGCAAGATGGGCGCGTCGCGTCCGGTGCCGCCGCCCACGTCGTCGGGCGTCTCGGGCTCGGCGGTCGAGCGCTCCTCGTGGTACTCCTCCTCGACGTTCACCGACCAGACGTCGTGGTTGGCGCCGTGGATGTTCTCGACCGTCAACATGGCGGTGAACATCGAGTGGTCCTGGTTGTTGTACTTGTGCATGCCGTTGCGCCCGACCAGGTGCACGTTGGGCGCGTTGGCCGCCAGCCAGTCGACCACCTTGGCGACGTTCTCCCGGTAGGCGAAGTCGTAGTAGGGGTAGGCCTTCTTCACCCGCACCACGTAGCCGCGCTCGACGGCGTCGGGCCGGGCCAGGCCGAGCTGCTCGAGCTCGTGGGTCGCCATCTTGACCAGCGTGTCGTCGTCGGTCTCCCACAGCGCGTCTCCCTCGAAGACGAAGTACTCGAGACCGAGGCACGTCGTGCCCTCGACCACCATGTAGGGGGACCACTGGCCGAAGTTCTGGATCCTCCCGACGTGGACCTCCGGCGCGTGGACATAGATCCAGTTGTCGTCGAACGCGGCCTCGGCCGACACCACGAGGGCCACGGTCAAGAAGTCCCGGTAGTGCAGGTCCCGACCGGCGGCCAGCACCTCGTCGGGCGGTGGCGGGTCGAGGCTGCGGACCAGCTCGGCGACGGGCATGGACGAGATGACGTGATTGGCCTCGATGCGCCGACTGGTGCCATCCCCCGACACCGTCACGCCCACCGCTCGCCCCGACTCGAGGTGGATCGTCTCGACCCGGGTCTCCATGAGGACGCTGCCCCCCATGGCCTCGACCTTCTCCGCGCAGGCCTCCCACATCATGCCCGGGCCGAACTTCGGGTAGCGGAATTCCTCGATGAGGGTGGTGATGGACGTTTGCTTGCGCTTGGGCGCGATGGCGTGGAGCACCGCCTTGCCGAGCTCGAGGTTCTTCACCCGCTGGGCGGCCCAGTCGGCCGGCATGTCGGCGACCGGGACCCCCCACACCTTCTCGGTGTAGGTCTTGAAGAAGTGCCG
>DAHUYG010000043.1 GCA_027315315.1 Acidimicrobiaceae bacterium | reverse complement strand
AACCGGGGCATCCGCTCAGGTTACGTGCCGCCGGTTCTGCCCCCGCCGCCGGCGCGGGCGCGGGCCGCCGCGCCGGGTCCGGACCGCCGGGGCGGCTCCCCGTAGTCAGCCGAGCTTGATCAGGCCCCGCCGCAGGTTGCGCACCGCCTGGCCGACGCGCTGCTCGTTCTCGATGAGGGCGAAGCGCACGTGGTCGTCGCCGCCGGGGCCGAACCCGGTCCCCGGGGAGGTCGCGACCTCGCATTCGCGCACCAGCAGCTTGGCGAACTCCAGGGAGCCCAGCTCGCGGTAGGGCTCGGGGATGGGGGCCCACACGAACATGGTCCCCCTGGGCGGCGCCACCTCCCAGCCGATGCGGTTGAGCCCGTCGCACAGGGCGTTGCGCCGCGACTCGTAGCAGGCCCGGATGTGGTCGGGGTAGTCGGGCACCTCGTTCATGGCGACCGTGGCGGCGATCTGGATGGGCTGGAAGGTGCCGTAGTCGAGGTAGCTCTTGAGCTTGGTCAGGGCCTGGATGATCGCGGCGTTGCCGAGCATGAACCCGAGGCGCCAGCCGGCCATGGAGAACGACTTGGTCATCGTGTAGAGCTCGACCGCCACGTCCTTGGCCCCCGGGACCTCGAGGATCGAGGGCGGCACGTACCCGTCGAAGGAGATGTCGGCGTACGCGAAGTCGTGCACCAGGACCACCTCGTGCTCCTGGGCGAAGCGGACGAGCCGCTCCATGAACTCGAGGTCGACGCACGCGGTGGTCGGATTGTGCGGGAACGAGAGCACGATCACCCGCGGCTTGGGCCAGGCCGACTCCCAGGTCTCCATCAACGAGTCGAAGAAGGCGGCACCGGGGTTCGGGGCGCCGTCGCCCGACTCGCCCGGTCCGGCCAGGCGCACCTGGCGGACGTCGGCGCCGGCGAAGAGCGGCGCGTAGATGTGGATCGGGTACGAGGGCGAGGGCACGAGGGCCGTGTCACCCGGCTGCACCAGCACCCACATGAGGTGCGAGAGACCCTCCTTGGCACCGATGGTCGTGACGACCTCGGTGTCCGGGTCGATCTCGACCCCGAAGCGGTGCTGGTAACGGTTGGCAATGGCCTGGCGCAGCTTGGGGATGCCCCGGGACGCCGAGTAGCGGTGGTTGCGCGGGTTGTGGGCCGCCTCGGCCAGCTTCTCGACCGCCACGTCGGGCGAGGGGAGGTCGGGGTTGCCGAACCCGAGGTCGATGACGTCGCGGCCTGCTCGCCGAATCTCAAGCTTCAGGTCGTTGATCGTGGCGAAGACGTAGGGCGGCAGCCCGTTGATTCGGCGGAACTCCATGGCCCCCAAGGGTACCGGGCCGCTGCCCCCGGCCGAAGACCTTGGCCCAGGTGGCCCGCCGAACTCGCCCTCAGCGACCGCCGGCCACCCCAGCGAGGGCCGCGAGGTCGACCGGCCACCCGAACACGACCCACGAGGCGCCGGCCGCCGCGAGGGCGCCGACCAACGCGTCGAGCTCGTCGGTCCCCACCGCTGCGCTCTCGCCCTCCGGATCGGCCATCCCGGCCCAGGTGACCGGACCACGGGCCGCCTCCTCGGCGACCCTTTCGACCGGAACCTGCCAGAAGTTGGCGCTCACCCCGGCGGACTCGGCCACCGCGATCGTCGGCCTCGAGAGACCACCGACCCACACCTCGAGCCCGAACCCACAAAGCGCCGCCGCGCACGCGCCGAGCGCAGCGCGGCGCTCCGCGGCGGGGCCGACCCCGAGCCCATAGGCGCGGTTCTCGTTGAAGCTCAGGTGGTCGCCGGTCCCGAGGGCCGCGATGACCCTCCCGGGGGCCAGCCGGTCGAGGGCAAGGAACTCCGAGACGAGCACCTCGTCGGGGACGACGCCGACCCGCGCCACGAGGGTGCCGAGACGGATGCGGCTCGTCTCGACGGCGATCGCCCCGAGCACCGGGAACGGCGCGAGCGCGGGACGGTCGGGTCGGCCCATCGGCCAGAGGTGGTCGTAGGCGAACACCCCGTCGATGCCGAGCTCCTCGGCCTCGAGGGCGAGGGCGAGGGCATCGGCGGGCGAGTCCCGGAAGGTCGGCACCATCACCCCGACGCGGCAGGTCCGGCTCACGGCGATCGGTCCGCCCGGGCCATGAGCCCCGCACCGATCGCCCCGGCCCGCTCCCCGAGGGCCGCGCCAACGACCTCGATGGGCGGGCGGAACGGGCCGCCCTCGATCAGTGCTCCGAATGCCCGTCTGGTCGGCTCGAGCAACAGGTGGCCCGCCTCGCCCAGGCCGCCGCCGATCGCGATGCGCTCGGGATCGACCACCGTCACGAGGTTCGCCAGCCCGAGCGCCAACCACCAGCCGAGCTCGTCGAGCACCCCGAGCGCACCCTCGTCGCCCCCGAGCGCCGCCGTGGAGATGTCCTCGCCGTGCACGTTCTCGGGGTCGCCGCCCACCGTGGCGACCACGTGGGCCAGGCGGCCCGCATACGCCGCCTCCCGGGCCAGGCGCCCGAGCCCACCCCCCGACGCGTAGCGCTCCCAGCACCCCCGACGCCCGCACGGGCATGGCGGGCCGGCGGGATCGACGATCATGTGGCCAGCCTCGCCGGCGAACCCCGATGCGCCGATCTCGACGCGACCCCCGACAACGAGGCCCACGCCGATGCCGGTGCCGAGGGTCACCATCATCCCGTGCTCGACGTCGCGAAGCGACCCAAAGCGGCGCTCGGCCAAGGCAGCGCAGTTGGCGTCGTTCTCGACGTCGACCAGCAGGTCGCCGATGCCCTCCGAGACGAGCCCGCCGAGGTCCGCGCCCGAAGCACCGGGAAGATTGGGTGCGAAGCGCAGGATGCCCTCGCGATCGACCATCCCCGGCGCCCCGATCCCGACCCGGCGTGGCGGCTGGGCCCCCCCGGCGGCCCGCAGCTCGCGCACCACGGCCAGGACTGCTTCGGCCACGTCGTGGCCGGCTGCATCGGGAACGGCCACGTCGTCGGTCTCGGGCTGGGGGGTCGGCACCCTGGCCTCGGCGAGGACCGCACCGTCCCCGCCGAGCAGCACCCCGTGCACCTGGGTGCCGCCGATGTCGACGCCGATCGTGGCGCCGACCCGGCCGGCGTCGCTCACGCCGAGGACTCGACCCGGGCCTTCAGCTCGCGCAGCGCGGTCGACAAGATCCGGCTCTGGGCCCGCATCTTGATGAACCCCGGGATCGGCACCCGGAACTCGACCTCCAGGTGGTACAGCACCTCGGTCGCGCCGTCGTCGGTCGGCACGAACTCGTAGCGGCCGTCGAGCCGCGTCGTGATGTCCCCCTTGGTCAGGTGCCACGCAAGCACCCGAGGTGCCTCGCGGTGGTCGTAGGCGAGCGTGTAGCTGGTGCTCCGACCGAATGCGGCGGCCCGGAACGAGACGAGCGACGGGCGGTTCTGCTCGTCGCGCTCGTGGACCGTCACCTGCTTGATGCCGGCGATCCACTCCGGGTAGCGCTCGATGTCGTCGGCGACCGCGAAGCACCGGTCGGGCGTCGCAGACACCACGATGCTCTCCGTCGCCTGCTCGGCCACCGTTCCTCCTTGCCACCAGATGCTGGGCGCGTCGTGGCCCGGCCGGTCGGCGGTCAGCCTCCCACCTGATCGAGCGCCTCGGCCAGCCTAGGAGCGAGAATCCCGTAGTCGAAGCACGCTCGCGCCCGTTCCCGGGCGCTTCGGCCCATGGCGAGGCGGAGCTCCTCGTCGTCGAGCAGCCTCGCGAGCGCCGAGGCGAGCGCCGCCGGGTCCCGCGGAGTCCGGACCACGATCCCGGTCTCGCCGTCGACGACGGCCTCGGCCGCTCCCCCGCTGTCCCCGGCGACCTGCGCGATCCCCGAGGCCGCCGCCTCCAGGAACACGATCCCGAAGCCCTCCTGCTCCAATCCGCCCCAGCGATTGCGGCACGCCATGACGAACACGTCGCTCGCGGCGAGCAACGCCGCCTTGTCCTCCTCGGACACCCTGCCCATGAGGCGCACCGGCGCGTCGAGCCGCGCCACCGCACGCCCGAGCCGGCGCTCGTCTCGTCCCCCGCCCGCGATGGCGACCAACAGCCGCCCGTGGTCCGGGCGGAGCCGGGACGCCGCGTCGATCAGGACGTCCATCCCCTTGCGGGGGACCAGCCGGCTGACGCTCGAGACCACCAACGCGTCCTCCGGCAACCCGAGCCGGCGCCGCAAGGATCCACGATCGTGGTCCTCGGGTCCGGCGAACCTCTCGCAGTCGACGCCGGGGGGGATCTCGACCACCCGCCCGAGCGCGCTGCGGGTGGCGCGTTGGGCAGCCAACAGCGGGTAGTGGCCCGCCGACACGACGAGCGCGGCGCCCCGAAGGGTCGCTGCGAGCTGTCGGCGGACGACCGGCAACCGGGCCGGTATGGCGAGCTCCGCGCCGTGCACCACCACCCCGTAGGGGACCCCGAGCCGGGGCCCGAGCATCCCGAGCGGCCACACCGGATCGAGCAGCACGAGGTCCGGATCGAACTCCCGGCACGCGTCTTTGATCCGGCGCAGGGCGAGCGGGGAAGGGAAGAAGAGGATCCGCCCCCCCACCCGGCGGATGCGCAGCCCGAGGCGCGCCGCCTCGGCGTCGAAGCGCTCGTGGTCGGGGTGCGAGCGTGCCGTGAGCACCTCGGTCGACGATGGATCGAGCCGACGCCAGAGCTCCCAGAGATACGTCTGGATCCCGCCAAGCTTGGGCGGGAAGTCGTTGGTGACGAGCAGCGTCCTCACGACGCGTTCGTGTCCGAGGGGCGCCGTGTTCGCGCCCTATCCGGCCCTGGCGTCGAAGCGCAGGTTCGGGACGAGCCCGGCCCGCTCGAGAAGGCGGACCGCGCGCGCCTCGGCGGCGTCGATGACCACCGCGTCCGTCGGGTCGCGCTCGAGGAGGAAGCTGACGAGGCAGTCGTCACACGCCGAGGTGTGCTGCAGCGTGCATTCGTCGCAGTCGATCGTGATCGTGGGTCCCGACATGTGTTCCTGCCTCTCTCGTCATCATCACCTGCGCTGTTGGCGACAGCATGACGGGAGGCTGTGACAGGAGCGATCAACGATCCCCCAGGAACGACAGCCGGAGGGAACGGACGGGATTGTCCACGTTGGGGTCGACGAGGACGACCGACTGCCAGGTGCCGAGCTGCGGGGTCCCCGAGAGCACGGGCACCATGAGCGACGGCTGGACGAGGACCGGGAGGAGGTGGTCGGCGCCGTGACCGGTCGAGCCGTGGCGATGCCGATAGCGGTCGTCTCGGGGCAAGACGCGGTCGATGAGGGCCTCGAGGTCGGTCTCGCTCCCCGACCCGAGCTCCATGATCCCGAGCCCGGCCGTGGCGTGCGGCAGGAAGACATGACACAGCCCGTCCCCGCGCCCCGAGCAGAACCGCCGGATGAAAGCGGTGAGATCGGTGACCTTTCGGCTCCCGGTGTGGACCTCGATCAGCTCGCTGTCCATCAGCGAGCCGGGCTTGGCGCGCCGGCCGCCGTCAGCGCCGATCGGATCTGGCTGTCGGACCACGCGACACCCTCGGTGGCGACGCGCCCCCCCGGGTCGAGTGCGACGAAGAACGGCCCGGAGTGCACCTCGTAGTCGCGCCACGCCCCCTCCGACATCACGACCGGCGCCGCGCCTCGGAGGCGGGCGACGGCGCCCGCGTCCTCCACCGGGACGGCCCTCGTCACGAAGACCACCGACAGCTCCTCGAGCGACCCGCCATTCGGAGCGAAGGACTCCCAGAGCGCGAGGCAACCGTCACAGGAGCTCGAGAGGAAGAGCAGCAGCGTCCAGCGTCCGGTGACGGCGATCTCGACCGGGTGACCCTCGGGCGTGTGTCCGATGACCGGGCTGCCAGCCGATGGCCGGGGGTCGAGGGACCTCGGGATCTGGACGAGGTCGGAGAGTTCCGGCCGGCGTCCGGGCGCGCTCACCGATGCGTGGACCGGGCCGCGTCCTCGGCGTCATGGCCCTCGATCACCTCGATCGACCGGCCGTGACCGCACCAGCGGCATGCGACCTCGTGCACCTGCTCCTCCAGGACCTCCTCGTCCTCGACCACCAGCTCCCCGCCGATGGCGAAGTGGTGGAACGCACGGGTGGTCCGGGTGGCGGTGACGTCGAAGCGGGTCAGGTTCCCACAGGCGGAGCAGCGGTAGCGGGTCGTCACACCCCCACGGTAGCCAAGCCGATGCGTCGGCTCGTCAGAATCGCCGAAGAAGCTCCGCCTTCTTCTCGGCGAACTCCTGGTCCGAGACGATGCCCTGGCGACGGAGGCGGTCGAGGGCCACCAGCTGGTCCGGGATGGAAGCCTCCTCGGGACCACGACGAACCGAGGGCACCCCCTTCGGCGGGGTCCAATCGGTCGACTCGAGACGGTCGCGCCGGTCCACGACGCGGGAGGGCGCCCGCGACCAACCTTGGCGCTCCCGCCAGCCAGCGTCGATCTCGCCAAGCTGCCGGTTGATGACGCGCTGCAGGGCGCGGGGCCGCCGGACGTCATCGAGGGCGAGTCCGCCCTCGTCCCCCTCCACCTCGAAGACGAGCGTCCCCGATCCGATGAGGCGCTCGAGCGGACGCTGCGTGCAGTGGGTATCCACGACGCGCTGGAGGCGGAGGTTCACGATGCGACGTCCGAGCACTCCACTGCGCATCACGATCCTTCGATCGGTGACGACGAGGCTCGTGCCGAACCAGCGCGCCAGGCGGGCGACGAACCAGGCCGCCGGCACGGCGACGAGGGCTGCGAGGAGCCAACCAAGGGCGACCGGCGCCTTGGGGAACTGTTGCGCGATGAGGACGACCACTGCAACGGCGACCGCCGTGAGCACCAGGGGCCCGAAGAAGACCACCCAGTGCGGCCGCAGGTCGACCAGGACGTCCTCGTCGCCGTCGAGGAGTTCGGTCGAGATCGGCACCGCGATCAGCGTACCGACGGCGCGCTCAGTCGCGAGGTGACCACACGCGCCCGGGTCGGACAGGGGAGGCCGAAGGGGATCAGCGGGGGGAAGGCGGATCGCTAGACACCGCGGACCATGCGCCACCACCGATCCCCTCGCCGACACCTTCGACGCCAGGGGAGCCGTCGGCCGAGGGCGCGCTTGCGTCGGGTCGGCGCCGCGTTGCTCGTCGTGATCGGCGCCACCCCCTCGAGCGCCCCGGTCTGGCTCGGCGGGGCGAAGCCGGCCTTCGCCGACGGCCCGGCCCCCTGCAGCGTCGGCGGCCCGCCGTTTCCCTTCGCCGGCTTCTGCGCGACCTACTCGGGCGCAAACACCTGGTACGGGTCCTATGGGCCGGGCTTCCCGACCGACGAGGGCTGGGGGTTCTGCGCCGATCCGCCCGCGAGCGGCGGCGACTACCCCGCCCCGGACTACGCGTACCAGCCCTCCGGCGCGCCCGGGGGTGCGGACACCAGCGGGGCGGGCCCGCTCGGCTTCGCCTTCAGCGAGGCGCAGGCGCTCGGCTGGTGGGGCGGGTCGCCCGGCCAGTTCACGGCGGATCAGGCCGCCGTCGCCGGGAAGCTGCTCTACGACGCGACCCTCTGGGGCAGCCCCGTCCCGGCCATGGATCCCGGGGTGCTGGCTGCGTACCAGGCCCTCGACGGTTGGTACCTCGAGGCCGCTGGCGCGATGGGTGACCCGAGCCTCATCGGGGGGCTGATGGGTGGCGGGTCGAGCTTCAGCGGGCAGGCCACCTACGGGTTGCACGCGCAGTTCCCGGGGTCCAACGACCCAGTCGTCGGCCTGCCGGTGGAGCTCTCCATCAGCGGGGGAAGCTTCGACTCGGTCTCCGGACCGAGCACCGTCACCGAGTCGACCGACGCCACCGGCACGCTCAGCGCCCCGATCTTCGCCCGCGCGGGGGGCGAGGTCACCGTGAGCGCATCGGTCTCGGGCGGGATCGGCCAGTTCGGTCTCGACTTCTTCGAGCCGAGCGCGAAGGAACCCAGCGCGCAGGGTCTGGCGGCCTTCTCCGCGCCGGCCAGTGCCGGCTTCGTGTCCCACCTGATGGCCCTGCCCACGACCGGGACGCTGTCGATCCTGAAGGCGGGTGACGACACCGCCTACTACCCCGTCGCCGGGGCGGTGTTCGACGTGCTCAATGGCTCGACGGTCGTGGCATCGCTCACCACAGCGGGCGACGGCACGACGCCCACGTCCCCCCAGCTCGCCGCCGGCCAGTACACGGTGCGCGAGGTGTCGGCACCGTCGGGCTATGCGACCGCACCCGACCAGAGCATCTCGGTGGTCGCCGGGACGAACACGGTGGCCTCGTTCACCGGCGCCGAGGAGGATCATGCCGTCCCCGCGAGCCTCAGGATCGAGAAGACCGACGCCACGAGCGGCGCGCCCCTCGCCGGGGCGGTCTTCGACGTCGCCTACGATCCGACCAACGACGGGGTGTTCGGGAGCGACCTCGGCACCTGCACGACCGGTGCATCGGGATCGTGCGCCCCGGCGGGCAACGACGGAGCGGGCGCGCTGCTCCCCGGTCGCTACCGGGTGACCGAGACCGCGGCTCCGCCCGGCTACGCACTTCCGGACCCCGACACCCAGGTGGTCGATCTCGTCCCCGGCGAATCGGGTTCGGTCAGCTTCGGCGATCCCCGCTTGGTGCAGGCGCTCTTCCAGAAGATCGCCACCGGCAACGTCAACCCGGCGGAGCTGGTGCTCTCCGGCGTGGTCATCGCGCTCTTCGCTGGCAGCCCGGGCGGCCCGTCGGTCGGCCGGTGCGTGACCGATGCCTCCGGGAGCTGTCTCACGCCCCCCGACCTCGCCTCAGGCTCCCGCTACTGCTGGGCCGAGACCACCGCCCCGCCCGGGCTCGAGGGTGGAGCGAACGGCTGCTTCACGGCCGACGACCAACAGGCCAACCAACCCATCACGGTCAGCGATGCCGGCGAGTTTGTCTCCATCGCCGTACGGAAGTTCGACGCCGCCAACCCGGCCGTCGGCCTCCCGGGGGCGGTCTTCGACCTCTACCGCATGCCGAGCGCGCCGTCGGACTTCGCGACGCCGTTCCCGGATCCCGGTGCGCCGAGCGGGGGCACCCTCGTGGCCTCCGTCACGACCGGCGCCGACGGGAGTGCCACCTTCCCGCTGCAGTTGCCCGGATACGCCTACTGCGCGCTCGAGACCCAGGCGCCGCCCAACTACTCGGCCGATTCCGCTTCGAAGTGCACCGGCGTGCTGAACGGCTCGACAGCGGTTCCCGCCCCGGTGACCACGCTCTTCTTCGCCGATTCCGAGCAGACCCTTGCGCTCTCGGTCTTCAAGTACAACTCCCTCACCCCCGATACCGGCATCCCGGGGGCGACCTACGACCTCTACGTCGAGGGGCCACCCCCACCGAGCGGGGTCAGCGGATCGCCGCCCGGGAACGCCGCGAGCGAGAAGGGCGACACCTGGTACGCCCGCGGGACCACCGGCGCCGACGGGCGTTTGACCTTCACCGTGCCGGCCGGGTACGCGTGGTGCGTCCTCGAGGTGTCGGCGCCGGCCGACTACGTGCTCGATCCGGCGCTGCACTGCAGCGGGATCCTGAGCGCGCAGTCCCCCGCCGCCACCACCACGATCGCCGTGCCCGAGCAGCTGGCCACCGTCCACATCACGGCCTACAAGTACGACTCCCGGCAACCCGACACCGTGATCCCCGGCGCGACCTACGAGGTCCTGGCCGAGCAGGCGACACCGCCGGGGCTCCCCGCCTCCCCTCCGGCGGGGGCCGTCGTCCCCGCCGGCGACCGCTTCTGGGCGGAGGGGACGACCGACGCCCGGGGGGTGCTGACGTTCGCGGTCCCGGCCGGTTACTCGTGGTGCCTGCACGAGCTGGACGCGCCGGCCGCTTACCAGGCCGATTCGGCGTTCCACTGCACCGCCGTGCTCACCACAGACTCACCGGTCGCGTCGGCCACGATCGCGGTGCCGGAGGTGCCGATGACGGGCACCCTGCCCTTCACCGGATTCCAGGCGCTGGTCGTCGGCGGGGTAGGAGCGGGAATGACCGCCCTCGGTCTCGGCGCGATGCTCCTCGAGCGTCGCGCTCGGCGCCGGCGACGGGGGGTGCTCCTCCGGCGGCGTTAGCATGCCGCCGCGATGGCTTCATCGGCCGAGTTCCGCCGGCGCGCCGCCAGTGCCGCACGGCGCGCCGTGCCCTTTCGAGCCCGGGTCGCGGCACGCTCGGCGGCCCGCCGACTGCTCGGAGGGACCCGGCTCGCAACCCCGGCCGACCTCCGGGCCTGTTACCGATTGTTGCTCGGGCGGACCCCCGACCGGCGAGGGGCGCTCGACTTTCTCAGCCTGATCGAGCGGGGGATGACGACCGACGAGCTCGTGAAGCACTTCTTGAGCTCGCCCGAGTACCGCGCCCGCCAGCTCGACCCGGGAACCGGATCCGCTCCCGTCGAGGTCGTGGTCGACGACTACGCCTTCCGGGTCGACGCCGAGGACTTCGCCATCGGGCCGCATCTCTCGCGCCCGGGCGGTTACGAGCCCGAGGTCCTCGGCGCCCTCGAACACGCGCTCGAGGGCGGCGACACGTTCGTAGACGTGGGCGCCTCCTTCGGATACTTCTCCACCCGGCTGGGGCGCCGCGTGGGCCCGGGCGGAAGCGTCATTGCGTTCGAGCCCGGCCCTCAGAACCAGTCGCTGCTGCTCTTCAACCTCGCGGCCAACGGCGTGACCTCGGCCGACGTCCGTCAGCTGGCGCTCGGGGCCGAACCGGGGCTGTTCGCCTACAGCCGTTCGGGCGCCAACGGCGTCGTCTCACGCTTCGGCGGCGATCCGAAGGAGCTCGCGAACCACGATCTCGTGCGCGTGTCTACCCTCGATCGCGAGCTCGGAGACGGGCGCGTCGACGCGCTCAAGGTCGACGCCGAGGGGGCCGAGGGCGTCGTGCTCCGGGGTGGGCGGGGCGTGCTCGCGCGGTCCCGGCCCACCGTCGTCCTCGAATTCTCGCCGCCGGCCCTCGAGGCCGTCTCCCAGATGACCGGGCGCGAGGTGCTCGAGCTCCTCGAGGAGCTCGGCTACCTCATCGGGGTCGTCGACGGCCCCCCGGAGCGACGACGGGCCTCTTCGGTGAGCGAGATCCTCGAGCGCTACGAGCGGTCGCCCGAGGGCCACCTCAACCTGGTGGCCTGGCCCGCAGCCCGCTAGCGGACCACCGCCCCGCCGCTCGCCAGGGGTCGGTGTGTCGTCTGGACGACTCCTCCGGCGCGCTCTGCCGTCAACAGGTAGTCGGCGTAGGCAGAGGACGCCCGGAGGGTGAACGCCACGGTCCGGGGCGCATTGCCCAACACGCCGAGGGAGATCAGCTGTCCGTCCGCCTTCCCCCACAGCTGGTACGTCTCGCTGCTCGGCAGCGCCGGCAGCGCCTCGTTCACGAGATAGGCGCTCCCCGATGGCAGGACGACCACCTCGGCCGCCGGGCGCCCGGTCGTCGCGCTCGTGAGGGTCACCCTCTGGGCGTCCGGATTCGCCAGGGCGCCCTGCGCGAGTTGACCGAGGTTCCGCTCCGAGCCGAGCGAATTGAGCGTGCCGACCCGGTTGTTCAGGTTCGACACCTGCAGGCTCAAGATCGCGATGGCCACGACCGCAGCCGCTGCGACGAGCACCCAAGGCCGCTTGACCACCTGAGCGGTCCAGCGCATGCGCTCCGAACCGCGCGAGGATCTCGGCCCCCCGATCGAGGGCAACGGATCGGGGCCCCGCGCCTGATCCGTCTCCAGCCGGTCGGCGATGGCGTCCCAGAGATGCGCCGGCGTTTCCCCCCCGACATTGCCGAGCAGCGCGGCGACGTTTTGGTGCTCGAGGACCTCGGCTGCACAGCGCGGACATTCGCCTAGATGTCGTTGCAGGGTCGCCATCTCATCGGGATCGAGGGCGTCGAGCGCGTATGCGCCGAGCGATTCCATGAGGTCGTCGTGGCTCACGAATCGGTCCATGGTGACTCCACGCCGTGCTCGACCAAGAGGATCCGGAGGTGGCGCAGCCCCGATCGGATCCTGGACTTGATGGTGCCCTCGGGCTCGCCGAGGACCGCCGCGACGTCGCGGTAGGTGCGGCCCCCGAAATATGCGAGCTCAATGGCCTGGCGCTCGCCGTCGGGAAGGGTCTCGACGGCGGCCTTGACCTGCTCGGCGACGGCGAGGTCGGCCACGTATCGTTCGAGGTCGTAGCCGGCGCTCGCACGGTCCGACGCCGTCCGCTCCTCCCGGGCGTGGCGGGCGGTCTCGGCCCGCACGAGGTCGACCGCTCGCCCGTGGGTCTTGGTCAAGAGCAAGGTACGCAGCGGTGCCCGCCCGACGTCGAAGGCCTCGGGTTCGCGCCACAGGGCAAGGAAGACCTCCTGGGTCACCTCGTCGGCCAGGTTCGCCGAGTTGAGCACGCGGCGGGCGAGACCGTTGACGGCCCCGCTGTGGCGCCGGAACACCTCGGCCAAGGCGGCGTCCTGCCAGCGCCCAATGGCCGCCACGAGCGCTCCGTCACCGGCCGATGCGTAGTCCATATGCGTCTGTTTTTCGGAGCCATTGGGTGAGCCGGATGAGGATCGACCGGATCCCGGGCCTCAACCCGCCGAGTGGGATCTGAGCGGCGAACCGAACCGGATTCGGTTGCCGTCGGGATCGACGTGCGACCCCTCGCGCCTTTCGTAGTCGGTGTCCTCTGGTCCGTGCACCTCGAGGCCGGCCAAGCGCCACGACGAGGCCAGCGCATCGGCGTCGTCCACGTGGAGGTAGATGGACCCGGGGCCGCCGAAACCCGGTGTCTCGGAGCGTCGGAGATGGATGGTCAGGCCCCCGCGGTGCGCAAAGGCGTACGTCTCGTCGTGGTCGAAGGACGAGAAGCCCAGCCTCTCGTAGTGGACCTTCGCACGGGCCACATCCGCCACCACGAAGATCGGATCGGCGCCGGCAACCCGAATGGGATCGACCGCAGCCCGCTTCGCTTCTCTGCGCATGTTGAGCCAATCGAGGCACCCAAAGCAGATGGCGATATCGGGATGCGAGTACAGCTGCACCGTCCGCTCGACATCGGTCTCCCCGCAGCACGCGCACGAACCCACGCACCGACGCTAGCGGCTCAGGCCCCTCTCGGGGCTGGTCATGGCGAGTTGAGGTGGCCGACCGGGGGCTTGCTGGGCCCGGCATCCGACGCCTCGGCAGGGACCTCGGTCGTCGACCCCTCGCGCTGGCCCGACTTGAACTCGCGCTGCGCGGAGCCCAACGACCGGGCGAGCTTCGGGATCTGCGTGCCCCCGAAGAGCACGACGACCACGACCACCAATACGACGATGCCATCGAGACCGAAGATCTCCCCAAGCATTTTTTGCTCCTCTCTTCCCTAGTCCATCAGCGGCCGCAGTCCATCTGCGGCCGTGCGCTACCTCGTCGCGTGCCGAGCGGGCCAGCTCGTGTCCGCGACCTGGCCGCCGACCACCCGAACGCGATGCCGCGTGAAATCGTGCGGCGCGGCCCGCCTCCGAAGCTCGTAGGAACCCTCCTCCAGGGGCCCGAATACTGCGGCGAAGACGTCGGGGCCGGCCATGGGTCGGGCTCGGACTCCCACATGGCGCCCCGTCCAGGGCTCCGACGGGCGCCGGATCTCGATCTCGGTTCCGTCGAGCTCGCGGGGCACCCGCAGGACGAGCCCACCGAAGCGGCCGCCGATATCGAGGAGGACCGGACCCGAGCTCGGACCGACAACCTCCTCGGGTCGTGGATCGGTCACTTCGCTGCGCCGAAGAGGCGCCCGGCCAATCCCGGGTCGCTGACCGTGAACTCGTGTTCCCCCATGAAGAGGCTGATCGCACCCGATCGCAGGTCGGTCACGTGCGCGATGAGGGGCTGACCGACCGAGGGCAACTGGTCGCCCGCGGTGGTCGCCGCGTCCTGGACGGCGGGGGCGTCTTCTTCGGCACTCCCGACCACGGAGGGCAGACTCGGCATGGCCGAGGCGACGGCCACCGCCGCCGCTCCCAGCGAGCCCCGAATGAGAAACGCCCGGCGACTCAGTTCGGACACTGTTCACACCTTCTCGCTCGAAGCGGCATTCGCATGCAACTACTTCGGTGCGGTCGCAACCCCTGGATTGCATCTCGACGACAAAAAAGTCGCGATCGTGTGCATCCAAACCCGCTCGCCGCTACGGATGCATGACAACCCGGCCGTCGTCGTCATCGGCGCGGCAAATCGGCTCCTACAACCCGCCAGAGGTGATGCAATGTCCTCGCACCGAGAAGCGCCGGAGATCTCCAAGGATCCCGTTGCCGACAGCACCGATCTGTATGCATTCGTCAGCCCCGATCAACCTGACACGGTAACGGTCATCGCGAACTACGTGCCGCTCGAGAATCCCGACGGAGGCCCGAACTTCTACGAATTCGGCGACGACGTCCTCTATGCGATCAACATCGACAACAACGGGGACGGCAAGGCCGAGGTCGCCTACGAGTTCCGCTTCACGACGACGATCACAAACCCCGAGACCTTTCTCTACAACACCGGCCCCATCACCTCGCTCACGTCGTCGAGCTGGAGCCGGCGCCAGCACTACAGCGTGACCCGAGTAGCCGGCGGCCAACGCGAGGTCCTCGGTTCCGGTCTTGCCTGCCCCCCTTGCAACATCGGGCCGCTCTCGACCCCGGACTATGCCTCGCTGGCGAGTGCCGCCGTCCACGCGCTCCCCGGCAACCGCCAGGTCTTCGCCGGTCAGCGCGCCGAAGGCTTCTACGTCGACCTCGGGTCAATCTTCGATCTCGGAAATCTGCGGCCCTTCGAGGCCGACCACGCGACGTTCGGCCTCGCGGGGACCGGGCTCGGGGCGATGGCGGCCGGCGTGAACTCGACCGCCGGCGTGAACGTGCACTCGATCGCCATCCAGGTCCCAAAGACGGACCTCACCAAGCACGGTGCCGCGCCGACGTCGGCGAGCTCGGCCGACTCGGTCATCGGCGTGTGGACGACTGCCAGCCGCCAGAAGGCCCGCGTGCTCAACCCCGACAAGGGCACCAACGTCGAATCGGGCCCGTGGGTCCAGGTCTCGAGGCTGGGGAATCCCCTCGTGAACGAGGTTGTCGTCCCCATGTCGAAGAAGGACTACTGGAACTCCCAACCCCCCGCGGCCGACAAGCAGTTCGTCGCCGCGGTGAAGAACCCCGAGCTCGCGCAGCTGCTGCCGGTGCTGTATCCGGGCGTCTTCCCGAACCTCGCGGCCTACAACAAGGCCAATCCTGACCGGGCCGACCTGGTGGCCATCTTCCTCACCGGTCTGCCGAGCGGCGTCGTCACGGGGTTCCAGAACTCCATGGGAACGACCCAAGCCGATCTTCTCCGGCTGAACACCGCGATCCCTCCGACGACGACGGCGCCGAACAACCTCGGGCTGCTCGGGAACGACGCGGCCGGGTACCCCAACGGTCGCCGGGTGTTCGATGACGTCGTGACGATCGCCCTGCGTGCCGTTGCCGGGGTGACCTTGGCCCTCGTGGACAAGAGCTTCACTCCCGACGCTGCGGCCATGGCGGTCACCGACGGGCTGACCTCGGGAGCGACCGACACCGCGGCCAAGGGGACCGAGAGCTATATGACCAGCTTCCCGTATCTCGGGCTCCCCCATCAGGGGTTTGCCGCCGGCGCCTGAGCAGCGGGGACGAACCGATGGCCGGCCGCGCCGACAACAGGTACTCGACGGGCCAAATTGGCACTCCCGGATCGGCGATCCTGCGGAAAGTCGCAGTGATCGCGATCCGGATTGCCGGCTGATTCCGAATACCAGATATGCGAACCAACGTCGCAACCCTTATCGAGCGATCCGCCCGTCTCGAGACGCAAGACATCGACTTCGGTGCCTTCGGGTCCCGGCCCCTCGATCCTTCATCGCTGCGCTGTCTGCGCTACATGCATGACGTCGAGGGCCACACCATCTGCTATCTCCGGGACATCCTCGTCACCCGGGCGCACCGCGACCCGGAGATCACCGCCTTTCTCGCGTGCTGGTCCTACGAAGAGCACTGGCACGGCCAAGCCATCGCGCAGGTTCTCGAGGCGCACGGCGAGGAGTCCGGAGCGTCGCGCCTGTCGACCATGCGGCAGAAGCTGTCGAGGAACGACTCGATTCGGCCGGCCGTCTTCAGTGCCGTCTCCGCCCTCACCAGACACCTTCCCGCCGTGCACATGGCGTGGGGAGCCCTCAACGAGTGGACCACGCAGGCCGGCTACGGGCGGCTGATCGAGAAGGCTCAGCACCCCGTGCTGACCGAGCTACTCCGGCGGATCATGCGCCAAGAGGGTCGCCATATCGACTTCTACGCCAGCCAGGCGCACACGCGCCTCGCCGCCAGCCCGTCCGCACAGCGCCTGACGCGCCAGTTGCTGCGTCGTTGGTGGGCGCCGGTCGGCTCGGGGGTGATGCCGAAGTCCGAGGTCCGGTTCCTCGCGAGTCATTTGTTCGGGGACGATCAGGGACTCGAGGTCGCAAGGCGTATCGACCGCCAGTTCGATCGTCTTCCGGGGCTCGACGGTCTCGAGCTGTTCGAAGGGACGCTTGCGCGGATGTTCGCCCGAGCCTGACGCCAAGCACGGGCGAACTTCCCGGGCGCTTGGAGGCCATCCGACGTCGGGAAGGTGGGGCCGGCAGGGATCGAACCTGCGACCGAGGGATTATGAGTCCCCTGCTCTAACCACTGAGCTACGGCCCCAGCGCACCGAGCGATCAGCCCGAGTCCACGCACGGTAGTGCACATCGACGCGTCCAACTGAGGGCCATTCAGTCGACGGGTCTGCGGGCAGACCGTTCATGGACGCGCGCGCCGCGCGCGCCCCGAGTGCATCTTGACCCAGAGATCATTCCATCCAGTGAGCGGCGGCGGCAATGCCCCACGAAAGCGGCGCCCGACGAAGTCTGCTCGCAGTCGGGATTGCGGCTCTTCGATGTGCCCGACGGCGCCGTCGCCCCCGGATTCAGCGGCGGCAGCAAGGGCGATGGAGGCCGGGAACCTGGGGTCGCTCGGGCACGTTGCCGAGGTGGCTCCGCGACAGGGCCTCCAGGATCGCCCACGCCATAGTGGACTCGAACCGCCCGCTTTTGATTTTGCGTGCAATCACGTTTGGCGACTTGGGCTCGAGTCGATCCGGTGACCGAGCAGACGCCCCAAACGAGCATCCGATCGCCAGGCGAGAGCCTCCCTCCTGGGGCGCCGGAGCCTTGTACACCGGGGGATCTGCCAGGAACACGAAGCACCCGCGCCGTCCCAGGTTGGGGGTGTCCCGATGACCACCGGTGGACGCCGTTCAAAGTGACCCTCCATCCGAAGCGGAGCGGCCCAGGAACCGGGCTAGGGTGGCTAGGGTTTCGGTTTGGCGTTGCTCCAGACCTCGGTGGCGCTCTCCGACGACTTCGGAAAGAGGGCTCGTGACGACGACACGCATCAGCGCTCCGAGGTCCGAATTCCGCGATCTTGCATTGCGGGTCCGCGCTGCGGGCCATTTGAACCCGCGACGGCGCTACTACTTCGTAAAGATCACTCTGACGATCGCAGCGTTGGCAATCGGATGGGCGGCTTTTGTCATCGTGGGCAATTCGTGGGCGACGCTCGGACTCGCTGTGTATCTGGGAGTGATGTACACCCAGCTGGGCTTTATCGGACACGATGCAGGACACCATCAGGTCTTCGGATCCCGACGGGCAAACAGGCTTCTCGGGCTCGCGGTCGGGAATGTCCTGATCGGGTTGTGTTACGGATGGTGGGTTCCCAAACACAATGCTCACCACGCCCACCCGAACGAGGTGGGCCGCGACCCCGATATCGGTGATGGCCTCATCGCTTTGCCCTCAGAGGGGCAAAGGGCGGGGCGTTGGAACCCGGCGCGGCTCCTTGCGCGCTGGCAGGCCCAACTCTTCTTTCCCCTCATGGTGCTCCGAAGCGTCGGCCTGCACGTATCGGGGGTCCAGCACCTCCTCCGCCGACGCGATCGTTCGGCCGCCGTCGAAGGTCTCCTGATCACTCTGCACTTGGCGCTCTACCTGACGGTGGTCGCGCTGGTGCTCAGCCCACTGAAGGCGCTCGCCTTCATCGCCGTGCAACAGGCGGTGTTCTCTGTGTACCTCGGTTGCACCTTCGCGCCGAACCACAAGGCGATGCCCATCATCCCAGACAACGCCGAGATGGACTTTGCCCAGCGCCAAGTGGTGACCGCCCGGAACATCGCCGGCGGGCGGGTGACCACGCTTCTGCTCGGGGGCCTCAACTATCAGATCGAGCATCATCTGTTCCCCACCATGCCCCGGCCCAACCTGAGGCACGCTCAGGCACTCGTACGAGAGTTCTGCATGGCGAGTGAGTTCGGCTATTGCGAGACCAGTTTTTCGGGTTCGTTCCGGTCGATCATCCGCAATCTCAAGGCGACCGCCCTCGAGGCCGCTCTAACAAAACCCCTGCCCGAGGCCTCCGTTACCGGCGGCTGAGCCCTTCTGACGCTTGAAAGGGCCCTCGTGTGCTGATCGACGCGACGGGACCAACACGCCTCGTCGCGTCCAAACGCCATCGCATGGCTCCTGACAACCCCGCGGCGGATGTCTCGCCCACGCTGTAGGCTTGGCCTGGTTCCACTCAGAGCCTGTGCGCCTCCGCATCATCGGAGGAGATTGGTTGGGCTTCATGGAACCCGGTGCTCCGAAATGCCGCGTCACCCCTTGCATCGCACGCATTGAAACGACACTCGACGCGAGTCGCTGACGGTGCGTATCGCGATCATCGCACCGCCTTGGCTGCCCGTGCCGCCTCCCGCCTACGGCGGCACAGAGAACGTCCTCGACACCCTGGCACGAGGCCTGGACGCCGCGGGACACGATGTCCTCTTGTGCACCACGGGAGACAGCACCTCGCCGGTGGAACGATCCTCGGTCTTTGCGCGTGCCGTCGGCGTCGGCGCTGGTAGCAGCGTCGACGAGATCCGCCATGTCATTAGCGCATACGAGGCGCTGAGGGGTGTCGACGTCGTGCACGACCACACCCTTGTCGGCCCGCTCTACTCGGCTGCGTTCCCTGGGCTGCCGGTCGTAACGACCAACCACGGGCCATTCAACGTGGCCCTCATCGATCTCTATCGGGCGGTCGCCCAGCGTGTGCCCGTGATCGCGATATCCCATCACCAGGCTTCCACGGCACCTTCCGTGCCAATCGAAGCGGTGATCCACCACGGCGTCCATACCGCCGACTTCCCGGTCGGCATCGGCGGGGGTGGCTACGCGGTCTTCCTCGGAAGGATGCATCCGAGCAAGGCCCCCCACGTTGCAGCCGAGATTGCGCGACGAGCGGGATTTCCGCTCTTGATCGCGGCAAAGATGCGCGAACCAGACGAGCGCGCCTACTTCGAGACGATGGTGCGTCCGTTACTCGGGACCGACGTGAGCTACGTCGGCGAGCTCGGTCGGCAAGAAAAGGTGGAACTGCTATCTGAGGCCGAATGCCTCCTCAATCCGATTGCCTGGGCAGAGCCCTTCGGCATGGTGATGATCGAGGCCCTGGCCTGCGGCACCCCGGTCCTCAGTTCGCACTACGGAGCGGCGCCCGAGATCGTCGAAGACGGCGTGGTGGGATTTGTGCGCTCTGACAGGGCGGGCCTCGTTGAAGCGCTCGGGCGCGTGCACGAGATCGACCGCTCGAGTTGTCGAAAGCGGGTGGAGGCACTTTTCTCCTCGGAGCGCATGGTAGAAGCCCATGTCGCCGTGTACGAGCGAGCGGTGGAAAAGACGGCGGGCGTGCCACTCGAGATGGTCATGGAAGGTGCCGCTTGACGACCAGAAGCGACGGCAATCTTGGAGTTTCCGATCCATGGATCTTCCACGGCGAATCCGCAATGAAGGATCAGGCTGGAGGATCGGTGACCCTGATCGAGGGGACTTCGTTCTCCATCGCCTCGTCGGATGGTGATATCGAACCAGGTCGTGTCGAGGGTCTGTTCTTCGAAGATACCCGCTTCGTTTCGACTTGGCGCCTACACCTCGATCAGCAACGCCCGCAGAGCCTCGGCCTGCTCCCTCGCCATCCGTTTGCCGCAACCTTTGTCTCGCGGGGCCAGCCCCAATCCGGGGAGGCCGACAGCACCCTGCTGGTCTTGCGGGACCGCTATGTCGGCAACGGAATGCGCGAGGACATCACGCTGCAGAACCTCGGTCGAGAGGCGGTGTCGTGCACGATCGGGTTCGAACTCGACGCCGATTTTGCTCACCTGTTCGAGGTCAAAGAGAACCGTGTCCAAGATCACGGAGAACGCCTCATCGAGGTGAGTGGTTCCCTGATGCGCTTTACCTACCGGGAGGGTGAGATCAGCCGGGGCCTCGAGGTTGCCTTCCCCGAGGGCTCACGCTTGATCCCCGGCCTAGCCCTCCTCGATCTCGTCATATTGCCCTCCTCAGCCTGGCGTTCGACGATCGAATTCCGCCTCAAGGTCAATGGAGAGGCGATCGAGCTCAGTTACAACGGCGACAACCCCGAGGAGCGCTCGACCCCCGTGGCGCAGCTGCTGGCGTGGGAGCGGACCGCGACCCGGGTGCGGACCGACGATAGGGCCCTGAACGCGACGTTCACCCAAAGCGAGCAGGACTTGGGCTCGCTACGGATCGTTGACCCTGAACACCCGAACCGCTCGGTGATCGCGGCAGGTGCCCCATGGTTCATGACACTGTTCGGTCGAGACTCGCTCATCGCGTCGATGATGACGCTCGGCCTGGACCCGAATCTCGCCACGGGCACACTGCTCACACTGGCCCGGATGCAGGGTGAGCGGATCGACGAGCTCAGCGAAGAGGAGCCGGGCAAGATTCTCCACGAAATGCGCCGAGGTCTCACCACGGCGGCCGACGCCAGGACGGGTTCCATCTACTACGGCTCGATCGACTCGACGCCGCTTTTCGTCGTCGCCCTTGGTGAGCTCAATCGCTGGGGCGTCGGGCAAGACGTCTTGGAAGAGCTGCTTCCGCACGCCGACCGAGCGCTTGCATGGATTGAGGAGTATGGCGACCGAGACCGGGACGGCTTCGTCGAGTACCAACGCGCGACCCCTCGAGGACTCGTGAACCAGGGATGGAAGGACTCTTTCGACGCGGTGAGCTTCGCCGACGGCACGCTGGCCGAGACCCCAATCGCCCTCAGTGAGGTGCAAGGATACGTCTACGCCGCTTACATCGCGCGCGCCGAGATCGCACAAAGGCTCGGAGACATCTCTGTGGCCCAGGTTTACGCCTCGGCGGGAGCGCACCTCAAAGAGTCGTTCAACGAGACATTCTGGCTCGAGTCAGAGGGCTACTACGCAATGGGGCTGGATCGGGAGAAGCGGCCCATCGATTCGCTCACATCGAACATCGGCCACTGCTTGTGGAGCGGCATCGTCGATGAGGACAAGGCGCACAGGACCGTCGAGCGGCTCTGTGGCCCCGAGATGTTCACGGGATGGGGGATCCGCACACTCGCAAATTCGATGAGCAGGTACAACCCGGTGAGCTACCACAATGGCTCGGTGTGGCCGCACGACAGCGCCATCTGTGCTGCCGGGCTCACCCGCTACGGGTTCCTCGAAGAGGCCCAGACGCTCGCATTGGGGATCTTCCAGGCAGCCGAGGCGTTTGGCGGCCGCCTCCCCGAACTTTTCTGCGGGTTCGATCGTGACCAGTTCCCGATGCCGATTCCGTACCCGGCGGCGTGCGCGCCCCAGGCCTGGGCCGCAGCGTCGCCCTTCTCGCTGCTGCGCACAACGCTGTTGCGTCTGGAGCCTTCGATTCCCGATCGGGTTGTCGCATGCGCGGCACACATCCCTGAGTCCTTCGGCCGGGTCTCGGTAGAGAACCTCCTTCTCGCCAGTGCGCGTCTGTCCATCGAAGCAGTCGGAAACAGCGTGACCGTGCGCGGTGTGCCCGAAGGCCTTCGACTCGTAGGCGCGCCGGCGCCCTGAGCACGACACGGGTTGCCTGGCTACGTTCCGTCGTCTCGGGCCCGAGCCAGAAGCGTTGGCCAACACGGGCGCATCCAATCTCATGAACTGAAGAGCTCGGTGCCGTGGTCATGCCCATGTCAGGCGACGGGCAGGCTCGCTGTGCACCGCCAACGAGGCGAGCGACCCTCCTTCGACCTGTGGGGCAGTTTGCACGAGACAGCCGTGCCGAGAACCTGGCTGACCTCGAACCGACGCTTGAGCCGGAGGGCGCAGTCAGATCGGCCGGCGGATGAGGAGGCGGTTGTCGGAGAGGGCGACACTGAAGTATCCCCCGGGCGAATGCGAGAGCAAGAGTCCGCGCAGGTCGTTGACGAACTCGTCTAGACGGTCGCCGAAGAGATGTGGTGCCGTCGACGAAGTAGAGAGCACACGGGCCACTACGTCATCGACCGAGCGTTCGAGGATTCGACGGTCGGGAACGATCACGATTTCCTCTGGCGCAAACCCGGCCGCTCGAAACACCTCGTCCTCTTCGCTTGGCGATGTGTTGCGAAAGCCCTGACCAGCCCTTCTGTCGGTTCCGAGCCATCGACGACGCAGTTCGTCGATGGCGGCCTCCGGGACGCCAGGATGCGGGCCATCGGGCGGGCGGCGGTCAGCGAGCACGTCGATCTGCACGACTGCGCCGTCGGATTCGACCATTTGGCGAGCAGCGCTCGCCACTCGCGGGCGATCCATCCAGTGGAAGGACTGAGCGAAGGTAATGACCCTAAAGGTGCCGAAGGATCCGGGGAGATCCTCGGCCCGCATCTGCACCCATGTGGCGTTGACAACCTGGGTCTCGTCCGCCACCCGGCGGGCCTCGTGCAACATGTCGGGATCCGGATCGAGGCCGACGACGCGTTCGAAGAGCGAGGCGAAGAGGAGGGCCACGATGCCAGGGCCACATCCGACATCGAGCAATCGGCTCGGACCCGCGAGGTCGATCCGTTCCGCCAGGGCCTGGCCAAGGCCCCGGGAATAGGGTTCACGGCCCTTGCGGTAGTAGGCGGCGGTTCCCCTGAAGACCGTTTCGTCCCAGGTCCAGTCTTCCCATCGGTGATCGTTCGGCTCGTCCGGTGCCATCGTGTCGCAGTCTGCCAGGCGGTCGGAGTCCATCGACTCGTCGCCAACACCAAGACCGATTTCCCTCGACCGTTCTCCGAGAGGCTCAGGGAGAACGCGCCTGGCTCCTCTGGATGTGTCGAAAGGTGGATATACGAGAATGGAGGGCATATATACTTAGGGCGTGTCGAAGCACTTGGTTGACATCGATGAGAGCGCACTCGTGGCGGCCCAGGCGGAACTCGGAACGGCGACCATGAAGGAGACCGTCAACGAAGCACTCAGACGGGCCGGATCCGGGCGAGATTCGAGGGTACGGGCAGCTCTGGACCGCCTGGGCCGTCGTGGGTCACCTCCTCGTGAGCAAGCGTGGCGCTGACCCACTTGATCGATTCGAGTGTGATCAGCCGTTTGCGCGAGCCGGCAGTCCGCTCCGTTGTCGACCCCCTTGCCGAGGCTGGCCGGATAGGACGGGCCGGCATCACCGACCTAGAAGTTGGCTATGGCAGCCGCAATACCCGCGAATGGGACCAGGACATGGCCGATCTGTCGGTGTTCGAATTGGTCGAGACCGCCGCCGAGCACATACAGCGCGCCAGACAGGTGCAACGGCTCCTCGCCTCACGGAGCCAACGCGGGCGAAAGATACCCGATCTCTTGATCGCTGCCGCGGCCGAACAGAGTCGGTTAATCCTGCTTCACTACGATGCGGACTTCGACCTGATCTCGAAGGTGACGGGTCAGCCGAGTGCGTGGGTGGTTCCCGCCGGCAGCATCGACTGAAGGCCAAAGCAGCCCCTCTGCTCGAAGCCCGATGGCTCGGGACACCGCATGCGAACTGGACACGGTGAGCTCCAGAGGAGAGACGGGCACTCTGTTGGCCAACGCGATGAGACCATCGACCTGTCCGGCTCTGCGCCTGAAGACCGAAGGACGACCGACGGCACTCCTGCGCGCAGGACGGACTTCAACAGGGAGGCGGGCCGAGCGACCACGCCGCTGACCAGGGCGGAGGACGACGAAAGCTCCGGGGGAGAGACTCGAACTCTCAACCTAGCGGTTAACAGCCGCTTGCTCTGCCATTGAGCTACCCCGGAAGGTTGAGCGACCGACGTTAGCACCCGACCCCGCTGCCGCCGCCTGGGGTCAGGCCTCTTCGAGATAGTCGCGCAACAGATACGCGGCGTCGGGACGGCGGAGCTTGGCCAGGGTCTTGGACTCGATCTGGCGAACCCGTTCCCGGGTCACCCCGAAGGCCTTCCCGACCTCTTCGAGTGTGCGGATTTTGCCGTCCTCGAGCCCGAAGCGCATGCGGACCACGTCCTGCTCGCGATGCGAGAGATAGCCGAGCGCATCCTTCACCGCCTGGTCGAGCATGGCTCTGGTCGCGGCATCGTCGGGAACCACCGCGGCGCGATCTTCGATGAGGTCCGAAAGGCTGAAGTCGTCCTCGTCACCCACCGGCTGTTCGAGGGAGACCGTGTCCTGATTGATGCGCTGGATCTCGCGGACCCGCTCGATCGGGAATTCGACCCGTGCCGCGATCTCCTCGGCCGTCGGCTCCCGTCCGAGCTCCTGGAGCAGCTGGCGCTGCGCCCACACGACCTTGTTGATGGTCTCGACCATGTGCACGGGAATCCTGATCGTCCGGGCCTGATCGGCGATGGCCCGGGTGATGGCCTGGCGGATCCACCACGTGGCATACGTCGAAAACTTGAAGCCCTTCGTGTAGTCGAACTTCTCGACTGCCCGCATGAGGCCGAGGTTGCCCTCCTGGATGAGGTCCAAGAAGGCGAGACCCCGGTTGCGGTAGCGCTTCGCGATCGAGACCACGAGGCGCAGGTTCGCCTCGATCAGGACCTCCTTGGCCTGGTGTCCCTTGCGCACGAGACGGCGATCGCGCACCGGGTCGGTGCTGGGCTCGGCCTCGCCGTCGCCCACGCCTTCGAGCGCCGCGAGTCGGGCCGCCGCTGCGAGCCCCTCCTCGATACGCTTGGCCGTCTCCACCTCGAGCTCAGCGCTCAGCAGCTCGACCTTGCCGATCTCCTTCAAATAGGTGTGGACCGGGTCCTCGGCCGCCCCCGAGCCGTAGTACTCCCCGCCCGACTGGGACCGTGACCTCGCAGCGCGGCGGGTGCCGTTGGCCGAGGCGGGTTCCCGTGCGCCCGGCGCGCTCGTCACCGGCCGCCTCTTGGGGGCCGGCCGCTTGCCGTCGAGGTCCTCGACTCCATCCTCAGCGGCCACACCGTTCTGGTCCTCGCTCTCGAAGGCGACTCCCGCTGCGCTGACCCGCTCCACGAGCAGGTCGATCACCTCGGGGCTCAACTCCACCTCACGCACGACCTCGACGAGATCGTCCTGTGTCAGCACGCCTCGCTCACGGCCGCGCTGGAGCACGGCTTCGAACTCTGCGAGTTCCACCCCCGCTGGCAGCGGGGTCATGGCGTCGGCCGATCCGTTGATATGGGTGGTGCCCCGTGACGCCCTTGCATCGCTCGGGGTCTTGCGTGGGGCCCGCCCAGCCATCAATCCTCCCGACGCCTTTCGAGGAGCCACGCTAGCAACCGCCGCGAGGCCTCGCTGCCATCGGAAGGGTCGCCCAGCTCCTCCAACCACAACTTCACGCGCGCAGTTTGGGCCAGTGCGCCGTCGAGGCCCGAGGGGGCGGTGCGGGCCTCGACCTGCAGCTCGGCCAGGGCTCGACGGGCGGCCTCCCGAACGAGCTGGGTGACCACGGCGTCGCCGGGATCGCCGAGCGAGTCGGCCGAGACGAGCGGCTCTTCGACTGCGATCCGTCGGAGCAGGTCGGCGACGTCCGGGGGCGCTGCGTCGATGGCGTCGTGGAGGCTGTCGGACTCCGTGAGGGCCACGAAGGCCCGCCGCTGGACCTCGTCGCCGAAGAGGACCGCCTCGAGGCGGTCGGCGACCGAATCGGGCCGGTGGACCGCCAGGCGCAGGGCCTCCATACCGGGCCGGGCCGAGGGGTCGAGTGGCCGCTCAACCCGGCGCTCGTCGGGTCGCTCGTCGGGCTCGGGCGGAGCCCCCTCGGCACGCTCGGGCGGCCGCCTCCTCGGCTCGGGGGCCCTCGACTCGTCCCGGCGCGGCCGCCGTCGCGCTTCGTGCAGCCGGCGCCGCACGACCTCGGGGTCGAGGCGGCACCAGTCCGAGACGGTCATCGCGTACTGGTCCCGCACGAGATCGTCGGGGTGCTCGGCCACGACGTTGATGGCGGCGTCGGCCGCCTTGGCCCGCCCCTCGGGGGTCGCGAGATCCGCCGCCTGGAGCACCCGGTCCAGGCGGAACTGAAGGAACGGCCGGCTCGACCGGACCGCCTCGGCGAGGGCCGCCGGGTCCTTGGAAGCGAGCTCACCGGGGTCGGTACCCGGCGGGAGCGCGGCCACCACCACGTCGACCTCGTGGCGGCGCTCCCACTCATAGACGCGTGCCGTCGCGCTCTCCCCCGCGCTGTCGGCGTCATAGGCGAGCACGATCCGGCGCCCGAAGTTGCGCAACAGCCTGAAGTGCTCCTCCGCCAACGCCGTGCCGCACGTGGCAACGGCCCGCTCGACGCCGGCCTGGAAGAACCCGATGACGTCGGTGTAGCCCTCGCACACCACAACCTCGCCCGTCGCCACGATGTCCTTCTTCGCCCAGTTGAGCCCATAGAGGGTGCGCCGCTTGGAGTAGATGGCGGTCTCCTGGGAGTTCTTGTACTTGGGCTCGGGGCCCCGCCCGGGGTCGGCGGGCGCCGCGCCCCGAGGCGGCAGGATCCTGCCCCCGAGGGCCACCGGGTGCCCCGATGGATCGCAGATCGGGAAGATGATGCGACCCCTGAAGGCGTCCTGGCGTCGGCCCCGCCGGTTGACGAAGCCGAGGCCCGTCGCCGTGAGCACGCGCTCGGAGAGCTTGAGCGCGGTGCTGAGGGCGTCCCAGTCGTCGGGCGCCCAACCGAGGCGGAAGCGGCGGACGATGTCGCCGTCGTAGCCACGGGAGCGGAGGTACTCGCGCGCCGGGCCCGCGTCGGGCGCGGAGAGGAGCCGCTCGTGGTACCAGGCCACCGCTCGCTCCATGGCGTCGAGCATCTCGCCCCGCCAGCGCGTGTCGACCCCGCGTCCGCTCGTCTCGTGCAGCGTGATGCCGGCCCGCTCGGCCAGCCGCCGGACGGCGTCGGCAAAGTCGAGCATCTCGGTGGCCCGCACGAAGCTGATCGCGTCGCCAGAGGCCTGGCAGCCGAAGCAGTAGTAGAGACCCTCCTCACCGTTGACGCTGAACGACGGGGTCTTCTCACCGTGGAACGGGCACAGGCCGACCCAGCGCCGCCCCTGTTGGCGCAGCGCGGCGTGTTCGCCGATCAGCCCGACGATGTCGGTGGCCGCCCGGACCTGGGCGACCTCTTCGTCGGGGATGGCCACAGTCGGACCGTACCGCGGGGTCCAGAGCGCGCGAGCCGGTTCTAGCCCCGCCGGCGCCTGGCTGGTCCCCGGGCGCCCGACGCCTTCTTCGTCGACTTCTTGGCTCCTCGGGCGGACGCCGCCCTCCCCCGGGCTGCCGTCGATCGGGCCGCGACTCGGCCCGCAGCGGCCTTCTTGGCCGGGGCGGTCTTCTTGGCCGTGGCAGCCTTCTTGGCCGTGGCAGCCTTCTTGGCCGGGGCGGTCTTCTTGGCCGTGGCGGTCTTCTTGGCCGTGGCGGTCTTCTTGACCGGGGCGGTCTTCTTGGCCGGAACCCTCTTGACCGCGGGGCGCCTCGCCGCCCTCGCCGGCTCCCGGCGGGCCGGTGCCGGTGGCGCGGCGGCCAACACGGCCTGCGCTGCCGCGAGCCGTGCCACGGGCACCCGGAAGGGCGAGCAGCTGACGTAGTCGAGTCCGGCCGAATAGAAGGTGGCGATCGACTCCGGATCACCGCCGTGCTCGCCGCAGACGCCGATCTTGAGGTCCGGTCGGACAGCCCGCCCGCGCTCGACCCCCATGCGGACGAGCTCGCCCACGCCCGGGGCGTCGACCACCTCGAAGGGGTTGCGGGGCAGGAGCCCCTCTTCGAGGTAGGCGGACATCATGCGACCCTCGACATCGTCGCGGCTGAACCCGAAGGTCATCTGGGTGAGGTCGTTGGTCCCGAAGGAGAAGAACTCGGCGTACTTGGCAAGCTCGCCAGCGCGCAGCGCGGCGCGGGGCGTCTCGATCATCGTGCCGATGCTCACCTCCACCGAGCGAGCGCGCCGCCGCCCGGGCGCGTTGAGCTCGGCCGCGATGGCACCCTCGACCCAGCTGCGGGCGAGCGCGAGCTCGGGGCCCGAGACGGTGAGCGGGATCATCACCTCGATGATCGGATGCCCGCCCTCGCTCACCCGTTGGGTCGCGGCCTCCATGAGCGCGCTCACCTGCATGGCGTAGAGGCCGGGCTTGATGACCCCGAGTCGCACCCCACGGGTGCCGAGCATCGGATTGGCCTCCTGCCAGGACTTGGCCGCCTCGAAGAGCCGCCGTTCCTCGTCGTCGAGTCCGACCGTCGCCTCCTTGATGGCGAGCTCCTGGGTCGAGGGCAGGAACTCGTGCAGCGGCGGGTCGAGGAGCCGGACTGTGACCGGCAGGCCGTCCATGGCCTCCAGGATCTCGACGAAGTCGACCCGTTGCGCGACCCGCAGCTCCTCGAGCGCCGCCTCCTCCTCATCGGGGGTGTCGGCCAGGATCATCCGCCGGACGATGGGCAGCCGGTCCTCGGCCAGGAACATGTGCTCGGTCCGGCAGAGCCCGATGCCCTCGGCGCCCAACCGCCGCGCGTTGGCGGCGTCGGCACCGGTGTCAGCGTTGGTCCGGACCTTGAGGTGTCCGCGGCGCAGCTGGTCGGCCCAGTCGAGGATCGTGAGGAACTCCTCGCTCGGCTCGGCCTCGGTGAGGGGCACCTGGCCGAGCGCGACGGTGCCGTTGGTCCCGTCGATCGAGAGCCAGTCACCCTCGACGACCTTGACGTTGCCCACCGAGACGGAACGGTCCCCGATGCGCAGGGCCTCGGCGCCGACGACGGCCGGCTTGCCCCAGCCCCGGGCCACGACCGCGGCGTGGCTCACCAGCCCGCCGCGTGCGGTCAGGATCCCCTGGGACGCCAGCATCCCGTGGACGTCGTCGGGCGAGGTCTCCGAGCGCACCAGGATCACCGGCTCGCCGTTGCGGGCCGCCGCCGCCGCGTCGTCGGCCGAGAAGTAGGCCCGGCCAACCGCGGCGCCCGGCGACGCGCCGAGTCCCTTGGCGAAGATCTTGCGCGCGGCCCCCTCGGCGAACTGGGGGTGGAGGACCGACTCGAGGTGGTCCTCGGTGATGCGCTGCACCGCCTCGGCCTTGGTGAGCCGGATGGCCCGCTCTTTGGTCATCTCGACCGCCATGCGCAAGGCGGCCCGGCCGGTGCGCTTCCCGACGCGGGTCTGGAGCATCCAGAGCCGGCTCTGCTCGATCGTGAACTCCGTGTCGCACATGTCGCGGTAGTGGCGCTCGAGGCGGGAGAAGATCGCCATCAGCTGGCGGTAGACGTCGGGGAACTGCCGCTCGAGCGCCGAGAGGGGCTCGGTGTTGCGGATGCCGGCCACGACGTCCTCGCCCTGCGCGTTCACGAGGAAGTCGCCGTATGCGCCGCTCGCCCCGGTGGCCGGGTCCCGGGTGAAGCCCACGCCGGTCCCCGAGCGGTCGTCGCGGTTGCCAAAGACCATGGCCTGGACGTTGACAGCGGTCCCGAGGTCGTGCGCGATGTGCTCGCGCTCGCGATAGGCCCGGGCCCGGGCGCCGTTCCAACTGCGGAACACCGCCTCGATGGCGCCGCGCAGCTGCTCCTCGGGGTCCTGGGGAAATGGGTGGCCGCAGCGCGCTTGGACGAGGGCCTTGTAGTCCTCGACGAGCCCGACCAGCAGCGCCGTCGGCACCTGGGCGTCCGAGGTGGTGCCGGACTTCTCCTTGGCCGCCTCGAACAGCGTGTCGAACTCCTCGCCCGGAAGGTCCAAGACGATGCGCCCGTACATGGAGACGAACCGCCGGTAGGAGTCGTAGGCGAAGCGCTCGTCGCTCGTCTGGTCGGCCAGACCCTTCACCGACTCGTCGTTCAGGCCGAGGTTGAGGACCGTGTCCATCATGCCGGGCATCGAGAACTTGGCCCCCGAGCGGACCGAGACAAGGAGCGGATCGCTCGGCTCGCCGATGACCTTGCCCATCGCCCGCTCCAAGCGCCGACGCGCCCGGCGCACCTCGGCGTCGAGGCCCGAGGGCCAACCCTCGGCCATGTAGGCCCGGCACGCGTCGGTGGTGATCGTGAACCCGGGGGGCACCGGCAGCCCGAGCACCGAGGTCATCTCGGCCAGGTTTGCCCCCTTGCCCCCGAGCAGGTCCTTCATGTCCATCGGCGGACGACGGTGCGCGTGGTCGAAGTCAAAGACGTAGGGCATCGGATCTCCTCGTCTGGCTGCCCGGCCGGGATCGTTCACCTTACCGGGCCCCCAACGACCCAACCGGAGCGACCGGCCGGTCGTGTTGCGGGTCGACGGGCGCCCGGCCGTAGTCTCAGGCGGTGCCCGAACGGCCGGCGATCGAGGTGCACGACCTCGTCAAGGTCTTCGCCAGGGGCCGGGTCCGCGCCCTCGACGGCCTCAGCTTCGAGGCCGGGACGGGCACCATCTTGGGGGTGCTCGGCCCAAACGGTGCCGGCAAGACGACCGCCGTGCGGATCCTCTCGACCGTGATCCGCCCCGATTCGGGGCGCGCCGCCATCCTCGGCATCGACGTCGGGGGCGATCCGGCCGCCGTCCGTCGCATCATCGGCCTGGCCGGGCAGAACGCCGCGGTCGACGAGAACCTCTCGGGCCGCCAGAACCTGCAGATGATCGGGCGGCTCAGCCACATGGGGCGGGGACCGGCCCGGCGCCGGGCCGACGAGCTCCTCGAGCAGTTCGAGCTCACCCACGCTGCCACCCGCCCGCTCAAGACCTACTCGGGCGGCATGCGCCGGCGGCTCGACCTGGCGGCGGCGCTGGTCGCCCAGCCCCCCGTCCTGTTCTTCGACGAGCCGACGACGGGCCTCGACCCCCACACCCGCCAGGACATGTGGACCTGGACCGAGCGTCTGGCCCGGGCCGGCACGACGGTGCTCCTCACCACCCAGTACCTGGAGGAGGCGGACCGGCTGGCCGACAGGGTGATCGTCGTCGACCACGGCCGGGTCATCGCCGAGGGCACACCGGCTGCGCTCAAGGCCGAGCTCGGCGCGACCGTGCTCCTCGTCACGCTCGAGGACCACGAGCGGGCCCGGGACGCCGCGGCGCTGCTCGAGACGGTGGGGAGCCGGCCGCCGACGGTCGAGGACCACGTGGTCGAGCTCAACGTGGACAACGGCCCGAGGGCCGGCAGCGAGGCCATGCGGGCCCTCGACGCCGCGGGCATCGCGGTGCTCGGACTCGAGCTGCGCCAGCCGAGCCTCGACGACGTCTTCCTCCGCCTGACCGGGCGCAAGGCCGAGGCCGAGCCGGGGGCCCGACCCCTGGCGGCGGCGCCGGCCGCGACATGACGAGCGCCACGGCACCGAGCGACCTCGCGGCGGCCCTCGGCCCGACGCCCCGCCTCGAGCGCCTCCGGTGGCTGGCCGACGACACCCTCACCATCGCATGGCGGTTCTTGGCCTCCATGGTGCGGATGCCCGAGTCGATCGTGTTCTCGGCGATCCAGCCGATGCTGCTCGTCTTGCTCTTCCGCTACGTGTTCGGCGGGGCGATCGCCGGCGTGCACGGCTCCTACGTCGACTTCCTCATGCCCGGCATCTTCGTCCAGACCGTCAGCTTCGGCGCCATGGTCTCGGCGATCGGGATGGCCGAGGACCTCCAGAAGGGCGTCATCGAGCGCTTCAGGGCGCTCCCCATGGCGCGCTCGGCGGTGGTGACCGGCCGGACGGTGTCGGATCTCACCCGCAACGTGTTCTCGGTCGCCTTGATGACCGCGCTCGGCTTCGCTGTCGGCTTCCGGGTGCAGACGAGCGCGCTCGGGTTCCTGGCCGGCTTCGGGCTCCTGCTCCTCTTCTCGTGGGCGCTCAGCTGGGGGTTCGCACTCGTCGGTTTGCTCGTGCGCAACCCCGAGACCGCGCAGCTGGCCACCATCCCCATCCTCTTGCCCTTCACCTTCGCCTCCTCGGCCTTCGTGCCGGTCGGGAGCATGCCCGGCTGGCTGCAGGCCTTCGCCAAGAACCAACCGGTGAGCGCGGTCGTCGACGCCTGCCGGGCCCTCATGGACGGCGGTCCGACCGAGACCCACGTGCTCGTGGCCCTCGCGTGGAGCTTCGGACTGGTGGCCGTGCTCGCGCCACTGGCGGTGCGGCGCTACACGCGAATCGCCTGAGCCGGGGGCGCCGCTGGTCGTCGCCGTCGCGCCGGGCGAGCGTGCAGAGCCGGCGGCCAGCGGTGCGCCGAATCGTGATTCGGGCCGCGCCGGACGGGACGGCGGGGTCCTCTGGCCGGGATCGGGCCCGAGGGTCCGGTTAGGCGCCCCTCCTCGAGGCGAGCTCGGCCAGCAGCCCGTCGATCGGGACACGCACCTGCTCGGTCGTGTCGCGGTCTCGCACGGTCACCGCCCGATCGACGAGGGAATCGAAGTCGATGGTGACGCACCACGGCGTCCCGACCTCGTCCTGGCGACGGTAGCGGCGCCCGATCGACTGGGTGGTGTCGAAGTCGCACATGTAGTGGGGCTGGAGCATCCCGAGGACCTGACGCGACAGCCCGTCGAGCTCCTCCTTCCTCGACAGCGGCAGCACGGCGACCTGGATCGGCGCGAGGCGCCAGTCGAGGTGCAGCACCGTCCGGCTCTCCCCCGCCACCTCGTCCTCGTCGTAGGAGGCGAGGAGGAACGCCATCATCGCCCGGGTCGCCCCGAGGGCGGGCTCGATCACGTGGGGGACGTAGCGCTCGCCGGTCGATTGCTCGAAGTACTCCAGGCGCTCGCCCGAGGCGCGGGCGTGTGCCTGGAGGTCGAAGTCACCCCGGTTGGCGATGCCCTCGAGCTCGTCCCAGCCCCAGGGGAAGAGGAATTCCAGGTCGACGGTCTGCGACGAGTAGTGCGACAGCTCGTCGGGCTCGTGGCGGCGGACCCGCAGCAGGTGCTCGGGCATCCCGAGGTCCAAGAACCATGCGACGCGGGTCTCCACCCAGTAGTCGAACCACTTGGCGGCCTCGGCCGGCGGCACGAAGTACTCCATCTCCATCTGCTCGAACTCGCGGGTCCGAAAGACGAAGTTCTGGGGCGTGATCTCGTTGCGGAAGGACTTGCCGACCTGGGCGATCCCGAAGGGGGGCTTCTTGCGGGTCGTCGTGAGCACGTTGGCGAAGTTGGTGAACATGCCCTGGGCGGTCTCGGGGCGCAGGTAGGCGACCGTGCCCTCGCTCTCGACCGGCCCGGCGTGGGTCTTGAACATGAGGTTGAACGACCGCGGCTCGGTGAAGTCGGTCGACCCGCAGTTCGGGCAGACGCCCTCGATCTTGTCGGCCCGCCAGCGCTCGTGGCAGTTGCGGCAGTCGACCAGGGGGTCGGTGAAGTTCTCGAGGTGGCCCGAGGCCGCCCAGACGGCGGCCGGCGACAGGATGGCGGCGTCGATCCCGACGACGTCGTCGCGCATCACCACCATGGAGCGCCACCAGGCGTCCTTCACGTTGCGCAGCATGTTGACCCCGAGGGGGCCGTAGTCGTAGGTCGACCGGAACCCCCCGTAGATTTCGGCCGAGGGGAAGATCAACCCGCGGCGCTTTGCGAGGTTGACGACCTTCTCCATGAGATCGCGTGCCGGCGCACCCGACGCAGCGCCCGAGGTCATCGGGGCAGGATACCGGCTGGCCCGGGATGCCCCTCGGAAAGCGGGCGCAGCCGCATCGACACCTCGCTCGCGAGCATCCGGCCGGCGACGGTGAGCACGAAGCGGCCGGCGCGCCGCTCGACGAGCCCGTCGAGCCCGGGCGCCCACTCGAGGGCCGAGGCGGGAACCCCCGATGCGGTGCGCAACGCGAGGGCCAGGCGCTCGAAGGCCCGCTGCTCGGGACCGAGCAGCTCCTCGCCGCGCACCGGGGATCGCCCCGAATCCACCGCGGCCACGTATCGCTCGGGCGTGCGCACGTTCCACCAGCGCCGCCCGTCGCGATGCGAGTGGGCCGCCGAGCCGAAGCCGAGGTAGTCCCCGCCCGCCCAGGCGATGTTGTTGTAGGCGCAGCGGTGACCCGGCCGGGCCCAGTTGGAGATCTCCTCCCACCGGTACCCGGCGCCCGAGAGGACCTCGTCGGCCAGCGCGTAGCGGCGGGCCTGGACGTCGTCGTCGGGGTGGCGGGAGGGGTCCGCGGCCAGCGGGGTCCCCGGCTCGACCGTCAGCGCGTACGCGCTCAGGTGCGGCGGCGCCTCGGGCAGGCCGAGCACGCCTGCCAGGGCGTCGGCCCAGTCCTCGTCGCTCTCGGCGGCGGCGCCGTAGATGAGATCGACGTTCCAGCTGGAGAAGCCGGCCGCTGCGACGAGCCCGGCCGCCGCCACGGCCTCCTCCCAGGCGTGGTGCCGCCCGAGCGAGGCGAGCACGTGGGGCGCCCGGGCCTGGACGCCGAGCGAGA
This sequence comes from Acidimicrobiaceae bacterium, assembly GCA_027315315.1. Taxonomy (GTDB): domain Bacteria; phylum Actinomycetota; class Acidimicrobiia; order Acidimicrobiales; family RAAP-2; genus Palsa-461. The sequence continues at coordinate 30,535 of DAHUYG010000043.1, read as the reverse complement.
TGCGGCTCACCCCGGCGTCGCGGTAGGCGGCCAGGCGCCCGGGCGTCACGTCCTCGGGGTTGCACTCGACGCTCACCTCGGCGCCCGGGGCCCTCGGGATGGCGGCGAGGACCGAGCAGAGCTCCTCCGCGGGCAGGCGCGAGGGGGTGCCCCCGCCCACGAACACCGCGGCGGCCGCGACGAGGGCGCCCTCGGCGACCGCCCGGCCGACGTCGTCGCGAAGCGCCGCCGCGTACGCCCCGAGCAGGTGGTCCCGATCGGTGTAGGTCGCGAACGCGCAGTAGTCGCATCGCCGCCGGCAGAACGGCACGTGCAGGTACACGCCGAGGCCGCTCACGGCGAGGCGGCCATCCACCCGGAGCGGTCCATCACCCAGTCGTTGCACTCGATCCATCGACCGGGCGGGTACTCGAACCGGCACGGGCCGAGGAGCCTGAAGCCGGCCCGCCGACAGAGCGCGTTGGACGCAGCGTTGTCGAGGTTCGAGAAGGCGTGCACCGGGTGCCTCGGCACCTCCTTTGCGCATCCCCTCGCGAGGGTCAGGCCGACGGCCTGCGAGGCGACCCCCCGGCCCTGGTGCTCGGGCGGCGCGGCCCAGCCCATCTCGAAGACCGTTTCGCCGCGCCAGGCCCGCTCCCAGTAGCCGACCCAGCCGGCGTCCTCCCCGTCGGCGACCACCTTGTACAGGCGCCCGGGGTCCGCGGCGTAGCGGCGGTGCCGGCCCTCGATCTGCTCGGCGCTCTCGGGGCCTCCCAGGTGCTCCATCATGGAGGGGTCGCCGAGGAGGCGCTCAAGCAGCGGAGCGTCGCCCTCGGCCCAGGCGACGAGCGCGACGTTGGGCGTGCCGGGTGCCACTCGCCGATCAGAGCCCGTACGCGCTGTGCACGGTGCGCAGGCGGCGATCGAGGTGGGACTCCATCGCCTCGGTGGCGAGCGCCACGACCTCGGGCGCGCCAGCCGGCGCGCGCTCCCTCAGCGCCGTGGCGAGCTCGCCGCCCAGGATCCGCCGCATCAAGACGAGCGCGTCCTCGCTGATCGGTCGGCCGCGCCGGCAGCTGCGACAGAGCGCGCCGCCCTCGAGGAGGTCGAAGGCGACGAGCTCGACCTCGGTGTCGGGGCGACCGCAGGACCCACACCCCCCAAGGACGGGTGCGGCGCCCTCCAAGACGAGGGCCTTCAAGAAGAAGGCGGCGGGCACGAGGCTCGAGTCGCCGCCCGCGTCGGCCAGGACCCGGAGCGCCCCGACGAGCATCGTGTAGAGGCGGGGATCGGCGTGGGCCTCCTGGGCCAGCTGATCGACCGACTCGAGCATGGAGAGGCCCTGGGTCATCTTGGTCAGGTCCTCGCGCACCGGCCGGAAGTGGTCGATCACCTCGGCCTGGTTCACGATGTCGAGCTCACCCCGGCCGTGCCACATGAGGAGCGCCGCATTGGACAGCGGCTCGAGGCGGGCGCCGAACTTGCTCGAGGTCCGCCGCACCCCCTTGGCGACCGCCCGCACCTTGCCGTGGTGCTCGGTCAAGAGCACGACGATCCGGTCGGCCTCGCCCATCTTGTAGGTGCGCAGGACGACGCCGTTGTCCCGGTACAGGCTCACGGCGGGCCGCTGGCGCCCGGGTCGCGCGGCTGCGCCCCCCGGCCCCCGCCGTAGGAGGAGCGTCCCCCGATCACGTTGCCGCCGCCCACCAGGGCGACGAGCACGACCGCGGTCACGAGGAACGGGACGACCGGCTTGAAGCCGTCGACGGCGAGCCAGCACATCGCGGCGAAGATCGCGAGGCCGAGCACCCAGGCGATGCGCGTGAAGATCACGAGTCGACCCCGCCGTAGCGCCGGGTGCGTCGCTGGAAGTCGACGATCGCCTCGTAGAGATGCGCGCTGCGGAAGTCGGGCCACAACAGCTCCGAGAACACGAGCTCGCTGTAGGCGAGCTCCCACAGCAAGAAGTTCGACAGCCGGAACTCGCCCGAGGTGCGGATGACGAGGTCGGGATCGGGCATGTCGGGGAAGTACATCCTGGAGGCGATCGCCTTCTCGGTGACGCGGCCGGGCGAGACCCCGTCGGCGACGAGCGCCCGCACGGCGTCGACGATCTCGGCCCGCCCGCCGTAGTTGAAGGCCAGCGTGAGCGTCATGGTCCGGTTGCGCTCCGTGAGCTCGGTGGCCTCGTCCATGGCCCGGCGCACGTGCCTCGGGATCCGACGGTCGGCCCGGCCGGCGAAGCGGATGCGGACCCCGCGGCGGTGCAGCTCGTCGCGGCGGCGCGAGAGCAGGTTCTCGTTGAAGTTCATGAGGAACCGGACCTCGTCGGGGGGGCGGCGCCAGTTCTCCGTGCTGAAGGCGTAGACGGTCAGCCAGCGAAGGCCGATCTCGAGGGCGCCGTCGACCACGTTGAACAGCGCCTCCTCGCCCGCGATGTGCCCGTCGGTGCGGGCCAGCCCCCGGGCGGCCGCCCAGCGCCCGTTGCCGTCCATGACGCACGCGACGTGGGCCGGGAGGCTGCGCCGGTCCAACTCGGCGGGGACCGGATCGGCCGGCCCGTCGAGCAGGAACGATCTCGCCCCGTTCTCGCTGGTCGGGCTCCCGGCCGCGCCCGTTCGAACCGCCCGCCGGATCATGGGTCGAAACTATCCCGGGACCTCGCCCGCCGTGCGCCCGCCCGGTCGCCCCCGCCCTGTACCGTCCTTCGCGTGGAGGAGGGAGCCGACCGGACCCGTCCCGCCACCACCCCAAGCGTCGAGGCCCCCGAGCGGGCCGCTCGGCGCCTGCTGGCCCGCATCGTCGCCGCGATGGCGGGGGGCGGCGAGGAGCGGCCTGGCCAAGAGGAGATGGCAGCGAGCGTGGCGCGGGCCATCCGCACCGGGACCCATCTCGTGGTCCAGGCCGGTACCGGGACGGGCAAGTCGCTCGCCTACCTGGCCCCGGTGGTCGACTCGGGCCGCCACGTCGTCGTGGCCACCGCCACCAAGGCCCTCCAGGACCAGCTGGCGAGGAAGGACCTGCCGCTCGTCGAGCGGGCGGTCGAGGGCCCCTTCGCCTGGGCGGTCCTGAAGGGGCGGTCCAACTACCTGTGCCGCCAGCGCCTGAGCGAGCTCGAGGAGGGCCGGGAGCAGCAGCACTTCGCCGAGCTGAGCGAGGTCGAGGGCGAGTCGGCCCTCGAGGTCGACTCGGGCCGGCTGGGCGCCCAGCTCCGGCGCATCCTGCGGTGGTCGGCCACCACGAGCTCGGGGGACCGGGCCGACCTCCCCTTCGAGCCCTCGCCGCGGGCCTGGTCGTCGGTCAGCGTCGGTCCGCGCGAGTGCCCCGGGGCCTTCCGCTGCCCGTCGGGCAACCGCTGCTTCGCCGAGGCCGCCCGCGACGCCGCCGAGGCGGCCGACGTCGTGGTCGTCAACACCCACCTGTACGGATCGCACCTCGCGGCCGGCGCCACCCTGCTCCCGCCCCACGACGTGGTGGTCTTCGACGAGGCCCACGAGCTCGAGGAGATCATGACCTCGAGCCTCGGCGTGGAACTCGCACCGGGTCGCTTCCGGGCCCTCGGGGCGGCGTCGCGGGCCCTGCTCGAGTCCGAGGAGGCCCCCGTGGCCGACGCGGTGGTGCAGATCGCCGAGCGGATGCAGTCGGTGCTCGCGGCCCACGCCGGCACCCGACTGTCGCTCGGCCCCGAGGCGTCGCGCCCGGACCGCGACGTGGCCGACCTCCTGGTCCTGGCGCGCAGCCGCGTCGACGAGCTGACCGCACGCCTGCGCGCCGCTGAGGGCGCGCACGACAACGACGGGGCGGTCCCGCGCGCGCTCAGCGCCGCCGGCCACATCGCCTCAGATCTCGCCCGGCTGAGCGAGCCGGGCGATGGCGAGGTGGCCTGGGTTGACGGCGACCGGCGCGCCGCGGTGCTCCGCCTCTCCCCCGTCGACGTGGCACCGGAGCTCGCGGCCTCGCTCTGGGGCGAGGTGACCGCCGTGCTCACGAGCGCCACCGTCCCGCCCGGGATCGAGCGCCGACTCGGGCTCGAGGGCCACGGGGCGACGCGCATCGACGTCGGCAGCCCCTTCGACTTCTCCAACCATGCCCTCCTCTACGTGGCGCGCCACCTCCCCGACCGCCGGCGCCCGGAGTCCGAGCCCGCCGTCTTGCGCGAGCTCGAGGCGCTCATCCGCGCCGCCGGCGGGCGGACGCTCGCCCTGTTCACCAGCCGGCGGGCGACCGAGGCGGCGGCCAAGGCGCTCAGCGGTGCGGTCCCCTTCCGCATCCTCGTGCAGGGCGAGCTGCCCAAGCCCCGCCTGGTCGAGCTGTTCGCCGCCGAGGAGTCCTCGTGCCTCTTCGCCACCCTCGGGTTCTGGCAGGGCATCGACATCCCGGGCCGCTCGCTCTCGCTCGTCACGGTCGACCGGCTCCCCTTCCCCCGGCCCGGCGACCCGCTCTTCGACGCCCGACGGGAGCGGGCCGGCGATGCCGCCTTCGCCGAGGTCGACGTGGCGCGGGCGGCGACCCTCCTCGCCCAGGGCGCCGGCCGCCTGATCAGGACGGCCGAGGACCGGGGCGTGGTCGCGGTGCTCGACTCGAGGCTCGCCACGGCCGGATACCGCTCGGCGCTGCTCGCCGCGCTCCCCCCGATGCGGCGCACCACCGACCGGGGCGAGGTCGAGCGGTTCTTGGCCGAGTCCCTGGCGCGCTGAGCCGCGACCCCCGCCTGGCTCAGTGGGCCAGCGCGCCGCTCGCCCGGAGCGAGGCGATCTCGGCCCCGGAGTACCCGAACTCGACGAGGATCTCCTCGTTGTGCTGGCCGAGGGTGGGCGGTGGGCGGCGAACCGTCGCCGGGGTCTTCGCCATCTGCATGACCGGCCCGACCATCTCCACCCGGCCGGCGGCCGGGTGCTCGAAGCCGACGACGAGGTCGTTCGCCGCCACCTGGGGATCGTCCAAGAGCTCGGCCACCGAGCGCACCGGGGCCGCGGGCACCCCCGCAGCGTCGAAGCGGGCCATCCACTCCTCGGTGGTCCGCTCGGCGAAGCGTTCGATGGCCGCCGCCGTGAAGGCGAAGGCGGCCTCCTTGCCCTCCGGCGAGTCACGGGGGATCTTGCGCTCGTGGCGCACGTCGTCCACCCCGATCGCCTGGGCCATCTTGCGCCGCAGGACCGGCGTCAGGCACGCCACGGCCACCATGGAGTCCCTCGTGCGGTACACGCGGTAGTAGGCGTTCATGGCCCGGGCCTCGGCGCCCGAGGCGGCGACGCTGGCCTCGCTCGCCGCACTCGTGACCTCGGTGCGCATGAACGACGCCGTCTGGAACGCGAGCGACGTGGCGAGCAGCGTCGTCTCCACCTTCTGGCCCTGGCCGGTGCGCTCCCTCGCGAACAGCGCGGCGCAGATGGCGAGGGCGAGCACGAGGCCGGTCCCGTAGTCGCCGATGGCCGGCGTGAGGGGCATCGGCACGCCGTCGTCGTCGATCCGGCCCCCGGTCACCATGAGGCCGGTGACCGCCTGGGCGATCAGGTCGTAGCCCGGGCGGTGGCGCTGCTCGCCCCGGGTCCCCATCGCGGTGTTCTGCACGTAGATGAGGCCCGAATGCAGCTCGGCCAGGGATTCGTAGTCGATGCCGAGGCGCTTGGGCACGTCGGGCCGGTAGTTCACGATCACCACGTCCATGCTCGGCACGATGCGCCGGACCACCCCTTGGGCCTCGGGCTGCTTGAGGTCGAGGGTGAGCCCGCGCTTGTTGCGGTTGAGCGAGAGGAAGGTCCGGCTCTCGTTGGGGGCGAACTCGAGGCTGTGGCGCCACGGGTCGCCCTCGGGGGGCTCCACCTTGATCACGTCGGCCCCGAGGTCGCCGAGGTGCATCCCGGCGAAGGGCGCCGCGATCATCTCGGAGAACTCGAGGACGCGCACGCCCTCGAGCGCGCCCGGCATCAGCGCGCCTGTGCGTAGAGGGAGGAAGACGCCTTCATCCAGCGCAGCTGCATCCGCATGGAGACGACGACCGAGCCGTCCTCGCCGCTCGCGTGGCTGTCGAACCAGACGTACTCGGTCTTCGGGCTTGCCCCGACCGCCACCACCTCGCCCGAGAGGCTGTAGGGGGTGTCGCAACGCAGCGGGCCGTCGGAGAACCGCAGCTCGATCGCGCTGAAGAGCCCGACCGCGTCCTTGATGTGCGGCCCGAAGTCCTCCGCCCCGTTGCGGAGGTGCTGGACGATCGCCGAGGGGTTGACGATGGGCGGTCCCCACGGGGAGGGGCCGACGTAGAAGTCGAGCGGCTCTGTCAGGGCGCCCGTCTCGATCCGCTCGCGCTGGGACCCCGACTCGGCGACGAAGCTGCGCCGGCGGATGGGGTCGCCCGGGCGGACGCCGGCCAGGAGCCGGAGCTCCCCGGGCGGGCTCGGCCGCAGGTCGAGCGCGTGCAGGTGGGTGGGCTCGTGCTCGTCGCACCCTGCCGTCCCCTCGGCCACGAGCAGGCCGTCCTCGCGCTCCATGCGCGCCTTGACCTGGGACGCCCCGCCGGGCGCCCGCAGCATGGCGAGCACCGGCTCGGCGTCGATGGTCGCGTTCTTGAAGGCGAGCGAGATCGACCCGCGCTCGAACCACCGCCGGCCGAAGGCCGCCATGAGCAGCGGCGGGAACTGGTCGAGGTGGATCGAGCCGGCGATGGTGCCGCCCCGGAACCCGAGCGCCTGCGCGGTGGCATCGTCGTGGATGTTGTGGCGGGGGTCGGGCGCGGGCCCCTCGGCCGCTCCGGCCCGGGCCCGCCAGGCGGTCGAGGCCCGGTTGCGCGGCGTGCGCAGCGGGCCGACCAGGTAGCCGTCGATCTCCCGGATCCCCTCGGTGGCCGTGTCGGTCATGACTCCCCCCTCTGTGCCTCGGTACGGATGGTGCCCACCTTCAGGTCCTTGAAGGGCACGTCGCGGTCGACCTGGGGCTCGCGGGGCAGCCCCAGCACCCGCTCGCCCAGGATGTTGTGCTGGATCTCGTCGGTGCCCCCGGCGATCGAGCTCGAGGGTGCGGCGAGCGTCGACTGAGCGACGGCCCCGCCCATCGGCGCATCGGGGCCCATGAGCATGCCGCCGGCGCCGAGGATGGCCGGGCCGACGTCGCGATTGATGCGGGTGGCGACCGACCGGGCGAGCTTGGTGATCGAGCTGGCCGGGCCGGCCCCCCGTCCGGCCTCCGCAGCGGCCCGGGCCCGCTGCTGGTTCATCGCGTTCACCCGGATCTGGACGTAGTAGCGGGTGACGTCCTGGCGAAGCGGATCGGAGCGGTTGGCGCCCGGCTCCTTGATGAGTGACACCGGCGACAGGCGACCCGAGATGCCCGGGTTGCGGGCGTCGAAGGAGGTCGGGCGCGCCCCGGAGCGCTCGAGGACGTCGCCCAGCCTGCGGGCGCGCAGCTCCGAGCGGCGGGTGCGCACCTCGGTGTCCCGCCCGAACCCCGCACCGACCACCCCGGCCCGGCCGCTGCGCTCGAACGCGAGCGTGGTGACCGCGGCGGCCCAGCCGTCGCCCGGACGCCCGATGAGCTCGGCGTCGGGCACCCGGGCGTCGGTGAAGAAGACCTCGTTGAAGTGCGCCTCGCCGGTCATCTGCTTGAGCGGGCGGACGTCGATGCCGGGCTGGTCCACCTCGATGATGAAGTACCCGAGCCCGGCGTGCTTCGGCGCGTCCATGTTGACCCGGGCGACCAGCATCCCCCGGTCCGCCGTCCTCGCCCCCGACGTCCACACCTTCTGTCCGTTCACGATCCACTCGTCCCCGTCGCGCACGGCGCGGGTCTGGGCGCTCGCGAGGTCCGAGCCCGAGCCGGGTTCGCTGAAGAACTGGCACCACGACTCGACCCCGGCCGCCAGGTTCCACAGGTGGCGCTCCTGCTGCTCGCGGCTCGCGTGGCGCATCAGCACCGGACCGCCCATCATCTGGCCGAGCCCCCCCGGTGCGCCGAGCACGCCCCGCTCCTTGAACAGGGCGTCGAGGACTGGCAGCTGGTCGGTGTCGAGCCCCTTGCCGAACCACTCGGTCGGCCAGGTCGGGAAGCCCCAACCGGAGCGGGCGAGCCGCTCCCACCACTCGCCGACGGTGAGGTCGAGGTCCCACTGCTCGTCGAGGAAGGCGCTGACCTCCTCGCGGAGCTGATCGGTGTCACCCGATGCCATGGGGCTCCTTTCGGTCCCGGTGCCCGGCCCCCCACGGCGCCGGACGGCGCGCCGTCGTCCACGAGGGGCGCCGACGCGTTAGGGAACGTTCCCACTCCGGGCCCCGACTGGCAAGCGCCGGTCTCCCCGGCCCGGGCGCCGGTGCGCGTCGGGGTGCCCGAGGGGTTGCGGCCGGCCGCCGTTGGGCCGATCGTGTGGGGAGCGCGACAAAAGGGGGCCCCATGACCGCATCGCAGAGCGAGCCCGTCCTCCACGAGCTCGACCGGGGGGTGGCGCTCTTCACCCTGCATCGGCCCGAGCGCCTGAACGCCTGGTCCTCGGCGATCGAGCGGCGCTACTTCGACCTGCTCGAGGACGCCGCCTCGGACCCCGCGGTCCGGGCCATCGTCCTCACCGGCGCCGGACGCGGGTTTTGTGCCGGGGCCGACATGGACGACCTCGGGGAGATCGCGCGCAGCGGCGGGCTGCCCCCGGGCGAGCACCGGCCCCAGTCGCTGCCCCTCGGGATCCCCAAGCCGATCATCGCCGCCATCAACGGGGCCTGCGCCGGCATCGGGCTCGTCCAGGCGCTCATGTGCGACGTGCGCTTCGCGGCGGCCGGCGCCAAGCTGACCACCGCGTTCGCCCGGCGCGGCCTCGTCGCCGAGCACGGGATCTCCTGGATCCTGCCCCGGCTGGTCGGACCGAGCCGGGCCTTGGACCTCCTCTTGTCCGGCCGCGTGGTCCTCGCCGAGGAGGCCCTCGCCATGGGGCTCGTCGACCGGGTGGTGCCCGGTGAGCGGCTCCTCGCCGAGGCGCTCGCCTACGCCCGGGAGCTCGCCACGCACTGCTCGCCCACCTCGATGGCGGCGATGAAGCTCCAGGTCTACCGCCACCTCGACGCCGGGTTCGAGCGCGCCGTGGCCGAGAGCAACGAGCTCATGGCCGAGTCGCTGCGCGGGCCGGACTTCCCAGAGGGGGTGGCCAGCTTCGTGGAGCGCCGGGTGCCGAACTTCCCTCCGCTCGGCGAGCCGCCCTCCCTCGGCCCCCCGGGCGGCGCCTGAGTACCCGGGGACTCAGTACCCGAGGCGGTCGAGGGCATCGGCGCGCTGGGGCCAGTGCGGCTCGACCCGCACGAAGAGCTCGACGTAGGCGCCATCTGGGAGCTGGGCCCGCACCGCGGTGCCCACCGCCTTCAGCACCTCACCGCCCGCCCCGATGACGATCCCCTTCTGGGACTCCCGCTCGACCAGGATCTCGCAGCGGATCCGGGGCCACTCCCACTCGCTCACCACGCACGCGATCGAGTGGGGCAGCTCCTCGCGGGCGTGGCGCAGCAGCTGCTCGCGCACGAGCTCGGCGACCGCAATGGGCTCGGGGAGGTCACTCACCATGTCGGGCGGGAAGTAGGGGGGGCCCTCGGGCAGGCGCTCGAGGACCGCCTCGACCAGCGCCTCGACCCCCTGGCCGGTCGTGGCGGATAGCGGGAAGTACTGGGCGCTCGAGGCACCGGGCCCCCCGAGCTCCTCGACGGCGTCGCAGCCCTCCTGGAGCCGCTCGAGGACCTGTCCGGGACGCGCCCGGTCGATCTTGTTGACCACCACGAGGGGGCCGCCCTCGCCCTGCGGGCCGGCCGTCGCCCCGAGCGCACCGGCCAGCACGCGCCGGTCGCCCGGCCCGATGCGCGCCGTCGCGTCGAGCACCGCGATCGCCACGTCGACGTCGTGGAGGGACGCCATGGCGGCCTCGTTCAGGCGCCCGCCCAGTGCGTTGCGGGGCTTGTGGAGGCCCGGGGTGTCCACGAACACCGCCTGGGCGTCGTCGCGGTGCAGCACGCCGCGCACGGTGAAGCGCGTCGTGTTCGGCCGCGAGGAGGTGATCGAGACCTTGGTGCCGACCAGCCGGTTGAGCAGCGTCGACTTGCCGACGTTGGGGCGCCCGACGATGGCCACGAAGCCGCTGTGCACCTCAGTCGCCGGCGCCGTCGGGCCCGCCGGCGGCCACCGGCAGCGCCTCGATGCGGACCCGCGCGATCCGCCGGCCCTGCACCCGCTCGGCCACGAGGCGCAGGCCGTCGACCGTGACCGACTCGCCCTCCTCGGGCACCCGCCCCGCCATGTCCAAGAACAGCCCGCCCACGCTGTCCCAGCCGCCCTCGGGCAGCTCGGTGCCGAGGAGCTCGGCGGCGTCGTCGACGGGCATCCGGCCGGCGACGACGATGCCGCCCCCCTCCAGGCGCTCGACGGCCGGCTCGTCGACGTCGTACTCGTCGACGATCTCGCCCACGAGCTCCTCGATCAGGTCCTCCATCGTCACCAGCCCGACCGTCCCGCCGTACTCGTCGACCACGACGGCCAGGTGGAACTTGGCGTCCTGCATCTCGCGCAGCATCGAGGCAACGCGCTTGGTCTCGGGCACGAAGTGGGCCTCGCGCACATGGCCCCGCACGGCCTCGGGCCCCCGGCCGGTCTGCTCGCTCTGCATGAGGTCCTTCGCGTACGCGACGCCGATCACGTCGTCGACGTTCTCGTGGTACACGGGAAGCCGGCTGTAGCCGGCGGCCAGTGCCCGGCGCAGCGCCTCGGCGACGCTGGCGTCGTCCTCGACGGTGACCATGTCGGGTCGCGGGACCATGACCTCGCGCACCACGGTGTCGCCGAAGTCGATGATCGAGTGGATGAACGCCCGCTCGGAGGTCTCGATCACCTCCTCGGCGTGCGCCACGTCCGCCATGGCCAGGAGCTCGGACTCGGTCACGTTCTGCGCCGGGCCGTCGCCCCGGCGACCGATGAGCGCGTTGGCCAGCCCGATCAGGACCTTGGAGGCGACGCGCACCGGGGGGAACCGCACGAGGCCGGCGACCAGCGGCGCGCTGAACAGGGCGGCCCGCTCGGGGTTGTGGACCGCCCAGTTCTTCGGCACCGCCTCGAAGAGCACGAAGATCACGACGACCTCGAAGACGGTCCCGATCACGACCCCGATCGGGCCGAACCACTGCTCGGCCAGCACCCCGACCAGGGTGGCCGAGACCAGCTGGCAGATGAGGACGAGGAGCAGGATCGGGTTCAAGAAGCGCTCGGGCCGCTCGACCAGGCGCACCAACGGACGCGCCCCACGGCGGTGCTGGTCGGCGAGCGCCTTGGCCTTCACCCGGCTCGTCCGCACGAGGCTGGTCTCGGCCAGCGCCAGGACCCCCGAGCCGACGAGGAGCACGACGATCACCGCCAGCAGCGCGCCGTCCGAGGCCCGCCAGCCCGATGCCGCGAGCATCACGCCGAGCCCGCGTGAAACTTCGCGAGCAGCTCGCGCTCTAGGGCCTCCATCTCCTCGGCCTCGGCGTCGAGCTGATGGTCCATGCCGAGGAGGTGGAGGATCCCGTGGACGATGAGGAGGGCGATCTCGTCGTCGTAGGGGATCGAGCGGTCCCTCGCGTTGCGCTCGGCGACCACCGGGCAGACCACGACGTCGCCGAGCAGGAGAGGCGGCCGGTCCTCGGGGTCGGCCCCCGGGCCGCTGCCCCCCATGTCGGGGAACCGCCCGGCGGACACCGGGTCGTCCTCGACCGGGAAGGCGAGCACGTCGGTCGGACCCCGGCGGTCCACGAACCGCTCGTTCAGCGCCGCGATCGCCTCCTCGTCGACGAACAGCAGCGAGACCTCGGCCCCGCCCCGGACCCCGCGCGCCTCGAGCACGGCCCGGGCGAGCGTGCTCCAACGCTCGAGCTCGACCGGGGCGTCGGACTGCTCGTCGGCGGCGAAGACGTCAACGGCCATCGGTGCGCGACCCGCGCCGTTCGGCGTGCTCGTAGGCGTCGATGATGTCGGCCACGATCTTGTGCCGCACGACGTCGCCCCGGTTGAGGTGCACGAAGGCGACGTTCTCGACCCCGCTCAAGACGTCCTCCAGGCCGACCAGGCCCGAGCGCCCGCCGGCCACGTCGATCTGGGTGACGTCGCCCGTCACGACGCACTTGGAGCCGAAGCCGATCCTCGTGAGGAACATCTTCATCTGCTCGGGCGTCGTGTTCTGCGCCTCGTCCAAGATGATGAACGACGAGTTGAGCGTGCGGCCCCGCATGAAGGCGAGCGGGGCGACCTCGATCGTGCCCCGGTCGAGCAGCCGCTGGGCGCCCTCGGGGTCGAGCAGGTCGAACAGCGCGTCATAGAGCGGGCGCAGGTAGGGGTCGACCTTGGCCATGAGGTCGCCCGGGAGGAAGCCGAGGCGCTCGCCCGCCTCCACCGCCGGGCGGGTGAGGATGATCCGCTTGACCTGGCGCGACTGGAGCGCCTGCACGGCGAGGGCGACCGCCAGGTACGACTTGCCGGTCCCGGCAGGGCCGATGCCGATCGTCACCACGTGCTCGGCGATGGCGTCGGTGTAGCGCTTCTGGCCCGCCGAGCGCGGACGGATGGTCCGGCCCTTGGCCGAGCGGAGGATCTGCGCGTTCAGGACCTCGGCGGGCGAGAGGTCCTCTCGGACCATGTCGACGGTCCTCGCGACCTTCGCCGCGTCGAGCCCCTGGCCCGACTGGAGCACCTGGACCAGCTCGTCGAAGAGCCCGACGACCCGGGCGGCCTCGGGCCCCTCGGCCACGATCCGGTTGCCCTGCACGGTGATGCGGGTGTCGGAGAACGCGGCCTCGATGACGCGCAACAGCTCGTCGTGGGCGCCGAGGAGCCCGGGCATCAGGTGGTTGTGGCTGACCAGCAGCTCGGCGTGCGCCGGGCCCGACAGCTCCTCGAGGGTCTCGTCGAGCTCCTCGCTCGGGGTGCGGCCGGTCGCGCTCACCCGGGGGGCCAGCCCATCGGGCGACCGCCGATCACGTGGAGGTGGAGGTGGGCCACCGAGTTGTTGGAGTCCCGCCCGACGTTGAAGACGAGTCGGTACCCACGCTCCTCTCCCCCGATGCCCTCGGCCCTCGCAACGTCGCGGGCGGCCACGATCATGGCGATCAGGTCCTCTGCGTGCTCGAGCTCGACCGTCGAGGCGTTGGTGATGTGTTGGCGGGGCACCACGAGGACGTGCACCGGTGCCACGGGGTTGATGTCGCTGAACGCGACGGTGCGCTCGGTCTCGTGGACCACCTCGGCGGGCACCCGGCCCGCCACGATTTCGCAGAACAGACAGTCATCCATCGTTGCCGGCCCCCTTGCGCGCCGGGTACAGGTGTTCGAGGGTCCCGGGCTCGATCCGCCGGGACTCGATGAACGCATCGAGATCGCTCTCCATCAGCCGGATGACGCGCCCGAAGCGGTATGCGCTGAGCGCACCCTCGTCGATGAAGCGATACAGGCTACGCAGCGTGACGCCGAGCCGGGACGAGGCCTCCTTGGTGCTGAGCCACCGGACGCCGTCGGCCATCAGCTTCGGTCTTCCATTCGGTCCCAAGCCTACGAGAAGCGCCCGGCCGGCCGTCACCGACGGTCCCTCGGGGCCGGCTCGACGAGACCGGCGCGCAGCCCCGTGAGCAGCGTGGCGGCGGCCAGCGCGGCGGTCTCGGCCCGCAGCACGGCGTCGCCGAGCCGAACGCGGGGCAGCCCGAGCGAGCGCTCGGCGTCGCCCCACCCACCCTCGGGCCCGACCGCGATCGCCATATGCCCGGTAGAGGGGGGCTCCCCGTCGATCTCGGCGACGGCCAGATCCTCGATCCCCGCCGCCAGCGCGCCGAGCGGCATGGGCGCCTCGAGCTCGGGCAACCACGCCCGGCGGCTCTGCGCCGCTGCCTCCCTGGAGACCCGCCCGAGGCGGGCCATCGCGTGGCCCAGGCGCCCCTCGGACCAGCGCACGACGGATCGCTCGGCCGAGAGCAGCACGATCCGGTCGACGCCCAGCTCGGTCAGCTTCTGGACCACCCACTCGGGCCGGTCCCCCTTCACCGGCGCGAAGCCGACGGTGACGGGCGGATGGGGCCGCGAGACGTGGGTCGCCGGCGCGGCGGGCTCGAGGAGCCGGCCGTCTTCGGTGAAGGTGCACACCACGGTGGTGCCGCGGCCGTCGGCCGCCACCACGAGCTCGCCCGGAGCGAGCCGGAGCACCCGGAGCAGGTGGTGCGCGTCGTCCGCCGAGAGCTCGGGCGCTGCGGGATCCTCGACGAAGACCTGGGCGGCGCTGCGGCGCCCGGCGCTCACCGGCGCGGGCCCGGCTCGGAGACCGCGGGGCCCGGGGCCTCGTCGAGGTAGAGGCGGAACCCCTCGGCGGAGGACTCGAAGCCGAGGCTTCGATAGAAGTCGTGGGCCTCGTGGCGCTCGTTGCGCGAGAGCAGCTGGATCTTGTAGCAGTTCGACGCCGCGCACCGGCGCACGACCCCGGACATGAGCGACCGTCCGACGCCGCGGCGCCGGTGCGCCTCGTCGACGACCACGTTCTCGACCGCCGCCCAGGGCCTCGCGTGGTGCGTCAGGTTCCCGACGATCACCACGTCCGCGGTGCCGGCGAGCGCGCCCTCGACCGTGGCGACGAGGAGCGAGCGGCCCGGATCGGCGACGATCGCGTCGAAGAGCGGGCCGGCCTCCTCCATCGACGCCGGCATCGATGCCGGGCGGTCCCCGGCCAGCTGTCGATAGAGCCCGAGCAGCGGGGCGAGGTCGCCCCGCTCGGCGGCGCGCACCAGCGCCCGTCGGGGCTCAGACGCTTGGTCCGGTGACATCGAGCGGGGTCCGTGGGGTGGATGGGTGGGCGGCGCTCGGCGTGCGGCCGGCCCGTCGGCAACGTTCAGCCGAAGACCGAGCGGATGCGATGGAAGACCCCCTCGCCGGCCTCGGGATGGATCTCCTCGCCGCGCTCGGCCGCCAGCTGGGCGAGCAATTCCTCTTGCTTCGCGCTGAGCTCGGTCGGGGTGTCGACGACGATGTGCACATAGAGGTCGCCCCGCCCGCGACCACGCAGGTGCGGGACGCCGCCGCCCTTTAGGCGCACGACGTGGCCGCTCTGGGTGCCGGGCTCGACGGTGACCTCGTGGGGCTCCTCGAGCGTGGGGACCGCCACCTTGGCCCCGAGGGCGGCCTGGGCCATGCCGACGTGGACCGAGGTGTGCACGTCGTCACCCATGCGTTGGAACCGGTCGTCCGGCTCGACCTCGAGCTGGACGAAGAGCGAGCCGTTGGGGCCGCCCCGGGGACCGGCCGGGCCCCGTTCGGCCAGGCGCAGGGTCGAGCCGTCCTCAACCCCCGCGGGCACCTCGACGGTGAAGCTCCGCTGCTCCATCCGCCGACCCTCGCCGCCGCACGACGGGCAGGGTGTCGGCGTGAGCTCGCCGGTCCCCTGGCAGCGACCGCACGCGACCGAGGTGACCACCTGGCCGAGCAGCGATTGGCGGATACGGCGCGTCTCGCCGGCCCCCTGGCAGTCCGGGCAGCGCACCGCCTGGGTGCCGGGGGCGGCCCCCGACCCGCCGCAGTTGTCGCAGGTGACCGGCAGGCGGACCGAGATCTCCTTCTCTGCCCCGAACGCGGCCTCGAGGAAGCTCAGCCGAAGCCCGATCTCGGCG
Source organism: Acidimicrobiaceae bacterium (assembly GCA_027315315.1). Lineage (GTDB taxonomy): Bacteria > Actinomycetota > Acidimicrobiia > Acidimicrobiales > RAAP-2 > Palsa-461. The sequence continues at coordinate 14,933 of DAHUYG010000043.1, read as the reverse complement.
TCCGAGCCGGGCATGGGGCCACGGCGGCCCGCCCCCCTCGCTCCCATGGACCCGAAGAACGCCTCGAAGATGTCGCTCAGCCCGGCCTCGAAGTCGAAGGGCATGCCACCGGGACCCGCACCGGCCTGCCCGAAGACCCCGGCCGGCCCGAAGCGGTCGTAGCGGGCGCGGCGCTCGGGGTCGCGCAACACCTCGTAGGCGAGGCTCACCTCCTTGAAGCGCGCCTCGGCCGCCTGGTCGCCGCCGTTCGCGTCGGGATGCAGCTCGCGGGCCTTCTTGCGGTAGGCCCGCTTGATCTCCTCGTCGGTCGCCTTCGAAGAGACCCCCAACAGCTCGTAGAGGTCCAGGCCGTCAATCGTCGCCACGGCCGCTCCTCCGGTTCATGCGTTCGCTCAGCTCGGCGCTCACCAGGTTCGCCGCCGACAACGCCTGGCGGTAGTCCATGCGGGTCGGCCCGAGGAGGCCGACCGCGCCGCTCTCGTGGTCGCCGATGATCACCGGGGCGACGACCACCGCGCAGGAGGCCAGGGGCTCGTAGCCGTGCTCGGTCCCGATGGCGACGGACAGCCCCCGGTCGAGCACGTCGCGCAGGAGGGTCACCACCACGAGCTGCTTCTCGAGGATGCCCAGGACCGAGCGGACCGTCTCGACCGCCTCGAAGGACTCGGCCAGCCGCGACGGGCCGCCCATGTAGACCTGGTCGCTCTCGCCCGCCTCGGCCATCTCGCGCATCGTGCGAGCGACGGCCTCGGCGATCCGCGGACCGGCGCCCGAGGCGCCGACGAGGGTGGCAGCGGTGGCGAGATCGCTGCCGATGCCGGCCCGCTGGATCGCCGCCCCCTCGCGGGCCAGCTCCTCTTCGCCCTGGTCCTCGAAGAACTCCAGGCTGCGCTTCTCGACCGAACCGTCGGAGAGGACCACGACGAGGAGGACGAGGCGTGGAGCGAGCGACACCAGCTGCACCGAACGCACCGTGGCCGAGCCGTGCGAGGGGCTGACGACGACGGCCGCATAGGGGGTGAGCTGCGAAAGGAGGGTGGAGGCCCGCTCGAGCATCTCCTCCATCTCGCCGTGGACCCGATCGAAGAACCGCCTGACGCGATGGCGCTCGGCCGCGCCGAGGACGCCGGGCGGCGCGAGATGGTCGACGAAGAAGCGATACCCCTTGTCGGTCGGGATCCGCCCGGCGCTCGTGTGCGGCTGTACCAGGTACCCGTCGCGCTCGAGGGCGGCCATGTCCGAGCGGACCGTCGCCGAGGAGACGTTCACCCCCGGGGCCCGGGCGACGTGGGCCGACCCGACCGGGGTCGCGGTGCCGATGTACTCGGACACCACCGCCTCCAAGACCGCGGCCCGGCGACGATCGAGCTCCTCGGCCGGGCGTTCGTGCGCCGTGGGATGGGGCGAATGGGGGGCCATGTGCACCTGGCACTTGAGTCTACCGACTGCCAGTTCGAACCGAGGGCGCTGCGCTCGGGCGGTCCCGCCCCTCGCGGCCCCGCCGGCCCGGGGGGATCCCGTCGGGACCCGGGGTCGGCCGGGGGCCCAGGGATCCCGGCGGACGCTCAGTCCTCCATCCGAAGCGCCGAGATGAAGGCCTCCTGGGGGATCTCGACGCGCCCGATGTTCTTCATGCGCTTCTTCCCCTCCTTCTGGCGCTCAAGGAGCTTGCGCTTCCGGGTGATGTCGCCCCCATAGCACTTGGCCAAGACGTCCTTGCGCTTCGCCTTCACGGTCTCGCGGGCGATGACCCGGCCGCCCACCGCGGCCTGGATCGGGACGTCGAAGAGCTGGCGGGGGATCATCTCGCGCAGCTTCTCGGTCATGCGCCGCCCGTAGGTGTCGGCCTGGGCGCGGTGCACGATCGTCGAGAACGCGTCGACCGGCTGGTGGTTGATGAGCACCTCGACCCGCACCAGATTGGCGCTGAGGTAGCCGGCCGGCTCGTAGTCGAGGCTTGCGTAGCCCTTGGTCCGGCTCTTCAGCTGGTCGAAGAAGTCGACGACGACCTCGGCGAGCGGGATCTTGTAGACGAGCTCGACCCGCTCGGGCGAGAGGTACTCCATCTTGGAGAGCTCGCCCCGGCGGAGCTGGCACAGCTCCATGACGGTGCCGGTGTACTCGCTCGGGGTGAGGATGGTGGCCGAGAGCATCGGCTCGTCGATGTGGTCGATCCGGCTCGCGTCGGGCAGCTCGGTCGGATTGTCGATGTCGAGCACCGAGTCGTCGGTGAGCGTCACCCGGTAGGCGACCGACGGCGCCGTCGCGATGAGCGAGAGGTCGAACTCCCGTTCCAGGCGCTCGCGGACGATCTCCATGTGGAGCAGGCCGAGGAACCCGCAGCGGAACCCGAAGCCGAGCGCATGGGAGGACTCCGGCTCGAAGGTGAAGCTGGCGTCGTTGAGCTTGAGGCGCTCGAGCGCGTCGCGCAGGTCGGGCAGCTGGTCGCCGTCGATCGGATACAGCCCGCAGAAGACCATCGGCTTGGGGTCCCGGTAGCCCGGGAGCGCCTCGGCGGCGGGGCGCTCGGCGCTCGTCAGCGTCTCGCCCGAGCGCGCCGCGCCCACGTCCTTGATGCCGGCGATGAGGTAGCCGACCTCCCCGGGGCCGAGCTCGGCGACCGGGGCGATGTCGGGGGTCCGGATCCCGATCTCCTCGGCATCGTGGGTGGCCCGGGCCTGCATGAACAGGAGGCGGGCACCGGTCCTGATGACGCCGTCCATCACCCGAATGGAGCTGACCACCCCCCGGTACTGGTCGTAGGAGGAGTCAAAGATGAGCGCCCGGGTCGGCGCGTCCCGGTCGCCGCCCGGAGCGGGGATCCGCTCGACCACCGCGTCGAGCAGGAGGTCGACCCCCTCCCCGGTCTTGGCCGAGATCCGGAGGATCTCGGCCGCCCCGATCCCGAGCACCTGTTCGATCTCGGCCGCGCAACGCTCGGGGTCCGCCGCCGGCAGGTCGATCTTGTTCAAGACCGCGACGATCTCGAGGTTGTGCTCCATCGCCTGGTAGCAGTTCGCGAGCGTCTGGGCCTGGATCCCCTGGGAGGCGTCGACGAGGAGCACAGCGCCCTCGCAGGCAGCCAGCGAGCGGCTGACCTCGTAGCCGAAGTCGACGTGTCCGGGGGTGTCGATCAGGTGCAGCACGTAGCCGCGGTGGTGCACCCGGACGTTCTGCGCCTTGATCGTGATGCCCCGCTCGCGCTCGAGATCCATCGAGTCGAGGTACTGCGCTCGCATGAGCCGGGGGTCGACGGCACCGGTCAGCTCGAGGATGCGGTCCGAAAGCGTGGACTTCCCGTGATCAACGTGGCTGATGATCGAGAAGTTGCGGATTCGCTCCGTCGCGACCGGTCCGCTGGCGGAAGCTGGGGACACGGTGCGCCCATGGTACCGGCCGACCTGGGCGCTCCCGGGCCCCGGCCCGGTGCCGCCGGGCGGCGGTCGGTAAGGTCGGCCGAGTCCTTCGTGAAGGAGCATCCGATGGGGACCCGTGAGGATCGAGCCGACGAGATCACCGCCGAGGTCCGTTCCTGGCTGAGCGAGCACTGGGACCCCTCCCTCGACGGGCGCGAGTGGCGGGGGCTCGTGGTCGACGGGGGGTGGGCGTATCCGAGCTGGCCCGCCCGGTGGTTCGGGAGGGGCTACACGAGAGCCGAGTCGGCGATCGTGGCGCGCGAGTTCGCCCGGCTGGGGGCGCCGTGGGGCGCCCTCGACGTGGTGAGCGGGCACGGCCAGATCGAGCTGCAGATCGGCGCGAATGTGCTCATCGCGCACGCGAGCGACGGGCTCAAGGCCCAGCTGCTCCGGCCGATCCTCATGGGGGACCTCCGGGCGTGCCTCCTCTACAGCGAGCCGGGTGCGGGCTCGGACCTCGCATCGCTCCAGACGCGGGCCGAGCGCGACGGCGACGAATGGGTGTTCAACGGCCAGAAGGTCTGGACGACCGTCGCCCAGCTGGCCGACTTCGGCCTGCTCATCGCGCGCACCGACTGGGACCAGCCCAAGCACCAGGGCATCAGCTACTTCATCCTCCCCATGCACCAGCGCGGCGTCGAGGTGCGACCGCTGCGCCAGATGACAGGGGACGCCCAGTTCAACGAGGTGTTCATCACCGACGCCCGGGCGCCCCTCGACCATCTGGTGGGCGAGCTCAACGACGGGTGGCGGGTGCTGCGCACCGCGCTCGCCTTCGAGCGGATCGTGATGGGGTCGACCGGCACCCGAAGTCGCGACGAGCGGCGGCTCCCGGTGGGGGCAAGTATCGACCTCATCGAGTTGGCCCAGCGGACGGGCCGCTCGGAGGACCGGCTGGTCCGACAGGCCCTGGCCGAGCTGTTCATCCTGCGCTCGGTCATCGCCTGGAACGGCGAGCGGGCGGCCGCCGAGTCGGCCCGGGGCGACGCCTCGCCGGCGGCATCGCTCGGCAAGCTCGCCATGTCCCGCCTCCTGCACACCTCGGCGGGCCTCGCCGACTCGCTGCTCGGCCCGGCCGGGACGCTCTACGGGCCGGAGGTCCCCGACGCCAACGCCGCCAACGTCAGCCTGATGATGGCCTTCATGAACTCGATCGGCGGCGGATCGGACCAGATCCAGCGCAACATCATCGCCGAGCGGATCCTCGGGCTTCCAAAGGACCTCGCCACCGACCGCGACGTGCCCTTCCGCGACGTGCCCAAGGCGGCGGCCCGGCTCGAGCTCGGGGGCGGCCGCCCCCGCTAAGGGGGACCCGGGGGGACCCGGGGCACCTGGTACGATGACTCCTCGCCCGAAGGCACCCCGCCCCGGGCACCCAGCATCGATCCCGGGGTACTTCCGTGGCCAACATCAAGAGCCAGATCAAGCGCAACCGGCAGAACGAGCGCCGCCGTCTACGCAACAAGGCGGTGCGCTCCGAGGTGCGGACCAGGACCAAGTCCGCGCTCGAGTCGGTCGGCAGCGACCAAGAGGTCGACTCCCTGCGCCTGGCGGTCAAGCGGATCGACAAGGCGGCCAGCCACGGGGTGATCCACAAGAACCAGGCCGCCAATCGCAAGTCCCGCCTCATGCGGCGGATCTGGGCCCTGCGGGCCGAGTCCGACTGAGGCCTGCGGCAACCTCGCCCTAGCGGCGCGCCATCGGCCGCGCCCGCAAGAGCCGGCTGAGCCTCGCGACGAGGACCTCCAAGACGAGGTCCGGCGGCAGCCCGGTCCGGCCCTTCACGTCCAGGTCGGCGTCGGCCATGAGCTTGACCGCCTGGGCGATCCGCTCGCTCCCGAGCCTCCGACCCTGCTCCATCGCCTTTTTGGCCACGAAGGGGCTGCGGACCCCGAGGATGCGGGCCGCCTCGGCCTGATCGGTCTCGGCCAGTCCGTCGAGCCGGAGCATGTTGGCGTAGTGGCGGTGCAGGACGCCGAGCACCTCGGTCGGGTGCCGCCCGCCGGCGTCGAGCATCCGGCGCAAGGCGGCGAGGGCGGTCGGGATCGACCCGCCGTCGACGGCGTCGGTCAGCTCCCAGGGCGGCACCGACCCCGCGCTGCCGAGGAAAGGCTCGAGCTCCTCGACGCTGATCGATGCGCCCGGCCCGTAGGCCGAGACGAGCGAGTCGACGATGCCGGCCACCCGCCCGAGGTCGTCGCCGAGATGGCTCTGGAGCCGCGCCCGGGCCGGCGCGTCGAACTTGAGCCTCCCGTCGCGCAGGTGCGCGCTCATCCAGCTCGTGCGGTCCCGCCCGGTGCCGGGGTTCGCCTCGAGGAGCTCCCCCTTCGCCCCGACCGCCTTCACCAGGGCCTGGGGCACGGTGCCGCCGCCCCCCACGAGGACGAGGAAGGTGGACTCGAGGGGCTCGTGCACGGCGGCCAGGAGCCCGGCCGCCTCCGTCGCCCCGATGCGGCCGGCGTCGCGCACCACCACCACCCGGCGGTCGCCCAGGAACGGCGGGGTCAGGCAGGCGTCCACCACGGCGCGCACGTCGAGCTCCTCCCCCGAGGAGCCGTGCTCCTCGACGACGAAGCTCGGCTCGCGCTCGGCGACCAGCCGGTCGATCAGCGCCCGGGCCTCCTGCGCGACGAGCGCCGGGGCGTCGCCGCGCACGAGAAAGACGTGGGGTTCGTTGGTCGCACTCACCTGCGCTCGATGATCGCGCCGAGCACGTCGCGAACGCGCACCGCGGCGCGGACGTCGTGGACCCGGAGGATGCGACAGCCCCGCGCGATCCCGAGGGCCGCCGCCGCGAGCGAGGCCTCCCGGCGCCGGTCGATCTCGAGATCGAGGAGCTTGCCGAGGAACGTCTTGTTCGAGGCAGACAGCAGCAGCGGATAGCCGAGCCCGGCGAGCGCGTCGGAGGCCCGCAGCAGCTGGAGCGACTGGTCGGCCGTCTTGCCGAGGTCGAGGCCGGCGTCGACGATAATCCGGGACCGGTCGATGCCCGCGGCGAGCGCGCTGGCGGCCCGTTCGCCGAGGAACGTCGCGACCTCGGCCACGACGTCGTCGTAGACAGGCTCGGGATCGGCGACCCTCGGCGCCAACCGGATGTGGGTGGCCACCACGCTGGCTCCGGCAGCCGCGCTCACCTCCAGGTATTCGAGATCCCCGAACCCGCTGATGTCGTTCCCGAGCACCGCCCCGGCGGCGTAGGACTCCTTGGCGACCGAGGCACGCCAGGTGTCCACCGAGATCGGGACGTCGAAGCGCCCGGCGAGGATCGCGATCGCGCCGACCACGCGGTCGAGCTCCTCGGTCTCGGTCACCTCGGGACCCGGCCCGGCCTTCACCCCGCCGACGTCCAGGATGTCTGCGCCCTCGGCGACCAGCTGCTCGGCCCGGCGGCACAGCGCGTCGAGCTCATAGGTGAGTCCCCTGTCGTAGAAGGAGTCGGGCGTCCGGTTCAAGATGCCCATGACGAGCGCCCGGTGCGCCAGGTCGTAGGTCCGCTCCCCGAGCCGCAGCTCGGGCATCAGAACAGTCGGGCCGACAACGCCTTGCGGTACCGGGTGGTGCGGGGATCCTCCGGACCCATGGCCTCCAGCAGGTCGAGGAACTCCTGCCTTGCGTCCTCGTCGTCGCGCACCCGCTCGAGCAGCTGGTCGAGCAGCGCGGTCGCGTCGTCGGTGACGTCCACGTTGCGCTCGGTCAGCCGAGCGTGGGCGGCGATCGCCCGGGTCTCGGCGTTCTCGGGGATGCGGGCCAGGAGACCGAGCGCCTCCTCGGTGTCGCCGCGCTCTGCGAGCAGGCGGGCGAGCGCGGTCACCGCGCCCTGGTGCGCCGGCTCGGACTCGAGCGCCTGGCGCAGCGAGGATTCGTCCCCCTTGGCCACGAGCAGGTCGGTCTCGCTCGGCGCCGGCGCCAGGCCGGCCACGAACTGGGCCACCTGGGCTTCGGGGAGCGCCCCGACGAACCCGTCGACCACCTTGCCGTCCCGTAGGGCGTAGACGGCGGGGATCGACTGGATCTGGAAGCTGGCGGCCACCTGGGGGTTCTCGTCCACGTTGACCTTGGCCAGCTCGACGGCCCCCTCGGTGGCCGCGACCACCCGCTCGATGATCGGCCCGAGGGTCTTGCAGGGCCCGCACCACGGCGCCCAGAGGTCGACCACGACCGGCACGGTCATGGAGCGCTCGATGACGGCGGTCTGGAAGGTGGCGTCCGTGACGTCGGCCATGACCTCGGACCCTACCCGGTCGCTCGGCGATCCCGGGCCCCCGGCCGGGGCGTGGCCGCGGTCGGGAACCCCGCTGAGGTGACCAACTACTGTGCGTTTCGTGCCAGTCCGGGGGATCGATGAGCAGAACGTGTCGAAGTGGTTCACCGAGCACGTTGCCGATGTGGAGCTGCCGCTCGAGTTCGAGCTGATCGCAGGCGGCCGGTCGAACCTCACCTACCGGGTGAGCGACGCTGCGGGCCACCAATGGGCGCTCCGCCGCCCGCCGGTCAGCCACGTGTTGCCGACCGCACACGACATGAGCCGCGAGCACCGCGTCATCTCGGCGCTCGGGCCGGCCGGCATCCCCGTCGCCACCGCGATCGGGCTCTGCACCGACGACTCGGTGAACCAGGCGCCCTTCTACGTGATGGAGTTCGTCGACGGCCACATCCTGCGCAGCGCCGAGCAGGTCGTCGTGGCCTACGAGGAGTCGGTTCGCCCCGAGATCGGTCGCAATCTCGCCGAGACCCTCGCCGCGCTGCACGCGATCAACCCCGACGACGTCGGGCTGGGCGACCTGGCTCGCCGTGAGGGCTACATCGAGCGCCAGATCAAGCGCTGGAGCGAGCAGTTCCGCAACGGGATCGTGAACGGCGACGACTACGGCGGGCTGGTCGAACGGGTCGGCGACGAGCTGCGGGACCGGATCCCCGAACAGATCGGGCTCGGGATCGTGCACGGCGACTACCGACTCGACAACACGGTCTTCGACGACGCCGGGCACGTCCGGGCCATCTTGGACTGGGAGCTGTGCACGCTCGGTGACCCCATGGCCGACCTCGGGTTGTTGAGCGTCTACTGGAACGACCGGGCCGAGGACGAGGCAGGCATCGGCATCTCGGCCACTACCGCGCCCGGGATGATCACCAAGCGACAGTTGTTCGACCGCTACGCCGAGATGTCGGGCCGTGACCTCGCCGCCCTCCCCTTCTACACCGCGTTCGGGCAGTGGAAGCTGGCCTGCATCATGCAGGGCGTCTACGCGCGTTACCTGGGTGGGGCCGGCGGGGGCGACTCGGGAGGCTTCGAGGGTTATCCCGAGACGGTGCGGCGCATGGTGATGAGCGCGGCCGACACCCTCGCGGCGTGGTGACCCGGGCCCGATGAGCCCGGACGGCCGACCCCTCTACCGGATCATCGAGGAACCCGCGCTGCACCGGCCGGCACTCGTGATCGGGCTCGAGGGCTGGGTCGACGCGGGTCTCGGGGCGGCCACGGCGATCGCAGCGGTGCTCGCGGCCTCGAGCAGCGACCTCGTCGCCACCTTCGACGGCGACCACTTCTTGGACCAGCGGGCCCGCCGACCGGTCGTGCGCCTGGTCAACGGCGTGAACACCGAGCTCACCTGGCCCCAGACCCAGCTGCGGGCCGCCCAGGACGCGGCGGGCAACGACGTCTTGTACCTGGTCGGCCCGGAGCCCGACTTCCACTGGCGCGGCTTCGTCGACGCCGTCGTCGAGCTCTCGCAGCGCTTCGGGGTCCGGCTCGCCGTGGGACTCGGCGCGTTCCCGGCCCCCGCGCCCCACACGCGTCCGGTGCGCCTGGTCGCGACCGCCCCGCCGACCTCCTCGGAGCTGATCGACCGGGTCGGCCGGACCCGAGGGGAGCTCGAGGTGCCGGCCGGGGTGATCTCGGCCCTCGAGATCGGCTTCGGCGAGGCCGGCCTCGACATGGTCACGCTGTGGGCCCGGGTCCCCCACTACGTCGCGGCGATGGCGTTCCCCGAGGCGAGCGTCGCACTGGTCGAGGGTCTCGGGTCGATTGCCGGGCTCGCCTACGACTCCTCGGAGCTGCGCCGGGCGGCGGACGCCTCGCGCCGCCAGGTGGACGAGGTGATCGCGTCGAACCGTGAGCATGTCGCGATGGTCCACAAGCTCGAGGAGGCCATCGACAGCGCCGAGGGCAACCCGCTCGGGGTCGAGACGCTCCCCTCGGGCGACGAGCTGGCCGCCGAACTGGAGAAATTCCTCCGCGGCGAGGACCATTGAGCCGATCGATGTACCGAGGAGGGACAACCGATGAAGATTGACGGCGGGATCGGGTTCACGAGGGAGGGCGCGGCCCGATCGGCCCAGGCTGTCGAGGCCCTGGGCTACGACGGGGCGTGGTCGGCCGAGACCGGGCACGACCCCTTCCTCCCCCTCGCCATCGCCTCGCAGGCGACCGAGCGCCTGGAGCTCGGCACCGCCATCGCGGTCGCCTTCGCACGCAACCCGATGACCCTCGCCATGATGGCCAACGATCTCCAGGAGCTCTCGGGCGGGCGGTTCATCCTCGGTCTCGGCTCCCAGATCAAGCCGCACATCACCAAGCGGTTCTCCATGGAGTGGTCGCACCCGGCGCCCCGCATGCGCGAGATGCTCTTCGCCATCCGGGCCATCTGGGACTGCTGGGCCAACGGCACCAAGCTCGACTTCCGCGGCGACTTCTACACCCACACCTTGATGACGCCGTTCTTCAACCCCGGACCGAACCCCTACGGCAACCCCAAGATCATCCTCGCGGCGGTCGGCGAGCTCATGACCGAGGTGGCCGGCGAGGCCGGCGACGGGATGATCGTCCATGGCTTCACGACGCACCGCTACCTGCGCGAGGTGACGATCCCCGCGCTCGAGCGCGGTGCGGCCAAGGCGGGCAAGACGCGCAAGGACCTGACCGTCGCCTACCCGGGCTTCGTGGTCACCGGAGAGGGCGAGCAGTTCGAGGCGGCCAAGACGGCCACCAAGCGCCAGATCGCCTTCTACGGCTCGACCCCTGCGTACCGGCCGGTGCTCGAGTTGCACGGCTGGGGCGAGGTCGGCGACGAACTCAACATCATGTCCAAGCGCGGCGAATGGGAGGCGATGGGCGAGCGCATCACCGACGAGATGCTCGACGCGTTCGCGATCGTCGCCCCGATCGAGGAGGTGCCGGCGCTCGTCGGCGAGCGGGTCGGCGACCTCATCGACCGGTTCAGCTTCTATGCCCCCTACCGGATGGAGCAGGACAAGCTCTCCGAGGTGCTGGCCAAGTTCAAGGAGCTGTAGCGGGGGCGGCTCGCCCATCATCGGCCCCGCGGCACAGCGGGGCCGCGTCGAGGCCCAGCGCGTAGCCCTCGAGGAACGTGGACGCCTCGGACTGGCGCGGGAAGCGGTCGGCCAGCGCGTGGAAGCGCGCCGAGTGGTCCGGATGGACGAGGTGCGCGAGCTCGTGGACCAGCACGGCGTCGAGCACCCACTCGGGCACGTCGCGCAGGCGGTGCGAGAGGCGGATCTCGCCCGTGTCGACCGTGCACGAGGCCCAGCGCTTGTGCTGGTTGGTGACCCATCGCACCGAGAGAGGCTCGGCGCCGGGCACGTAGCGGCCCGCCAGCCTGAGCGCGCGCTCGTGGAGTGCCCGGTCTGAGGATGCCGCGCCGGGGCGCCGGGAGAGGACCCGGGCGACCAGCCAGTCGACCATTTCCTTGCGGTCCCTACCCCGCAGGTGGTTCGGGAGCAGCACGACGATCCGGCCCCCGCTCCAGTACGCGGTGGCGCTCTTCCGACGGCGCTTGGAGGTCCGGATCTCGATCTCGGGGACCCCGATCGGGACAGTCTCGGACCGAGCCGGCGCCTCGGCGGCGAGCGGCGGCGGCTCGTCGTCGAGGGCGTCCTCAGCGAAGAGGCTCTGCTGGGAGGCCAGAGGCATTGGGTTCCATTTATGCCACGACGTTGACGAGCGTCGGTGGACGCACCACCACTCGTCGCGGCGTGGCCCCTGCGAGGAGCTCGGCCACCCTCGGTGAGGCCAGCGCCAGGCGCTCGGCCTGCTCGGCCGTGGTGTCCGAGCCGACCTCGATCCGATCGCGTACCTTGCCGTTCACCTGGACGACCATCGTGACGGAGCGCTCCTTCACGAGCTCGGGGTCGAACGAGGGCCAGCGCTGGGCGTGGATCCCCGGCGCTCCGGGGTGCCGCCGTTCCCAGATCTCGGCGCTCAGGTGCGGGATCATCGGTGCGAGGAGGAGCAGGAGCGTGTCGGCCGCCTCGTCGAAGACCTCCGCGTGGGGACCGGGCTCCTCGCGCGCGTAGCGAAGGATCGCGTTGTGCAGCTCGCGACAGTGGGCGGCGGCGGTATTGAACGACCACCGCTCGATCTCGCCCGTCACCGCTCGGATGCTCCGGTGCACGACGCGCCGCAGTGCCCAGTCGGCCTCTTCGAGCGGCCCGCTGCGACCGGCCGGGGCGTCCTCCACGAGCGAGACCCACAGGCGATCGAGGAAACGGCCACAGCCATCGATGACCTCCTCGGTCTGGTCGGTCCAGTCGAAGTCCTGCTCGGGGGGCCCGACCGAGAGGTGGAAGAACCGGAGCGCGTCCGCGCCGACGCGCTCGAAGTACGACGACGGCGCGATCAGGTTCCCCTTGGACTTGGACATCTTGGACCCGTCCATGCGGATCATCCCCTGGGCAAAGTAGTGGGCGAACGGCTCACGCTCGATCTCGGGGATGAGGCCGGTGTCCATGAGGGCCCGCACGTAGAAGCGCGCGTAGAGCAGGTGCAAGATGGCGTGCTCGATGCCACCGATGTACTCGTTGACGGGCATCCAGCGCCGGGCGGCCGCCGGGTCGACCGGGCCGTCCTCGTACCACGGGTTGCAGAACCGGAGGAAGTACCAGCTCGAGTCGACGAAGGTGTCCATCGTGTCGGTCTCCCGCCGGGCCGGCCCGCCGCAGATCGGACAGGTCGTGTGCACGAAGGCCTCGTGAAGGGCCAGGGGGGACTGGCCGCTCGGCAGGAACTCGACGTCGTCGGGGGCGAGCACCGGGAGCCGATCCTCGGGGACGCCGACGATGCCGTCCCCTTCGCAGTACACGATCGGGATCGGGCAGCCCCAGAAGCGCTGTCGTGAGACGAGCCAGTCGCGGAGCCTGAAGTTGACCTTCTTGGTGCCCACGCCCTCCTTCTCGAGCCACTCGATCGCCCTGGCCTTGGCGGTCGGGACATCGAGGCCGTCGAGGAAGCCGCTGTTGATCTTCTCGCCGTCCCCGCTGTACGCCCCGCCTGCGAAGCCCTCGGGCGGCTGCACCGTCCGGACGATCGGCAGCCCGTACGCCTCGGCGAAGGCCCAGTCGCGTTCGTCCTCGGCCGGCACGGCCATGATCGCCCCCGTGCCGTAACCCATGAGGACGTAGTCGGCGACATAGACGGGCACCGGCTCGGCGGTGAAGGGATTGAGGACATAGCTTCCGGTGAAGGCGCCGCGCTTGGTCAGCTCCTCCCCGGCCTCGGCGGCACGGGTCCGCTCGATCTCGGTCGACCCGCTCGCCCGCTGGCGGAGCTCGTCGACGGCGGCCCGCTGCTCGTCGGTGGTGAGGGCGTCGACGAGCGGGTGCTCGGGGGCGAGCACGGCGTAGGTCATCCCGAAGCTCGTGTCGGGTCTGGTCGTGAAGACCCGTATCGCGACGTCTGTGGGGGCGCCGTCGGGGCCCTGGACGAAGAGGTCGAACTCCGCGCCCTCGGACCGACCGATCCAGTTCCGCTGCATCGTCTTGACCTTCTCGGGCCACTCGAGGGGGGCGATCGCCGCCAAGAGCTCGTCGGCGTACTGGGTGATCCTGAAGAACCACTGCTCGAGGTCCCGCCGCTCCACGAGGTCGCCGGAGCGCTCACAGCGCCCGTCGGCCAGCACCTGCTCGTTGGCGAGCACGGTCTGGCAGCCCGGGCACCAGTTGACCGCGGCCTTGGCCCGGTAGGCGAGGCCGGCCTCCAAGAACCGGAGGAAGATGACCTGGTTCCAGCGGATGTAGTCCGGGTCGTGGCTCCGGACCTCACGGCGCCAGTCGTAGACGGCGCCCAGGCGGATGATCGACTCCTTCAGCTCGGCAATCCGCTCCTCGGTGAAGACCCGGGGGTGGGTCCCGGTCTTGATCGCGGCGTTCTCGGCCGGAAGGCCGAAGGAGTCGAATCCGAAGGGCGAGAGCACCGAATAGCCGAGCATGGTCCGGAAGCGGACCAGGAGGTCGCCGAAGGTGTAGTTGCGCACATGGCCCTGGTGGGCGGGCCCCGAGGGGTAGGGGTACATGCTGAGCGAGTAGTGCGCCGGGCGGGGGTCGTCGTTGTCGACCTCGTAGAAGCCGTCGTCGCGCCAGCGCTCCTGCCACTTCTTCTCGACGCCAACCGCGTCGTAGGCGCGTGCCATCGACGAATGCTAAATCAGCATCACGGTTGCTCTGGCATCCCCTGTTGCCTCACGTCAAATCCCGCGCCAAGGGTATTCGTTGCCTCACGAAGAACCCCGCGCCTCGCGACGCTCGTTGAATGCCCGGTTGACGGTCCGTGGCGGGGGTCCGGTCTTGGCCAGGGCGAGGCGCTGGAGCTGGGTGGTGAGTCGGGTGATCTCGGCCTGGTGATGGCCCGGGCGGAGGGTGTTGCGGGCCCTCGTGAGTGCGGCCTTCTTGGACGGGGTGAGCACTCCGGTGGCCCCGAGGCGCTGGTAGGGGCTTTGGGCGGTGTCGTGCCGCTTGATGACCTTGGAGCCGACCCGGGTGCGGGTGACGAGCTTCTGCTGGGTGAGGAGCAGGTTGGTGTAGTTCTGCTCGAGGATCCAGATCGCGTTGAGAACCTCGAGCTCGGCTTCGGTGTCGAAGCGCAGGTAGCCGACCAGTTCACGCACGTGGGTCCAGTTCTTCTGCTCCACGTGGCAGCCGTCGTTCTTGTTGCCCGGCCGGGACCTGGTGAAGGTGACCTTCTTCGCCACGCACCACTCGAGCAGGTCGGCGTTGATGAACTCGGAGCCGTTGTCCGAATCGATGCCCTTGATGGGGAAGGGGAACTGGCGACAGCAGTGCTCGATGGCCTCGATGACCCGGATGGCGGATTTGTTGCGCACGGACCGGTTGATGGTCCAGCCGGTGGCCACGTCGGTCACGGTCAGCGTGAAGCAGAACTCGCCGAAGGAGTTGCCCCCTCGTGGCCCACCAGGTCGATCTCGACGAAGCCGGGCATGTCCTCGTCCCACTCCGACCAGGTCCGGATGGGGATCTGGGTCTTGAGGAGGGAACCTGGCTTGGTGTGGCTCACTCCCCGGAACCCGGCCAACACCTTGGCCCCCGCCAGGCGCCGGTCGATGGTGGCCGGGCTCATTGCCACGAGGAGGTCGGCCTCCGAATCGGTCAGGACCACCTCGCCGTCCCGGCGGAGCAGAGGGACGAGGACCCAGAGCATGGGGGCGAGCCGCTTGCCTGCCGGCATCCGGGCCGCCCGCCAGCACAGCTCGAGCGCCGACACCACCC
>DAHUYG010000026.1 GCA_027315315.1 Acidimicrobiaceae bacterium | reverse complement strand
GCACCGGCGGCCGCCCGCCCGGTGGCGGCGCAGCCGGTGGTGGCCGAGGCGGGTTCTCCGGCCGGCCGGCTGGCGGCTTCGGCGGCCGCTCGGGTTCCGGCGGACCGGTCGGGGCCCCCGCAGCGGGCCGTGGTGGATTCGGCGGGCGCGGCGGTCGCCCGCCCCAGCGCCGGGCGCGACGCAGGCGCCGCAACCTCGAGGAGCTCGAGCCGACCCAGCTGACGGCCTACATGCCCTCGAGCGCCCCGGTGCCCGAGGGCGAGATCATCGTCGAGCGCGGGTCGACCGCTCGGGACCTCGGCCCCAAGCTCAACCGCTCGGCCGGTGACGTCATCCGCTTCCTGCTCCTGCAGGGCGAGATGGTGACGGCCACCCAGTCGCTCACTGACGACATGATCGAGCTCTTCGCAGCCGAGCTCGGTGCCGAGGTCCGCCTGGGCGATCCGGGAGAGGAGGCCGAGGCCGAGCTGCTCGCCCGGTACTTCGAGGAGGAGGACGAGGAGGAAGAGGAGGACCTGCGCCCCCGCCCGCCGGTGATCACGGTGATGGGCCACGTCGACCACGGCAAGACGCTCCTCCTCGACCGCATCCGCCAGACCGACGTCGTGGCGGGCGAGGCGGGCGGCATCACCCAGCACATCGGCGCCTACCAGGTGAACTGGAACGGCCAGCTCCTCACCTTCATCGACACCCCGGGGCACGAGGCCTTCACCGCCATGCGGGCGCGGGGGGCCGAGGTGACCGACATCGTCGTCCTCGTCGTCGCCGCCGACGACGGCGTGATGCCCCAGACGATCGAGGCCATCGACCACGCGCGGGCGGCCGAGGTGCCGATCCTGGTCGCGGTGAACAAGATCGACCGGCCCGACGCCGACCCCTCTCGGGTCCTCCAGCAGGTGGCCGACCGTGGGCTCGTCCCCGAGCAGTGGGGCGGCGACACGATCACCGTCGAGGTCTCGGCCCTCCAGGGCACCGGGATCGACGACCTGCTCGAGCACCTGATCCTGATGGCCGAGGTCGAGGAGTACCGCGCCAGCCCCGAGGGCCGGGCCCGCGGGGTCGTGCTCGAGGCCAACCTCGAGACCGGTCGTGGGCCGGTGGCCACCGTGATCGTCCAGCGCGGCACGCTGCGGGTCGGGGACGCCGTCGTCGCCGGCTCGGCGTGGGGGAAGGTGAAGGCGCTCATCGACGACCGGGGCGACCACGTGAAAGAGGCGCTCCCCTCGATGCCGGTCCAGGTGCTCGGGCTCTCCGAACCCCCCCAGGCCGGCGACGAGTTCCGCGCCGCGATCGACCTGTCGACCGCCCGCACGTTGGCCGAGGCCCGGGCCCAGCGCTTCAGGCTCTCGGGGCATCTGCCGGCACCCTCGGCCACCGGCGCCCGCCTCGAGGACCTCTTCGAGCAGATCCAGCGGGGCGAGACGGCGACCCTCAACATCGTGCTCAAGGCCGACGTGCAGGGCTCGCTCGAGGCAGTCACCGAGAGCCTGCGCAAGCTCGAGCGCGACGACGTGAAGCTCAGCTTCGTGCGGCGCGGCGTAGGGGGGATCACCGAGAACGACGTGACCCTGGCCAAGGCGTCGACCGCCACCATCATCGGTTTCAACGTGCGCCCCGATCGCCGGTCGAGGGAGATGGCCGAGGAGGCCAACGTCGAGATCCGGACCTACGAGATCATCTACAAGCTGCTCGAGGACATCGAGGCGGCCATGCTCGGCATGTTGGCGCCGAGCTTCGAGGAGGTCGTGACCGGCGACGCCGAGGTCCGACAGATCTTCCGGATCCCCCGGGTGGGCGCCATCGCCGGCTGCTACGTGCAGAACGGCGCGATCCGCCGGGGCTCGAAGGTCAGGTTCCTGCGCGAGGGCGTCATCATCTGGCGCGGCACGATCAACTCGCTCAAGCGCTTCAAGGAAGACGCTCGCGAGGTCCAGGCGGGCTTCGAGTGCGGCATCGGGCTGTCGGACTTCCAGGACCTGAAGGAAGGCGACATCATCGAGACCTTCGAGGAGCGAGAGATCCCGAGGGTCTAGCCAGGAGGGCCACCATGCCCGAAGGACGACGCTCCTTCCCCACCCGCGGTGGCGCCCGTTACGCGCGCTCGCTGCGGGTGAACCAGGTGCTGCGCGAGGTGCTCGCCGACGAGCTCGAACGTTTGGCCGACGCCGACGAGCGGCTTCGGCTGCTCACGATCACCTCGGTCGTGACCACCCCGGACCTGCGCAACGCGACCGTCTACCTCTCGAGCCTCGAGGACGAGGCTGCCGAGGCCCTCGAGGAACGCCGGGTCCGGCTCCAGCAGATCGTCGGACGCGAGATGCGCATAAAGCGCACCCCGCGCCTCACCTTCCTCGCCGATCCGGCGGTGCGCTCGGGGGAGGTGGTCGAAGACGTCCTGCGGCGCCTCAAGGACCCCCGGGCCGGCGAACCCTCCGAGTGATCGGCTTCGTCGTCGTCGACAAGGAGCCCGGTTGGACCTCCCACGACGTGGTGGCGAGGTGCCGGAGGCTCTTGGGCGAACGGCGGATCGGGCACGCCGGCACACTCGATCCCGGTGCGACCGGCGTGCTCGTCCTCGGCGTCGGCCGGGCGACCCGCCTGCTGCGCTTCGTCAGCGGGGCCGACAAGGAGTATCGGGGCGAGGTCGTCCTCGGCGTCACCACCACGACCCTCGACGACGAGGGGGAGGTCCTCGGGCGCTTCGAGATGGCCGGGGTGACACTGGAGGACGCCAGGCGGGCCGCCGCCGGGCTGACGGGGGAGATCGACCAGCAGGTGCCGATGGTCTCGGCGGTGAAGGTCGGGGGCCGCCGTCTGCACCGCCTCGCCCGCGAGGGGGCCGAGGTCGATCGGCCGGTGCGACGGGTGCGGGTGGAGCGCTTCGAGGTGCACCCGGGCCCCGACCCGGGGGTCCTCGCCATCGAGGTGCGCTGTTCGGCGGGCACCTACGTCCGCTCGCTCGCAGCGGATCTCGGTGCCGCCCTCGGCGGGGGAGCTCACCTGCGGGGCCTGCGCCGCACGCGCTCGGGGTCCTTCTTGGTCGAAGATGCGCTCACCCTCGCCGAGCTCGAGCGGGGACTGGCCGGGGGCGACCCTCGTCTCCTGCGGGCGCCGCTCGACGCCCTCGAGCTCGAGCGGGTCGCCGTGTCGGGCGACGCGCTCGACGACGTGTGTCACGGGCGGGCGCTCGACCTGGGCGCGCTCGGGGCGCAGGGCCCCGGCCCCTACGCCGTGGTGGAGCCGGGGGGTGCACTGGCCGCGGTCTACGAGGCGGCGTCCGAGGGACGCGCCCGGGCGGCGGTCGTGCTCGGCGCGTCCTGAGCCCGCTGCAGGGAGCGCTCCGGTCGGGCCTCTAGTGTTCGAAGGGTGGAGGTGGTCGGTCCAGAGGGATGCTCGCCCACCGCGGCCGGCGCCGCGGTCACCGTGGGTGCCTACGACGGCGTGCACCTCGGGCACCGCCACGTCATCGGCGACCTTCGCCGGCTCGCCGAAGAGCGCGGCCTCGAGACGGCCGTGGTCACCTTCGACCCCCACCCCGCCACCGTGGTGCGCCCGGAGTCTGCGCCCCGGAGCCTCACCGACCTCGACCAGAAGCTCGAGCTGCTCGCAGGGTGTGGGGTCGACAGGACGCTCGTCATCCCCTTCGACCGGGCCCGCTCCGATGAGACCGCCGAGGACTTCGTCCGAAGTGTCCTGGTCGACGGCCTGGCGGCCCGCCTGGTGGTCGTCGGGCGGGACTTCCACTTCGGCCACGACCGCAAGGGCGACGTGGCGCTGCTGAGCGAGATGGGCGCCGCGAACGGCTTCGAGGTGCGCCCGGTCGAGCTCATGAGCGACGCGGCGGGAGAGCCGCCGGTGTCCTCGACCCGGATCCGCCGCCTGATCGCCGAGGGCGAAGTGCGGGAGGCCGCCCGGCTCCTCGGCCGGCCCCACGAGGTGCGGGGCCCGGTCAGGCACGGTGCGGGGCGAGGCGCCCGGCTGCTCGGGTTCCCCACGGCGAACGTGGGCGTCGCCCGGGAGATCGCGCTGCCCGCCCCCGGGGTCTACGCCGGTCGCTTCGCATGGCGGGGGGCCGCCCGGCACCCCGCGGCCATCTCGGTCGGCCAGCCGCCCACCTTCCAGGAGGCCGACGACGGCTCGCCACTCGTCGAGGCCTACCTCTTGGACTTCGAGGGCGACCTCTACGGCGAGCCGGCGAGCGTGAGCTTCGAGGCCTGGATCAGGCCCCAGCGGGCCTTCGACGAGCTCGACGCCCTGAAGGCCCAGATGCGCGAGGACGTGGCCGCCGCCCGCCTAGTGCTGGGGGGTTGAGCCGCCGGCGGGGGGCCAGGTCCCCCCTGGGCGTCGGCCCTGCTAAAATCTCTCATTCGGAGCGGGCAGTCGCCCGCACCGGAGCGTGCGCCAGGGCACGCCACCGGCTTCGCTGGACGCCAGAGGCGTTTGGGCCCCGCCGTTCGACCACCTGAGTAGGTTTCGCTGCATGCCCGACAAAGAGGCGATCATCAACGAACACCGGCAGCACCCGACCGACACCGGGTCGCCGGAGGTCCAGGTCGCGTTGCTCACCGAGCGGATCTCGCACCTGACCGAGCACCTGAAGGTGCATTCGGGTGACCACCACACCCGCCGGGGGCTGATGAAGTTGATCGGTCGGCGTCGGCGGCTGCTCGACTATGTCGCCCACAACGACATGGAGCGTTACCGCCAGCTCATCGGACGGCTCGGCATCCGCCGGTAACACAGTCAGATCTTCCGCCCGGCCGCCGGCCGGGCGGTCGCATAAGAGGCGGGCGACCGAGGTCGGCTGCCAGTCGCCGATCACCTCCGCACAATGCTGGAGAGGTGGTCGACCACTGGGAACCGGCCGGACGCCCCTGAACCCATACAAGGAGCGACATGGCCGAGGCCATCTCCGTTTCGGCGCCGATCAGCGGCACCGACCGCACCCTTTCCTTCGAGGCGGGCAAGCTCGCCCAGCTCGCCGACGGCGCCGTGGTGGGGCGCATCGGCGACACGATCGTCCTTGCCACCGCCGTGGCCTCGCGCTCGGTGCGCGAGGGGACCGACTTTTTCCCGCTCACCGTCGACATCGAAGAGCGCGCCTATGCGGCGGGCAAGATCCCGGGCTCCTTCTTCCGCCGGGAGGGACGGGCGACCGACCAGGCCATCCTCACCTGCCGCCTAATCGACCGGCCGCTGCGGCCCTCGTTCCCGAAGGGCGTCCGCAACGACATCCACGTCGTCGGGACGATCTTCGGCGCCGATCAGGTCAACCCCCACGACGTGCTCGCCATCAACGCCGCGTCGGCCGCCCTCATGATCTCGGGGATCCCCTTCGACGGCCCGATCGGCGCGGTGCGCATCGCGTACTCGGTGGACGGCACCTGGCTCCCACACGCCACCTACCAGGAGGGCGACGAGTCGACCTTCGAGCTCGTGGTGGCGGGCCGGGCGCTCAGCGACGCGCCGGATTCGGAGATCGCGATCATGATGGTCGAGGCCGGTGGCACCGAGCGGTCGTGGTCCTACTACGAGGACGGCGCCCCCAAGGTCGACGAGGAGGTGCTGGCCGGCGGGCTCGAGGCCGCGAAGACCTGGATCCGTGAGTCGATCAACCTCCAGCGCGAGCTGGTCGCCGCGTACAGCGAGGCCCGCGGGCCGATCAAGGCGCTCGAGTTCCGGACCTTCTCGGACTACGGCGAGGACGTCTGGCCGAGGGTGGAGGCGGTCGGGACCCCGCTGCTGAGCGAGGCGAACCGCATCAGCGCCAAGGCCGAGCGCAATGCTGCGATCGACGCCGCCACGGCCACGATCCTCGACACGGTCGGCCCCGAGTTCGAGGGCCGGGAGGCCGAGGTCAAGGGCGCCATCCGGGCCCTCACGAAGAAGCTGGTGCGAAAGCGGATCATCGAGGACGGCGTGCGCATCGACGGGCGCTCGACCAACGAGATCCGCCCGCTCTCGGCCGAGATCGACCTCCTTCCGACGGCCCACGGCTCGGCCCTCTTCCAGCGGGGCGAGACCCAGGTGCTGAACGTGACCACGCTCGGCATGCCCCGCATGAACCAGCTGCTCGACACGATCTCGCCGGACGACACGAAGCGCTACATGCACCACTACAACTTCCCGCCGTACTCGACGGGGGAGGCGGGGCAGATGCGCGGGCCGCGGCGCCGGGACATCGGCCACGGTCTGCTCGCCGAGCGGGCGCTCCTGCCGGTCGTCCCCTCCCAAGAGTCGTTCCCCTACACGCTGCGCCTCGTCTCGGACGTGCTCGCCTCGAACGGGTCCACCTCCATGGCCTCGGTGTGCGGATCGACGCTCTCGCTCATGGCGGCCGGCGTGCCCATCGCTGCCCCGGTGGCCGGGATCGCGATGGGCCTCGTGTACGAGGGTGGCGAATACGTCACGCTGACCGACATCCTCGGCGCCGAGGACGCCTTCGGCGACATGGACTTCAAGGTGGCCGGGACGGCCGACGCCGTCACTGCCCTGCAGCTCGACACGAAGATCGACGGCCTTCCGGCCGACGTGCTGGCCAAGGCCCTCCAGCAGGCCCGCGATGCGCGGCTGGCCATCTTGGAGGTGATGGCCGGGGCGATCGCCGAGCCCCGCCACGACGTGGCGGCCAGCGCGCCCAAGATCGTCTCGATGGAGATCCCCATCGACAAGATCGGCGAGGTCATCGGCCCGAAGGGCAAGGTCATCAACACGCTCCAGCAGGAGACCGGGGCCGACATCGCCGTCGACGACGACGGCATGGTCGGCACGGTGACCATCGGGGCCAAGGACGGCAACGCGGTGGCCGAGGCCAAGCGGCGGATCTCGCTCATCTTGGATCCGCCCACCGCCGAGATCGGCGAGGTCTACAACGGCAGGGTGGTGAACCTCACCAAGTTCGGTGCGTTCGTCAACCTGCTGCCGGGCCGCGACGGGCTCCTGCACATTTCCAAGCTCTCCTCGCTCGCCGGTGGCAAGCGGGTCGGCGCGGTGGAGGACGTGTTGACCCTCGGCCAGGCGATCGAGGTCCGGGTGGACGACATCGACCAGCAGGGCAAGGTCTCGCTGTCGCTCGCAGGTGAGCCGCCCGCCGAGGCCCGGCCCGCGCCCGAGCGTCGCAACGAGGCCGGCCCGCGCAACGGGGACGCCTCGTTCTCCTCGTTCGAGGACGCCTTCGAGGCCGAGCTCGTCGCGGAGCTCGGCGACCTCGGCCCGGGATCGTCGAGCGGCGGTGGCGAGGGCCGGAGGCGTCGGCCCCAGCGTCGCCGTTGAGCGCTCGGGGGCCCGAGCCCCCCATCACGACCGAGACGCTGCCCTCGGGCCTGCGCCTCGTCACCCAGACGATGGCCGAGGTGCGCTCGGTCGCGGTCGGCTTCTGGGTCGGCAGCGGCTCGCGCGACGAGCCCGCGGAGATCGCCGGCGCATCGCACTTCTTGGAGCACCTGTTGTTCAAGGGCACGCCGAGGCGCAGCGCTTCGGACATCGCCGAGGCGCTCGACGAGGTGGGCGGAGATTGCAACGCCTACACGACGAAGGAGTACACCGCCTTCTACGTGCGCCTGCTCTCCGAGCATCTGCCGCTCGGGCTCGACATCTTGAGCGAGATCATGTGGGACCCCGCCCTCCGGGCCTCGGACCTCGAGGCCGAGCGCACGGTGATCCTCGACGAGATCCTCATGCACCTCGACGAGCCGGCCGATCTCGTCGTCGAGTGCTGCTTCGGGGCGCTCTTCCCCGGGCACCCACTCGGGCGGGACGCCCTCGGGGACGCCGCAAGCGTCGGGCGGATCGGCGTGCCCGACGTGCGCGGGTTCTTCGAGTCCCACTACCGCCCGGGGAACATGGTGGTCTCGGTGGCCGGGGACTGCTCGCACGAGGCGGTGGCCGGCGCCCTCGAGGAGCGCCTCGGGGGCCGGGCCGGGGGTGAGGCGCCAGAGCGGGTGGCGCCCGAGGCACCCGTCGACCCGCTCGTGGTGTTGCACCGGCCGACCGAGCAGGCGCACCTCGCCCTCGGCATCCGCTGCGGCTCGCGCTTCGACGAGGACCGCTGGGCCTACTCGGTCCTGAACCACGTGCTCGGCGGCGGCATGTCGAGCCGGCTCTTCCAAAAGGTCCGGGAGCAACGGGGCCTCGCGTACTCGATCGGCTCGGAGCGCCTCGCCTACGAGGACGCCGGCTCGCTATGCGTCGTGGCCGGCACCGCCCCCAACTACGCGCACGAGGTGCTGCGCATCGTCACGGGCGAACTCGAACTGCTGGCCGAGTCGGGGATCAGCGAGCGGGAGCTCGCCGTGGCCAAGGGGAACCTGCGCGCCGAGGCGCTGCTCGCGTGCGAGGACTCGGGGGCCCGCATGAGCCGCATCGGCGCCGGCCTCCTGCTCCACGGCGAGACCAAGACCGTCGACGAGCTCCTCGAGATGATCGACGTGGTGGAGGCGAGCGACGCCCAACGGGTCGCCCAGGCGCTGCTGGTCGCGCCGCGCACGCTCGCCGTCGTCGGACCCTTCGACCAGGGCTCCTTCGACCTCTCGGCGCTCGGCCTCCACGGCCACATCGCCTAGGGGACACGGTGGCGAACGGGGGGACGGCGACGGCCGTCCACGACGAGGTCGGCACCGGCTCGAGGCTGGCCAGGTGGTGTCGGTCGCCCAACGCCGGCGCGGTCAGCTTCCTGGTCGTCCTGCCCGTCCTCGTCTTCGCGGTCCCAGCCGCGACGGGGCACCCGCCGATCAGCTTCGACAACCTGCTGCAGAACTACCCGCTGCGCGTGCTCTCGGGCCAGGACATCGCCCACGGGCACCTCCCGCTGTGGAACCCCACGATCTGGTCGGGCTCGCCGCTCATGGGCGGGTTGAACGCGGGGTCCTTCTATCCGGGCACCCTGCTCTTCGCGGTGCTTCCCGGGGTGCTCGCCTGGGTGCTCAACCTCCTTGGGATCTATTGGGCGGCCGGGCTCGGCATGTACGCGCTGCTCCGCCACTTCGAGATCCGGCCGATGGGTGCGCTCCTGGCCGCCGTCACCTACCAGTTCGGCGGGGCGATGACTGGCCAGCTGGTCCACGTCGGAATCATCCAGGGGATGGCGTGGATGCCGCTCGCCGTCCTGGCCGAGATCCGGCTGGCCGAGGCGGTGATGGGCACCCGCCCGATCTCCCTCGACGGCCCGACGGCCGGGACACGGTCATCACCGTGGCCCTGGGTCGCATTGCTCGCCGCGATCTACGGCCTCGTCTTTCTCACCGGGGAGCCCCGGGGCATGGCCGAGGCCGAGATCGTCACGCCGTTCGTCTTGGTCTGGCTGGCGCTGCGGTCCTATCCGGGCGCCCCGGTGCGCCCGCTGCACCGGCTCCAACTGGTCGCCTACGGGGTGTTGGCGGCGGCCTGGGGCGCGGTCATCGGCGCGGCGCAGCTCTTGCCGGGGCGTACCTTCATCCTCGCCTCCGAGCGGGCGCATGAGGACTACGCCTACTTCGGCCTGGGCTCGCTGCGGGCGTCCTGGACGGTCCTCATGCTCGTCCCGAACCTGTTCGGCGGCAACGCCATCCTCGGCCAGCCGCCGTTCGCGATCGGCTACAACCTGCCCGAGGTCACCGGCTACATGGGGCTGCTCGCCCTCGCGGCCTTCTTCACCTTGGCCATCCGTTCGATCGGGCGCCGCTCGGACCCCCGGGCCCGGGACTGGCGTCCGTGGATCGCGCTCGGGGCGCTCGGGCTGCTGCTCTCGTGGGGGACCTTCACCCCGCTCGGGCACGTCTTTGTGCTCATCCCCTTCTACAACAAGGTTCGTCTCGACAGCCGGAGCCTCGGCATTGTGGACCTCGCGCTCGCCGTCGTCTTCGGCTTCTTCCTCGAACTGTTCTTGGCCGGGGAGTGGCGCGAGCGCGTCGGGGGCGGCGCGCAGTGGCTCCGCGAGCGCCTCGTCCCGGCCATCGGGCCGGCGGCCGCCTTTCTCGCCGCGATCGTCTCGGTCGCCTTCCCGGCGACGGTGCTCGTCGCCTACGGGGCCGACCCGGTCCGCGCGGCCGACGAGCGGGTGTGGATGGCGGCACAGGCCGTCGTGGCGCTGGGTGCGCTCGCGGTCCTCTGGGCATGGCGCCGGTGGCGGCCGGTGGCGGCCCGCAGGCTCCTGTGCGCAGTCGTCGCGGCCGACCTCGGCCTGTTCGCGCTCACCTGCTCCACGGGCATGTTCGCCGGCGGCGCCGTCTCGCCGTCGAGGGCCTCGGCGGCCGCCGAGGTGGGCACGACCGGGCGCTTTGCGATCGTGGGCGCCAACACCACGTTGCTCAGCTACCTCTCGGCGCCCGACACCAACGGCCTGACCGGTCTCGACAGCGTGCAGGGCTACGGGTCGATCGTGAGCGTCAACTACGAGGGCCTGACCGGCACGCACCTCCAGGACACCATGGACCCCTGCGCGCTGGCGCGCGGCGTGTTCGTGCCGCTGCGGCTCCACACGCTCTTCGTCAGCTCGGGCTTCTTGCTCCAGCGGATCGTGCCCGGCGTCGCCAATGTCCCCCCGCCCCGGTGCGCCGGACCCCTGGCGCCCGAGGGCACCGCGGACGCACGGGACCTCTACTTCGGCCGCAACCTGACGCTCAGAAGCGTCCGGATCGTCTTCGCTCACGGGCGACCGACCGGCCCGATTGAGCTCGGCGTGCTCTCGGGGGACGGGGCGAGCCGGTTCCCGGCCGAGCGGGTGCGCCCGGCCGGCGGCGGCTCGTTGGTGAGCTTCGTCGCGCCCGAGCGCGCCGGGGGGATCGTGGTGCGGGGCGACGCCCGGCTGGTGAGCGACGCCTCGTCGGTGACCACGTCGGCCGGCGACCGATTCGTCCTCGACGGACCGTTCCAACAGGCGGTCGGACAGTCCCGGTGGAGCCTTACCGGGCTCTGGCACGGCTATGCACGCTTCCGGACCGACGACATGGCGCCGCCGGTGCGCACCCTCGGGGCGACGGGCGCCACGGCTCGGCGGGTCTCGACCACGGCGTGGGGGACCGAGACCGACATCGTCGACGCCCCGGTGCCGGTCATGGTGGTCCGCAGCGAGGCGTACCTGGCCGGATGGCGGGTGAGGGCCACGCCCCTCGGGGGCGGCCCGACCCGGACCCTGAGGGTGTCGAGCCACGGCCTCGTCCAGGCGGTGCGGGTGCCCGCCGGGCGCTGGAGGCTCGTGTTCAGCTACTGGCCCTCGGGGCTCGAGCTCGGGGGCGTGGCCTCGGCGCTGGGCGTCCTCGCCCTGGCGGCCTTGGGAGCCCTCGCCCTGTGGCGCCGGCGGGCCCCGGGTCCGAGCGGGCCGGGGCCGGTAGCCTTCGGCAAATGATCAGGGTGGGCGTGGTCGGTGCTGCCGGCAGGATGGGCCGGACGACCTGCGCTGCGGTCCAGGAGGCCGAGGATCTGGAGCTGGCCTGCGCGGTGGACCCCGCCGCGGCCGGGCTCGAGCTCTCGGACATCTTGGACGGCCAGTCCCCGGCCCTGGCGGTGACCGACGGCCTCGCGTCCCTCGATGCGGCCCTCTGCGAGGTGGTGGTCGACTTCACGGTCGCCGCCGGGATGTCCGAGCGGCTCGAGTTCTACGCCGACCACGGCATCCACGCCGTGGTCGGCACGAGCGGGATCGCACCGTCGGTGGTCGAGCGGGCCAGCGCGGTGTTCGAGGCCTCGGCGGCCAACTGCGTGATCGCCCCCAACTTCGCACTGGGCGCGGCGCTCCTCACCCGCTTCTGCGAGCTGGCGGCGCCGGTCATGGACAACGTGGAGATCGTCGAGCTGCACCACGACGCCAAGGTCGACGCCCCCTCGGGCACGGCGCTGCACACCGCCGAACGCATCGCCTTGGCGAGGGAGGCCTCCGGCGCCGGCCCGTTCAGCGCGGACCCGACCACCGAGGTGCACCTCGAGGGCGCCCGGGGCGGCCTCGGGCCGATGGGGATCAGGATCCACGCCGTCCGGCTGCCCGGGCTCGTGGCCCACGAGGAGGTCGTCTTCGGGGCGTCCGGCCAGACCCTGACCATCCGCCACGACTCATTCGACCGGCGCTCGTTCATGCCCGGCGTGCTGCTCGCGATCCGCCGGGTCGCCGAGCGGCCCGGGCTCACCTTCGGCCTGGGCGCCCTGCTCGATCCCTAGGCCGTGGCGGACGCGCCCGACACGAGGGAGCGGATCCTCGAGGCGGCCTACGCCTGCGTCGCCCGTTGGGGGCTCGCCAAGACCTCGGTGGAGGACGTGGGACGCGAGTCGGGCCTGTCGCGCTCGACGCTGTACCGCTACTTCCCGGGGGGACGCGACGAGCTGATCGGGGCCGCCGTCGGCTGGGAGTACGACCGGTTCTTCGGCCGCCTCTACGACGAGGTGAAGGACGCCGCCACCCTCGAGGAGGTGATCGAGCGGGGGCTCACCTTCGCCCACCGCGCGATCACCGGGCACGAGGTGCTCCAGCGGGTCCTCCAGACCGAGCCCGACGTCCTGCTGCCGGCCATCACGGTGAAGACCGACGGCACGGTGCGGCTGGTCTCGGCCTTCCTCACCCCCTACCTCGAGCGCCACCGGCTGGCCCCGGGGGTGGGCGTGGAGGAGGCGGCGGACTTCCTCGCCCGGATGGTCCTCTCCTACATGAGCGCGCCCGGGCGCTGGGATCTGGAGGACCCCGAGCAGGTGGCCCGCCTGGTGCGCGTCGAGCTCCTGGGCGGGATCCTGCCCCCCGCCCGTCGCTGAGGCCTCCCATCCCCCCTGGTGGGCACGCGTCCGCCCGATAATGGGCGGCCATGCGACCCGAGGCCAGGGCATGACGCCGCGACCCGCCGGGCGCCCCCGGGCCGAGCGCTCCACGCTCGCGGCGAGCGGCTTTGGGGCCGCCGGCGCGGCGCTCGCCGTGCTCGACGCGGTCCCGGGGCCCTGGCGCGTCCGGGAGGTCGCGCTGGTGCTCGTCGCGCTGGGCACGCTCGGGGCGATGCTCGCGGGGCTCCGGCTCCACGCCCCGCCCCGCCGCGGTCCCTGGGAGGTGCTCCTCGCCGGGGTGGTCCTGCTCGGCCTCGGCGGGTGGGTCCGGCTCGACCGCCACACCCTCGGGATGGTGGCGGCGCAACGGGCGCTCCTGCCCGACGTGCTCTGGTTGGTCGGGGCCGCGCTCGTGGCCTTTGCCCTGACCGTCCTCGCCCGGGCGCCGCACCCCCACGACCGGCGCAACCCCGACATGGTGCTCGAGGGACTCGTGGGCGGCGTGAGCGCGTATGTCGTGCTGTGGACCTACCTCGTCGAGCCGGCGGCGCCCAGCCTCCAGATGCCGACCTTCGAGCGGGCCATGCTGGCGCTCTTCCCAGCGCTCGGCGTCTACGGCCTCGCCGTGGTGCTCATCGGGATCCTGCCCCGGGCCCGCCGGTCGATCTCGGGACGCTTCCTCATCGCCGCGGCCGGGTGGCTGACCGTCGGCGAAGTCCTCTACCTGGTCGCCGACGTGCGGCGGGCGGCCATCACCCACTCGCTCCTCGGCGTCCCGTTCATCCTCGCGGCGAGCTGCTTCGGGGTCGCCTTCTTGCACCCCACCATGCGCCGGCTCTTCGGCGGACGCTGGAGCCCGACCCACGAGCCGACCGATTCGAGGGCCCGGCTGGTCGCGGTCGTCCTCGCTCCGGCCCTACTCGCGGGCATCGGCCTCAGCGAATCGAGCCGCTCGGGCTACCAACGACTCGCGTTGGGCATCTTCGGAGCCGTGTCGGTGTCCGTCGCCGCACTGCGGGTCTGGCGTGCGGTGGCCGGCGGGGCGCAGACCCAGGCGCGGCTCACCCACGAGGTCACCCACGACCCGCTCACCGGGCTCGGCAACCGCTCCCTGGCCGAGCGCTCGGTCAGCGCGGCGCTGGCCGAGGGGGCCCGGGCCGGCGACGGCGTGGCCGTGATCTTCCTCGACATCGACCGGTTCAAGATGGTGAACGACGCCCACGGCTACAGCTGCGGCGACCAGCTCCTCGTCGAGGTGGGGGAGCGGCTCGAGCGAGCCTTTCAGGGCCGGGGGAACGTCGCTCGCGTGGGCGGGGACGAGTTCGCCGTCGTCCTGTTCCCGGTGGCCACCGGCGGCGCCGCACGCCACGAGGCCGAGCGGGCGCACACCGCGCTCGGCGCTCCCTTCCGGATCTATGGCGCCGACCTCTTGGTGTCGGCGAGCGTCGGGGTGTCGCTCGGCTCGTCGGCCGAGCCGGGCGTCGACGCCGAGACCCTCCTGCGCGACGCCGACACCGCCATGTACCAGGCGAAGGCGGCCGGGCGCGACATGGTGACGGTCTTCGACCCCTCGATGCGGGACCGCATCGCCGATCGCCTCGCGCTCGAGCACGACCTGCGCCGCGCCCTCGAGCGCGACGAGTTCTGCCTCATGTACCAGCCCATCGTGAGCCTCTCGGAGGACGGACCGGTGGTGGCCGGCCTCGAGGCGCTGCTGCGTTGGGACCGCCCGACGAGGGGCCTCGTCCCGGCGTCCTTCTTCATCGAGTGCGCCGAGGCGAGCGGCCTGTTGACCGAGATCGGCGACTGGGTCATCCGCGAGTCGGCCCGCCAGCTGGCCCGCTGGCGCGAGGTGCCCGGCGCCCAGGCGCTCTTCGTGTCGGTGAACGTATCGGCCCTGCACCTAAAATCGACCGCCCTCCCGGCGCGGGTCCGCCGAGCGCTCGCCGAGACCGGGCTCGAGCCCGATGCGCTGTGCGTCGAACTCAGCGAGTCGACCCTCATGGACAACCCGGCCGAGGGGGTGGGGCTCGTGATCCGGATGAAGGAGCTCGGCGTCCGCCTCGCCATCGACGACTTCGGCAACGGGTACGCCTCGCTGCCCTACCTGAAGCAGTTCCCGGTCGACTACGTGAAGATCGACCGGCGCTTCGTCGAGGGCCTGACCTCGAGCGACCCGACGGACGCCACCCTCGTGGCCGCGATCTGCTCGATGGCCCGCGCCCTCGAGGCGGTCACCATCGCCGAGGGGGTCGAGCACGAGTCCCAGGAGCGCACGCTGCGCCAGCTCGGCTGCGACCTCGCCCAGGGGTTCTTGTACTCACGGCCGGTGGACGCCGAGGAGGTCATCGCAACGGTGCGGGCGATCTCGCCCCGCCACGGTCTGCGCCTGGTTACCGGAGATGGAGGCGCAGGTCGGCCAGGGCGCTGACCTCGGCGGCCAGCTCGGCCGCCCGGTCCCAGTCCGGGGGGCGCACCGCCGGCTCGAGCCCGGTGCCCTCGGTCATCATCTGGTGGAGCACCCGGTCGCGCTCGGCCAGGCGGCGGTGCCATTCGGGGAGGTGCATCCAGGCCGGCAGGCTGGCCGGCGAGTCCAGGTAGGGGCGGGGCTCGAGCCCCTCGAACTCGTTGAACGGCCGCTGGAGCTTCCACTGGAGCATGCGGAGCACCGGCACGTGGAGCACCGAGACGGCCCAGGGGAACCCGAGCCGCGCCCCGAGCATGGACACCGCCTGGCACAGCGCCATCGTCACGGTCCCCTGGAAGGCCGCCGCCCGGTACTCGGGGCCTATTGCGAGCGTCGCGAGGTCCCAGGTGTGGTTCGGGTCGTAGTCGATGCCCGACCCGGCGAACAGCGCGTCGAGGGGGGCCTCCCAGATCCTCGTCGTGTCGTTCAGGGTCTTCAGCCCCGCCCGCGAGGGCAGGATCAGCCGGAGCATGGCCGCCGGCGCCTTGCGGTGCTGGTCGAGCACGCAGAAGAGCAGGCTGGCGTGGTCATAGGGGGTGAACTCGTCGGCCACGACGGCCGCTGCGGTGTCGCCGATAGCCTCCTCGAAGACGCGCTCTTCGACCGACAGGGCGAGCAGTGCCTCGGGCTCCTCGGGGCGGAACGCGTAGACCCCGAGCGGCTCGGTGGCGTCGCCCGCCACCCGGGCGCTCAACGCACGGATCTCTTCGGCGCGCTGCTCGGCGGCCGAGCGGGCCGGCGGGCCGAGCTCGTCGTCGGCGCGATGGGCGCGGAAGCGGGCCACGGGTCGCCCGGTGCCTAGCGGCCCGACCCCGGGGCCGGGATCGGGCGGAGGCGTCGCATCGGGGCACAAGCTAGCGGAACGACCCCCCGCGAGGGTGGTTCTCTGCCCCCGGCACGCCGGGCCGACCGGGACCGACCGTCGCCGGGGGGCGGGCCGCCCGCCCGGCCGCGGGCCCGGTGGTGCTGAGACGCGTTGACACTGAGACACCCATCGCCTTATCGTTTCAGCTGGTGCCTGTGTCCACGGGGGTTTCGCGCATCGCGTCGGCCGACGACAGCCCGGCCCACCCAGACGCGCCGAGCGCCCGCGTGCGGCACCTCGGGGCCGACGACCGCTCCTCCCAGCGGGTCCGGATCGTGGACGCCACCCTCGGGTGCCTCGCGACCCAGGGCCTGGCCAAGACCACCCTCGACGACATCGCGAGCTGGGCTGGACTGTCGCGCGCCACCGTGTACCGGGCCTTCCCCGGCGGCCGCGAGGCGATCCTGGCGGCGACAGTCGACACCGAGGCCGCGAGGTTCTTCTCCGATCTGGCTGTCGCCATGGGCGAGGCCCACGACCTCGAGGAGGTCCTGGTCGTCGGCATCGTGGAGGCGGCCCGTCGGCTCGAGGACCACCGGGCCCTGCGCTACCTCCTCGACCACGAGCCCGGCGTCATCCTGCCCCACCTCTGCTTCGACTCGATGGACCGCGTGCTCGCGCTCGCATCGTCGTTCGCAGCGCCGTTCCTCGGTCGCTGGCTCGAGCCCGACCAGGCCGCCCGGGCCGCCGAGTGGGCGGCGCGCATCACGATGAGCTACCTGTGCGAGGAGACCGGGCGCCTCGACCCGACCAGCCGCGCCGATGTCGAGCACCTGGTGGGCCGCTTCGTGCTGCCCGGTGTGCTCGCGCTTTGCAACCCCGCCCAACCCACGGACAGCAGCCTCGAGCCAGACGAAGTGAAGATCACCGACCCACGAGCGAGCACACGGAGAACCAGATGACGACCGAGATCGACCAGCCGAAGGACCCAGGCGAGATGCGCAGCACCGAGGAGATCATCGGCCGCGCCGATGTGAACGATCTCGAGGCCATCTTGTCGGTCATCGGCCATCAAGAGGAGAGCGGCCGCCACGCCGTCCACGACAACTGCGACGCCGAGTTCACCTGGGACTACGACAAGGGACGGCTGGAGAAGCTGGACAAGCTCTACGAGAAGGCCAAGTCGGCGCAGTGGAACGCCACCACCGACCTGCCCTGGGAGACCCCCGTCGACCAGGAGGCCCAGGTGATGGCCAACTTCGCCACCAACCCGACCCAGATGGGCTGGGACGAGAAGGTGCTCGCCGGCACCGCGCTCGCCAAGTGGGACGAGAAGCAGTGGGTGCGCTTCGGGGTGGAGAGCCAGAACTGGACCCTCAGCCAGTTCATGCACGGCGAGCAGGGTGCGCTCCTCTGTACGGCCAAGATCGTCGAGACGGTGCCGTGGATCGACGCCAAGTACTACGCGGCGACCCAGGTGGTCGACGAGGCCCGCCACGTCGAGGTGTTCTCGCGCTACCTCGACGAGAAGCTCTCGGGCCACTACCCGATGAACGCCCACCTCGGCATGCTGCTCGACGACATCATCGCCGACTCGCGCTGGGACATGACCTATCTCGGGATGCAAATCATGGTGGAGGGCCTGGCGCTTGCGGCGTTCGGGTTCATGCACCAGATCTCCGAGGAGCCGCTCTTGAAGAAGATGCTCCGCTACGTGATGGCCGACGAGGCCCGCCACGTGGCCTTCGGCGTGCTCAGCCTCCAGGAGCTCTACTCGGAGCTCTCCGCGGCCGAGCTGCGCGAGCGCCAGGAGTTCGCCTTCGAGGCGGCGGTGCGGATGCGAGACCGGCTGCGCTCCCAGGAGGTCTGGGACCGCCTGGAGGTGCCCTGGAAGGACATCGTGGCCATCAACGAGCGCCAGGATCCGGCCAACGACGACTTCCAGATCCTCCTGTTCTCTAAGATCGTGCCGAACCTGCGCAAGCTCGGGCTCCTCGACGCGGCCGACGGCTGGCTCCGCCAGAAGTTCACCGAGATGGGGGTCATCGCGTTCGAGCATCTCGAGGACTCGACCGAGGACGCCGACGCCTTCGCCGACGGCTCGCCGGTGGCCCGCGCGGTCGCCTGAGCGCGCCACCCGGGCGCCCCGACGCTCGGGGGTCGTCCGCAGGTGGGCTGGTACCCTGAGTCGATGGACAGCGCTGAGCGGCCGCGGTTCGGCACGCTCCTGACGGCGATGGTCACGCCCTTCGACGAGGAGGACGCCCTCGATCTCGACGCGGCCGGAAGGCTCGCGGTGTGGCTGGTGGACCACGGCTCGGACGGGCTCGTCGTCGCCGGCACGACCGGCGAGGGTCCGACGCTCACCGACGACGAGAAGCTCGACCTCTTCCGCTGCGTGAAGGAGGCCGTGCGCGTGCCGGTGGTGGCCGGCGCGGGCAACAACGACACCGCGCATTCGATCGAGGCGGCGCGCCGGGCCACCGACGTCGGCGTCGACGGGCTCCTCGTGGTCACCCCGTATTACAACCGGCCGCCCCAGGAGGGAATCCGGCGCCACATGGAGGCGGTGGCGGGCGCGACCGACCTGCCGGTCATGGTCTACGACATCCCGATCCGCACCGGCCGCCGGGTGACCAACGACACCATGGCGTGGCTCGCGCACCACGTGTCGAACATCGTGGCCGTGAAGGCCTCGGCCGGCGACGTGGCCGACGCGGCGCGGCTCGGCGCGATGGTGCCGTCGAGCTTCGAGATCTACAGCGGGGAGGACGACCTCGCGTTGGCCATGATGGCCGTCGGGGCGGTGGGCCTCGTGAGCGTCGCCTCGCACTGGGCCGGGCGCGAGATCGCCGGCATGCTGGCCGCCCACCAGAAGGGCGACGTGTCGGGTGCGCGCCAGGCGAACGCCCGCCTGGCCGAGTCGTTCGCCTTCGAGTCTTGCGAGCAGTACCCCAACCCGATGCCGGCCAAGGCGGCGTGCCGCCTGCTCGGGCTCGGGGTGGGGGAGTGCCGGCTGCCGCTCCCCCCCGGGACCCCCGAGCTCGAGGACAGGGCCCGGCGCGTGCTCGAGGGCCTGGGCGCGACGCTTGCCTGAGCGGGACCAGGAGGGCCGGCCCGGGGGCGCCGGCGGTTCGGGCCGCTTCCTCGAACAGCATCTCCATGTCGCCACGCGCCGTCCGGGTCGCCGGCGCCAGCGCGGTCCCCGGCGTGCCGGGGTGGCCGCGACGGGCGGGGGTGGCACGCCGGCCCCGGTCCGGGTGGTGTTCCTCGGGGGCCTGGGCGAGATCGGCCGGAACTGCGCGTGCATCGAGGTCGACGGGCGGATCCTGGTGCTCGACTGCGGGATCATGTTCCCGGACCCCGACATGCCCGGGGTCGACCTCGTCCTGCCCGACTTCTCCTACCTGCACGCCAACGCGCAGCGGGTCGACGCGGTGGTGCTCACCCACGGGCACGAGGACCACACCGGCGGGCTCGCCTTCTTGCTCCGGGACCTCTCGGTGCCCATCTACGGCTCGCAGCTGAGCGTGAGCCTGGCCAGCTCCCGCATCAAGGAGGCCGGACTGCTCGAGCGCACCGAGCTGATCCCGGTCGCCGACGGCGAGCGCCGGCGCATCGGCCCCTGCGACGTGGAGTTCATCCCGGTCACCCATTCGGTGCCGCACTCCTACGCCCTCGCGTTCCACACCCCCCAGGGCGTCATCTTGCACTCGGGAGACTTCAAGCTGGACCTCCAGCCGGTCGACGGCCGGCGGACCGACCTCGCCCGCTTCGGGGCGCTCGCCGAGGGGCCGGGGATCCGGCTCCTCCTGTGCGATTCGACGAACGCCGAGGAGCCCGGGTTCACCCCCTCGGAGTCGACCGTCGGCGAGACGCTCCGCCAGCTCTTCGAGGCCCGCCCCGGCCGGCGGCTGTTGGTGGCGTGCTTCGCCAGCCACCTGCACCGGGTCCAGCAGATCGTCGACGCGGCCGTGGCCAACGGCCGGCGCGTCGCGTTCCTCGGGCGCTCGATGCTCCAGAACGTCGAGCTGTCCCGCTCGCTCGGCATCCTGCATCTCGACGACGGCGACGTCGTCGAGATCGAGGACATCGGCGGGCTCGAGCCGGGTCGGGTGTGCGTGATCTCGACCGGCTCCCAGGGCGAGCCGATGTCGGCGCTCTCGCTCATGGCCACCGGCGAGAACAAGCGCATGCAGATCGAGCCCGACGACGTCGTGGTCATCAGCGCGCACCCGATCCCGGGCAACGAGTGGTCGGTCGGCCGGGTCATCGACCAGCTGCACCGTCGGGGCGCCGAGGTCATCCACTCGGGCACGGCGCCGGTCCACGTGAGCGGGCACGCCCGACAGGGCGAGATCCGGACGCTGCTCTCGGTCACGAGACCCGCCGCCTACGTGCCGGTGCACGGCGAGTATCGCCACATGGCTCACAACGCCCAGCTGGCCACCTCGATGGGGGTGCCGGCCGACCAGGTGCTGCTCTGTGAGGACGGCGACGCCGTGGTGCTCGACACCGACGGCCTGCGCCGCGATGGGACCGTGCCGGCCGGCTATCTCTACGTGGACGGCAACGTGGGCGACGTCGGCCACGGGGTGCTGCGGGACCGGCGGATGCTGGCCGACGAGGGCGTCGTCATGGTGGTGGCCAACGTCGACCT
Organism: Acidimicrobiaceae bacterium; assembly: GCA_027315315.1. Lineage (GTDB taxonomy): Bacteria > Actinomycetota > Acidimicrobiia > Acidimicrobiales > RAAP-2 > Palsa-461. The sequence goes on along the minus strand of DAHUYG010000026.1, from coordinate 113,872 downwards.
GCACTCGACCCAGGTGGTCGGCTCGCCCCGGGTGATCACGCGGGGCTGGGTGCACGCCCCGGAGGCCGAGGATCTCCTGGAGGAGGCGGCCACCGTGGTGTCCGAGACCCTGGCCAAGGCGATGGCCGACGGCGCCCGGGACGTCGATGTGCTGGGCCGGGCGGTGCGGCGGGCGCTCGGGGGCTTCGTGAGCGAGCGGACGCGGCGGCGCCCGCTCATCATCCCGGTCGTCCTGGCGGTCTAGCCGGTCTTTCGGACAGCGCCACCGAGCCGGGCGAGGTCGATCCCGCCGCGCCACAGCAGCGGGTCGAGCTCGGAGGCCGGGGCGGGCTTCGCGAGCAGGAAGCCCTGGGCCCGGACGCAGCCGAGCCGGATGAGCTCGTGCATGTCGGCCTCGTTCTCCACGCCCTCGGCCACCAGGTCGAGCCCGAAGGACTCGCCGAGGTGCACGATCGCCTCGACGATCGCCTGGTCGCCGGGGTCCTGGGCGAGCCCGATCACGAAGCTCATGTCGATCTTGAGGGTGTCGATCGGGATGCGCTTCAGCTGGGCCATGGAGGAGAAGCCGGTCCCGAAGTCGTCCATGGCGAGGCGCAGGCCGAGGGTCCGGAACTCGTCGAGGATCGCGATGGCCCGGTCGACGTCCTGCATCACCACGTGCTCGGTGATCTCGAGGCACAGCGCCGAGCCGAGCAGGTTCGACTGGCGCAGGCACCGGCTGATGTGCTCGGTGATGCCGGGCGAGGACAGCTGAGCCGGCGACATGTTGATGCGCATGAGCAGGTCGAGCCCGGGGTAGCGGTCGCGCCACACCCGCATCTGGCGGCAGGACTCCTCGATCACCCACCGGCCGAGGTCGACCACGAGCCCGGTCTCCTCGGCGACCGTGATGAACTGCCCGGCCGGGATGACCCCCCGCTCGGGGTGCACGCAGCGGATGAGGGCCTCGACGCCCAGGATCTTTCCCGTGGTCATGTCGATCTCGGGCTGGTAGTAGAGGCGCAGGCCCCCGCTCGCAATGGCCTCGCGCAGCATCATCTCGGTGCCGGTGCGCTCGTCGACGGCGAGTCGGAGCACGTCGTCGAAGACGACGGCCCGGTTGCGACCCTGGGTCTTGGCGGCGAAGAGGGCGACGTCGGCGTTCCCGAGGAGCTGCACCGCGCTCATCTCGCCCGGGTTGGCCACCGCGATCCCCACGCTCGCGGTGTGCGAGACGTGCTGGGAGGCGACCTCGAGCGGCTTGGAGACGAGCGAGAGAAGGCGGTTGGCGGTGGCCATGCATGCGAGCTCGCCCCCGGCGCCGTTCATGACGACCAGGAACTCGTCGCCGCCGAGGCGGGCCGTGAAGTCCCCGGGCCGCACCGACATCCTGATGCGATCCGCGGTGGTGACGAGCACGCGGTCGCCGGCCAGATGCCCGAGATAGTCGTTCATGTACTTGAAGCGGTCGAGGTCCAAGAAGAGGAGGGCGACCGGGGTCCGCCCGTTGTTGAGCCGGCGCTCGAGCTCCTCGATCAGGGCCCGGCGGTTCGGCAGGCCGGTCAGGTCGTCGTGCAGCGCAAGGTGCTGGAGGCGGGTCTCGGCGTCGATGCGGGCGTCGAGCTGGACCAGCATGGACGCGATGGCCTGCAGGGCGTTGATCTGGGGCTGGGTCCACTTGGCGTCGTAGAACTGCATGAACCCGAGCGAGCCGTCGGTCACCTCCCCCTTCAAGAGCGGGACGACCGCGCCGGACCAGTCGGTGACGCCCGAGCCGTCGACGACCCGCTCGTTGTAGTCGTCGGGGGCGGCCGACTGGCGAAGGACGAAGGGCTCCTTCAGGTCCCGCAGGCGCTCGAAGACCGGGTCCGAGCTGAACGAGACCACGGCCAGTGGGTCGGGGTCCGGGATGAAGTCCCGGGCCGGGTACTCGGCGACCAGCACGCTCGTGTCGGCGATCCGGTCGTTCTTGCGGATGAACGCCACGTCGGCCCGCAGGAACTCGGCCAGCTCGGTCAGGATCTCGGTCAGCGTCTCTTTGTAGTTGGCCGCCGTCGCCACCATCAGGCGGTCGGCGGCCCGGATGACGAGCTCGTCGAGGCTGCCCTGGTACTCGGCCGAGGCCCGGGCCCACGCCGAACCGCACAGCGCAGCGAACACCCGCACCGTCGAGACGTCGTTCTCGGTCCAGCGCTCGGCGCGGTTGCGGGCGACGCCGAGGGCACCGACCGCGCTCCCCGGTCCGATGCGCACCGGTTCGGCCCACAGCGACCAGGACGCAGTCTCGGGCGAGGCGTCCTGGTCGGGCTCCAGATAGCCGAGGGGTCCAGCGGCGCGGAGGCGGTCGGTCAGGAGCTTCCCGATCGAGAGCGCGGCCGACTCGGGTTGGCCCTCGACGATCCAGTTGCAGCCCTCGGAGCCGGCCGGGGCCTGGTCGCGCAGCGGGACGAGGACGATGGCCTTCGACCAGGCGAGCAGCTGCGACAGGCCCGCGATGATCACCGGCGGGTCGGCGGGATCGAAGGGCGTGCCGTCGCCTGCGCTGTCGTCTACGTGGGGTGGGGGAAGCTCGCTCATCGCTCGGTCCTCGGACGCCCTGTGCCGGCGCGAAAAATCAGCTCTTGCGAGCCTACGGGCCCGGGGGCCCCGTGACGTGGACCTTTGCCCGGTGGCGGGGCCGCGCCACCCATCGGTAGCGGGCCGGCCCCAGCGGCCCGGTTCAGCGGCCCGGGCCGGCCCCCCGGTCGAGAAATCCCTGGCGATGGGGGGTGGGGGCGCCCGCCCGGCTCGAGAGCACCGTCTCGAGCGGGAGCCGCAGGCTCCGGAGACTCGGCGCTTCGGCGTGACTGAGTCGAAGGACGAGGCCCAGCTGCTCGGGACCGGCCAGGCCGAAGAGGGCCCGGAAGTCCGAAGCGATCGAGGCCAGGCCCCTCGCCCGGTGGTTCCCGACGAGGGCACGGAAGTTGTCACCGCCGTGGGCGTAGATGAAGAGGGGCGAGGTGGGGTGCACCGCGAGCCCGGCCCGCTCGGCCGCCAGCCACACCCGCATGACCGCCGCCCCCACCCGGACGAAGTCGACCGGAGCCGAGCCCCTGGTGGTCACGGCCACGAGGGCCGAGGACGAGCCGATCGAGCGCCGGGTGCTGTCCCCGAGCGCCCGCCCGGCGTCCCAGTCGGCGAGCTTCTCCATGACGTCGGCCCGCCTCGCGAGCTGCAGCGCGGCCATGTCTGCGCCGTCGAGCTCGAGGGTGCGCACGTCGATGCCGGTTTCGAGCGAGTCCCGGCCCGGCCAGCGCAGCTCGCTCATCATCTCGCGGTGGGTCGCCGGGGTGAGGAAGCGGAGCCGGTCCGACTCGGCCAGGAGCTCGCCGGCAGCCTCGATCGAGCGGCGGTTGGTGATCGTGTGGAGCCCGCCCTGCTCGGCCTCGGCCTCCTCGGCCAGCCGCGCGAGCAGTTCGGAGTCGACGGGCTCGGCGGTACCCCGGCGCCGGTTCGTCGTGCGGCGCAGCAGCGCGTCGAACAGCCCGGCGAGCTCGACGTCGTGGCCCGAGCCGAGGTGCAGCACCCCGACGGGCCCGTCGAAGCGCTCGTCTGGGAACAGGTCGAGCGGGCCGAGCACGCTCTCGGACGATGCGGCCACCCTGGCGCTGAAGAGCGCGGCACCGATCGCCACGTACGAGCCCCGGTAGGCGACGTCCATGGTCACGGACTTGGCGGGATCGAGGTAGATGCTGAAGCTGCGCTCGTCGAGCGCGAAGGACCATGGCTGGACGTTGCCTCCCGAGGGGGCCCGGCTCGCCGCGTAGGCGATCCGCTGGCCCGGGTCCTCGGGGAGCTGGGGGAGCTCGGGGGTCCCCGGCTCGATGAGGTCCGGGGTCAAGGGGTCGGCGAGCGCCGAGAGCAGGGCGTCGGTGTCGACGCGGACGCGCCCCGAGGCGAGCGTCCCCTCGCGGACCAGCCGGAGCACCGCGGCGGCCGTCGTCGCCGCGCCGAGCGTCACGTCGCCGGCGAGCTGTGGCCAGGCGGTGAGCGAGGTCCCCACCTCGGCCATCGAGGCGGCACCGCGCGCCGAGACCTGGTCGGGTTCGAGGATCTGGACCACGTAGGGCACCTTCTCGCGCATCGACAGCCCGGCGATGGCGTCGAGATCGACGCCGGCCAAGAGGCCGTGGAAGGGGGCTCGGTCGGGCTCCACGTCGAACCGCTCGACGTCGAGCAACCCGCGGTCGCTCGTCTCCATGATCACGGGGATGCCCCGGCGACGGGCAGCGCTGCGCACGAGCACCTTCACATCCAGCGAGTCGCACTCCTCGATCACGATGTCGAGGCCCTCCAGGAACTGCTCGATGTTGTCGGTGTCGATCCCCTTCGGCCAGATCGAGACCTTGAGGAACGGATCGATCTCGGCGATCCGGCGGGCGGCGACCACCGTCTTGTTGATGCCGAGGTCGAGGAGCGTGGCGGGGATCCGGTTGAGGTTGCTCACCGCCAGGTCGTCGAAGTCGGCGAGCCGCAGCTCGCCGCAGAGGCCCTCCATCGCGAGCAGGTGCGCGATGGCGTGTCCGACGCTCAGGCCGACCACCCCGATGCGCACCTTGCGGAGCTTCTCCTGCTCGGCACGGGTGATCTTGTTGCGATTGCGGTCCAGGCGCAGGAGATCGAAGCCCAGCGGGCCGATCGTCTTCACCATCGTCCGGCGCCACGGGTAGTAGACCCAGCGCGAGGGCTCGTCGAGGATCTCGTGCCCCACCGCAGGACGGAGGCTCCGCAGCTCGTCGCGCTGGGACTCGAGCTGGTCGATCGCCTGGACCGGGCCGGCCGCCAGGCGCTGGGCGATCGCCCGGTCGGTGCGGGAGTCCGAGCGCAACACCATCGGCCCCCACGACTCCCGGTCGAGCGCCGGGAGCAGGGGCTCGAGCCCAGGCGCCGTCGAGCGGGAGAGCTGACCGAGCTCGATGCGCTCGGCGGTCGCCTGCATGGGTTTGGCCGCGCCCGACGTCCGACAGCGACGGTAGGCCATCATCACGGTGCGGTGCTTCTCGCTCGGGAACGGCACGCTGTGGGTGCCGAGCTGGCGGCCGCCGTTCGCGTGGATGGTCGACTTCAGCTGCTCGCGCACGGTGCAGATCGCGAACTCGCAGCGGAGCCACTCCATGGCGTAGAGGTTGCAGCGGTTGAAGGTGGTGAACATGGCCCGGGGCCCGACGCCCTTCACCGCGCTCCACGCGCCCTTCTGCTCGACCACGCCGAAGGGCAAGAACCGCTCGACGCACGCCGTGAGGTAGGCGATCTCCACCGAGTCGCACATCTCGCGCAACGACTCGGACTCCTCGATCGTGGTGAGGGGTCCGTGGCACCGGATCCCGGCCGCCACCGTGCCGTCGGGCCGGCGGCCGACGAAGAACATGGAGACGCCCTGCGCCTCTTCGATCTCGGCCCGATGGAAGGCCTGTCCGACGCCGTGCTTTGCGTACTCGGCCTCGGCGCCGTCGAGGTACTCGCGCCACACATCGGGCCGCGCCATCGGGTGGTGCACCTCGAATGTCAGGCCCGACGAGGCGTCGAAATACGCCGCGCCCAGGAGATGGGTGCTACCCGGCAGCATCATGTGGCTCACTGCGCCCTCGCTTCTTGTCCCTGGCTCGAAGCTGTGGCTGCTCTGCGCCTCGAAGACGGCAATGTTAAATCACACCAATGGCATTTACCAGGGATTCGGTACGAAACAGTCGCCGTTCGCCGCCCGAGGGAGCACAGTCAGTTCAAGCGGGCGCCGAGCCCTCCGACGTAGCGGTTGAACGCCGCGAGGGTCGCTCGGGCCGCCGATTCGGCCTCGCTGTTGGCGCGGGCCACGCCGACGAACTCGGCCTCGCCCAATTCCGAGCGAAGCACCACGCGCACGGGGGGATTGTCGATGCCCTGGCCCGAGCTCACCGAGGCCAGGCGGGCGTCGATCGCGATCCCGAGGCCGGCGAGCGCCTGGAGCGTGGCGACCGCCGGGCCGACCAGGGTGCCCGACGCGCCGTGGCCGTTGGCCGAGTTCCCCATCCAGGAGAGCACCACCGATGCCTCGCCGGTCGCCTCGTTGACGCGGCTCTCGACGAGGGCCACCCGCTCGTCGGAGACCGTCGCCGGCATCGGGGTCACCACCCCGACGCTCGGGCGCGGCGGCGAGAGATCGAGGATCTCGACGGTGGCCGACTGCCGGAAGGCCCGGGCGATCCGGGTCGCCACGAGCTCGAGATCAGGCTCGGCGTCGCGGGCGACCACGCTGAGGGCCACGTGCCCCCCCTGCTCCTCGGGGCCGAATCCGACGTTCAGGACGCCTGGCAAGAGGCGCAGCTCGAGCTCCAACTCGGCGAGATCATGGCTCACTGTCGCTTCTTCCCCCTCGTTGTCGTTGCTCGTCGCGATCGCGTGGTCGGGCCGGCTCAGGACTCACGCAGCCTCGCCGCCGCGAGCCGGAACAGCTCGGCCGGATCGACCGAGTCCTTGGGTGCGGTGGCGCTGGCGAACTGTATCGATTCGACCGGGACCCCCGACTCGGCCGAGAAGCGCCCGACGAGCGCGTGCAGCGACTCGGCGGTTGCGTTCGGGAGCAACGCCGTGAAGGTCGCGTCGCGCAGTCGGCCGCCCGTGTCCCCGGTCCGCAGGGCCCGCCCGAAGGCGTACCCGAGGCGCCGGATCTGCCGGTCGGGCGGCCGGTCGCCCGCCACCCGCAGCACCATCACGGTGAAGATCCAGCCGTACCGGGAGCTCTGGGCGGCGGCCGAGCGGAGGGCCTCGTTGAAGACGGCGCGCGAGAGGAGCCCCGTCGCCCGGTCCCGCACGAGCTGGCGGCGGGCCACATCGGCCGCCAGGGCCACCGCCGCGATGCCGGCCACCAGGCTCTGGGTTGGGCGTGGCACCGAGTCGGGGGTCGAGACGAACTCGCGACCATCGCCCAGCCGGCCGAGCTCGGCCGGACCCACCGGGAGCCGTCCGAGCCGAAAGACCTGACGGCCAACGGTGTCGTTGTCGACGGCAACGAGGACGTCTTCCAGGTCGAAGTGCTTGGCCACGAGGTCGAGGGCCTCGTAGAGCACCTCCAACCCGGCGGTGTCGCCCGCCACCTTCTCCAGCAGGCCCACGAGTGGATGGACGCCCTGACGGGGCTGTCCCGGGGCACCGCCAGCCGTCCCCGGCGCCGATGCGACGGCGCCCCCCTCGGCTGGGTGGGACGCGAGCGCTTCGTTCATCGATTTCACCGTCCAAGGACCGACGCGGATGCCGGCCGACCTTACCAACGGTCCCCGCCGCCGACCCGAAACGAGACTGCGGGTCGGGCCCTCCCAGCTAGACCAGCCGAAGCTGGACCGGGATCCCGGTGTCGGACCGCGCGGGCGGCTCTTGGACCGGGCTCGCGGTCCGCTCACCCCGACCGACCACGGGCGGCCCCGGCTCGTTGCGAGGCGGCAGCATCCCCGAGACGAGCCGGGCCACCCGGTCGCGCTCGGCGCGGGGCTGGTACGCCCCGCGCGCGAACAGCCGCTCGTGGCGGGCGACGAGCTCGGGATGGGTCCGTTCCAACCACCCGAGGTAGTGCTCCCTGACCGAGCCGCGCAGGTGCAACGGCACGGCCGTCACCGAGCGCGCACCGGCGGCCAGGCTCGCCTCGATGACCGCCCGGAGCTGGTCCTCGCGATCGGAGATCCCGGGCAGGATCGGTGCGACGAGCACGCCGCAGGGGATCCCCGCCGCGTTCAGCCGCCGGACCGCCTCGATCCGGCGGTCCGGCGGAGGAGTGCCCGGCTCGGTCGAGCGCCACACCTCTCGATCAAGGGTGCCGATGGAGAAGTCGAGCCGGACCGAGGTCGCCGCAGCGGCCGCCTCGAGCCGGGGAAGGTCCCGGAGCACGAGCGTGGACTTGGTGAGGATGCTGAAGGGGTTCTTCGCCTCCCCGAGGACCTCGATGATCCCTCGGGTCAGGTGGTACTTGCCCTCGGCCGCTTGGTACGGATCGGTGTTGGTCCCCATGGCGATCAGGTCCCCGTGCCAGTTTGGCGAGGTCAGCTCGGCGCGTAGGCGCTCGACGGCGTTCACCTTCACGACGATCTTGCGCTCGAAGTCCTCGCCGATCCCGAGCCCGAGGTATTCGTGGGTCGGGCGGGCGAAGCAGTACACGCAGGCATGCGAGCACCCGCGATAGGGGTTGATGGTGTAGCGGAACCCGAGGGAGTCCCCCGGCACCGAGTTGATGATCCGCCTCGCGTTCACGTGGAGGAATTCGAGGCCGCGGTACTCGCCGGTGCCGCGGTGGCGGGTCGCCCGCCGCTCGTCGGGGAACAACGCGCCGGCCTCCTCGTCGTCGGCCAGCTGCCAGCGCAAGCCGTCGGAGTGCTCGGGCGAGCCCATCGGGCAATGGTAGCGAACATATGTTCGCTCGCCAAGGGGGAGGCGTTGCGCAGCATCCACAGCATCCCGGCAGTTCACGACGTCGCCGGGATCCGCGGGCCCCGGGGGGCCCGGCGATAGCGTGCACTGACCGTGGCGACCAAGCGTTCAACGGCCTCTCAACGCCGCACGAGCCATGCGCGGTCGTCCCGGCGGGGTGGTGCCCGCTCACGCGCAAAGGCGCCCGCCCGCCCGTCGGTCTGGGACACCACCTTCTTCGCCGACCACGCAGCCGACCTCTGGGCGATCGGTCTCGCCACCGTCGGCGTACTGCTCGCCCTCGCCCTCTACGGGCACGCCGCGGGCTCGCTCGGTCGGGGCATCGACCACGGGCTCGGGGCGGTCATCGGGTGGATCCGCTACCTCGTGCCCCCGACCGGGGTCGCGGTGGCCGCGGCAGTGATCGTCGGGCGTCGGGCCGCCGATCCGTTGCGGGCGGCCGTGGCGGTCACCCTCGGTCTCCTCTCCACCTGCGGCCTGGCCGATCTGGCCGGCGGCACGCCCGGGCCGAGCGCCAGCACTGCGAACCTTCGGGACGCCGGGGGGTACGTGGGCGCGGTCGTGGGCCACGGACTCGCGCACGGCGCGGGCACCGCCGGGGCGGGCGTCCTCTTCGCTGCTGCCGCCGCGATCGCCGTCGTGCTGGCGACCGGGATGTCCCTGCGGAGCTTCTTCTCCTTCCTCGGCACCAGTTTGTCGTTCCTCGCCCGCACGGTGCGGGCCGCGGTCCCCAAGCGCCCCGAGGCCCAGCCGCTCACGCTCGTGCCGCCGGTCGCACCCTCGGTCCAAGGCGCCTACGACGACGAGGAGGAGGGCGAGCTCGAGGAGGAAGAGGAGCCCGAGGCGGCCGACGTCGCAGCGGTTGGTGCGCCGCGGCCGAGTCGGCGCCGGGCGAAGGAGGCCGACGAACCCGTCTTCTCGCCGAGCGTGGGGGAGTGGAAGCTCCCGCCGCTCAGCATCCTGCACCGGGCCCGCGAGTACCGCCAGGACGAGCACCAGCTCGAGGCGGCCGGCGAGGCGCTGGTGAACGCGCTGGCCGCGCACGGCGTGCCGACCCGGCTCGTCGGTCGCACCGTCGGACCGACGGTGACGCGCTACGAGCTCGAGCTCGGTTCGGGCATCAAGGTGGCCCGGTTCACGAGCCTGCACCGCGACATCGCGTATGCGATGGCGGCGCCCGACGTCCGGATCCTCGCACCGATCCCGGGCAAGTCGGCCGTCGGCGTCGAGGTGCCCAACCACCAACGCCAGTTGGTGGCGCTGGGCGATGTCCTCACCTCCGAGGAGGCCCGCCGGGCTCACCACCCCTTGGAGGTGGCGCTCGGCCGGGACATCTCGGGTCGGGCGGTTTTGGCGAACATGGCCGAGATGCCCCACGTGCTGATCTCGGGGGCGACGGGGGCGGGCAAGTCCTCGTGCATCAACTCGATCATCACCTCGGTCCTCTTCCGGGCGACCCCCGATCAGGTGCGACTGATCCTGGTGGACCCAAAGCGCGTCGAGCTCGAGCACTACAACGGCCTGCCGCACCTTTTGACCCCCGTCGTGACCAATCCGAAGAAGGCCGCCAACGCACTGGCGTGGGCGGTCAAGGAGATGGAGCAGCGCTACGAGCTGCTGGCCGAGTACGGCATGCGGGACATCGGCGGGTACAACGAGGCGTTCGACAGCGGGGCGATCGGACCTCGCCCGCACTCGGCGGCCGACATCAAGCAGCGCCTGCGCGACGTGGCCGAGCGGGTCCGCCATCACGACGGTGAGGACCTCGAGGAGGACGAGGAAGAGGCCGAGGACCTCGACGAGGGCGAGTCGGGGATGCCCCGGCGGCTCCCCTACGTGCTCGTCGTCGTGGACGAGCTGAACGACCTCATGATGGTCGCCGCCCGCGACGTCGAGGAGTCGGTGGTCCGCATCGCCCAGATGGCCCGGGCGGTTGGGATCCATCTCGTGCTCGCCACCCAGCGGCCCTCGGTCGACGTCATCACCGGGGTCATCAAGGCCAACATCCCGAGCCGGATGGCCTTCGCCGTGTCGTCGCTCGCCGACAGCCGGGTCATCTTGGACCAGCCGGGCGCAGAGCGCCTGATCGGGAAGGGCGACATGCTGCTGCTCACCGCGTCCTCGAGCGTGACCCGCCGGCTCCAGGCCCCCTGGGTCTCAGAGGAGGAGATCCGTGCCGCGGTCGCCCACTGGCGTCGCCAGGGCAAGACGACCGAACCGGTGGTGGCGATCTCGGACCTCCAAGAGCGCGCTCCTGGCCGCAGCGGTGCCGATGACGACGATGATGAGCTGCTCCAGGCCGCCCTCGAGCTGGTCGTCCGGTCCCAGCTCGGGTCGACCTCCATGTTGCAGCGCAAGCTCCGGGTCGGCTTCGCGCGGGCCGGCCGCCTCATGGACCTCCTCGAGCGGCGCGGCGTGGTCGGCCCCTCCGAGGGCTCCAAGGCTCGTGCAGTGCTCATGAGCCCCGACGAACTGGATGACGGCGCGGCGTAGTAGGCAAACGGGGTGAAATTTCGACGGGGGGCGTCGAGCGACTCCACACCTCCGCCGAACTCCGAACCGCACCCCACCGCCCTCGTCGAAGCACCCCCGGAGGGTCCCGTCCCGAGCGGAATCGACCCCTCGGAGGGGGCGCCAGCGCCCGAGACCCCGGGCACGCCCGAGGCGGTGCCCGCCGTTCCGGATGCGCCGGTGCAAGGGGAGACCCCGGCCCTCGTTGCCCCGCCTAGAACCATCGACGCACCGGTCACGGCTTCCCTCGTCGGTGCCCCGCCCGCCGGCGACCCGACGAGGGAAGCCGAGCCGCTCGGCGGTGGGGAGCCGAGTGCCAGGGCGGAGCACAAGGGGGGTCCCCAGCACCGCCGCTCGCGTCGGCCCCACCGCTTGGTGTTCGCCGTGCTGGCGGTCGTGGTGGTGCTCGCCGGGGCATCGGCCATCGTGATCTCGGATCGTCTCCACGCCGGCGAGCCCAGGACGACCATCATGGGGTCGGTCGCCACCTCGGGGGTCGTCCCCGGCGGACCACCGACGATCGCCTGGCCGAGCGGGGTGCAGTCGGCGTTCTCCATCCCGGTCCTCGGCGTCTCGGCCGACGGGGAAGCGCAGTCGGAGGTGCCGGTCGCCAGCCTGACCAAGCTGATGACGGCGCACGTCGTGCTGGGTGACCACCCTCTTGCCCCCGGTGAGGACGGTCCGACCATCACCATCGGCGAGAGCGACGTCGAGCAGTACGAGCAGGACGTCGCGACCGACCAGGCGAACATCCCGGTGGCCGTCGGCGAGGTGTTGACCGAGCGCCAGCTCCTCGAGGGGATGCTCATCCACTCGGCGAACAACTTCGCCGACCTCCTCGCGATCTTCGACGCCGGAAGCGTCTCGGCCTTCGTGCCCAAGATGAACCAGGCCGCCGCAGCGCTCGGCATGCACGACACCACCTACGCCGATGCGAGCGGGTACTCGCCCCAGAGCATGTCGACGCCAGCTGACCAGCTGAAGGTGGCCACGCTCGACATGGCCGACCCGGTGGTTGCGCAGATCGTCGAGCAGACGACGGTCACCCTGCCGGTCAGCGGCACGGTGGGTTCCTACACGCCGCTCGTCGGGATCGATGGGGTCGTCGGCGTGAAGTCCGGGTTCACCTCGGCGGCGGGCGGATGCGACGTGTTGGCCCTCCACACCGTGGTCGCCGGAAAGCCGGTCACGGTGCTGGCGGCGGTCGTCGGCTATCACGATGGCGTCGATGTCATCGCCGGGGCCGGGCTCGAAGCGCTCGCGCTCGCCCGGTCGGTCGCCGGCGGCATCCGACGCTACCAGGCCGTGGCCCGGGGGGAGCGGGTCGGGACCGCTGGGGCCAGGGGCCGCTCCTCGGCCGTCGTGACCATTTCCTCGGACGCGGTGCCGGCCTGGCCGGGGGAGAGGGTCGTGCGCTCGCTCGTCGTCTCCCACGATCCTCGGCTCGGGGCGCCGGCCGGCTCCTCGGTGGGGGTGCTGCGGGTCAGCCTGGGCACCGAGCGGCTCGGGGTCGGGGTGGTGACCGCGAGCGACCTCCCGGGCCTGAGCCTCCTCGAGCGCATATTCTGACCCCGTGCTTGCCAGGGCCCCGGCCTCCGCGGCCAACCTCGGCCCCGGTTTCGACACGATCGCGCTCGCGCTCGATCGCTACGTCGAGGTCGAGATCGAGCCGGCGTCGAAGTTGATCGTGAACAGCGAGGGGGAGGGCGCCGGCATCTCCGACGACGCCGGCCATCTCGCGGCGCGCGTCGCCATGGACGTGAAGGGCCACGACCGCATGGCGATCACCGTCCGCTCCCAGGTGCCCGTCGGCCGAGGGCTCGGTTCCTCGGCCGCCCTGGCGGTGGCGGCCGCCGCCGCCGCCGGGGCCCGAGACCCCCTGGCGATCGCGGCCCAGGAGGACGGGCACCCCGAGAACGCCGCCGCCAGCGTGCTCGGGGGGCTGGTCGTCGCAGCCAAGGTGCGCGGTGCGGTCCGCGCCGTCGAGATGCCCCTCGACCCCCAGATCGCCATCGTGGCCATCGTGCCCGAGCGGCCGCTGTCGACCGCCCGGGCCCGCCAGGCGCTTCCCCACCAGGTCGGCATCGCCGACGCCACGTTCAACCTCGGGCGCTTCGGCCTCCTGCTTGCGGGCATGGCCGACCACCGGATGCTCTCGCGCGAGGCGGGGGAGGACCGGCTCCACCAGGACTATCGGAGCCCGCTCTTCCCGGAGGCCCCCAAGCTCTTGCATGCCCTCTTGTCCGCCGGCGCGTTGATGGCGTGCTGGTCCGGTGCGGGACCGGCGCTCCTCGGGATCACCACGATCGACGCTGGGGCGGCGCTGCGCCAGCAGGCCAAGGCGGCCATGGCGGAGTCGGGCGTGGCCGGCAGGGCCCTCCTCTTGCACCCAGACCGGGCGGGGCTCGTCGTGGGCGAGGGGGCCAGGCTGCCGCCCCCCTCGGAGTGGGGGTCAACGGCCGCTTCGGACAATGGTCCCGACGTCCCGACTCCTGGGACCGTGTTCGACTTCGACCAGGACAACTAGGGCCGGACCTACACTTTCCCGGTGGCGTCGAAGTTCGCGATCCGTACCTTCGGGTGCCAGATGAACGAGCACGACTCCGAGCGGCTGGCCGGCCTCCTCCTCGCGAGCGGGATGGAACCGACCGAGGACCTCGAGGAGGTCGACGTCCTCGTCTTCAACACCTGCTGCATCCGGGAGAACGCCGACAACCGGCTCTACGGCGAGCTCGGCCGGTTGAAGGAGCTGGCCGACCGCCGACCGGGCCTGAAGATCGCCGTCGGGGGCTGCCTGGCCCAGAAGGACCGCCACCTGATCCGGGAACGGGCGCCCCATGTCGACGTCGTCTTCGGCACCCACAACCTCGCCAACGCGCCGCTCCTGCTGGCCCGGAGCGAGCGGGAGGGCCCGATCACCGAGATCCTCGACGCACCCGATCCCGACGAACCGCCGGCGCACCTCGCGGCGCCCCTGCGGGAGCTGCCCTATGCGGCGTGGATCACGATCCAGACCGGGTGCGACAACTCGTGCGCCTTTTGCATCGTGCCATCGGTGCGCGGCCGGGAGGTCAGCCGCCCGATGGAGGCGATCGTGGCGGAGGTGGAGGCGTTGGCGCGACGCGGGGTGCTCGAGGTGATCCTGCTCGGCCAGAACGTCAATTCCTACGGGCGTGACCTCACGCGCCGCGCGCCGCTCTTCGCCCAGCTGCTGCGCGCCGTGGGGGAGGTCGAGGGGATCGACCGGGTCCGGTTCACTTCGCCGCACCCGAAGGACCTGCGGCCCGAGACGATGGCGGCGATGGCCGAGACGCCGGCCGTGTGCGAGCAGCTCCACCTCCCGCTCCAGTCGGGCAGCGACCGGGTGCTCGCAGCCATGCGTCGTGGGTACAGCGCCCGGCGATACCTCGAGCGCCTGTCCGCCGTGCGCCGCGCGGTCCCCGACCTCGCGGTCAGCACCGACATCATCGTGGGCTTCCCCGGCGAGACCGACGAGGACTTCGAACGCACGCTCGACGTCGCGGCCGAGGCGCAGTTCGACAGCGCGTACACGTTCATCTTCTCGCCGCGTCCGGGGACCCGCGCCGCCGAGCGGCGCGAGGACTTCGTCCCCGAGGAGGTGGTCGCGGAGCGTTTCAAGCGCCTGCGGGTGGTCGTCGAGCGCTCGGCCCTGGCCAAGCACGAGGCACGCATCGGGCGCGTCGAGCGCGTGCTCGTCGAGGGTCCGAGCCGCCGGAACCCGGCGGTGCTCGCCGCCCGCACCCGTCAGGGCAAGATCGCCCACTTCGCGCCGGGGGATCCCGCGCGGCCCCCGGCCCCAGGCGCGCTCCTCGACGTGATGATCACGGGGGCCGCCCCCCACCACCTGCGCGCCGAGGCGACCGGCTTGGTGACGCCGCCGCGGCACCGCAGCCGGATCCCGGTCGCCATCCGCTGACCGCCGGCCGGTCCCGCGCCGGGGCCACCCCCGTCGTCCTGGTCGGGACCACCGCCTCGGGCAAGTCGACGGCCGCGTTCGAGGCGGCGTCGTCGCGCCCCGACGTCGAGATCCTGGCCGTCGACTCGATGACCGTCTACCGGGGCATGGACGTCGCGACCGCCAAGCCCACCGCGGCCGAGCGCGCCCGCGTCACGCACCACCTCCTCGACCTCGTCGAGCCCAACGAGGAGTTCACGGTCTCCATGTTCAAGGCCGCCGCCGGCCGGGCGCTCGCCCACATCGAGGAGCGCGGCGCGCGGGCCCTCCTCGTGGGCGGGACCGGGCTCTATGTGCGGGCCGTGGTCGACGACCTCTCGCTGCCGGGTCGCTACCCCGACGTCGCGGCGGCGCTCGACGCGGAGGCCGAGGTCGGTGGCCCCGCCGCCCTCCACGCCCGGCTTGTCGCGCTCGACCCGCTCGGGGCGTCGCGCATCGGGCCCGACAACCGCAGGCGGATCGTCCGCGCCCTCGAGGTGACGATTGGTTCGGGCCGGCCGTTCTCCTCCTTCGGCCCGGGGCTCGAGCGCTATCGGCCGACGCGCTTCCAGCAGATCGGGATCGCCTTTCAACCCGCGGCGGTCGATCGTCGGATCGAGGAGCGCCTCGGCCGGTGGTTGGAGGCGGGGTGGCTGGAGGAGGTGCGCGCCCTGGCCGAGCGGCCCGGTGGGCTGTCGCGCACGGCCCGCCAGGCGCTCGGCTACAAGGAGCTGCTCGAGCATCTCGAGGGGGCGTGCGGCCTCGAGGAGGCGCTCGAGCGGGTGGCCCAGCGCACCCGGGCCCTCGCCCGCCGGCAGTGGGCGTGGTTCCGCCGCGACCCCCGCATCAGTTGGCTCGCGCCCGGAGAGGACCCCGCGCTCGGCGTCGGGCAGCTCCTCGACCGCTCGCCCCGCTCGGGCGCCACAGGGCGGGTGCGAGACTAAGAAGGTGGCCCCCGAGACCCTGCGACTCTCCAAGCATGAGGGCGCCGGCAACGACTTCCTGGTGCTGGTCGACCCCGAGGACCGGGTCGCGCTCTCGGAGAGCGAGGTGCGCAACCTCTGTGACCGCCGCCGGGGGGTGGGTGCCGACGGGGTGATCCGCATCACGCTCGGCGGCGGGGGAGCCGAGCTCACGATGGAGCTTCGAAACGCGGACGGGAGCGTCGCCGAGACGAGCGGCAACGGGCTGCGATGCCTGGCCCAGGCGGCGGTCGAGGCGGGACTGGTGCCAGGTGGCCGCTTCGGCGTGGCCACCGGCGGCGGGCCGGCCAGGGTCGAGTACCGCGCCGGCGAGCCCGGAGCCCCCGGGTTCGCAGAGGTCGAGCTGGCCGGGGTGCGACTCGTGGGTGGCCCCTCGACCTCGAGCGACGGGCTCGAGATGCAGCGGGCCGACGCCGGCAACCCGCACCTCGTGGTGCGCTGCGAGGACCCGGCGACGATCGACGTGCCCCGGGTCGGGGCCGAGCTGGCCGCCGGGTTCGCCGAGGGCATCAACGTGGAGTTCGTGGCCCCCGGGCCCGGCGACGACGAACTCACGATGCGGGTCTTCGAGCGTGGGGTGGGGGAGACCTGGGCGTGCGGCAGCGGCAGCTGCGCCGCGGCCGCCGTCGCCCGTTTCTGGGGCATCGTCGGGGAGAGGGTCCGGGTCCGGAATCCCGGCGGGACCCTCGAGGTCTCCCTCGGGGCCACCGAGGGAGACCCGGTGCGCCTCGGCGGCCCGGTCCGTCACGTCGCCGACGTCGTCGTCGACCGGGAGGGCTTGTCGTGAGCCAGCAGTTCCCCGGCAGCATCATCGAACGGAGCTTCCGGGAGCGCATCGTCCTCGTCGGCGTGGCGCTGCCCGGCACCGAGCTCGACGAGGTGGAGTCGGGGCTCGACGAGCTCGCGCTCCTCGTCGACACCGCCGGCGCCGACGTTGCGGCGCGCGTGGTCCAGCGCCGCGACCGCCCGGACTCGGCCACCTTCGTCGGCCGGGGGAAGGCCGAGGAGCTGGCCGAGGTGAGCAGGACCGTCGACGCCGACACCGTGGTCTTCGACGAGGAGCTCACGCCGGCCCAGCAGCGGAACCTGGAGGCGATCCTCGGGCGCACGGCGATCGACCGGACCGCGGTGATCCTCGACATCTTCGCCCAGAACGCCCGGACCCCCGAGGGCAAGGCCCAGGTCGAGCTGGCGCTCCTGCGCTACCGCCTGCCCCGCCTGCGCGGTCGCGGCCACGCCCTCAGCCAGCAGGCCGGCGGGATCGGCACCCGCGGTCCGGGCGAGACCCAGCTCGAGGTCGACCGCCGCCGGCTCGTCCGGCGGATGCACCGGCTCGAGGCGGACCTCGCCCAGGTCGGGCGGACGAGGGGGGTGCAGCGACGGGCCCGGACGAGGTCGCGCTTTCGGGAGCTCGCACTCGTCGGGTACACCAACGCCGGCAAGTCGACGCTGCTCAACCGGCTCACGGGGGCCGGCGTGCTCACCGAGAACCGGCTCTTCTCGACCCTCGACCCTCGCACCCGCCAGCTCGCGCTGCCCGGCGGCGAAACGGTGCTCGTGACCGACACCGTCGGGTTCGTGCGCAAGCTGCCGCACCAACTCGTCGAGGCGTTCCACTCGACGCTGCAGTCGATCACCCTGGCCGACCTCCTCGTCCACGTCGTCGACGGCTCGGCCGGCGACCCCGAGGGCCAGATGGCGGCGGTGCGGGCGGTCCTGGCCGAGATCGGTGCCGGCGAGATCCCCGAGCTCCTGGTCGTCAACAAGCTCGACCGGGCGCCCGACGCCGCCCGGCTCCTCTCCAAGCACGAGGGGGCGGTGTGCATCTCGGCGATGACCGGCGAGGGGATCGGCGGGTTCCTGCGGGCGGTCGCCGACCGGGTGCGCCTGAGCGACCGGGTCGTCCGCCTGGTCATCCCCTATGCCCGGGGCGACGTGCTCGCCGCAGTCCATCGGGAGGGCGAGGTGGTCGACCAGGAGGCCGGCGAGGACGCGGCCACCCTGACGGTGCTCCTCGACGAGGCCGGCCGGGCCAGGTTCTCCGAGTTCGTGGCGGCGTCGTGAGCCCGGGGGGCTTCGAGCCGCCGCCGTACCCCTTCCATCGCCTCCGCGACGTGGAGAAGCTCGCCCGTGCCCACGAGGGGGGCATGGTCGACTGCTCGGTCGGCACGCCGTGCGACCCGCCGCCGGACTTCGTGCTCTCGGCGATGGCGAGCTCGGGTACCGAGCGCGGCTATCCCGAATCGGCCGGGAGCGGCGCCCTCCGCCGGGCGGCCTGTGCGTGGATGGGGCGACGCTTCGGGGTCGAGATCGGGATCGAGGGGGTCTCCGCGTGCGTCGGGACCAAGGAGTTCGTGGCCTCGGTCGCCCAGTACCTGCACCTGCGCGACCCCGGTCGCGACGTGTTGCTTTACCCGGCGGTCTCCTACCCGACCTATGCCATGGGGGCGATGCTTGCCGGGTGTCGACCGGTGCCCGTGGCGCCACGGGACCCCGACGGTTCGGGCCTCGACCTCGAACGGATCGACCCGGCCGACGCCGAGCGGGCGCTCGCCCTCTGGAGCAACTCGCCGTCGAACCCGACCGGCGGCCTGGACGACCTTGCGGCGGCGGCCGCCTGGGGACGCCGCCACGGCGTGCCGGTGCTCTCCGACGAGTGCTACAGCGAGTTCACCTGGAGCGGGCCGGCCCGCTCCATCCTCGAGCACGGGACCGAGGGGGTCCTGGCGGTGCACTCGCTGTCCAAGCGCTCGAACCTGGCCGGCGCGCGGGTCGGCTTCTACGCCGGGGACCCCGAGCTCGTCACCTATCTGACCGAGCTGCGGCGCCACGCCGGACTGATGGTGCCCGGACCGGTCCAGGCCGGCGCGGTCGCAGCGCTCGGCGACGACCGGCACGTCGCCGAGCAGCGGGAGCGGTACCTCGAACGGCTCGCGGCGATGGCGGCCGCGCTCGGGGCGGCCGGCTGCCCGGTCAGCCTCCCCGAGGGGAGCTTCTACCTCTGGGTGCCGGTGCCCGGGTCCCTGGGGGACGGCTGGGCACTCACCGAGGCGCTGGCCCGCCACGCCGGCCTGCTCGTCAGCCCTGGCGAGTTCTACGGGCCCGACGGCGCCGGCCACGTCCGGGTCGCCGTCGTCCAGCCCATGGAGCGCCTGGCCCTGGCTGCAGCGCGGCTCGCCGCCTCGGGCTGGTCGGCGGCCGGCTGAGCCGGGCCGCACCGCCGACCCTCAGTACCATCTGGCGCATGGATCCCACCCCCGGGCCGCTCGAGCGCGACATCGAGGCCCTCTACGAGCGCATCTCGGAGCTCGGGCCCTCCGACAAGGAGGCCCTGGCGAGGGTCGAGGAGGCGATCGGCCTGCTCGACTCGGGCGAGGCCCGGGTGGCCGAGATCGGGCCCGACGACGAGGTCGTCGTGCACGAGTGGCTGAAGAAGGCGATCCTGCTCGTCTTCGCCCTGCGCGAGCTGCAGACGATCGAGGTCGGACCCTTCGAGTACGCGGACCGCCTGCCGCTCAAGAGGGACTTCGCCGCCTCGGGGGTCCGGGTCGTCCCGGGCGGCTCGGCCAGGTGGGGCTCGTACCTCGCGCCCGGCGTCGTGCTGATGCCGAGCTACGTGAACATCGGCGCGTACGTGGGCGAGCGGTCGATGGTCGACACCTGGGAGACCGTCGGGTCCTGCGCCCAGATCGGCGCCCGGGTCCACCTCTCGGGGGGGGTCGGCATCGGGGGGGTGCTCGAGCCCCCCAATGCGGTCCCGGTGGTGATCGGGGACGACGCGATGATCGGCAGCCGCTCCATGGTGACGCAGGGGGCGAGAGTGGGGGAGGGCTCGGTGCTGAGCGAGGGCACCATCTTGAACCCGGGCATCCCGGTGATCGACGCCGAGACCGGCGAGGAGCTCAGCCGGGGCGTCGTGCCCCCGTGGTGCGTGGCCGTCCCGGCCAACCGGAAGCGCCGCTACCCGGGGGGCGAGTTCTTCTTGCCCTGCGTCCTCGTCATCAGGCGGCTGACCACCGGAGAGCGGCACGACAAGTCGCAGTTGAACGAGATCCTGCGCCAGCACGGCGTGAGCGCGTGACGCCGGACCTGGTCGAGAAGACCGCCGAGCTCGTCGCCATCCCCTCGGTCTCCCGCAACGAGCAGGCCATCGCCGATCACGTCGAGGCCGCATTGCGCTCCACGCCGTGGCTCGGCGTGGAGCGGATCGGTGACAACGTCATCGCCCGCACCGAGCTCGGACGCGCCGAGCGGGTCGCGATCGCCGGGCACCTCGACACGGTGCCGGTGGCCGGCAACGCCGAGCCGCGGGTCGAGGGCGACACCCTCTTCGGGCTCGGATCGTGCGACATGAAGGGGGGCGTCGCGATCATGCTCGAGCTCGCGACGACCGTCGCCGAGCCGGAATACGACCTGACCTGGTGCTTCTACCGGGGCGAGGAGATCGATCGGTCCGAGAACGGGCTGGTGCAGCTCTTCGAGGATCGCCCCGAGCTCCTCAAGGCGGACGCCGCGATCCTCTGCGAGCCGACGGCGAGCCTCGTCGAGGCGGGATGCCAGGGCGCGGTCAAGGTGCGCATCGTGCTCGGGGGCAAGCGGGCCCACACGGCCCGCGCGCACCTCGGGCGCAACGCCATCCACCGGGCCGCACCGCTGATCGCGCTGGTCGCGACATGGGAGCCCCGCTCGGTCGTGCTCGACGGCTGTGAGTACACCGAGCGGCTGTCGGTGGTCGGCATCGAGGGCGGGGTCGCCGCCAACGTGGTGCCCGATCGGGTCCAGATCGCCGTCAACTTCCGCTTCGCCCCCGACCGGGACGAACAGCTCGCCCGAAGCTACCTGCGCGAGCTGTTCGGCGATCTCATCGATCCGGGGCAGGGCGACTCCTACGAAGTGCTCGACACGGCGCCGAGTGCCCATCCGAAGCTGACGCATCCGGTGCTCGCGAGGCTGCTCGCCGCCACCGGGCAACCGCCGCGGGCCAAGCTCGGGTGGACCGACGTCGCGACCTTCGCAGCCCACGGCATCCCGGCCACCAACTTTGGACCGGGCGATCCCGATCTCGCCCACCAGGCCGACGAGCACGTCACCAGGGAATCGCTCGATGCCGCCTGGTCGAGGCTCGCAGCGCTGATCGGTCGATGAGCTACAGCCGGCGGAGGACCGTCAGCACCCTGCCGTAGACCGACACCTCGTCGGGCTCGAAGGACATGGGGGCCATTGCCGAGTTGGCCGGGGAGAGCACGATCTTGCCCCGCTTGCGCGCGAACACCTTGACCGTGGCCTCCTCGTCGGGGATGCCGGCCACGACCACGTCGCCGTTCTCGGCGTCCTCTTGGTGGCGAACCACCACGTAGTCCCCATCGAGGATCCCGGCCTCGACCATCGAGTCCCCGCGGACCCGAAGCATGAATGTCGGGCCGGTGCCGGTGAAGGTCTCGGGCAGCGGGAAGACCTCCTCGACCCGTTCGAGCGCGAGGACGCCGGTGCCGGCCGCGACGTCGCCCACCAGCGGCACGTGGCGCACCCGGTCGGGCTCGACGGCGGCCTTGGAGGAGGGGTCGTAGCGCACCTTGATCGCCCGCGGCTTCGTCGGGTCGCGCTCGAGGAACCCCTCACGCTGGAGCACTGCGAGGTGGGTGTGCACCGTCGCCGAGGAGTTGAGCCCGACCGCCTCGCCGATCTCGCGCACCGAGGGCGGATAGCCGCGCTCGCGCAGGCAGCCGGCGATGAAGTCGAGGATTTCCCGCCGCTTCCCGCTCAGGGTCTCGGCCACCTGGTCTCCCTCCGTGCGGTCAACCGATCCCTGGTTGGGGGATCGGCGAACAGGTGTTTGCCGAGCGACAATACAGAACCCCGGCGGCCGATACAAACATCTGTTCGAGATTTCCTTGACACGAACAGATGTTCGTGGTGAGATAGCGATGTGGCGAACAGACGTTCGACAATCGGGGGGTCGGTGCCGGCCCGAGGGGGATCGGCCTGATGGCGATCGCCCCGCTGCCCGGTTGGGAGGACCTGGACGCCCTCACTGACACCGGGCCGGCGCTCCGGCTGGTCCCAATCCCCGGCGGGAACAGCCGGGCGGCGGACCCGGGTGCGCAGGTGGTTGCGGGTCCCCCGGGCGCTCCGGCTTCGCTGGCCCTCTCGCCGGCCCGCCGGGCCCGGTTGCGCCGTACCGCCCTGGTCGCAGTGCTCCTGGGCCTCCTCGGCGGGCTCGCCGTCCCGGTCGCGGCGCTCGCTGGGACGACCACGCCACGGCTGGTGGCGGGCGAGATCTACACGGTGCGATCCGGTGACACCCTGGCGTCGATCGCCGGGCGTCTCGATCCCTCGAGGCCCGGCCCGCTGCTGGCCGAGATGGTGGCGCAGACCGGCTCGAGCACCGTCGTCGTGGGCGAGCACATCGTCCTTCCCTGAGCGCCGGCGCCGGCGGGGGGCAAAGGCACGCGAAGTAACGTCGGGGCGGTGCGGTGTCCGTGGTGCTCGGTCGACGACGACCGCGTGGTCGACTCGCGACTGGCCGACGAGGGCGCGGCGATCCGGAGGCGGCGGGAGTGTCTGAGCTGCGCCCGGCGGTTCACCACCTTTGAGCGCGTGGACGAGCTGCCCGTCTGGGTCGTGAAGCGGACCGGAGATCGGGAACCCTTCGACCGCACCAAGATCGTCGCCGGGGTGCGAGCGGCCTGCAAGAACCGCCCGGTATCCGAGGAGGCGATGGCCGAGCTCGCACAGCGCGTCGAGGACACCCTGCGCGAGCGGGGCAACGAGCCCAGCTCCCAACAGGTCGGCCTGGCGGTGCTCGAACAGCTGAAGGCACTCGACGACGTGGCCTACGTGCGCTTCGCGAGCGTGTACAAGGGGTTCGAGGACGTGGGTGACTTCGAGCGCGAGGTCGGTCTGTTGTCCAAGACCACCGAGCCCAAACAACGCGGTTGACGATGGTCGAGCGGCTCGATTCGGTCCCCGAGTCTGCGCTCGCGGTCTATGCGCACCCCGACGACGCCGACGTGGCCTGCGCAGGCACCCTCGCCCGTTGGGCGAAGGCCGGCTGCGCGGTGCACCTCGTGGTGTGCGCCGACGGGGCCAGGGGCACGCCGGACCCCGACGCCAGACCCGCAGAGTTGGCCCGGGTGCGGGCCGAGGAGGTCGCGGCGGCCGCCGGGGTCGTCGGCCTCGCGTCCCACGAGAGCCTCCGGCTGCTCGATGGCGAGCTCCAGAACACGGCCGAGCTCCGCTCGGAGCTGGTGGCCTGGATACGGCGCATCCGTCCCGAGGTTGTCCTCGGACACGATCCGACGGCGATCTTCTTCGGGCAGCACTATTTCAATCACCACGACCACCGCGAGCTCGGGTGGGCGCTCCTCGACGCCCTCTCGCCGGCGGCGGCCCTTCCGCACTACTTCCCGGAGCGTGGATCGGCACACCAGGTCCAGGTGGCCTACCTCTCGGGCACCCTCGAGCCCGACGTCTACGTCGATGTCACCGAGACGATCGACGTGAAGGTCGAGGCGGTCGGGTGCCACCGCAGCCAGCTGCCCGAGTCCGACAGCTGGGCCGACGACGTGGTGCGGGGCCGCGCCGCCGAGGAGGGGTCGAGGGCCGGGGTCCCCTACGCCGAGGGGTTCCGTCGGCTCTTCATCGGTCCCTAGGGCAGCGATGGTCGACCGCTCGATGGAGCTCGTGCCGGCCATCCTCCACGTCGACATGGACGCCTTCTTCGCCTCGGTGGAGCTCCTCGACCACCCCGAACTCGCAGGCAGGCCGGTCATCGTGGGCGGCACGGGCGGCCGTGGGGTGGTGGCTTCGTGCACCTATGAGGCCCGCCGCTACGGGGTCCGTTCCGCCATGCCCATGTTCCGGGCCCGCGAGCTGTGTCCGAACGCGGTGTTCCTCGACGGGCGACACGCCCGCTACGGCGAAGTGAGCACCCAGCTGCACGAGATGTTCTTGTCGGTCACCCCGCTCGTCGAGCCCATCGGCCTCGACGAGGCCTTCTTGGACGTGACCGGCTCGCGCCGGCTCCTCGGCTCGCCCCTCGAGATCGCCCGGACGTTGCGCGACCGCATCGCCGCCGAGCTCTCGTTGCGCTGCAGCGTCGGGGTTGGCCGCTCGAAGCTCATCGCGAAGCTCGCTTCGGAGGCGGCGAAGCCCACGGTGAGCCCGGAGGCCGTCGAGGTCGGGCCGGGCGTGCGGGTGGTCGAGCCCGGCGACGAGCTCGACTTCCTCCACGCGCTCCCGATCGAGGCACTCTGGGGGGTGGGCCCGGCGACGGCCAAGCGTCTCCACGGCCTCGGCGTGAAGACGGTCGGCGACATCGCCCGCGTCGGTGAGGCGGTGCTCGTCCGCCAGCTCGGCCGCTCGCACGGAGCGCACCTCGCAGCGCTCGCCATGGGACACGACCCGAGCCCGGTCGTCGCCGGACGCGAGGCCAAGTCGATCGGCCACGAGCAGACCTTCGCGAGGGACGTCACCGAGATCGGCGAGCTCCGGGCCAAGCTGGTTGCGATGTCCGACGCCGTGGCCGAGGTGCTCGCCCGGGAGGGCCTTGCCGGCCGCACGGTGACCCTCAAGGTTCGCTTCGGTGACTTCACGACCCTCACCCGCTCGCACACCCTGGACCTCCCGCTCGACGCCGGCGCAGCCATCGCGGCGGTCGCCGAGGCCCTGCTCGAGGCGGTGGACCTCGTGGCCGGCGTGCGCCTGCTCGGGGTGAGCCTCTCGGGCCTCGGACCGGCGAACGCGGCCCGCCAGCTGAGCTTCGGGTTCGAGGAGGCCGAGCGCGCCGAGCGGGGCGCCGCGCTGCAGATCTCCTGGGAGGAGGTGGCCCGGGCGCTCGCCGCGATCAGGACCCGCTTCGGCAAGCGGGCCGTGGGACCGGTGTCGACCCTGGACGAGCGCGCGGCCCCCGAGTGGTGGGGCCCGTCGTCGGGGGACTAGTTGCCGACGGTGACGAGGGTGCCGATCGGGGTGTAGGGGTACACGACAGCGGCGTTCGAGATCGGCATCTCGACGCAGCCGAGGCTCTGG
The DNA here is from genome assembly GCA_027315315.1 of Acidimicrobiaceae bacterium. Classification (GTDB taxonomy): domain Bacteria; phylum Actinomycetota; class Acidimicrobiia; order Acidimicrobiales; family RAAP-2; genus Palsa-461. The sequence continues at coordinate 88,984 of DAHUYG010000026.1, read as the reverse complement.
GGCCACCCGTAGGTGGAGCGGACGAAGCCGTGCAGGGCGTCACCCCCGTTGAAGTAGCTGACCCAGGGGACCCCCGGATCGCTGTAGTGGCTGCCGTCGGGGTTGGTGCCCGACATCGTCGTCGAGGTGTAGCGCAGATACACGGGATAGGTGCCCTGGTCCGTCGGTGCCGCGGCGATGCCGGTGTTGGCGACGGACTGGTAGACGACCGAGCCCGACTGGTACACGGTGACCGACTCGGGCTGGGACTCGGACACGTAGACGTAGCGGTAGGGGTTGGCGTCGCTGCGCCCGCCCGCCGCGTCGGCGAGGAGGGCGGTCCAGACGGTCGGCCCCGGCTGGCCGTCGGTCTTCAGCCCGTTCTGGTCCTCGAAGTCCATGATGGCGCCCTTGGTGATGACGTTCATCTGGCCCGGCGTCCACAACGAGGTGAGGGAGGCCGGCTGGTTCGGCCAGCGCCACCCGAACGTCCCCTGCTGCACGTTGGCCTCCTGGCTGAGCGAGGTCAGGGGGGCCGCGGGGGTGAAGGTGAGCGGCAGGTAGCCGAGCTCGGCCAGGAGCTGCTGGAGGCGGAGGACCGAGCCGGTTTGCACGTTGAAGGGGACCGTCGTCGAACTCGCCAGTCGGACCCCGTCCGCACTGACCATGCCGCCCGAGCCGCCCGGGATCACAACGGACTCTGTCGCGCCCGGGACCAGGGGCGCCGAGGGCACGAACTCGAGCTCGCTCGGTGAAAGGAGCGACCAGGCACCGGGCACCGTCGGACTGAGCGTCGGCATCGGGCTGTTCGGGGCGATGGGGGAGCTGAACGACACGGTGACGGTCGTGCCCGAGGGGACCTGGCCAGTGCTGGCCGTCGGGGTGGTCGCGACGACATCGAAGGGGAGGCTCTGTCTCGCAGCGGCGGTGGTCGCGATCGGCGTGTTGTTCCTGCCGAGCAGGACGAACCCGGTCGCCCCGCCCCCGACGACCAGCACGGCCGCCACCACGGCGACCACGGCCGGCCAACGCCGGGTGGCGGACTTTCGGTGGGCGGGCTCGCGCTGCATCGCAGTGCATCGTACCCCCGGCGTTGCGATCCGAACGCTCACCCGGCGGCCTCGGTGTCGACCGTTTCGAGCGCCCCTTAGGACCTCACCGGACGGCCGAGAGCACCGCGGCTTCGACGGAGCGGATCCGGTCCGGATCGGTCACCTTTTCCCCGGTCGCCGTGCGGACGTAGAAGGCGTCGACGACCTCCGGGCCGAAGGTCGACATCCGGGCCGAAACGACATCGAGGTCCGAGTCGAAGAGCGCCTGGGTCACGCGGTGGAGCAGGCCGATCTCGTCGGGGGCCCGGATCTCGAGCACGGTCGAGGAGGCCGAAGCCTCGTTGTCGGTGAGCACCTGGGGAGCGATCGGCCGGGCGGTCCACACCCGGCGCTCACCCGCGTAGGCCCGGGCCCGGGCCGCCAGGCGTTCCTCGAGGACCAGGCGGTCGTCGAGGACCGCCTCGAGGTCCTCGCGAAGACGTGCCGAATCGGGCCACGATCCCCTTTGAACCTCGACCGCGAAGACCTCGACGGCGACGCCGTCCCCGCTCGTCGCATCGGCGCTCCGCACGTCGAGCCCGTGGAGGGCGAGCACACCGGCGACCGACGCGAGCAGCCCGGGCCGATCGGGGGCCGCCACCGTGACGAGCGGCGGGTCGAGCACGACGGCGGCGCCCCCGCCCTCGCGCACCTCGGCCACCAAGCGAGCCTGGCTCTCGGCGACCCGGCCATCGACGGCGGGCAGCGGCTCACCCCCGAGGTAGGCCCGTGTGCGTGCGACGAGCTCGGCGACGAGGCCGGCCTTCCACGGCCCCCACGCCGCCGAGCCGGTTGCGAGGCCGTCCGCCTCGGCCAAGGCCCCAAGGAGCTCGAGGGTCACGGGGTCGCCCACGGCGTGGGCAACCCGCTCGATGGTCATCGGATCGTCGAGGTCCCGCCTCGTGGCCACGTCTGGGAGCAGGAGGTGATGGCGGACCATGGCGACGAGCACGTCGGTGTCGCGTCCCGAGAAGCCCATCCGCACACCGATGCGCCCGACGAGATCGACGCCGGCCTCGGTATGGTCCCCCGGGTAACCCTTCCCGATGTCGTGGAGGAGCGCGCCAACCACGAGGAGGTCGGGCCGTTGGACGCGCCCAGCGAGTTGCGCCGCGTTGGCCGCCGCCTCGAGCAGGTGTCGGTCGACGGTGAAGCGGTGGAGGGCGTTTCGTTGTGGTCGGGAACGGACTGGGGCCCATTCGGGGAGCAGGCGTGTCACCAGGTCTTCTTGGTCGAGAGATTCGACCGCAGCGATCGCCGGCCGCCCTACACGCAGGAGGCGCACCAGCGTCTCGCGTGTCTCGATCGGCCAGGGATCGGGTGCCGGGGGCAGGCGGTCGGCCAGCCGACGCAGCGCTGACCTGGCGATCGGAAGGTCCCGTTCCGCCGCCACCGCGGCGAGGCGCAGCGGGAGCGAGGAGTCGTCGACGATGCCGGCGGCCTCGGTGAGCGCGACCTCGACACCGATGAGTTCGATCCCCGGCTCGACCTCGACCGGCGCCGGCTGGACGACGGTCCGGGGTCGCCGCCGGCCGAAACGCTGTTCGCGGGCCGGCCGCCATGATGCTTGGCGCCGCCAAGCGTCCTCGACCGCCCAGGCGATGGTGCGTCCGACCCGCGAGACCGAGGCCATCAGGTCGTCGGCGTCCTTGTAGCCGAGGACGGAGGCGACGTGGTCCTGCTCCTGGAGGAGCAGCTTGTCGAGCGCCCGTCCGGCCCGGCGGTGCAGTTCGACCCGGATCGCGATGAGCACCGAGGCGGCCGGTTCGATGGAGCGCATGTCGACGTGGCCAGCGAGCTTCGGGGCGTAGGCGGCGATCGCCCGGAGCACGCTCGCGTCCCGGAGCCCGCCGCGTGCCTCCTTTAGATCCGGCTCGAGCAGGAAGGCGACCTCGCCCTGGATCCGGTGCCGCTCGGCCATCTGCTCGGAGAGCGTCGGCAGCCACTTGTCCCCGAGCTTCGTGCGCCAGAGGGAGACCGCTTCGCCGATGAGCGGGTCCGCCACCCTCGAATCTCCCCACACGAGACGGGCGTCGAGGAGGCCGAGTGCCACCCGGAGGTCACCCTCGGCTGCGGCGAGGACCTCCGTAGGTCGTCGCACGCTGTGGTCGAGGTGGACCCCCTCGTCCCAGACCGGGTACCAGATCGCGTCGGCGACCTCGCCTACGTTCCGGTGTCCGTCGTGCACGAGCACGACGTCGAGGTCACTGAACGGGCAGAGTTCGCCGCGGCCGTAGCCGCCCACCGCCAGCAGGGCGAGCGAGCGGGTGCTGCCCTCGGTGGCTCGGTTCGCAAGGCTGACCAACCACTCGTCGGCCTGTTCGGCGTAAGCTCGACAAAAGGCCGTTCCGGCGAGGTCGGGACGTTCGAGCAGTCGTTGGCGACGTTCCCTGAGGGAGACCTCGGCCATGGCCGGAACGTAGCAGCGGTTGATGGGAGGTCGTTGTGTCCAACAAGCCGGTCAAGGCCAAGGGCTCTGGACTCCGCCTCTTCGACAGCGTGCTGGTCGTCGCCGCCGGCGTCGTGACCGTCGTCATCGGGTTCGCCGTCTTGCACTTCGTCGCCGGCGCACTGTGGGAGTTCGTCAAGATCGTCCTCATCGTGGCGATCATCGGCGGCCTCGTGTGGGCCCTCGGGCGACGGCGCCGCTAGCAGGGCCAGAGCCGACCGGCTCGAGGGGAGCTATCGAACCTCGTACCACTCGTAGGTGAGATGTGTGCCATCGAGCCGGCCCTTGCCGACGGCCTGCACCGAGTTGAGCCAGGCGTATCGCGGGTCGCCAGTCTCGAACAGCGGGGCAACGTAGATCGTCCCCTCGGCGATGTCCGTCCTGCCTCGGTACTGCACGAGGACGAGCGCCCCGTCCTCGGTCTCGAAGGTCGCCCGGACGTCGAGGGTGGCGACGGTGCCGGTGACCGTGACCCAGTCTCCGGAGGCCTGCCCGTGCGCCTTGCCGCTGAGGCGCTCCCCGGAGACCTGTGCGCTGGCCACCTCGTAGATCAGCCTTGTGCCCGAGGGTCCCTCGCCCACCATGATCGGGTCCCGGAGCGTGATGTCGAGGGTGCAGAGAGGAATCAGTTCGATCGCCATGGCGTGACGGTACGAGAGCATGACGCCCCGCTCAACTGCCACGAGAGAGCTGAGGCAAATCGGGGTCTCCGGTAGGCTCATCGCCTCCGGCGGCGTGGCCGAGTGGTTTAGGCAGGGGCCTGCAAAGCCCCGTACGGCGGTTCGATTCCGCCCGCCGCCTCGAAGGGATGCTCGCAATTCCCCGGCGCGAATCGTTGCAAAACCTTGTGACGAACGCTCTCCGCTACAACAAACTTGGAGATTCGCCGCGCCCGGAGCCTGGCGCGCAGAAGGGGCTCCCACGGAGCCCCTTCGCACGACAACAGACCTGCCCTGACCGACACCACAGTACCAGCGCGTCGTTACAGCTGGCTGAAACTCTTCTCGGGCACCCTGGGCCTGGATGGCAGACCTGCCCTGACTAAGCGGGATCTCCGGGCTCGATTCCCGGCCGGGGCGCCCCACCCGGGTGCCGGGCCGTTGTGGCTGGTCTCCACGATCGAACGGCCCAGCACTGTCGGGTCGCCCGAAGCCCAGTTCCAGTTTGAATCGGCCTGGGAAACCTGGAGAGATGCTTCTCTTCGCGGGCGGGGCTCAGGTCGGCCTGTGGGCGCACTCCCAGGCGCGGCGCACTTCGGCGGGAATCCGCCCCTTGTCGCTCACCGTGATCCCGTTGGCCCGAGCCCAGGCCCGAACTTCCGCGGCTGTGGGGGAGGCGACAAGGGACGCAGGAGGACCGGCGTCCTGGATGCCTATCCGCTCCATGGCAATGCTCTCGGCCGCGGCCCAGGCGAAGGATGCGGCCAAGAAGCGGTACGTCCACTCCTCGGCCAGGCTGCGGGTCTCACAGAAGACGATCGGCACATTTGGCCAGCGGACCTGCAGTTCGGCCAGACCGTCGGCCACCATCGCCGGTCGCAGGTATCGCTGTTTGTAGACCTGGGACAACCGGTCCTCCACGACCACGGCGGCACGGGGAAGAGCGGCCAGCTCGCCGAGGGCGTACCGAAGTCGCCCGGAGCTCAGACTCGAGAGCAGGTCGGAGACCGACTTGCGTTCGACCGCTGCGGTGAGCGCTCCGTCGAGGACGATGGCATAGTCGCCGCACGGGAGGCCCCTCGTGAGGGTGCGAACCTGATGGTTGGCAAACTTGTAGGCGTAGCGTTCGTGGGCGTCGACGACGATCTCGAGCTCGGGAATTCCGGCTGCCCGGGCGCTCGGCAAGCCCACCGCTGGCCGGGCTTGCTTGCGGGTGCGCGGTGACTGCCAGAACACTGCGTCACGGCCGCGGGCGGTCGTGAAGACCAACTGGGAGCGATTTTCCCTTGATCGGGCAGCGACGAGCTCGATAGCCGCACCCCGACGGGTGCAGGCTCGTAGCGGGACCCGCTCCACGATGTTTGGCTCACCCGGCCACTCTTCGGAGGGAACCGGATAGCAATACAAGGCCCTTGTACGCGGCCAAGTGTCGGAGGTGCGCAACACGATCCCATCCCCGAGCGGCACCTTGATCAGGTAACCGAGCCGCGACTCGTCGTCGGGGTTGGTGGCGATCAGGAGCTCGTGCACTTCGGCCACGCCTCGGAGCGGGTCATAGACGAAACGCTAAGCGATCGGCGTCTGGCCGACGGGTTTCCCATCCGAGGGTCATCTGTGGGTCGCTCGACGCGTGCTCGCCGAGGGCCGACTTCGCTCGTTTGCGCCCAGCTTGTCACGCAAACAGACGCCCCGCCGTTCTGTTGCGACCGACTACTTGATTCCGTCGTCGAGCATCGCTTGGAGCTCGCTCAGTGCGTGCTGGTCCCCGGAGCGAACGACGCTTCGCTCAGCGCGGGTCCAAACCAGCAGATCCAGGTCCTCTGCGGTCCCGGCGACAGTTGCATCGGGTTGCCCGACGTCAACTTGCTCGCAGCCGACCTGGTTGTCGAAGCTCTGACCCCACACCTGACCAGACCAGCGGACGGTCTTCACAAGCCAACTCTGGTCTGTGTCGGTGGCCTTCAGCTCGATCGTAGCGGTGACGCGTCGCTCGACGTCAGCTGGGGCCCAGGCCCACATCACGTTGATCGCGTGATCTATCCCGTCGGCTGCCACCTCAGGGTCGATCGGACTGATCGGAAGGCCGGCGGCCAACTCCGCATCGACGCGGTGCATTGTGGCTTCGTGGGTCTGCATCCGCCAGGTGAAATCGACGGTCTGGTCGTGGGGGAACCAACTCCACGCCTGCTCCAACGGATCACGACTCCTCAAGGCCGAAAGCAGGTCTGCAGTGGCCTGACGACGAAGGTCCTGGAGCTGAGCCGGGTCGTCTGGCAACGCGGGCTGGCCCTCCTCGAACTCGCCTACCGCCTCCGCTGTCAACCGGTCGCCAATCACCGCGGCCCAGAATTGATGGACCTGAGTAAGGTGTTTGAGCAGGTCGGAAGCGTTCCACTCCGGACATGTCGGCACCCTCGTCCCGGGGTCGGTAGCGGCAAGGACAACGCCGAAACGATCCGACTCGACCTGGATGTGGCGCCCGCGATCGATCACGGAGCCGACAGTAGAGCCCCAGCCCCTGGAGGGTCACCTGGAAGCGAATAGAGACAGGTGCCGCCCTTCTCTGTGGCGAGTTCGAGGTGGAGGTGTCGGGCCGCGGCGGTCGCGGTGCACATTGAGTGTTGGAGTGTGTCGAGCACAGCCCCCTGGGAGCCCCGTTCGGCTGACCTCTTCCTGATTGACGCGGCGTTCGCCGGGACCGCCGAAGAAGCCGGAACATGAATCAACCTCGCGGTCGGGCCCGCCTTGCTACCGGCATGGCCGTGCTCGCAATCGCCATGATGTCGCACCGGTGTTCCTCGGCGCGCTGGCACCAGAGGAGCGGACCAGGTCTGGCCGAGGTGGTCTGCCGAGATCGACCCATCCATGGTTCGCAGGCGGCAGGTGAGCTCGACCGTTGTGTCAAGGTGAGAGTTGAGCTAACAATATGATGAGACTGTGGGGGTGGACATCGTGGCGGAGGACGAGAAGCAGACTGTCCCCGACCATCCGCCTCCGTCGGCTGAGGGGACGCCGAAGCCCCACTCCGGCCCGCTCGACGCTCTGAGCCACCCGGGTGTTCCCGAGCGGCGGAGCACCCGGGACCGTCGGGCTACAGAGGGTGCCCTCGAGGCGGCGGCGCTTCGACTGGTCGCCCGCGACGGCATTCTGGCCGGGATCAGTTTGCGGGAGGTCGCATCCGAAGCCGGCCTCAACCGTGCCCTCGTGTACCAGTACTTCGGTTCGCGCCGAGCGTTGATGCGCGCCGCGCTCCGCACGCTGCGGGAAAGTCGCCAACGGATGCTCCGGTTGGTCCGGACTCTTCCCTTCGTCGAGCGGCGGCGCCTCGTGTTCCGAGCTGCGATCGAGGACCCCGTCTTCGCCCGGGTCGAGGCCCTCTTGGTGCTTGATGGAGACGACGAGCTCCAGGTGTTCCCCACGCTGGCCGACGCCCTGCGGGACCTCGTGCGCTATCAGGAGAGCGGTGAGATCGACCCCGAGCTGAACGCGGCGGCGATCCACGCGGTCTCAATGTCGGCGCAGCTCGGTTACTGCATCTTCCGGGACAACTACATCGCGGAGTTCGGCCTGCCCCCCGACGAACTCGACAACGAGGCGGAGCGAGTGTTCGTACGGATGCTCGAAGGTCTCCGACCCAAGGCCGACACCTCACCACCATCGTCTTGACCACGGGAGTCCGACCGAGAATGCACCACACCAGCAATGTTGCGCGGGCGTCCACGGAATGTGCGCACGCCGGCACCGAACACCGGAGGACATGATGGCGCCCAAGTTCCTCTTCGAACGGACGGCCAGCGACCCCGAGGCGGTCGCCGTGATCTCGCCGAGGGGCTCGTGGACGTGGGCCGAGCTTGAGGAGTCCGGCATCCGGGCTGCCAACGGCCTCCGCCAGCTGCTCGAGCCGGGCGGCGTGGTAGCGGTGCTCGCCCGCAACCGCATCGAGTGGGTGCAGACCCTGCTCGCCAACGTGTGGGCGGGGACCCGGCTCGTCCCGCTCAACTGGCACCTGACCGCTCCCGAGGTCGCCTATATCTTGAAGGACAGCGGTGCGCAGGTCCTGGTCACCGATCCCGAGGACGAGGCGGTAGGCCGGGAGGCCGCAGCCGCGGCCGGGGTACCGACTGTGCTCGTCGCCGGCTCGAGCTTCGACGAGTTGCTGGCGGCCCAATCGAGCGAGCCGCCCGCCGAGGGGCCGGGCGGCGGGGTCATCCTCTATAGCTCGGGCACCACTGGCCGACCCAAGGGCATTCTCCGCTCCGACCAGGGCGGCTCGGTCGAGTCGGTGATCGACCGCTACCGCCGGACCGGCGACTTCTACGGCTACGAGGACGGGGGGGCGCACCTGGTGGCGTGTCCGCTCTACCACGCAGCACCGCCCGGACACCTGATGTTCGGGCTCACTCATGGACAGGCGGCGGTGCTCATGGAGCGATTCGACGCGGCTGACGCGCTCGATCTCATCGATCGCCATCGGATCACGAGCACCCACATGGTCCCGACCCAGTTCGTGCGAATGCTGCGGCTCCCCGAGGAGATCCGGGAGCGAACCGACGTGTCCTCGCTGCGCACGGTGTGTCATGGCGCCGCCCCGTGCCCCGCGTGGGCCAAGCGGGCGATGATCGAGTGGTTCGGGCCCGTGATCGTCGAGTACTTCGGCTCGAGCGAGGGCACCGGGCCGCTCAAGGCCACGAGCGAGGAATGGCTCGCGCATCCCGGCACGGTCGGTCGGCCCCACCCGATGCTCGAGGTGTCGGTCGTCGGGGAGAACGGCGAAGACCTCCCGGTGGGGGAGGCGGGGACCCTGTACTTCCGCCGAGCGGACGGCGCGCCCGAATACCTCGGGGACCCCGATAAGACCCGGTCGAGCCGCCTGGCCGACGGCCGCTTCACCGTGAACGACGTCGGCTGGCTCGACGAGGACGGATTCGTCTTTCTGAGCGACCGGGGCGTGGACCTCATCATCTCGGGCGGCGTCAACATCTACCCGGCCGAGGTCGAGGCAACGTTGTCGGAGCACCCGGCGGTCGAGGACTGCGCGGTCTTCGGGATCCCCGACGAGGAGTGGGGCGAGGCGGTGCACGCCGCCGTGACGCTCAGCGCGGGTAGCACGGCCCAGCCCTCGGAGCTCATCGAGTGGTGCCGGGGACGGCTGGCCGGGTTCAAATGCCCGCGGGCGATCGACGTGCTCGACGAGCTCCCACGGGAGGCGTCGGGGAAGTTGAAGAAGCACAAGCTTCGCGATCCGTATTGGGAGGGTCGGACCCGCCCTGCGGCTGCCACGAAGGCGCCGGGCGTGTCCCAGGGCGCCGACTCACAGGTGCGCAGTTGACGGGCGGAAGGACGGAATCTCGATGTCGATGACCGAACCACACTTCGGGGGCAGGATCGGAACTACCTGGACCGACTCGGTGCCCTGGTGGCCGCCGGACCCGAGCGCGCCGGACGGCGCGCCCAACATCGTCATGATCGTGCTCGACGATGTCGGGTTCTCACAGCTCGGCTGCTTCGGGTCGGACATCGATACCCCGCACATGGACCGGCTGGCGGCCGAGGGTCTGCGCTACAACAACTTCCACACGACCACGTTGTGCTCGCCGACACGGGCGTGCCTCTTGACCGGGCGCAACCACCACACCGTGGGGATGGCGTCGATCGCCGAGCACGCAAACGGCTATCCGAACAGCCGCGGCTTTGTCACCAAGAAGGCCGCGATGCTCCAAGAGATGCTGGCGCCGCACGGCTACAACGCCTTTGCCACCGGGAAGTGGCATCTCGTGACGGCAGACCACCAGACGATGGCCGGTCCCTTCGACCACTGGCCACTTGGAAGGGGATTCGACCGCTACTACGGCTTCCTCGGCGGCGACAACAACCAATGGCATCCGGACCTGGTTTCGGACAACCACCGGGTCGATCCCCCGCGGACCCCCGAGGAGGGGTACCACCTCTCGGCGGACATCGTCGACCACGCGATCGCGTTCATCCGAGACCAGCAGTCGGCGGCCCAGGGCAAGCGGTTCTTCTCATACGTCGCCTTCGGCGCGGGGCACGCTCCGCACCACGTGGCCCCCGAGTACATCGAGCGTTACGCCGGTCGCTACGCCAAGGGCTGGGATGCCACGCGCGAAGAATGGTTCGCACGCCAACGCGAGCTCGGCATCGCGCCCTCCAGTGCCCGGCTCGCCCCGCGCGACAAGGCCGTCCCGGCATGGGAGGACCTCTCAGCCGACGCCCGGCGGCTCTATGCGCGGATGATGGAGGTGTACGCAGGCTTCCTCACCCACACAGATGAGCAGATCGGCCGTCTCATCGCCTTCCTTGGAGAACTCGAGGTCCTCGACGACACGATGGTCGTGCTCCTCTCGGACAATGGTGCGAGCGCGGAGGGGGGCGACCACGGTCTCTTGAGCGAGTGGATGTTCTTCAACGGCATCGAGGCGACCATGGAGGCGAACCTCGCCCGCATCGACGAGATCGGCGGGCCCACCAGCTTCAATCACTATCCAATCGGCTGGGCCCAGGTTGGCAACACCCCCTTCCAGTGGTACAAGCGCTGGGTGCACGCGGGCGGCGTGCGAGACCCGCTCATCGTCCGCTGGCCGGCCCGCATCGCCGATCCCGGCGCCATCCGCCGGCAGTACCACCACGTCACCGACGTCGTGCCCACCATTCTCGAGGCGCTCGGGATCGAGGCGCCCGAGGTCGTCAATGGTGAGCCGCAGCTACCGATCGAGGGGACGAGCTTCCAATACACGTTCTCCGAGCCCGACGCCCCGACGCGCCGGGGTCCGCAGTACTACGAGATGTTCGGCAACCGGGCGATCTGGGTCGACGGATGGAAGGCGGTCGCCTGCCACCAGCGCGACGTGCACGTCGTGCGACCGGCGCCCTTTGACGAGGATCGCTGGGAGCTGTACCACATCGACGAGGATTTCTCGGAGCTCAACGACCTGGCCTCGACGCATCCCGAGAAGGTCGAGGAGCTCATCGACCGCTGGTGGGTGGAGGCCGGCCGCCACAACGTCTTGCCCCTCGACGATCGCGGCGTGGGTCGGAGCCTTCGGCGGCCCGGGCCGAGCCGGTTCGTCTATCACCAGGGGATGTCGGGCATCCATCCCCAGGCGGCCGGTCCGACCAGGAATCGCAGCCACACGATCATCGCCGAGATCCTGCGGGAGGACGCCGGCGACGAGGGGGTCCTGCTGGCCGTCGGCGGCCGGTTCGCCGGCTGGACGCTCTATGTGAAGGACAACCGACTTGTCTACGAGTACAACTACGTCGAGCTCGAACGAACGGTCGTCACCTCCGAAATCGAGCTCCCGCTCGGGGCCTGCACGGTCGCGATGCACTTCGAGCTCACCGGGCGCCTGACCGGCGACGCCACCCTCACGGTGGACGGGGTCGAGGTCGGTCGAGCCCACGTGCCGAGGACCTGTCCGGTGACGACGGGCCTCGAGCCGATGGACTGCGGGCAGGACACCCAGACGCCGGTCAGTCCGGCCTACGAGAGTCCCTTCGCGTTCACCGGCACGATCAAGCGGGTCGTCCTCGAGGTGCACGGCCGCGGGCCCGCCGACGACCGGGACGCCGCCCAACGGGCCGCGATCGGACAGCAGTAGTTACCTGCACGGGAGGATTGGCTGATGTCGCTGAGCACAGAGCTATCGCGTCGGATCGGCTGTGAACACGCGATCTTCGCGTTCGCCCACAGCGTCGACGTCGTCGTCGAGGTATGTCTCGCCGGAGGTGTCGGGGTCTATGGCGCGACCCGTCGCTTCCCCGAGGAGATCGAGGCCGAACTCTCCGAGATCCGCGAGCGCGTGGGTGGGCGCCCCTTCGGCGTTGACCTGGTCCTACCCAAGGGCATGCCCGAGGACAACGACCGAGACCAGATCGAGGCCCGCATCCCCGAGGAGCACCGGCAGTTCGTACGCGACCTCCGAGCGCGCTACGGGATCCCCGACAGCGACAATGAGCCGGGCATGCGGTCCCGCTTCGTTCGTTCCGAAGAGGTTGCGACAGCGCAGATCGACGCCGTCCTTCGCTCGGACGTGAACATGTTCGCGATGGGCATCGGGAGCCCACCGGCCGTGGTGGCCCGGGCAAAGCGCGAGGGCAAGACGGTCGTCTCACTCGTCGGCAAGCCGGACCACGCACGGCGAGCCGTCGACGCCGGGGCCGATCTCGTGGTGGCCCAGGGATACGACGCCGGGGCCCACACCGGGCAAATCGGCACCTTCTCGCTCGTGCCCCAGGTGGTCGACGCAGTGGCCCCGGTCCCGGTGATCGCAGCCGGCGGCGTCGCGACCGGGCGCCACGTGGCGGCGGCGCTCATGCTCGGCGCACAGGGGGTCTGGACCGGCACCGTGTGGCTGGGATGTGTCGAGGCGGACATGGATCCCATCGTGCAGGCCAAGCTGTTCGCAGCGGGCTCCGACGACACCCTGATCTCGCGTGCGAACAGCGGGAAACCCCTGCGCCAGATCCGCACCGCATGGAGCGACGAATGGTCGGGGGCGGCCGCGCCGACGCCACTCTCCATGCCCTATCAGGACATCCTGGTCGGTGACGTGCTCGGTGCCATCCACCGGCACCGGGTTGAGCCGCTCATGCACACACCGGCGGGGCAGAGCGTGGCCTACCTTCACGCGCCGAGGACCGTCGCCGAGACGATGAGCAGCCTTGTCGACGAGGCCGAGGCCACCCTGGCGGAAGCCGGTCCCAGGTGAGCGACGCCCAGACCCGCGTGCTCGTCGTCGGGGGCACCGGCCCGACCGGGGTGCCGATCGTCAACGGGCTCCTCGCCCTCGGACGCCGAGTATCGATCTTCCACACCGGGGCGCATCCGGCCACCTTCGACGGGCCGGTCGAGGTGCTGCTCGGTGACCCGCGCGACGAGGCGGACGCCACTGCCGTCCTCTCGGGCCGCGAGTTCGACGTGGCCGTCTGCACCTCGGGACGCCTGAGGGTCCTGGCACGCCTGCTCGCCGGACGTACCGGGCGCCTCGTGGGGGTGACCGGCCAGCCGGTCTACGCCGGCACCATGCGGCCCACCCCGAACGGCGAGGTGCCGCTCCCGGTCCGGGAGGACGCGCCTCGTCAGTACGACGCGGGCGGCTACACCGGACGGGTCGCTGCGGGGGAGGATCAACTCTTCGAGCAGCATGCGGAGGGTGACTTCGAGGCCGTGATCGTGCGCTACCCGGGCATCTACGGGCCCCGGGCGCCCCTCGCCCACGAGTGGGCGGTGGTGCGCCGCGTGCTGGACGGCCGAACCTTCATGCTCATGCCCCACGATGGGGCGACCTATTTCCAACGCGGGTTCTGCGACAACGTCGCCCGGCTCGTGGTCCTGGCGGCGACCGTGCCCGATGCCGCCGGCCGGGCGTTCAACGCGGGCGACGAGGCGGTTCTGAGCGCCCGCCACGTGGCCAGGGTCATCATCGAGGAACTGGAGGCAGAGATGGATTTGATCGGGGTCCCCGCGCAGTGGTGCCGGGGCGTCTATCCGTTGGCGGAGAAGTCTTCGCTCGTGCTCGACCTTGGCGCCGCCCGCCACGTGCTCGGGTACACCGACGTGGTCGGAACCGAAGAGGCGACCCGACGCACGGCCCGATGGCTGGCCGAGCACGGTGGGGAGGACATCTCGCCCGCCTTCGGGGGGAGCTTCGACTACCCGGCCGAAGAGGCCGCCCTGGGGGCCTGGCGAGTAGCCGAGGCCCACATGTCCTCCAGCCTCGAGGGGGCGGCACGATGACGAGCAGCGTCTCAGGGCCCTTCTCGGGCATTCGTGTCGTGGAGTTCGGACAGCTGATCGCCGTGCCGTTCTGTGGCCAGTTGCTCGCGGATGCCGGGGCCGACGTGATCAAGGTGGAGCCGTTGACGGGCGACCCGTCGCGCACGAACGCCATGTTGTCCACCGGCGACAGCCGTCAGTTCCTGAACAAGAACCGGGGCAAGCGTTCGATCAGCATCGACCTGTCACGACCCGAGGTGCGAGAGGTGCTCGAGCGTCTGCTCTCCAGCGCCGACGTCGTGCTGGCGAACTTCCGGCCCGGCGGGGCCGAACGCCTGGGTCTGGACTACGACACCCTCTCCAACCTCAATCCCCGGGTGATCTATGCGGCGAACACGGCGTTCGGGTCCGAGGGGCCACGAGCCTCGATGGTGGGGGTGGACATCGCGGTGCAGGCCTACTCGGGCCTGTGTCAGGACGGGTTCACCGCCCCGGTGGCGCACGCCGAACCGATCATCGACTACACGGCCGCTCTGCTGTTGTCCTTCGGGGTGGCCGCGGCGCTCTTCCACCGCGAGCGGACAGGCCGGGGCCAGCGCCTCGACACCGCCCTGCTGCAAGCGGCGCTGCTTCTCCAGAACAACCATCTGATCTCGGTCGAGTCCGACGACGATTGGCGCGGGGACCTGACCCGTTGGCTGCGCGACGCATTCGCGGAAGGACGCACCTGGGAAGAGGTGATGGATCGGCGTCGCCAGGCACGCGGCGAGCCTCCGAACACGTACTACGGACTGGTGCGGACGGCCGACGGCTACATGGCCGTCGGCGGGTTCGGAGAGAAGGCCCGCAGGCGCCTCAGGAGCCTGGTCGACGAGGCCGCGGCGGCCAACGGTGCCGGGGCCGGTGCCAAGGAGGCATTCGCGTCGAAAACCACCGCCCAGTGGTTGGCGACGCTCGAGACGGCCGAGATCCCGGTTTGCCCACTCCAACTCCAAGAACAGATCTTCGACGATCCACAGGTCGAAGCGAACGAATTCCTCATCTCGACCGACCATCAGCGCGTTGGCCGATTGCGGACGGTCGGGCCGCCATTGCGGATGTCCGATTCGGCGTTGCGACCTGGCGGCGCCCCTCCCGACCTCGGTGCGCACACGGTGGAGGTCCTCACCGAGCTCGGTGTGGGGGAGGACGTGGTGGACCAGCTCCGCCGGACCGGGGCGATCGGCGTGGCCGCCGGAACCTGACCCCGGTCAAAGGGGCCCGCGGCGGTCGAAACACGCCGGATTCATGCCTAGCGCGGCCAACTGGTCTTGACCAGGATATAACGAATGTCCTACAGTTCTAACGAAATGTTGATCTTCCTACCTGTTCGTAAATTCAGGTAGCACACCGATGGTCCCGGGGGGCCGGCCACCGTAAGTCGAGAACCTCGACGAGCGGAGCGGTCCAGGGCTGCGGTGCGACGAACAAACACACCACAGGAGGGGAAAATGCGGCGCATTGGCCTCGCGAAGCTCTCGATGATTGGGGCGGTCTTTGCGCTCGTGGCCGGGGTCGCGGTAGCCACCGCCGGCCCGGCGGTGGCCGCGAAGCACTCGGCCAAGCCGAAGAAGGGTGGCAACCTCTCGATCGGCGTGGAGGCGGCATGGACGAACTTCGATCCGCTGCAGCAGAACAACTTCGTCTCCTACGACGTCGACGAGTCGCTCTACGGCTCGCTCATGCAAATCGGGGACGGCGGGAAGGTCCTTCCCGATCTGGCCACCAACCTGAAGGGCGAAAACGGCGACAAGACTTGGGTCATCACCCTGCGCAAGGGCCTCAAGTTCCAAGACGGGACTCCGCTGAACGCCGCGGCGGTGGTCTACAACCTCGAGCGGGTGAGCAACCCGGCTAACGATTGCCTGTGCTATTCCTCGGTCGAGGAAATCAAGTCGGCCACGGCCAGCGGGGCGAACAAGATCACGGTGCAGCTCTCCACCCCGGACTCGACCTTCCCCTCGGTCTTGGCCGGCCCTCCCGGGATGATGGTGTCGCCCACGGCCGCCCAATCCGAGGGCGCAAACTACGGGCTGCACCCGGTCGGAGCGGGCCCCTTCAAGCTCGGCACGGTGGTGGCCGGCAACTCGGCGACCCTCAACGCATGGAGCGGCTATTGGGACAAGCCCGAGCCCTACCTGAGCAGCGTCACCTTCAAGGTGATGACGGACGCCAACACGAGGCTCAGCAGCTTGCAATCGGGCGTGATCCAGGACGACGAGGACGTCAACCCGGCCCAACTCTCGGCGGTCCAGTCAAATCCGCAGTTCACGGTCACTGACCTCGGCGGAGTCGGCACCAACTACGTGCAGTTCCAGACCCAGGTCGCTCCGCTGAACAACGTGCTCGCCCGCGAAGCGATCAACTACGCGACGAATCCGAACCAGATCAACCAGGCCCTCTTCAACGGGAAGTACACCACCGGAATCGAGTCGCCGTTCACGCCGCAGTCCTGGGCATATCCGGGCAAGGTGAAGGGGTACCAGACGTACAACCTCAACAAGGCCAAGGCCCTGGTGGGCCAGCTCGGCGGGCTGTCGTTCACCCTCACCATCAGGGCGAACGACCCCATTGCCTTGTCCGAGGCCGAGGCGCTCCAGAGCCAGTGGGCCCAGGCCGGCATCCACGCCCAGATCAGCGTGCTGCAGAACGTGGCCCTGATCCAGGCATCCGACAAGGGGAACTACCAGGCCATGCTGTATCGCTGGGCCGGCGGGTACGAGCCCGATCAGAACGTCTTCATCTTCTTCCTGTCCGGCAGCCCGACCAACTCCTCGCAGGTCAACGACCAGACCGTCGACGCCTACCTCTTCCAGGAGCGGGCCGCGACCTCCCAGTCGCTACGCAAGAAGATCTTTGCCGAACTGGCCCAACAGCTCGCACTGGACGCACCCCGTGACTACTTGTCGGCCGCCGACTGGTGGCGGGTGTCGGTCAGTACGCTCCACGGCGTGCCGAACCTCGCCAACAACTACATGCAGCTGGCAGGGGCGTGGATGAGCTGATCGGCCACGCGATCAGCGTGCCGAACCTGCTGCGATGATCCTCGGAACAGTCGCTCGGAGGCTGCTGCACGCGATCCCGGTGCTGCTTGGCGTGAGCATGCTCACGTTCGTGCTTCTCAATCTGCTCCCGGGAAATGTCGCCCTGGCGATCCTCGGCCCGGGCGCGACCCCCAAGCAGATCCGGATCGTGGACCGCCAGGACGGGCTGACCCAACCGCTGTGGGATCGCTACTGGCACTGGTTGACCCAGGCGGTGCAGGGGAACCTCGGGGACTCGCTCCTCAGCCATGCGAGCGTGTCGAGCTTGATCGGTCAGGCCATCCCGGTGACCCTCGAGGTCATCCTCGTCGCGCAGATCGTCGCGCTCATCTTCGCGGTGACGTTCGCGCTGTTCGCCGTCGTGATTCGTAACCCCTGGGTGGACCGGTTCCTCAGCCTGCTCGCATTCGGTGGGATCTCCGCTCCGCCCTTTCTCTTCGGGATCCTGCTCATCCTCATCGTCTCGGTCGACCTTCACTGGCTTCCGGCCACCGGTTGGATCCCGCTGACCCAGAGCTTCACCGGCAACCTCCGAACCGTGATCCTTCCGGCAGCAACGCTCGGAATCGGGGAATTCGCGGTGCATATGCGGATCCTCCGCGGCGACATGTTGGAGCAGATGCGTGAGGACTACGTCACGACCGCCCGAGCCAAGGGTTTGCCGCGCTCGAGGATCGTCTTCGTGCACGTCCTTCGCAATTCTCTCTTCGTGCTCATCACCGTGGTCGGTGTGAACATCGGAAAGCTGATCAGTGGTGCAGTCATCGTCGAGGTGCTCTTCGCGCTCCCGGGCGTCGGGAACCTCCTGATCAACTCGATCACCGAACGAGATATCACGGTCGTCCAGGGAATCGTCGTATTCGTGGCGGTGGCCTTCGTGGTGATCAACCTCGGCGTTGACATGCTCTACTCAGCGTTGGATCCCCGAATCCGCAGGGCAAGCACCGATGGATGAGGTCGTCGCGCTCGAGGGGCGTCGTAGTGGGCTCCTCACAATTGGGCGTCCCCGGCACCTCGACTGGGCGCTGTGGATCCCCGGCACCGTGCTCGTGCTCCTCCTCGGCGCCTGCTTTCTCGGGCCCCAGATCTTCGGTGTGCCGGGGCCCAACGTTGTGAACCTCGGTGTCCCCCACGTGGGCCTCGGTGCGCCCGGGCACCTATTCGGAACCGACGAGCTCGGCCGCGACCTGCTCAGCCGGTCGCTCTATGGGGGGCAAACCTCCTTCGTGGTCGGCATCTCGTCGGTCGCGATCGGCCTCGGCCTCGGCGGGCTCCTCGGGATGGTGTCGGGGTTCACTGGGGGATGGCTCGACTCGGTCATCATGCGCGTGCTCGACATCCTGCTTGCGTTCCCATCGCTGATCCTTGCGCTCACCGTCGCGACCTATCTCGGACCGAGCGAACGCAATGTGATCTTGGCGATCGCGTTCTTCACCGTTCCCTCCTACGCGCGGGTTGCCCGGTCCGGCACCATGCAATTCAAGGAGCGAGAATTCCTTCTTGCCGGAGAGCTCAGCGGAGCGGGCAAGACCCACCTCATCTTCCGCCACGTGCTGCCCAATATCTGGGGTCGCCTGATGACCTATGGACTCCTCACCATTGGTGTGGCCATGATCGTCGAAGCCTCGCTCAGCTTCCTGGGCCTCGGCATCCGCCCACCCCAGGCGAGCTGGGGGGCGATGATTGCCGACGGCAAGGCCTACCTCACGGTTGCCCCACAGATGGCGCTCGTGCCCGGCGCCTTCTTGTTCGTCGCGATCACTTCGCTCAACATGCTGGGAGACGGGATTCGCTCCCGTTTCAGCGGTGGGGAGCTGTGGTGACCTCGACCGAAGGCAAGGTGGTGTCGACGGTCGACACCGACGCGGCGCTCGTTCTCGAGCACCTGCGCGTCACGTTCAACGTGAGAGCGAAAGAGGTGCACGCAGTCAACGACGTGTCGCTGCGGGTAAGGCCCGGAAAGACGCTCGGGATCGTGGGGGAGTCGGGATCCGGAAAGTCGGTGACGGTGCGCGCGATCATGGGCCTGCTCGGTCATTCGGCCACGATTTCGGGGTCGGTCCGGCTCGACGGCGAAGAGCTGGTCGGCATGCCCGAGGATCAGCTGCGACGACGGCGGGGCGTCAAGATGGCCATGGTGTTCCAGGACCCCATGAGCTCGCTCAATCCAACGATGCGTGTCGGGAGCCAAGTCGCCGAAGCCGTTCGTCACCACCACCGGGTGGGTCGAAAGGCGGCCTGGTCGACTGCCATCGACCTGCTCCGCTCGGTCCGAGTCCCGGACCCCGAGCGACGGGCCAGCGACTATCCGCACCAACTCTCGGGAGGCATGCGTCAACGGGTCATGATCGCCATGGCGCTCTCGGCCCGGCCGTCGGTGCTCTTCGCCGACGAGCCGACCACCGCGCTGGACGTGACTACCCAGACCCAGATTCTCCGCCTCCTCGATGACCTGAAAGAGCGCTATGGCATGGGAGTGGTCCTCATCACCCACGACCTCGGCATCGCAGCGCGGCACACCGATGATCTGGCGGTGATGTATGGGGGACGTATTGTCGAGGCGGCACCCACCGCTTCGCTCATGAGCGCGATCCGCATGCCGTACACGCAGGCCCTGATGGATGCCATCCCGAGAATCGACGCGCTCTCACACTCCCGACTTGCGAGCATCGAGGGAGCACCTCCCGACCCGTCGATGCCATCGCCGGGTTGCGCCTTCGCACCGCGCTGTCCCCGGGCCGTCGATCGGTGCTCGACCACCCCACCTCTGACCGAGGGTGAACCTGGGCACCGTTGGGCGTGCTGGTATCCCCTCGGAGTGCAGTCATGAGCAATGCGAACAATGCAGCGGATGCCGGAGCCCCACTGCTCGAGCTACGTGGCGTCTCCAAGGAGTTCCACGTGCCGGGTCACCGGGTTCCACTTTCGGCCGTTTCGGATGTCTCCTTCAGCGTGCACGAGGGCGAGACGCTCGGGCTGGTTGGAGAGAGTGGGTGCGGGAAGTCGACGACCGCCCGGGTCATCATCCAGGCTCCGAGGCCGACCCGCGGCGAGGTCCTCCTGCGAGGGGTGAACATGACGGCGCTGCACGGGCAGTCGCTGCGCAAGGCCCGGCGCGAGGTGCAAATGGTCTTCCAGGACCCCTATTCGTCGCTCGATCCGCGCTGGAAGGTGCGGGACCTGGTCGCCGAGCCATTGCGAGTCAACCATATGGGCACTCGCACGGAGCGAGCGGCGAGGGTTGACGAGCTTCTGAGCGTCGTCGGACTGGACCCGAAGCAATACGGCGATCGCAAGCCGGGCAACCTTTCGGGAGGGCAGGCCCAACGGGTTGGGATCGCTCGTGCGCTCGCCCTTTCGCCCTCGCTCGTCATCTGTGACGAGGCGGTCTCGTCGCTCGACGTCTCGATTCGCGCGCAAATCTTGAACCTGCTCGAAGACCTACGCCAGGAACTTGGTCTGACGTACCTCTTCATCGCCCACGATCTCACGGTCGTAAAGCACGTGAGCGACTGGGTGGGGGTGATGTACCTGGGGCGTCTTTGCGAGCACGGTCGAAGCGACGTGATCTATCGGAGCCCGGCACATCCCTATACGGCATCGCTGCTCGCAGCGGTGAGCGAAACGGCGACGGCGCCCGACCGCTCGGATGCCGGAGAGATCCCGTCGCCGTTCAATCCACCGAGTGGTTGCCGGTTCCGCACTCGATGCCCGTACGCCCAGGAACGGTGTGCCGAAGAGGTGCCCGAACTTCGGATACTCTCGGCGGGCCATCGAGTGGCGTGTCACTTTCCCCTGGCGACGAGCTGAGTCACCTGGCCCGACCGGGCCCGCCCCGGTGAACCGGGTGCTCAGCGCTGGCGCACCGGCGCCGGCCCGTCTCCACCGAGAGGTACATGGGGAAACCGCTTCACGCTTTCCCGGTAGTCGTGGACGATGTGATGCGTGACCTCGGAGATCCACAGGTTGGTGCCGAAGATGTCCCACTCTTCCTTCGGGTCGGCGGCGACGTTGTAAAGCTGCGGGAACTCGAGGTCGATCTTGTAGCGCTTGCCGGGCGTGGTTCCATACTCGACGTAGTGGACCTTGTACTGGTGCCACTTGATCGCTGCAAGCGTGTTCCCGACGAACGCGATGATCCATTCCCGCGGCGAACGACCACCTTCGAGCAGGGGGGTGATGTCCATCGAGTCGATGGCCCGATCCGTCGGTACCTTTCCGCCGGCGATTGCAGCGAAGGTCGCGTAGAAGTCGAGGATCGAGACGATGTCATTGCTCACCTGGCCAGCGGCGACGCGCTGAGGCCACCGGATGATGCATGGCACACGCATCTGTCCCTCGTAGGCGGTACCGAGGCAGCCTCTGAATGGCCCGGGATCTCCTTGGGGTCCGAGGGTCCCGTGAGATGGCGGCCCGTTGTCACTCGCCCAGACGATGACCGTGTCCTCGCCGATGCCAGCAGCGTCGACCGCGTCGATGACGCGGCCGGTGTAGCTGTCCACCTCGTACATGCAGTCGGCGAACGGCCCGTTGCCTGAAACACCCGCAAAGTCGGGATGGGGAAGCGCCGGGTGATGAATCATCGTGAATGGGATGTACAGGAAAAAAGGCTTATCGCCACCAGCATGTTCTTCGATATACCGGCAAGCCCGGTCGGTGATCTCCCCGTCCATCAACGCCCGATGCTCGGGGTCGTAGTCACTGATTGGAGCGGCGGGGCTCCCGGCGCGTCCTTCCCAGACCTTGGTTTCCCTGACGAAAATGCCACGATCGGCATTGAAGAAGTCGAAGACCGGATCGGTACTGTCCTGGATGCCGTACCACTCATCGAACCCGAGGGCGGTTGGGTGCCGATCGGGGACGTTCCCGAGGTGCCACTTGCCATAGACCGCGGTCGAGTAGCCCACGTCGGCAAGCATGTTCGCCATCGTGTATTCCCAGGGTGCCAGCCCATTCTTGACGCCGATGCGGACCCTGTCGCAACCGCTGCGAACCGGCAGCCGACCGGTCATCAGGGCGGCCCGAGTCGGGGTGCAGGCGTGTTCGACATTGAAGTTGGTCAACCGGAGGCCCTGAGCGGCCAGGGCATCGACTCTGGGTGTCGGGGCCATCCGCACTACGCCGCCGCCATAGCAACCCGGGTCACCGAACCCCAGATTGTCGAGGAGCATAAAGACAATGTTCGGCTTCGACGACGTCATATTGTCCTGCTACCTCCGCCCGTACTTGTACTCGGGATGGTCTATACCAGACACGCCGTTTGTGTCAAGCGGGCGACTGTCGCACAAGCTGATACGCGAGAAAACGGGGCTCTTGCGGACCGCGAGCACGTGGCGGGCGCGACGTCAGGACGTATACCGCGTGTCGATGGTGACGGTGACCACATCTGACCGCCAATGTTCCAGGTCGACGCCGATCACCTCTTTCCCGCTGTAGTGCACGCGGGTGATCTCGAGCATCGAGGAGCGCGACGGCATCTCCAGGGTCGCGGCGAGCTCGGAACCGACCACCGCGGGTACCAGATCCAACCGATCGTGTGTCACGTCCACTCCACATCGCTGACCGAGATCGGCGAGGTAGTCGACGACCCGCCGAGTGAGGTCGGTTCCAGCGAGGGCTTCGACGAGATCCGGACGGAGATAGAGATGCTCGGCCACGATCAGACGGCCGTCCAAGAAGTACTTCCGCAAGGCCAAGAAGGCGAGGTTGGGGTAGGGCGGAGGCGGTTGTCCCTCGGGATCCGTTGTGACGACTTCGACATGGCGCCGGTCGCTCGGGGCGACGGGAGGGACCAAGGGGTTGTAGCGGATACGGGGCCGATTGACGAACCAACCCGATCGCTCACGCCGGTAAATCGTGCCTCGCTGCGCCAGGTGTTCCAATGCAACCCGGACGGTGGGCCTCTGGACCCCAAAGTGCTTTGCCAGCAGGCGCTCGGAGGGCAGCGGCGTATCGGCTGGTTGTCCCTCGTACTGCCCCGCGAGTTCCTCTGCGATTCGCATGGATGGCCACATCGGCGCCAGACGTCCTGACGGGTCGGGCGAGGTCATCGGGGGTGCATTGTAGGTCTCGAGCCCGTGGATTTAGGGTTTTGTCGGTGTCGAGCCGGGGACATCATGGCGGTGCTCCGGGTATCGCGTTCCCACGCTGACCGACGATGCATGCCCCCACGGCGAGTTGCTTACGCAATGGATCAGCCGCCACCGATCAGGTTCTTACCGCATGATCGCTGAACGTTGGCTCACGAATATGAGCTAAAACCACCAACCCGTACCACTCGGCTTCCCGCGAGCGTGATGCGGGGAAGGCGTCCATTCGGCCTCGTGTGGCGGTTTGATGTTAGCCTTGGGATAGACCAGGCCCCATGGCGCCGAGTCGACCGGGAGATCCTTGTCAACTGGGTATGGGAGCGGGACGCGGCCTTAGGGTGGGCTGAACCGAAGTGGAAAACCGAGGAATCGACCCAAAGAGAGGGAGACCAGTAGCGACGTGGCAAATGCCTATGAGGTTTCTACATCGGTGGATCTAGCGGACTACAGATCGTTCGGTGGGCGCATCGGTAATACCCTGAAAGATTCGACTCCCTGGTGGCCCGAAGAGCGCCACCCACCTGATGATTCACCGAATATCGTCATCATTCTTCTTGATGATCTCGGGTTCTCCGATTTTGGGTGTTTCGGCGCCGAATTGGAAACCCCTTCGATCGACGCCCTCGCGGGGAGGGGCCTTGCCTTCACGGGCTACACGACCGTGCCAATGTGCACACCGGCGCGTGCCGCGCTTTTGAGCGGCAAGAACCCGCACTCGGTGGGTGCCGGATGGCTCAGCTCGAATAATCCTGGCTACCCGGGTTATCAGGCGGGTGAGATCTCTCCCAATGCACCCACGCTCGCCGAGGTGCTGCATCTTCATGGATACGGAACGATGGCCGTCGGGAAGTGGCACAACACGCCGACGTACCAGGCGTCGCCGACTGGTGTTCGTCGATCGTGGCCGACCCATCGGGGGTTCGACCGGTTCTTCGGGTTCTTGGCCGCCGAGTCCAGCTACTTCACGCCCTCTCATCTCGTCGAGGGGGACGAGTTCGTGGATCTGGATGAATACCCCGACGACTTCTATACGACGCGCGCCTGGACGGATCGTGCAATCGCGTACGTGACGGATCACCTTGGCTCCAAGCCGGACCGGCCGTTCTTCTTGTACCTCGCGGAGAATGCTCCGCACGTTCCGTTACAGGTTCCTCGTGGGGACCGGCCTCGTTATCGCGGCAAGTACGACGATGGATGGGATGTCATCCGAAGCCGACGGTTCGAGCGCCAAAGGCAGCTCGGCATCATCGATGAGCGGTTCAGGATTCCCCCGCACACCCCCGCTGTGCCCGACTGGGAATCGTTGTCCAGTGAGCAGCGGCAGCTCTGTGCGCGGTATATGGAGCTTTATGCGGGCATCGTCGAGTCAATCGACCACAACCTCGGGCGTCTTGTGGACTTTCTCTCCGCTGCGGGTGTTCTCGACAACACCGTGATCGTCGTCACCTCCGACAATGGGGCGAATGCCGCCGGAGGCCCCCACGGAAGCCCGAACCGCCTCGAAGGGCGATACGGCGCTGGTGGTGATTCGGATGCGACGGCGCTGGCGTTGCTCGAGGCCGACAGACTCGGTGGGCCGGATTCGATGCCGGTGTATCCGACTGGTTGGGCAGAGGCATGCAACACGCCGTTCCGGATGTTCAAGCGGACAACGATGAATGGTGGGATCCGCGTCCCCCTCGTGGTGCATTGGCCCGCCGGCACTGGAACCGGGGGACGCATCGTTCGGGATTGGGTCCACGTCACCGACCTGATGCCGACGCTGCTCGAGCTGGCGGGGGCCGCCTACCCCTCGTCGTTCCGCGGCAATGACACTCGGTCGATGGATGGTCAAAGCTTCTCGGCGGTCCTGCGCGGCCGAGCACTGGAGGGACGGCGCCGGCGGCAGCATTACGAGCTCCAAGGCAATCGCGGCTTGATCGACGGCGATTGGAAGGCCGTCTCGCTTCAGCCACCCGACCGGGAGATGGATCTCGACAACTGGATGCTGTTCGATCTTGCCGCCGATCCGAGCGAGACTGTGGATCTTGCGGCGCAGGAGCCCTCGAAGTTGGCCGAGCTCGTCAAGGGGTTTGACGAGGAGGCTCGGGCCAACTGGGTCTACCCCCTCGACAATCGCGGGCCTCGACGCAACCTCACGATTCCGCCATTCCTGGAACGAGTGATCTCCACTCCCAGAATCTTTCGAACCGGGGCCAGCGTGCCGGTCTCGACGATCGCACCACTTGTCGCCGACCGGGATTTCGTCCTTCGGGCCACCTTCTCCCTGGGATCTGGAGACGAGGGCGTCATCTTCGCTCTCGGCGACGTCCTGGCCGGCTTCTCTTTGTACGCGCTGGACGGCGGACTGCACTTCGCCTTCGGGCGCTGGCCCGAGGAGGCGCTCGAGGTCACCACGGCGGTCCCGGTGTCAGAGGTCGTGGTGTTCGAGATGCAACACCGGGCGCTCGGATCGGGGGAGGGGCGCATTCGCCTCGTCCTCGACGGTGCCGAGTGGTGCGAACTGGACAAGACGCCCACCTTCGCCCGAGTAGGCGGGGGACTGGATCTCGGGAGGGACCGGCGAAGCCGAGTGACCAACCGTTACGCCGCGCACGGGAGCTTCCCGTTCACCGGTGTCGTCTTCTCGGTCGAGGTGGTGCCGGGTGCCCAGGCGCCGGGCAGCCTGGTGAACCGGCTCGAGATCGAGTCACAGTTGGACTGAGCGAGGCATGTCCCCGGTGGCCTTGACGTGCCTTCGGGCTTGGCCTATACCAGGACCATGACAACTGGCATAGTCCAGGGGCCACGAGGCCGATCGGTCGTGGTTCGATGACCGCAACCGAGGCTCCGAACCCTTCCCGCCATGGTTGGCCCCAACACGACCGGCGCGGTGCATGGCTGATCGACGAGGAGGGCCTTCGCCTGCTGGCCTGGCACGTGTCTGGTGGCGTTTTCAACCTCGGTTTCGGCGACCGGGCGATGGCCCAGGCCATCGCGGACATCGTTCTCACCCACGACACGGGTCTGTGGTCGATGCGTTCGGAACGTCGACTCGAAGGCGAAGCACGCTTCGCTGAGCTGCTGCCCGATGCCCTTCCTCGGAGTTTTTTCACGCCCAGCGCGTCGGAGGCCTTCGAGGTTGCCTGCAAGCTGGTCAAGCGACGCACCGGCCGGAGCGGCCTCGTCTCGCTCACCGGCGGCTACTACGGGGCGATCGGCTTCGCGTTGGCGATGGACGATCCTGCGCTTCGTCCCGAGCTGTACACGCCGATGGCGGGGATGATCCCAAAGGCAACCTTCGGTTCGATCGAATCGCTTGACGCCCTCGTGGACGACTCGGTTGCCGCGGTGTGCATCGAAGCGATCCAGGTGCCGACAGGCGTGTTCGAGCAGCCCGAAGGTTACCTGCGGGCGGTTCGCGAATTGTGCGACGAGCGTGGCGCCATGTTGATCTTCGACGAAGTACAAGGAGGGCTCCTTCGCACCGGTGACCTCTGGGCCTTCGAGCGTCACGGCGTGGTGCCCGACGTCATGGTGACCGGCAAGGGGCTGACCGGCGGTTACTACCCGCTCGGCGCGCTCAGCTGTTCGGAGGAGCTCTACGCCACCTTTGACTCGAGGCCCCCGGTGCATCGCTCGAGCTTCTCGGGCGGCGAGATCGCGGCGGCTATCGCCGCGTACACGGCCGAGCGCTACCTCGACCCCTTGCTTGCGTGGCACGTGCGGTTGGTGGCTGATCGGCTGGGCCAGGGGCTCGCAGCCATCCGCGAGCGGCATCCCGAGAAGGTCCTCGATACCCGAGGCCGTGGGCTTGTCTACGGCGTGCAGCTTCCCCCCGGCCAGGGTGGTGCGATGGCTCGCGCCTGTCGGGCCCAGGGCCTGTACCTCCACGTGAGCCTGGATCCCGCGACGATCATCGTGATGCCACCTTTGACCATCACCCTTGAGGAGACCGAAGAAGGCCTCGCGATGTTCGAGTCGGCGCTCGCCGAGCTGGACGGTCCTTGACGAGGTAGGCCGGGCCCCGACGCGGGTCAGGCGGCCGAGCCGCTCGCCTCTAGCGCGGCGGAGAGGCGCGAGGCGGTTTCGATCCCCGCCGGAGTCTGTGCCAGGTTGTGCAGCTCGTCGGGGTCCGACGAGAGATCGAACACCTCGCACAGCTCACCGGTCGCTCGTTCGAAGGTGACCCGGGCCTTGCCGTCGCAAAGGGCGACGAAGTTCCGTTCTCCGCCGAGGTTGGCCGAGATCTCGCTGACCACGACCTCCTTTTGCGCGCTGCGCTCGCCCCGCATGAGGGCGAGCACCGACCGACCGTCGCAGGGCTCCAGCTGGGGGACGCCGGCGATGTCGAGGATCGTCGCGCTGAGGTCGACCGCCTCGATCGGCCCGGTCACATGCGGAGCCGAGCGGCATGCATCTTCGGGGGAGCGCACGATCGCCGGGACCTGGACCGAAGGACGGTAAAAGTTCATCTTTGCCATCAACTCGTGATCGCCGAGCATCTCGCCGTGGTCGGCGCTGTAGAGGATCCAGGTGTCGGCCAGCTGGCCCGTGCGCTCCAGCGCTCCGAGCAGCCGCCCCACGCACTCGTCGATGAGCGACACCATCGCGAAGTACTGCCTGGCCCCGCGGGCGACGTAGTCGTCGCTCAAGAGATGGCTGTTCGAGTGCCGCCGGAGCGCCTCCACGTATGCGCCCCAGACCGGAGTCGAGGCCGCCACCGGTTCGGCGATCCTCGGGGGCATGTCGAGGCCTTGGTAGTACTCGGACCACTCTGGATCGCCCATCAGTGGCACGTGGGGGGCGACATAGGAGAGCTGCAGGAAGAAGGGCGTGTTGCGGTGCTGTTGTGACTCGATCCAGTCGATCGCCTGATCGGTGAGGAAGGACGTGAGATCGAGTTCCTTGGGCAGCGGGCTCACGACGCCGTCCCAGTGTCGGGGGGTGAGCCGGAACACCGCCCTGACCGCCTCCCGGTACCTTTCGAGCGCACCGGCCTCGTCCAGGAACCGGGTGTAGGGGGTCGAGAAGCGAGGGGAGACATGCAGGTACCGGTCGAACTCCTCGACCACGTGGTCGAAGCCGAACGAGCGGACGAACTCCCCCTGCGCCTCTGCGAGATCTACCGTTGTGTCGGGTTCGGGACGGGCGGGCGTGAAGTAGTGCGTCTTGCCGACGTTCGCGGTCGCATAGCCGGCGGATCGCAGTGCGCCCATGAAGGTCGGCCACGCCGGGTCGAAGTCCCTGACGAAGTTCCGGCTGACGCCGTGGCCCGGGACGTGGCGGCCCGTGATGATGGAGGCCCGCGACGACTGGCACACGGGACTCTGGCACCAGGCCGTCTCGAAGCGGGTGCCCTCGGCGGCCAGCCGATCGAGGTTTGGGGTCACGACGACGGGATGGCCCGCCCCCGACATCGCGTCGTGCCGGTGCTGGTCGGCGAGGACGTAGATGATGTTGGGGCGGGCACCGCCGGTCGGGCTCGCCGCCTCACGGTGATCGGAGGCCATGTCGCTATTCTCCGCGACCCGCCGTCGCGAGACGGCGCTCGTGGAAGGCAAGCTCGGCCCGACCGACCACGTGCCAGTGCACCTCGTCGGGCCCGTCGGCGATCCGGAGCGATCGTTGACCGGCGTACATCTGCGCCAGTGGCGTCCAGTTCGAGAGGCCGGTCGCACCGTGCACCTGGATCGCCTCGTCGATGATCCGACAGACCCGTTCTGGGACCATCGCCTTCACGGCGCTGACCCACAGGCGGGCCTCGGCGTTGCCGAGCACGTCCATCGCCTTGGCCGCCCGCAGCACCATCATCCGCATGGCCTCGATCTCGATCCGGGCCTTGGCGATCAGTTCCACGTTCTTCCCGAGCCGGGCAATCGGCTGGCCGAACGCCACGCGGCTGAGCCCGCGCTCGGCCATCAGCTGGAGCGCTCGTTCGGCGACCCCGATCGATCGCATGCAGTGGTGGATTCGTCCCGGGCCGAGCCGCATCTGCGCGATCTCAAAGCCGCGTCCCTCGCCGAGCAGCGTGTTGGCGTACGGGACCCGGGCATCGGTGAAGCGGAGGTGCATGTGACCCCTCGGGGCGTCGTCCTCGCCAAAGACGTGCATCGGTCCCACGATCTCGAGCCCCGGTGTGTCCATGGGCACCAGAATCTGGGAGTGTCGCCGGTGGCGGGGTGCTTCGGGGGCGCTCTCGACGACGCAGATCAGGACCTGGCAGCGGGGGTCGCCGACGCCGGTGATGTAGTACTTGTCGCCGTTGAGGACCCACTCGTCGCCGTCCCGGACTGCGCTGCACGAGAGGTTGGTGGCGTCTGAGGAGGAGACCCCAGGCTCGCTCATGGCGAATGCCGAGCGGATCTTTCCCTCGAGGAGCGGGGCGAGCCACCGCTCCTTTTGCTCTGGGGTCCCCACCCGCACGAGGACCTCCATGTTCCCCGAATCCGGTGCGCTGCAGTTGAAGCATTCCGAGGAGAGTGGGCTGCGACCGAGCTCGGCCGCGATGTGCGCGTAGTCCAGGTTGGACAGCCCTTCACCGGTGTCGGGTTCGGGGAGAAAGAAGTTCCAGAGCCCCCGCTCGCGGGCCTTGGCCTTCAGCCCGTCGAGGATCGCCAGCTGTTCGTCCGAGAACGCCCAACGATCGGGTCGGGACTCCCCGAGGCGGTCGAACTCCTCGGTGACCGGGTCGATCTCGTCGGCGATGAATCCCACCACCGAATCGAACAGCGGCCGGCCGCGGGCCGAGAGCCGGAGATCCCAGTCGTTTTCGCTCACCGTTCCGAGTGCTCCCATGACGGTCCTTTCTTTGGTGATCCCCTCGCCCCTTTGTCTGGACCAAGAGCGCCGAGCAGATCCTCGAACGCCTGGCCGGCTACTGCACCGCCATCAACGCAGGGGCGTGATCCGCTTTTCATGGCGCTTCAAGTTGCCGGAACGCTAGTCGCCCGGACTCGCTGGGCCTCGCGTGGTGTTGAGGTGGAACTCTCCGCTCCGCTCGACGATGTCGGGGCCGGGCCGGAGCGGCGGAGTGGACAGAAACGGGCGTGCGAAGGCATCGAGCATGTCGTCGACGATGGCCGCGTAGGCGGGATCGGCGACCCGGTTGTGATCCTCTGAGGGGTCCTCCACCAGGTCGAAGAGCTGGACCGGGAGCACACCCTTCTCGTAGACGACGAGCTTGTACCGGTCGGTGCGCCACATCGCAAAGCCATAGTTCTCGCTCACGACGACCTCGCGGCTCTCGAGTAGGGAGCCCGAGAAGGTCGAGGCGAAGGAGCGACCGGCGCTGCCCGGCACTTCTCCGGCACCCGCCAGGCTGCGCAGCGTGGCCGAGAGGTCCACATGCTCGAGGAGGCCCGAGCGGATCTCGCCGTTCGGGGCGCCGCCCGGGGGCCGGACGATCAGGGGGACCCGCACCGAGGGCTCGTAGAAGACCATCTTGTTCAAGAAGCCATGGGTGCCGAGCATCTCGCCGTGGTCGCTCGAATAGACCACCCACGTGTCGTCTGCCAACCCGGCGCGCTCCAACGCAGCGAGGATGCGACCGATGGCCTCGTCGATGAGAGTGACGTTCGCGAAGTAGTGCCGGCGGACATCTCGCGCCCGCTCGTCGGTCAAGGTATCGCTGCTGCTGTAGCGGAGGAAGCTCCGCAGGAACACCGAGAGGGGACCCTCCTCGGGGATGTCGGGTCGTCGCGTCGAGTCGAGGGGGACGTCGGCACCTTCGTAACGACGGACGTAATCGATGGGGGCGTCCCATGGATCGTGTGGCCCGGGGAAGCCCACCCACAAGAAGAAGGGGTCCTCGCTCCGATAGCTCTCGAGCCACTCGACAGCCCTGCGCCCGACCCACGTGTCGAGGTAGTGCTCGGCTGGCAGCGGGCTCGGGTCGACGGCCCAGGTGGGCTTCGAGTCGGCTCGGGCCTCGCGGTCACGGCGCCACGGGGTCCGCGCCCGTACGAAGGAGCGGTACGTGTCGAGAAGCCCGAGCTCATCGAGATAGTCGGTGTAGGGATTCCGGATGAACCCACACGCGAGCTTGCCGACGGTCTCGTGCACCTCTTGGAAGCCCATGGCCCGCATGAGTGGCAGCCCGTCGTCGACGTCGGGGAAGTGGGGGAAGAGGTGCATCTTGCCGATGGCCGTCGTGTGGTATCCCGAGTCACGGATCGCCTGGAGCATCGTCGGCAGCTCGGCCGACGCGAAGTAGTCGTTCTCGAAGGCTCCGTGATCCCGGACGTAGCGCTCGGTCATGAGCGAGACGCGCGCCGGCACGCAGAGGGGGCCCTGACAGAAGACGTCGTGGAAGAGGTAGCCCTGAGAGGCCAGCTCGTCCATGTTCGGGGTGCGGACGACTGGATGGCCCTTCACCCCCATCACGTCACCTCGATGCTGGTCGCTGAACAGCCACAGGATGTTGGGGCGTCTGGTGGTCATCTCGTCGTCCGGGTCAGGGTGGCGGAGGGGCGTCGTGCGGGCCCGCCCGCCCAAGTCGTTGCAGCGTCCATCCGATGGTCCCCTCCTCGCGGACCGAAACTATCAGAGTGCTAATAGAGCTTTCGATCTGTGAGTCATCGAGGGCGGAACGCGGCGTCTCCGCTGGCGAGAGGTCGGAGGGTCCAAGGCGGGCGAGCTGTGAGTCGGCTTGGGGTGAACGGGCAGGGAATTCCGCCCGGGCCCATGGGGCAACGTCGCCGGTCCCGGGGATCCCCGACGTCACTGAGGTCGAAGCCAGCGCGCTCGCTCGGAGCCTCGGGTCATCCTTGTGGGGTGGAGACGCAGAACGACAAGAGGGCCGGCGCCCATGAGGGCAACACCCCGGGTCTGATCTACGGGGTCCTTGCCGTGGCGACGGTGATTGCCGCCGAGAGCACGCGGCGGGAGACCTTCGCCAAGCTGCTCGTCGCGAGCGCGGTGGTCGTGGCGCTGTACTGGCTGGCCCACGCGTACTCGCAGTACCTGGGGACACGGCTCTTCCACGTGGGGGACTGGACCCTGCGGGAGGCGGCCACCGCCGTCGTCCACGAGGCGGCGATCCTCGAGGGCGCACTCCTGCCGGTGCTCGCCCTGCTCGGGGCCTGGATCGCCGGTGCCTCGCTCGAGGTTGGCGTCACAGCGGCCCTCTGGTGCGCCGGATCCGAGCTCGTGGTCCTCGAGGTGCTCGCTTCGATCCGTCGGCACCTCGGATGGAAGGCGACCGCGATCGAGACCCTGGTCGGAGTGGTGATGGGCCTGGGAATACTGAGCGTCCGTGTCCTGCTGCACTAGCGCTCCGCGGCGGACGTTGTGACTGACGCACCACGAAGCCCACGACCCTCACGGGTCAAGGCCGACCGACTTGAGGAGAACGTTGGCGCCACTCAGGGTGGACTTGGGTGACCTAGGGTCGGGCCATTCACGCTCCATTCGTTGGCACTCCTAGAGTCCGTCCCCTCGAGCTGGGTGACGTCGCCGCCGCGGCCGCGCTGCACTCCCAGATCATGAGCATGGAATTCATCACCCGGTACGGCCAGAGGTTCCTACGCGCGTACTACAGGGCCTGGCTAAGGGCGCCCGGCGGAATCGCGATCGTCGCCGTCGACGACCACGGCGAGGTTGTGGGAGGACTTCTCGGAGAGGTTGACCCGGCAGCTCATGTTCGCTGGATGTTGAGCCGGCGCGGCGTCCTGTTCGCAGCGTTGATCACGGTGCACGCGTTGGCCCACCCGATCCTGGCCAAAGATGTGGTCGTCACTCGCGCCCGCCGCTACCTGCGAGGGCTTGCTCGAAGCCTCATCCCAACAAAGATTGGCCAGCTTGCACCCTCCGGAGAGCCCCGTTCGGAGTCGACCGCGGTCATCACCCATCTCATGGTGCGCGATGACGTCCAGGGCCTGGGCGTGGGTCGCGGGCTCGTCGAGGAGGCGGTGTCGCAGGCCAAGGCGGCCGGACGGGACATGATGTTGGTGACGCTGCCCGGACTGCCGGCCCAGCAATTCTACGAACGCTTGGGATGGGTAGCCGACGGAGAGATGACGAGTCGAAGCGGCGAGGTGTTCGTCAGGTACCGATCGCCCCGGGACCCCTCGACGCATTGATGAAGGTGCGCCATCGACGGGGCGACGCCCACCCCTGATCCTCAGAGTCGGACCGATGGGGGCGGAGGGGCGGCGCTCGTCGGCTTACCGTTTCGCCGCTGCGCCCTGCGGAGCCTCCGACGGCGCAGCGCGCGTCGGCGCAACAGGATCCAGAGCACCAGAGCCAACACCGCAATAGCGGCGACAGCGAACACGGCGGGCTCGATTGACGATGATCGTTTCCTGATCGGGGAGAGCTCCCGATGGGCCCGAACAGGCAGCGTGGTCGTGGTCGTGGTCGTGGTCGTCGTCGGCGCGGAGGGGACGGCCTGGGCCAGCGCCAATGCCTGCGCGGCGAGCGCCGCGCCGGGGCACCCCGGAGTCGGTACGGCGGTCACCGCCTGCGGGATCTGGGGAGCCTCGGGGAGCCCGAACAGGGTTGTCGGGATGGCGTCGGCCATTGCCAGTTGGCCAGCCGCACTCGGATGGAGGTTGTCTCCCGAGTTGTACGGTCCGAAGAGCGCGTTGGGATCGCACTGGCCGTTGTAGACATCCGACACGACTGCCGAAAGGTCGATCACTCCGTCGAACCCGCTCTGTGGGCTGCGGATCCACGCATTGACCTGCTCAAGGTTGGATTGGTCCGCGTCCGTCCAGTCCTCGACGTCGGGGGGAGGCGAACTGGTTCGGGGCAACAAGGTGACCCCGAAGACCTGGATGTCACTGGCGTGGGCCTGCGCTATGACCGACTGCATGGCCGCGATGATCGAGGCGGCCGACCCGTATGGCGAACCCGCGGGGAGCCTTCCCCCGAACCAGATGTCGTTGGTCCCGAGAAGGAGCACCATGCTCCGGACCCCTGGCAGGGAGAGGGCGTCTCTGGCCAAGCGGGTGACCCCGGGCTGGCCGCCCGAGGTGAGCTCGTAGGTCATGCTCGGCGAGGGAAAGGCGGTGAGGGTGTTCCCCGTGATGCCCTCGTTCACGACGGAGACCTGCTCGGGCGCCGGGAGAAAGCCGATCCGTTGTTGTAACGGGGTCGTCCAGCTGTAGCCGGCATCGTGGAAGCCGTCGGTAATGGAATCGCCGAAGGCGACCACGGTGCCCGCAAAGGGCGATCCCGAGACCTCGATTGCAGAGAGCCACCGGGTGTGGTCGTCGGCAATAGTGAAGCTGCTTCCCGGCTCGTTGGCCGTCTGGTTCCCGGCGCCGTTTGGGGTCGCATACGAGTCGATGTGGCCAAAGCAGCAATCGTGGATGCTCACCGTCGCCGTACCCTGCACCCACATGCTGATCGCGAGAGACTCCCCGGCGCGTACGACGAAGGGGATCGGGTCGCTCGTGGCGTCCTGTCCGGGCGCCACAGTGACCTCCGGGCTCCCGTGATTGAAGGTCACCGGAGTGGTGGAGCCCACCACGACCGATGGGCCGGACTGCTCGACGGCGATGGTCACCGAGCCGAAGGTGGAGGGGGTGGCGCTCCACTGATTGGACAGCTGCACCTCGACCGAGGTCCCGGCGACGGTCACCGGCGCGACGTCTCGCGCCGTGGCGTTCACCGCAACACCGTCGAAGAAGTCCATCGGGGCGGTCCAGGCGGTCTGCCATATGGGCGGGGTCGGCGCCGGCAGGGAGGTCAAGACGGGCGCGGTCGATGCCCCAGGGAGGTTGGCCGACGCCGAGGCCGATCCTCCTGTGACCGCTATGACGCCGGCGAGACCCACCGCGGTGATCAGGCGCGCAGCTGCTGCGATGCCTCTTGAGCACACCGAGGACGAACCTCCCGCGAAACCCACCCCGAACGACGGCCCGCTACGCAAGCAGCGCGCGAGTGGCCCTCTCGGGCTGCCTCGCTTGATCGTAGTCAACCCATCGGTCGCCACCGGAGCGCGGATCGTGCAACGTAGCGCCGGCCGATACCGGGACCTGGCTGGTCACAGGGATTGGGCGTCCTCGACGAAGGGACCACGCGGTCTGGAACCGCCTCGACGAGAGGGGCCTCAATGGACCGGTGCGCGCGACGAGAGGACCAGCGCCCTCCGTTTGAGCCGGTACCCTTCGTCGGATCGCAGCCGAGGGCGATGGGAGGTCTGGGGTGAGCATCATCGATCGGTTCCGCTTGGACGGGAAGGTCGCCGTCTTGACCGGGGCGTCGTCGGGGCTGGGCGTCGCCTTTGCCCAGGCGCTCGCCGAGGCCGGTGCCAAGGTGGCGCTCGGTGCGCGCCGGGTCGACGCATTGGAGGCGACCCGGCGCGCGGTCGAGGAGGTGGGCGGGAGCGCCGTGATCCGGGAGACCGACGTGACGGACCCCGAGCAGTGCCGAGGTCTCGTGGCGGACGCGATGGACGCCTTCGGGCGGGTCGACATCCTCGTGAACAACGCCGGGGTCGGCACCGCGGTGCCGGCGAGCCGCGAGGCGCCCGAGGAGTTCCGACGCGTGGTCGACGTCAACCTGTTCGGTTCCTATTGGATGGCCCAGGCCGTGGTGTCCCTCATGCCGCGGGGATCCTCGATCATCAACATCGGGAGCGTGCTCGGGTCGACGACCGCGGACATGCCCCAGGCCGCGTACTCGTCCTCCAAGGCTGCGATCATCGGGTTGACCCGGGACCTCGCCCAACAGTGGACGGGCCGCAAGGGGATCAGGGTGAACGCGATCGCCCCGGGCTACTTCCCGACCGAGATGACCGCGCAGTACCCAGAGGGCTACATGGAGGAGCTGCTCGAGCGGCGCGCTCCCATGGGCCGGGCCGGGCAGCTCGAGGAGTGCGCGGCGGCCGTCGTGTTCCTGGCCAGCGACGCCGCCTCGTACATCACTGGGATCGTGCTCCCGGTCGACGGGGGGCTCCTCGTCACCTGAGCCTGACGGTCAGCGCCGGCTGGGGGAAAATGGGCCGGCGGGACCGGGCTTCACACTCACCCGGTGGGAGACCGCCCACGGCAGCCACGAGCGGGCTTCCAGGGCGGCTCGGGGCCCGGCCGCGCGGATGGTCGCCAGATACGCGGGCTACTCCGAGCAGGGCTCCCCCTTCCGCCGACGCGAGCTCGCGGTGAGCGGCGTCGACCTCGTGCTGGGCTTCGGCGACCCCCTGATCGCCGAGGACGGCAGCCGACTCGGCGCGTTCGCCTTCGGGAGCCAGACGAGCGCCTCGGTCTCGACCGTGCTCGCACGCCAGGCCGGGGTGCAGATCGACCTCACTGCACTCGGGGCGCGCTCGCTCCTCGGCGTGGAGCCAGCGGCGATGACCGACCCCCTGGTGCCCCTCCACGTCGCCCTCGGTCCCATCGGCGAGCGTCTCCTCGACCAGCTGGTCCCGGCCCCGTCGTGGCCAGCGCGCTTCGACCTGATCGATGTGACGATCGGCGCGGCGAGCGCCCGCTGGCTCGCGCCCGAGGTGGACTGGGTGCTCGGAAGCCTGGCGAGCAGCGGCGGGCTCGAGCCGCTCGAGGCGTTGGCGCGGGAGGCCGGTTGGAGCCCGAGGCACCTGTCCCGCTGCTTCTTGGAGCAGGTTGGGCTCCCGCCCAAGGCCTACGCCAGGCTCGTCCGCTTCGAACACGCGGTCGCGCTCCTGCGTTCTCGGTGCGCCTCGCTCACCGAGGTGGCGGCGAGCACCGGTTTCTTCGACCAGGCCCACTTCCACCGGGACTTCCGTTCCCTCGCGGGGTGCACACCCGGTGCGTTCTTGGCCGAGCTCGATGCGGACCCCGAGGTCCGATTCGTGCAAGA
Source organism: Acidimicrobiaceae bacterium (assembly GCA_027315315.1). Classification (GTDB taxonomy): domain Bacteria; phylum Actinomycetota; class Acidimicrobiia; order Acidimicrobiales; family RAAP-2; genus Palsa-461. The sequence goes on along the minus strand of DAHUYG010000026.1, from coordinate 52,134 downwards.
CCACGACTCCTCGGTTCCCTAGGCTCCTCGACATGAGCATGCCCGTTCCAAACGTCGTCCCGATCCTGGTCTACGAGGACGTCGAGGCCGGCCACGACTATCTGGTGAAGGTCTTCGGGTTCACCTCGGGCGGAATACACCGGGTGCCCGACGGCGAGGTCGTCCACGCCGAGGTCACCCTGGGCGAGCGAAGCATCTGGTTGCACCGGGTCACCCACGAGCACGGGCTGGAAGCGCCTGGGAAGCTCCCGTTCCAGCACGGGGGCCTCTCGGTGCACGTGACCGACGTCGACGCCCACTTCCGAGCGAGCAGTGAGGGCGGGGCCGCGATCGACCGCGAGCCGACAGACCAGCCCTACGGTCTGCGCGAGTACGCGACGCGCGACGCCGAGGGTCACCGCTTCTGGTTCGCCACGCCGATCGGCTGAGCGCGTCCGTCGCCCCCGGGCAGACCCATTCAGGAGGGCGCGAGCGTCCCGGTGCCCTCCGGCGGCACAGCCTGAGGATCCCGAAGCCGTGCCATGTCGCGGCGCTGCGACTCGCCGACGATCGCTCGACCGGAGCGGATTGCCTCGAGGACCGCCGCTGCGGTCGCCGCCGCGTCGAGGTCGGAGGAATCGACCACATTGTCCTCGAATGCGCCGAGGGACTCGAACGCGTCGAACATGGCAGCGATCGGCCCCGGTTCAACGAGATCTTCGGGGGCCCTCCGGGCGACGGCACGGGCGTGGGCGACCGTTCGGTCGGGCCGGATGACGACGTACGCGAGCTCCCCGGGGTCAAGATGCGCCGCAGCCGCGAACCGGGCCAGGAACCACGGGCCGACGATGCCGTCGACCACCACCTCATACCCGCCGGTTGCGTAGGCCCAGGCAGCGGCGCCGATCACGTCGATCACCGTGGCGTTCTGCTCGTCGCTCTCGGGCCGCCACGGCGCGACGAATCCGGAGGCGAGCCATCCGAAGCACTCGTCGGCCCGGAGGTGTACCGAGCGGGCGAAGTGCCGGGCGACCAACGCCGAGACCGTCGTCTTGCCCGCTCCGGGCGGCCCGGTGATGACCGTGATCGCCACGGTGCCCTCAGTCGCGACTGCCCATATGCCAGCCGCGGCAGTACGGGCACTCGTAGACGTTCAGCCGGGAGCCCGAGGCGGCGCTGCGCTCGTCGGCGGCCCAGATCGCGTCGGCTCGCGTGTCGTAGCGGACCTTCGGCTGGCCGTCGCGCCGCCAGTGCGACGAGTCGAGCGAGAGCTCGCGGTGCTGGGGACGGCGCTTTGGCACCCTCCCAGTCTGGCCGCCTCGGCCGGCGCCAGACGCGATCTCAGGCGACCCCGATCCGCCTCAGGAGATCGGCGGGCGCGGCGATCGAGCGGAGCTCGCCCGCGATGGCGTCCACGAAGGCCGCTTCGGCCGCCGAGCCGGCCCGGTTCAACGTCTCGGCGGGATCGTCCTCGGTGTCGAAGAGGAAGGACTCCGAGGGCGGTGGCCCGGCGGCCCAGAACGGCAGCCGGTCACCGGCCTCGAAGGGCTGGCAGATGACCGGGACGTCGGTCCCGGGCATCGTCTCGAGCCTGGCCCGGCGGTCGGGACGTGGCAGCCGGGTGTTGGGGAAGGGGGTGGGCATGGTGGACCAGCGGTTCGACCAGACCGACAGCGGCAGGTTCGTCTCCCCGCAGCCGCGCAGGTAGCGGTGCCGGCCGTCGGTGACCCCGACGTGGCGGCCCCAGTACCCGAAGAGCGCAAGATCGCGCACCGACGTCGTCGTGCCCTCGATCACCGGGAGCAGCGAGCGGCCGTGGGTCGGGTGATCGGCCCTCGCCCCGAAGAAGTCCCGGATCGTGGCGTGGAGGTCGACCGAGGTGCTGAGGGCCTCGACGTCGCGAGCTGCCTGACCGGGCCACCGCACAAGCAGGGGGATGCGGGCGAGCTCGCTGTAGATGGGGGCGCCCGGCTTGCCGAAGATGTCGTGCTCCCCGAGGTAGTGCCCGTGGTCGGTGCAGAGCACCACGGCGGTCGATTCGGCCAGCCCGGCCTCCTCGATGGCGCCGAGCAGGTGGCCGAACCAGCGGTCGATCATCGTCAGCTTGGAGCCGTAGTTGGCCCGGATGTGCGCCGCCTTGCGCGCGTCGAGGGCCCCGCTGGCGGTGGCGCCGATCAGATACGGCGGCCAGATCGAGAGCGGACCGGACCAGCCCGGGTCGTACATGCCGGCGTAGGGGAGGGGGGTGTCGAAGGGCTCGTGGGGATCGAACTCGTCGACGAAGAGGAAGAACCGCTCATGGCTCGGTGCCGAGGTCCGGAGCCACTCCGCTGCGGCGCGCATGGTCCGGGGGCCCGGGAAGTCCTCCTCGGAGCGGAAGTAGGTGCGCGAGTCGTCGTAGGCGTGGCGATAGGCGGGCCGGTCGACCGGGAGCGCCGGGGTCCCGACCCAGCTCGGGTCGGGGGCGGTGCGCCAGGGGTCGCTCTCGTGCCCCCGCTCGTAGAGCCACGCGTTGAAATCGGTGTGGTAGTTCTCCCCGCCCGTCTCGAAGAGGTGCGGATGGTCCGAGACGAGCATCGTGGTCACCCCGCAGTCGCGAAGCGAGCGGGTGATCGCATCCTCCCAGACCTCGATCGAGCCCCAGGGCCGCCACGGGAAGTCCAGCGCACCCACCAAGATGTCGTGGCGGGCCGGCATGCAGGGGAGCGAGCCCGAGTGGTGCCGGGTGAACCGCAGCGATCCCGCCGAGAAGGCGTCGATCGCCGGCGTCTCGAACTCCCTCGAGCCGTAGCACCCGAGCAGGTGCCGGTTGAGGCTGTCGAGGAGGACGACCACCAGGTTCTTCGGCCGGGTCTCGCTCATCGGACGGGCTCTAGCTTGAGGGCACGCGTCGCCAGGAACGCCGAGAAGTACGGGACGGTCACGTCGCCCTCGAGGTGGGTGTCCTCGTAGAGGTCCGTCAGGACGAACCCGGCCCGCAGCTGCCCGCCGATCTGGTCCTCGAGCGAGTGACCGAAGCAGAGCGGCTCGTCGGGCTCGAGGTACCGGGCGCGCTCCTTTGCGCTGAGCGAGGTCACGTCCGAGTAGGGGACCGGGTAGCGCACTTGCAGGATCCCCTCGGTCTCCTTGTCGCGGTCGAAGCAGAAGATGAGCGGGTTCGCGAAACCGGCCACGAGGACGCCGCCGGGCCGCAGGACCCGGTGGCACTCCCGCCACACCGGCTCCACCGACTCGACGAAGCAGTTGGAGCAGGGGTGCACGATCAGGTCGAAGCCGGCGTCGGGGAGCGCCGAGAGGTCGGCCATGTCGCCTTGGACCGTCGTGATCTCGAGCCCCTCGCGCTCGGCGACCATTCGGTCCTGGCCGAGCTGGGCCTCCGAGTTGTCGAACACCGTGACCCGGCCCCCCGCCGCCGCCAGGAGCGGGGCCTGCTGGCCCCCGCCGGCCGCGAGGCCGAGCACGTCGCGGCCGGCGACCTCGCCCAGCCACTCGCGGGGCACCTTCTTGTTGGCCGTGACGACGATCGACCAGCGGCCCTCTCGGGCCCGGGCCACGTCGCGCCGGGAGACCGGGATCGTCCAGATGTTCTTGTTCTCGACCTCCTTGTCCCAGGCCCTCTTGTTGAAGGCGACGACGTCCACGACCGGACCCTACATTGGCGCCCGGGCGGCCCCCGGCTGGACGTGGCTCGCCGAGGGGTCGGTACGATCCCGGGGTGCCATCGTCGAGCATCGACGCCGCCCACTTCCGCGAGGTGCTCGGCCACTTCGCGAGCGGCGTCACCGTGGTCACCGCGATGGAGGACCGGCCGGTCGGGTTCACGTGCCAGGCCTTCGCAGCGCTCTCGCTGGATCCGCCCCTCGTCCTGCTGGCGCCGGCCAAGTCCTCGACCAGCTGGCCCAAGATCGCCCAGGCCGGCGCGTTCTGCGTGAACATCTTGGCGAGCGACCAAGAGGCGCTCGCTCGCTCCTTCAGCGTGTCTGGCGGTGACAAGTTCGAGGGCGTCGGCTGGCGCCCCGGCGCGGCGACCGGGGCCCCGATCCTCGACGGCGCCCTCGCCTGGAGCGAATGCCAGTTGGGCGAGATCCACGACTCGGGCGACCATGAGGTCGTCACCGGCCAGGTGGTCGCCCTCGGGGTCGGGCGGGGCGAGCCGCTCGTCTTCTATCGAGGCGGCTTCGGGACCTTCGGCGCTTGAGCGGCCCGACCGGACCGAAGAGCACGATGATAGGGTCCCCTGAACAGGGGTTTTCCGAGTTCGGTGGCCGATCGAGCCGCCAGGGGAGGTGGCTCGAATGGACGTGAGGGACCGGGTCGTGGTCGTCACCGGGGGCGCGAGCGGGATCGGACGGGCGCTGTGCCGCGCGTCGTTCCGGGCCGGGGCCGAGGCCGTCGTCGTGGCCGATGTCGATGCCGCCGGGGCCGAGGCGGTGGCCGAGGAGTTCGGCGGGCGGGGCCGGGCGGTCGCGACCGACGTCGCCCAGGAGTCCGACATCATCTCGCTCGTGACCTCGACCGAGGAGGAGTTCGGGCGAATTGACCTCTTCTGTTCGAACGCCGGGATCATCGTGGCCGGTGGGCCCGAGGTGCCAGACGAGGCGTGGGAGCGCATCTGGCGCATCAACGTCCTGGCCCACGTGCACGCGGCCCGGGCCCTCCTGCCCGGCATGCTCGCCCGGGGTGAGGGCTACCTGCTCAACACGGCCTCCGCCGCCGGGCTGCTCACCCAGATCGGCTCGGCGCCCTACAGCGTGACCAAGCACGCCGCCGTCGGGTTCGCCGAATGGCTGTCGGTCACCTACGGGGACCGGGGCATCGGCGTGTCGTGCCTGTGCCCCCAGGGCGTCTGGACCAACATGACGGGCGGGGGCGGCCAGCGCCGCGACGCCTCGGAGGTGGCGAGGTCGACCGCCGGGCGCGACGGCTTCCTCGAGGCCGAGGAGGTGGCGGACATCGTCCTCGAGGCACTGGCCGAGAACCGGTTCCTCATCCTGCCGCACCCCGAGGTCGCCACCTACGAGCAGCGACGGGCCGGCGATCGGGAGCGCTGGCTGAAGGGCATGCGCCGCGTGCAGGCGGCCCTGCGCCCCCCGTCCTAGCGCGGCGATCTCAGGGGAGGACGGCCCCGCCCTCGCGCCCGGGGGTCAGGCGGCGGGGCGCGTTGCCCACCGCCCGCTGGTTCGCGTACTCCTCCATCAAAGAGAGGAACTCGTCGGCGCCCGAGCGGTCGGCGGCGGCCCGGGGGATCGCCGGGAACGAGTAGTCCGGCGAGGGGAGCGGCGGATGGTCCGAGGCCGGCTTGCGCGCCATGACCTTCTCGATCACCGGCCCGAGACGCTCGGCCTTCTCAGCCGAGAGGCGCTCGTCTCGCTCCGCGAACTCGGGCAGGACCTCGGTGCCGAATAGCTCGAGGCTCTCCATGATGTCCTCGTGGCGGTTGCGGCCGGCCTGGCTCACGAACACGACCTGGTCGACGCCGAGCTCCTCGTAGCGGCGCAGGTACTCGCGAATCTGCTTCGGCGTCCCGACGGCCCCGCGGAGCCCGCTCACGCCCTGCTGGACGGCCCTCGCACCGAGGCGCTCGGGGTTGGCGGCGGCCCGGCGGACCGCCTCGGGGTCATAGCCCTGCTCGGCCCGGCGCTGCTCGAACTCGCTCCACACGTCGGTGACCCCCGGGCGATGCTCGCCGAAGAGGTAGTAGTGGCCGAGCGAGTAGCCGAAGAAGTTGGAGCCCACGGTGCCGCGCTCGATGGCCTGTTCCTCGCTCGGTGCGCACATGAAGGTGGTGACCGCCGCCACATTCGGGTTGACGGCGTCGCCGATCGGGACGCACTCGTGCTCGAAGGTGGCGTAGTAGTCGCTCACCCAGTGCTGCGCCTCCTCGGGGTCGATGAACGCGAAGGTGAGTGCGCCGATGCCCTTCTGGGCGGCCAGGTGGATGGTGTCGCGTCGGCTGCAGGCCACCCACACGGGCGGGTGGGGCTTCTGTCGGGGCTTGGGCACGACGTTGCGCGGCGGCATGGTGACCCATTCGCCTGCGTGCCCGGTGAAGGGCGTCTCGGTCATGCATCGCAATGCGACCCGGGTGCCCTCCTCCCACATGGCCCGCTTGAGCGAAGGGTCGATCATGAAGCCGCCGAGCTCGGCCTCGGACCCCGCCTCGCCCGTGCCGAACTGGGCGCGGCCGTTCGAGACCAGGTCGAGCGTCGCGATGCGCTCGGCGATGCGCGCCGGGTGGTTGAAGGGCGGGGGCGTCTGGACGATGCCGTGACCGAGCTTGATCCGCTTGGTGCGCTGGGAGACCGCGGCCAAGAAGACCTCGGGTGCAGAGGAGTGGCTGTACTCCTCCAAGAAGTGGTGCTCCACCTCCCAGACGTAGTCAAAGCCCAGCTTGTCCGCGAGCTCGCACTGCTCCAGGGCGTCTTGGAGCAGGCGGAACTCGGACTCCTCGTCCCAGGGACGGGGCAGCTGGTGCTCGTAGAAGATGCCGAACTTCACGACGCAGCGCGCGCAGCCCGCCGGCGCTCGACCTCGTTAGGGGCGGCCTTGGCCACGAGATCGGGGATGACCGAACCGAGCTCGGCGGGGTCCCAGCGGTCGCCCTTGTCGGCGGCCGGACCCGGGCTCCAGCCCTCGGCGACCGAGATCGAGCCGCCGGCCACGTTGAAGACCCGTCCGGTGATGCCGGCCGACTGGCTCGAGCCGAGCCACACGACGAGCGGGGCGATGTTGTCGGGCGAGCGGGCGTCGAACTCGTCGGGCTTCACCTCGGGCCGGTCGGGCCGCAGCCCCTCGGTCATCCGGGTGAGGGCGCCGGGGGCGATCGCGTTCACCGTGATCCCGTAGCGACCGAGCTCGAGGGCGGTGATGATCGTGAAGGCGGCGATGCCGGCCTTGGCCGCCCCGTAGTTGGCCTGCCCGGGGTTCCCGTAGATGCCCGACGACGACGACGTGTTGATGATCCGGGCGTCGTTCGTCTCACCGGCCTTGGCCCGCTCGCGCCAGTAGACGGCGGCGTGGTGGGCCGGGGCGTAGGTGCCCCGCAGGTGTACGCGGATGACAGCGTCCCACTCCTCGGGGGTCATGTTGATGAGCATGCGGTCCCGCAGGATGCCGGCGTTGTTGACGAGGACGTCGAGGCCGCCGAAGGTCTCGATCGCGGTGTCGATGAGGTGCTTGGCCCCCTCGAAGTCGCTGACGTCGTCCCCGTTTGCGATGGCCTCGCCGCCCATGGCCTTGATCGCCTCGACCACCTCGTTGGCCGGACCGGCGTCGGCGCCGGTCCCGTCCACCTTGGCGCCGAGGTCGTTCACGACCACCTTGGCCCCCTGGGCCGCGAACTCGAGGGCGTGGGATCGTCCGATGCCCCGCCCCGCCCCCGTCACGATGACGATGCGTCCCTCACAGATTCCGGCCATGGTCTCCTCCTGGTCGATGCTCTCGATGCGAACTTTCTGCCGCTCAGCGCTGCGGGCGCTCGTCCTCCTTCGAGGGGTCCTTGGGCAGCCCGAGCACCCGTTCGCCGACGATATTCCTCTGGACCTGGGCCGTGCCGCCCCAGATCGTCACCGAGCGCGTGGAGAGGAAATCGGACTGCCAACGGTCGGGGCGGTACTGGTCGGGCGTCTGCGGCGGCATGATCATGGCCTCCGCCCCCCGGATGTTCATCACGATCTCGGCGAAGCGCTGGGCGTACTCGGACCAGAACATCTTGTTGATCGATGAGGCTGGGCCCGGCTCCTTCTTCGCCACGACCTCCGAGAGGAGCCGGAGGCCCTGGAAGCGCATGATCTCGGTCCGGGTGAAGGCCCAGGCCAGCTGCTGGCGGACGAGCGGCTCGTCCTGCTTGCCCTTGGTGCGCACCAGTTCGACGGCGTCCCAGAACTGGCGGGTGTACTGGACGTGCTGGGTCGTCGCGTTGCCACCCCGCTCGTTGCCGAGGGTCGTCATCGTGACCCGCCAGCCGTTGTTGAGCCCGGCGATCACGTTGAACAGGGGCGCCCGGGCCTCGGTGATGAAGGTCTGGGTGAACCCGGCCGTCCCGCTCAGCTGCTTGATGGGGGAGAGCTCGAAGCCGTTCGAGCTGCCGTCCTCCCTCTTCATGGGCACGAGCACGTAGCTGATGCCCTGGTGCTTGGGCACGTCGGGGTTCGTGCGGCAGAGGCAGAACATCATGTTGGCCATCTGGGCGCCCGAGGTCCACACCTTCTGGCCGGTGATCACGATCTCGTCGCCGTCGACCACCCCCCGGGTCTTGAGCGAGGCGAGGTCCGAGCCGGCGTCGGGCTCCGAGAAGCCCTGGCAGTACCGATCGGTGCCCTCGATGATGCGCGGCAGGAAATGGGCCTTCTGCTCGTCGGTGCCCCACACGATGATGGACGGTCCGACCAGCCACTCGCCCATGCCCCGGGTGACCCGCGGCACGCCGGCCCGGGCGAACTCCTCGTTCATGACCGCGACCTCGATGCCGCCGAGCCCCCGACCACCGAACTCCTCGGGCCACGACACGCACAGGTAGCGCGCCTCGTGGAGCTTGTCGGCCCAGCGCTGCCATTCGGGACCGATCCCCATCGCGGCCCGGCGTCCACGCCCCTCGGCTCCGCCCTCGGACCCGTCCTCCTCCGTCGGATCGGGCTTGTTGGCCTCCAGCCACTGACGGAGCTCGTCTCGGAACGCCTTGGCCTTCGGGCCGAGGTCGATCTCCATCGTGCTGCTCACGCTGTCCCTCCTCGGGGTTCGAACACCGGATAGTTGCGTCCGTCGCTCAGCTCTTCCCAGGCGACGCTGAGCGCCATGTCGACCCGCAACTCTTCGAGCGGGCAGTTGACGACGTTGGACATCATGCGGAACCCCTCGGCCAACTCGACGATGGCGACGGGGAAGGGTCCCTCCCCCCCAGTCGGGTTCGAGGAGAGGTGGTTGACGGTGAAGCTGTAGAGGGAGCCCTCGCCCGTGCAGTCCCTCCACTCGAGGGAGGTCCCGAGGCACAGCGGGCAGTTGTCGCGCGGGTAGAACACCGGCCGGTCGCAGTCGAGACACCACTGGACGACGAGCCGCCGCTCCCGGGTGGCGGCCCAGAACGGCTCGGCGACCGGACTGACCGGCGGTTCCATGCGGCGGGGGGCTTCGGCGCTCACGACAGCGCCGCCTCGGTGCCGAGCACGATCGTCGACATGCATGAGAGCACCCCGCCCGAGCCGTGCGCCACGGCGATCTCGGCCCCGGGAACCTGGCGCTGCGCGCACTCGCCGCGCAGCTGGCGCACCGCCTCGACCAAGAGGAACATGCCGTACATGCCCGGGTGGGTGTAGGAGAGCCCGCCCCCGTTTGTATTCATCGGGAGGCTGCCGCCCGGACCGAGCTTCCCGTCCTCGGCGAATGGACCGCCCTCCCCCTTGGCACAGAACCCGAGGTCCTCGAGGTGCAAGAGCGCCGTGATCGTGAAACTGTCGTAGCCCATCAACAGGTCGACGTCGCCGGCCTTGATGCCGGCCATCGAGAACGCGGCGGGTCCCGAGATCATGCCGGCCGTCGTCGTGAGGTCGGGCATCTGGGAGATCATCGAGTGGTCGTGGCACGTGCCGACGCCCAACACGTAGGCGGGCGACTTGGCCAGGCTTTTGGCCCGTTCGGCGCTCGTCATGACGAACGCCCCGGCGCCGTCGGTCACGAGGCAGCAGTCGAGGAGGTGCAGCGGGCTCGTCTGCATCGGGGAAGCCAGGACGTCGTCGATCGTGATCGGGTCCTGGTATCGGGCCTTCGGGTTCATCGTGGCCCATTCCCGGGTCGACACGGCGACCTGGGCCAGCTGCTCGGCCGTCGTGCCGTACTTCGCCATGTGGCGGGTTGCGGCGAGCGCGTACGCGCCCATCGGCAGGCGGATCCCGGCCGGCATCTCCCATTCCAGGCCCGGGTTGGGACCCATCCCCGGCGGGGGTCCGCCCCGCCGTCCGCCCCCGCCACCGGCCCGGGCACGATCCCCGCGCGGGGTGGAGGCGTAGACGCTGATCACGACGTCGGCCAGCCCGGCGGCGATGGCCGCTGCGGCGTGCTCGACATGCACTTCGAAGCTCGATCCGCCGGTCATGGTCGAATCGGTGAAGCGGGGGTGCACACCCAGGTACTCGGCGAGCTGCATCGAGGAGCCGGCGTGGCAGACGCCGTCGACGTCCTTGATGTCGAGGCCGGCGTCGCTCAACGCCTGCTCGATCATCGAGGCCTCGAGGGCGCGACCGCTCAGCTCGAGCTGGCCGGTGGGGGAGGCGTCGTCGGCCACGCCGACGATCGCAGATGCCCCCCTGATGCTCGTGGCGCTCATCGCCGATACCTCACGTCGCCCGGTCCTCCCCTCGCGCCAGCGCTCGCCAGCGGCTGGGCCGCGGCGTGTCACTGTACCGTGACAGCTTGGCCCTCAACAAGGTCGACGGGCAGCTAGCGTGGCCCCCGTGACGTCGGCCGGGGTCTCGCTCCTCCACGAGCAACGCCAGGTCGCTCGGGACCGCATCGAGCGGGCGGCCCGTCGGGTGCTCGCCGACAAGGGCATCGGCGCCACGGTCGAGGAGGTGGCTGGCCAGGCCGGGGTCAGTATCCGGACGGTCTTCCGCCACTACGGCACCCGAGACCACATGATCGCGACGGCCCTCCGGAGCCAGCTCCTCCACTACAGCGAGACGCTGCCCCGTCCGGCCGACGACGCCACACTCGAGTCCTGGCTCCCCGAGCTCCTCATGGAGGTGCACCGCGTCAACGCCGACCTCGGGCGGGCCTACTGGGAGATGATGGCGGTCGGCTACACCCTGACCGGGGAGCTGGGCGACGTCGCCGCCGAGCGCCTCGCCGGGCGGAACCGGTTCGTGAACGTCGTGACGCGGGGCGCCTGGAGACTCGCCGGCAATAGGTCGCGACCGCCCGGGTGGCTGGTGGACCTCTTCGCGATCCACCTCTCCACCTTCACCACCCGCGAGCTGCTCCAGGACTTCGGGCGCTCGATCGAGGACGTCGCCTCGATGTCGGCGAGGGTCCTCATCGCCGCGGTGCGCTCGGCCAGCCCCAACTGTTCGGACGCTCCGATACCATCGACGACGTGACGACGACGGTCATGTTCCGTGCGCGGCGCCTCGGTCGCGAGGCGCTGGGGGTGGCATCGGCTCGATAGGGGATGGGCGTCGCGCCTCGTCGCCGGGGCCGCGGTCCGCCCCGGGGACCTCGTGCTCGACGTCGGTGCCGGCGACGGGGTGATCACCGAAGCGCTGCTCGAGCTGGGTGCTCGCGTGGTGGCGATCGAGCTCCATCCGGGCCGCGCCCGACTCCTCCGGGTTCGCTTCGAGGGAAGCGACGTGCGCGTGGTGGTGGCGGATGCCGCGGACCTGCGCTTGCCGCGCCAAGCGTTCAGCGTGGTGGCCAATCCGCCCTTCGGTGCCTCGATGGCGCTCGTCGGGCGCCTGGTCGCGCCGGGGTCTCGTTTGGTCTCGGCCCACGTGGTCGTGCCCCGGTACGTGGCTTCCCGGTGGTGCGCCGCGACCGCTCCCGGGCGCGGGCGCTGGTCACAAAGCTTCGAGGTGTCGATCGGAGGGCGCATCCCAGCCCACGCCTTCCATCCGTCGGCGGGACGCGATGCCGCCGTGCTGCGGATCCGCCGCACGGCAGGGCGGCCGACCGGGGGCGCCGGCGCGCGCCGCGAGCCTGGGTCCGAGCGGAAGGCGACCCGGGTCCACCCCTCGGCACCAACCCACTGACATGCTCCGGTGTCGTGCGCTTGCGATGGTGGCGACCGAGTGCCTCACGGCCCGCGTGGCTCGATCGGCCCCGGTGGGCCGCGCCGGGGGCGGGTTCGTGGTGCGAGGGTGAGCTGCTCGCCTTCGACCTCGAGACGACGGGCACGAACCGCTTCGCCGACGTCCCCGTGTCCTTCGCCCTGGTGCACATGCGCGCCGGGAGGGTGCTCGAGCGGCGCAACGCCATCGTCGATCCCGGACGCCCCATCCCCGAGGAGGCCGTGGCGATCCACGGGATCGGCGACGACGAATGCCGACGCGCCGGGATCGGGCTCGCGGCGGCGGTCGAGACGATCGCCGCAGCTCTGGTCGAGGCAGGTCGTCGCGGCACGCCCGTCGTCGGCATGAAGCTCGACTTCGATCTGACGATGGTGGACACCCTGTGCCGGTCACTCGGCCGCCGGGGCCTGGTCGAGCGGGGCTGGTGCGGACCGGTGCTCGACGCGCTGACCCTCGACCGCCGCTTGGACCCGGACCGGGAGGGATCGCGCTCGCTGGTCGCCCTCTGTGGGCACTACGGCGTGCCGATCGTCCGGCCCCACAGCGCGGCGTGTGACGCGGAGGCTGCCGCCCGGGTCCTTCTTGAGATGGCGCGCCGGTTCGACCGGCTTGCCTGGGCGTCGCCGGCCAGGCTCCACCTCGAGCAGGCGGCGTCGCACCGGGAGTGGGCCACCGCCTATGCCGAGCGGCGCCGGATCCGGGCCCTCGGGCCCCTCGACGAGAGCGAGTGGGACTGGCCGCTCGCCGCGCCCAGGGGGCCCGAACGGGGCGTGGCATAGCGGGCAAGCTCCGCCGGTCGCCGGTCGCCGGTCGCCGGTCGCCGGTCGCCGGTCGCCGGTCGCCGGTCGCCGGTCGCCGGTCGACTGGGCCAGGACCCGGCGATAGCGGCAGCCCGGGGCCGTCGCACCCAGCGGGCATGATTGGGGCGATCCGCCGAGGCTACCGAGGAGCCATGGACAACCCGAAGAAGACGCTGGTGCTGGCGGCGATGATCCTCGCCGTCGCGATGACCTTTATCGATCAGACGATCGTCTCGATTGCCGTGCCGAAGATCCAAAGAGAGCTGCACATGAGCTCCGTCGGCGTGCAATGGATCGTCAATGCCTACCTGTTGGCGCTCGCCGCCTTCTTTGCGTTCGGCGGCCGCCTCGCGGACACGGTTGGCCACGCCAAGATGGTGGTGATCGGGATCATCGTGTTCGCCGGGGCTTCGACCATGTGCGGGCTCACACCGGCCAACGGAGCAGCCGAGGCGTGGATGGTCACCTTTCGGGTCGTCCAGGGGCTGGGCGCCGCGCTCATGTACCCGGCTTCACTTGCCATCGTCGCGAGCGCCTACGAGGTACGCGAGCGAGGCCGGGCACTGGCAATCTTCTTCGGGGTCGCCGGCGGGTTGACCGCCCTCGGGCCGATCCTCGGCGGGATCCTGAGCCAGTGGACCTGGCGTTCGATCTTCTGGGTGAACGTCCCGGTCGCCATCGTTGCGCTCCTCCTCATCGCCCGGGCGAGGCCGAGAGGCGAGACCCGGCCCGGAACGGTTGACTTCCGCGGCCTCGCCCTGGCGGTGCTCGGGGTCGGATTCGGCGTCTTCGGGCTCCAGCAATCCCAGGTGTGGGGCTGGGGCAGCCCGGCCACCATCGGAACGATCGTGGCGGGGGTGGTCTTGATCGGCGCGTTCGCGTTGGCCGAGTTGGGCATCGAACAGCCCCTTGTGCAGGTGCGAATGTTCGCGATCCGGGCGTTTCTCGTCGAGAACATCGTCTTGTTCTTCGCGATGGCCTGTTTCTTGCCCGTGTTCTTTTTCGCCAGCGTCTACGCCCAGGGGGCTCTTGGCTATGGCCCGAACAACGCCGGGCTCTTCCTCCTCACGTTCTTCGCCGGCTTCGCTCCGGGCGTCCAGGTCGGGGGGAGGGTGCTCGATCGCTGGGGCGCCAAACAGGTGGTCGTCCTCGGCTGCGCCATCTCGGCCATCGGTCTGGTCCTCTGGGCGAACAGGGTCGAGGCGCTCAGCTTCGGCAAACAGTGGTGGGCGATCGTCGTCTCGGGCCTCGGCCTCGGTCTCATGGTCGGCCCCTCCAACACCGATGCGCTGAACCAGGCCGGGCGCCAGTCCTACGGGGAGGCGACGGGCGTGACCCAGACGACCAGGAACTTCGGCGGCAGCGTCGGGCTCGCTGCGCTCGGCACCCTGTTCACCTCGAGCATCGCGAGAGAGCTGACGTCCGAGCTGATCGCAAAGGCGCATCTCTCCCAGGCGAAGGCGGCGGCGATCGCAAGGACGGCGAGCCAGAGCCAGTTCAGTTCGAGCAAGGCTTCAAACTCACCCCAGGCGGCGTCGATCGGCCATGTCGCGGTGGCCTACGCCACCCACGAGGTCCTCTACGGAATGGCGGGTGCGATGGCCATCGCCTTTCTGGCCGCACTGATCGGGCTCCGTCGCGGGATCCATCATGCCCCCGATGCGGGTGGCCCCCCTGGCGTGGGGGTCCAGGAACCGGCGGGGGTTGAAGGAGCGTCCTGAGCGGGCACGGTCCGTCCGCTGAGGGGCGGTAGGCTGGTCCGTTCGGGGCCGTTGGCGCAGCTGGTAGCGCACTTGCATGACGCGCAAGGGGTCAGAGGTTCGAGTCCTCTACGGCCCACCGCAATTCTCGCGAGAGTCCTCACTGGTCATGCGGGTCGGCCAGCGGGCACTCCCTGCCGGACTCGAACTGCCGGTCGGTGAGCATGACACTTCGATCCGCAGTCACACCCTGCTGTTCCTCGTCGAAGTGGACGAGGAACAGCAGCTGCCATCGCTGGCGATCGTGCTCGCGCAGGTTGTCGCAGAACGCGAGACGATGAACGCGCACGCCGAGAGCCTCGACGGCAAGGCGGGGGTCGTCCTGGGCTTCGCGGGCGTCCTCGTGGGTCTCGGCGCCACGGCGCAGATCACGATCTCGGGCACGGTGATCTTCGAGATCGGACTGGCGGTCGCAGTTGTTGCGGCAATCCTGGCAGCGTGGGCCTTCCTTCCTCGTCGCTACCCGGTGCTCGAGGTGGAGCGGCTCCGGCAAAGCAATCTCACCGCGTCAGAGGCGGAGACGCGCCTGGAGCTGCTCGATACGCAAATCGTTATGGTAGAGGAGGCCGCGACCCTGGTGAAGCAGAAAGGGTGGCGAGTTCGAGCTGCCGTGGGTTCTCTGGCGATCGCTGCCGCCCTCGTTGTCGCCGGTATACTTACCGCCATGGGAGGCCGGCCTCATGCCTGACGAGAAGGCACCTCAGAGCGCACCGGCCCCGCCGCCGGCCAAGAGTCGGCCGGAGCCACCTCCCTTCCGGCCCAACAAGGATCTCATCGGCTACATCGAGAAGGGCCAGAAGCCCCCCGTTCGGCCTGCGCCACCCTCAGAGAAGCGATAGCCGTCACAGGCCTGCCACCTACAGGCCGCTCTGGCGGAGGTGTTGAAGGCGAAACCGCAGGTCGTCGACGTTCGAATACGAGTGTCTACGGCCCACCAGATCTGTCACGGCGCGAGACCTCTGGCGAGATCCCGTCTGTCAGCAGGATCGGCCATCCGCCACGGACAGACGGGCCGATCGTCACGTCGAGCCCGGCGAGCGTCAACCAGGCGGCGACGGACGGCATATTGGGCGGCATTGCCGTCGGTAGCGGTCGGGAAGACGACTCGCGTTGGTGCGCGCTGCTTACCACCCTGCGAGCGTCGCCTTGACGAGAACTTGCGCCATCCAGGCGAGAAGATCGATCGCCTGTTCTTGCGGTAAGTCGGCCATGTCGGTCGTCCAGACGATCGCATCGGATCCAAACAACGGGACCAGGGCATTCGCGAGGCGATCTCGGGCATCTCGAGGCACATCGCTCGGCAGGCGTTCGAGGAGGGTCGCTATCCAACGGCCGCGGTTCGTCAATTCTCGGCGAGGCTTTACGTGTTCGGTGCCCGGGTCGAGCGAGAGGTGCAGCATCATGCGCAGCTCGGCCTCGTGTTCGAACGCCCAAGCTGCGGTCGCTCGCACGAGGTCGGACGCCCGAGCGTCCACCTCGCCGGATGAGGCATCCGGATCCATGAACCAGTCAGGGTCCTCGAGCGGGTCGTCGGCCAAGGACATGGTCGCGTGGAGCACCACCGCGTCGTTGGTCGGGAAGTAGCGGTAGGCGGTTGCCCGAGATACTCCGGCAAGCTCGGCTGCGGCCGGGACCGTCAGTGGTCGGCCGGTACGCAGCAACTCCCGCGCCGCCTCGCGCAGCAGGCGCAGCGTGCGCTCCTTGGGACTTGGACGCCCCTGACCGGCTTCTCGACCTTCCATCAGAATCCACCCCTTGACAGCGCAGCGAGCTCGGTACATGATACTTATAGTCTCATGTTAAGACTATAAGTATCATCTTGAGAGTTCGAGTCTAGCCCGGCGAAGACCCGGCAAGAAGGGCCACCATGACCACCACGACCGAAACCTCCTCGTCAACCCGGGCCGCGCCGGAGCTCTCGAGCTTCCAGCACGTCGGCCTCACCGTCCGCGACATCGACGCCAGCGAGGCGTGGTATAGGAAGGTTCTCGGGCTCGTCCGAGTCTTCGCCGAACCGCACTCGACCGGCGATGGCCACGCCGTCGTGATGACCCGACCGGGCACCGGACTGTTCCTCGGCCTCGAGCACCATCCCGATGCCGACAGGCAGCGGTTCAGCCCACAACGCACCGGGCTGGACCACCTGGCGGTGCAAGTCCCCAGCCGCGAGGCGCTCGACGAGTGGATCGCGCACCTCGAGGCGACGGGCGCCGAGCACGAAGCGGTCGTAGAAAAAGACGAGCCGGTCCGGATCGCCCTCGTGCTGGTACGTGACCCCGACGGCATCCCGATCGAACTGTTCTGGTTCGGCGGCTGAAGTGACTACCAACACTGCACACCTGCTGCCCCGGACGGGGTCCCGGCCCCAAGTCACCGGCGACTTCCCCCAGCGCCAACTCGACCAGCAGCCAGCCGACAGCCGGTACGTGGATGCCATCCTCGCCGAGGCGCTCACCTGGCCGGCCGTCGTGGGAGGGCCATCCGCGATCTCCGTCGAGGGCGCCCGGGCGCTGACGTTGGACGGCAACGTCGCAGTTGGAGTTGGACCGGCGGACGCCTTCATGGTCGGTGCCGAGTTCTGTCACGTCCACGCCCAGGGGGACTTCAGCCTGCACGCCACCTTGCCCGCCCTACTCGCCGAGGCAGCGGAGCGCGCGGGGTGGGCCGAGCCGCACTTCCTCGTGCACACGCGCCAAGCCCCCCCAACCGTGGTCTTGATCTACGCCGCCAGAGACGAGCAGGAACGCGAAGTGGTCCTGGGACTCGTGCGCGCCTCGTACGAGTTCGCTTCCGCTATGGACTCCGTCTCAGGAAGTGCCCGGTAACCAAGGCCTGAACCAACGACGCTGATCGAAGAGAGGAGAACCACTATGTCCATCCACGTCGTCAAACCAGACGGGGGCGAGCAGTCAGGCGGCGGGCCGATCCGTTGCCGCATCATCGAGGACGGATCGCACACCGAGCACCGGCTCGGTCTCATCGAATCGACCGTACCGGCCGGCCCGGCAGCGCCCCCTCAGCACGTGCACCGTGAGCACGACGAGACCTTCATCGTGACCCAGGGCAAGCTCAGATTCACCTCCGGAGACAACAGCGTCGACGTCGAAGTGGGGTCGTGCGTGGTTGTCCCGGCCGGAACGCCGCACACCTTCTCCAACCCCTTCAGCCAACCAGCGAAGTTCATCTGCACGCTTACTCCAGATCGCTACGTCGAGTACTTCCGCGATCTGAGCAAACTCCCGGTCAACGAGCAGGGCCTCCTCGACTTCGCCGATGTCGGGAAGACGATGGCGAAGTACGCCACCGACGTGATCCGGTAACGAGATGGACGCAGGAGGGTAAGCCACAGGTTAACCGTCACTGCCACGCTGGACACCGCCACGCCGGACACTGCCCACATGAACGGGAGCCTCGCCCGGGCTCTGCCGCAGCACCGTTCCGAGCGGAGGCAGGCGGAGACAGGGCCATCTACTTGGGCGAACGCTCTCTCGGAGGCCAACGAAGGTGGTTTTGCCCTGTGACAAGGTAAAGACCACTTCTTTGTCACGGCGCGAGATCATGTCGGCGCGGTGTGTCCGCGGTCTCCGGGAGTCCTGGCGGGAGAACGACTCACTGACACACCCACCTCGGACCCTCGTCGGGGTAGACGAGGAAAAGGAGCTCTCGTCGCTGGCCATCGTGCTCGCGCAGGTCACGGCAGAGCGGGAGACGATCAACGCGCACGCCGAGAGTCTCGATAGCAAGGCTGGCGTGGCCTTGGGTTTCGCTAGTGTGCTGGTGGGACTTGGCGCCACGGCACAGGTCGCTGTCTCGGGCGGAGTCATCTTCCAGATAGGACTCGCGGTTGCGGTCGTTGCCGCGTTCCTCGCGGCATAGGCGTTTCTCCCTCGTCGCTACCCGGTGCTGGAGGTGGAGCGGCTCCGGCAGGCCAACCTCACCGCGCCGGAGGCGGAGACTCGCCTCGAGCTGCTCGACACCCAGATCGTGATGGTCAAGGAACCCGCGACGTTGGTCAGGCAGAAGGGATGGCGGATCCTTGCCGCCGTCGGCTCCCTGGCCTTCGCTGCCGCTCTGGTCGTGGCCGGTATGCCCGCTCTCGGGTGAAATGCCAATGCGACCCGCTCCTCCAGTCACGTCATCACCACGCGGCCTCCGAGGTCGCCGCGGCGGGGCGTCGCGTTGGTCAGGAAGGCCTCGAGGGGCGGGAACCGGCTCACCCGCCACAGCTGGTAGTGAGCGTCACAGAGGCCGTTCAGTTGCGCGCCGAGACGGTGACAGGTGCGCGCCGGGCAGCGTCCGAGGGTCGGGCGAGGGACAGCCGGGCGATAGCGCTCGTCTCCGTTCACGTAGGCGTCCACGCTCTGGCAGCGGACTCGCCGGGCCTGGCTGCAGCTGATGCACGGCCTCGACGAACCGCTGGCCGTTCGTGACCGGGAGTGCGGCACGCCAGGCAGAGCCTCGGCGGACGGCGTCGGGCAGGATCGACGCCTCGGGCGCAGAAGCCCTCGAAGTCCGTGCGGCCTTCGTCCCTCCAGGCGATGGCACAGGTGATGCACAGCCCGTGAACGAACTCGTCGAAGCGGCTGACGAGCGACGCCTCTCACGTCTCTTCGCCCCCTACGGGCGCCTCGATCCGCTTTGCCTCGATGAGCTCGGCTACGTGAAGCTCGACGACCGCGGTGCGGAGCTGCTCTTCCAGATCCTCACTGAGCGCGAGGAGCGCGCCACCGTCGCCTCGAACCTCCCTTTCTCGGAGTGGGGCGGCATCATCGACGACCCGCGCCTCGTCGCAGGGATCGTCGACAGGCTCACCTTCAACGCCCACATCCTCGAGACGGGTAGTGACTCCTGCCGGCTCCGCCTCACGCGTGAACGGGACAAACGACTTCAATGAGGACCGTGGCGCCCACCCCCGGCGACGGTGGCGGTCGAGACCTTCTCGATATCCGCCGCTTGTTCGTCAAATGCTCCGACGAATCGGCCAGGGTCTGATGTGGGGATTCGGATGGTCCTTTTCCGAGACGACTTCAACGGGGCCATCTCTGATCAAGGTTGCGGCTTCGGCTCGCTCGGCCGTCGTTCTGGTGGGCCGGAAGTGCAGACCGTTGAAGTCGCTGGACGTGCGGTATCTCGCGATCACCTCTTTCAAGATCGCGTCACGTATCTGCCGATTGTCCGTCGGGCTGCGTTGGGCAGTTCCACCAGTCGAACGCCACCTGCAGCAGCTGGTGAGGCGAAGAAGGTCGCGGTTTTGGGGACGAGTAGTCGCCGCCAAACCGGCGGCTTCGTGATGACGATCGTGGCCTTCGTCTGGTAGATCTGTGTGGGCATCGGCGCTCACACCTTGCGGACCTGCAGCGGTGGATGGGCTCTCGCCATCTGGTCGTAGTCGGCGTCCTGGGTCACCACCGGTAGCCCGAGGTCAACGGCGGTGGCAGCGATCAGGGCGTCGGTTAGTTTGACCGTCCGCTGGATGCCGGCGTTCCGGCAGTCGCTTACGAGACGAGCCCACGCCGCCATGATGGGCTCGCTGATCGGGATGGGGTCCACTCGCCGGGCCAGGGTCAGCGTGCCCGCTCGGCGGGCGCGCGATGTGTCGTCCGCAGCGCTCAGCACACCCAGTTCGAGCTCGCCGATGGTCACGACCGAGACCGTCACCCGGTCGGGCAACTCCCCGAGCGGTTGGTCCACCTCACGGGCGATGAACACCGAGGTATCGAGAAGCCCGGCCGGGTCGTTCAAAGCTCGTCCAAGGTCTGTCCGGCGAGCACATCAAGGTCTTCACGCAGACCCGGGTCGGCCGCTCGCTCCGCCAGCTCGCGACGTAGGAGGTCGCCTGGAACCCAGCGGGACCGTTGGGCGTGGGGAATGATGTCGGCGATCGCCTCGCCGTGGACGGTGAGAACCACCCGCTCGCCTGCCCGGACGGCATCGAGGACCTGGCTGGTCCGATTCCGTAGGTCACGTACGCCGACCTCCATGTGCGACAGCGTAGCACCACGGTCCCTGACGCGATGTCGGAGTCGAACGACCGCCGCGGGTCACTGGCGTTCGAGGATCACCTGCAGAGGTTCTCGCAGTTCAGCCGGGTTTGAATACGACATCGTCTTCTCCACCACGGCTTGGTTGAACCGGCGGCGGGTCGGTGCCGACGCTCGGAGGTAGGCCTTGGCGCAGTTGGTGGCGAAGCGCATGGCGGTATCCAAGATCTCCTGCCACTCGGCCAGGTCGCGTCTACTGCGGCGAGGCGTTCTTCGGCACTGCGGACGTCGGTTGCGATGCGGGCCTGTTCGGTTTTGTGGGTGGTGACGTCGATGGCGCCCGCGTAGTAGGCGTCGAGGAGCTTGCGCCGTTCGGTGTCGGCCTTGGCGAGCTTGGCGGGTGAGGACCTCGGGCTCGGCGGCGTTGCGATGCTGGCGGGAGGTGATCGGCTGGCACGTAGGGCTCCTGGCAGCCGGTCGGGCTCCGGTTTTTCTGGCCCAAGGGCCGGCATGGCGGTTGACGTCGTCTTCGACGCTCTCGAGCACCTGGCGGTCACCCTCGCTCAGGACGGGCCCTGCGTGCACCGCTGTCGAGCGCCTTGGCGAGCTCGTTCGCCCTGAGGCCGGCATCGAGGTGCGCGGTCGGGGTGACGGTGACCTCGGCGTAGGCGGTCCCCACCGCCGCCATCGAGCCTCGACTGAGCGGTGCCGCACGAGTCACCCCAGCCCCGCGCGGCGAGCTGGAGAACCGCATAGCCGTCGCTCGCCCATTGATCGGCCGTCGGACCACCGTATTGCGGGTCGCTGGGGCCGCTCGGGGGTCGCCCCACCCGTGGCTCTGCACCACCACCGGGCAGCCACCCTTTGGGGGCGGGGATGATGAGGAGGGGAGGGTGATGTAGAGCGCGAGCGGCGCGCCGTCAAAGCTCTTGAGCCGGAGGTCGGTTGCGCCGACGCCGGTCTCGTCGCCATGACAGACGCGCACTCCGTCAGTGAGCGACACACGGAATCGGCTGGCCGCTCATGGTGTCCCTGGCCAGCACACCGGTTGCTCCGCTCGAAGCGCCAGCGGGTGCCGTCAGGGCAGCCGTCATGATCGCGATCGCCACGAGGGCAGTTCTTCCCCACCGCATTTGAACCACTTGCTCCCCACTCGCACCAGCGCAGCCAGACCTCGCAAGGTTCCTCGACTGATCACCGACGTTGGTAGCAACCGGGAAGCTGGGAACGGCCACCGGCACGCTAGGCACCTGGACCGTCCGGCTCAACTCACGAACGTGAGCTCCGTGCCGCCTCGGTGCCGAGCGGCCGACCCCTTGTCTCGCGGGTGGCTTCCATGCGCCGGCGATTCGACCTCTGGTTCTTGCCCTTCGGTCTCGGGTGTCGGGGCCGGTCGGAGCGGCCCGCTCGCGTCACCGTCCCCGCGTCGGCGATTCGAGCAGCAGCCGGACGTGGCGTCGGCGTCCCGTCGGGGTTGTCGAGCCCCTGGGAGAGTCCGAGGGCGCGTTGCATGTGTCGAACGGTGGCCTGGTGCTCGTCCATGACCAGGGAGACGACCGTGCCGGGGTTTCCGGCTCGACCGGTCCGGCCCGAGCGGTGCAGATAGTCGGTCGCGTCGGTGGGTGGGTCGAAGTGCACGACGCACGGGAGATCCTCGACATGGATCCCGCGGGCGGCCACGTCGGTTGCGACCAGTGCGTCGGCTCGGCCGTGGGCGAACGCGGTGAGGGCCCGCTCGCGCTGGGCTTGGGTGCGGTCACCGTGGATCGCGACGGCGTTGACTCCCGTCTGGCCCAGCTGACGTGCGACCCGGTCGGCGCCGCGCCGGGTACGGCAGAAGATGATGGCCTTGCCGTGCTGATTGACGAGGCGAGCGGTCAGCCGAACCCGGTCAGCATGCTCGGCTTGCCAGAAGATATGGGTCACCTCTCCGACGCTCGAAGCGTCGGCCTGCACGTCGTGGCGGACGGGATGGCGCTGGTACCGGGTGACAATTGCCTCCACCTCTTTGCTGAAGGTGGCCGAGAACAGCATCACCTGGCGCTCTGGTGAGGTCTGGTCCAGCAGGCGGCGCACGACCGGGAGGAAGCCCATGTCGGCCATCCTGTCGGCCTCATCGAGCACCACGCTGCGGACGTCAGCGAGGCTGAGCGCACCCTGGGCCAGCAAGTCCTCCAGCCGCCCGGGGCAGGCCACGACGATGTCGACTCCGCGGTCGAGGGCACGGCGGGTCGCCCCGTATCCGGTGCCCCCGTAGACCGCGATCGTGCGCTTGCCGTGCCCACCGGCCAGCAGAGCGATCTCGGTCTGCACCTGCCCGGCGAGCTCCCGGGTTGGGACCAGGACCAGCGCCCGGGGACGCCGCGGGAGCGATCCGGTTGCTGCACCGAGGACGGCAATCGCGAAGGCGATCGTCTTGCCCGACCCGGTCGGCGCCTTGCCGCAAACGTCCCGGCCGGCCAGCGCGTCGGGGATCGTGGCCACTTGGATCGGGAACGGGCTGACGACGCCTTGTTCTTCGAGGCGCGCGACGAGGCGGGCGGGGACACCCAATTCGTTGAAGGTGGGACTCACTGAACTCCAGTCGAGTTTGAGACAGGCCAACTCGATCAGGAACTCGAATAAGGCCCCACCGGCGACGGCGCCGGCGGCGGGTCATATGACATGACCAGGTACGCGATGCAATTTAGCACGAGATGGGCGCTTCCCGGCCCGATGGCTCTTATCGGAGGACGTTGCTCAGGCCACGATCCGATGGGTTGGAACCCGGTGTAATGCGCACGAATATCGCTCGTGACTGCGGAGGTGTGGCGCACATCTATCGTCGACTGGGTGACAACGCCAGCAGATCTGGAGTGGGGAGCGTTCTCCGAGGATCCGCCGTGGATCGTCGACGCCACACGTCTCGAGTGGCGTCGAGACCTGGCCCCTCTGCGCGCTGCCACGGCGGCTCGGGTGCGGGAGCTCACCCGGGTGCGAACGCTCCCACCCGTCGGGGCGGCGTTGCGGGTGATTCGGGTGCTGGGGCCCGCGATCGGGTTGTGGTACGTGTGGGACCGGCGCGGAGGTGTGAGCCGATCGAGGGGCGGGCTCTCGCGCCGGCTCCGAATTGCGTTCGAGCGTCTCGGTCCCACCTACATCAAGCTCGGGCAGATCCTCTCTGCCGGGGAAGGCGTCTTTCCCGAAGAACTCGTGAGCGAGTTCAGGCTGTGTCGGGATCAAGTGCCCGCGGAGAGCTTTGCAACCGTTCGACGGACGGTGGAAGAAGATCTCGGACGTCCGCTGGAGTCGGTGTTCGCCTCCTTTGACGAGATCCCGATCGCAGCCGCTTCGATCGCCCAGGTGCACGCCGCCCGCCTCCTCAGCGGGGAAGAGGTGGTGGTCAAGGTCCAGCGTCCCGAAATTGACCGCCAGGTTCGGCGTGACTTTGCCGTGATGGCGTGGCTCGCGCCGCTGCTCGTCGGCCGGATACCCGTCGCCGCGCTTGCAAATCCACCTGCGCTCATCGAGCTCTTTGCCGAGACGATCGGAGAGGAGCTCGACTTCCGTCTTGAGGCCGAGAACATGTTGGACGTTGCCCACGTGCTCGCGAGGACGGCTCCGGACTCCCCTCGGCGGGCGCTTGTCGTCCCGCGGCCCCACCCCACCCTCGTGTCGCGCCGGGTCCTTGTCATGGAGCGGCTCCACGGCTACCCCTGGGGCGACGCGGCGACGATGCAGGCCGCCGGCATCGATACCGCCCAAGTGCTGATGGCGGCTTTGATCGCCTTTCTCGAGGGTCTCGTCCTCTTTGGGGTGTTCCATGGCGACCTGCACGCCGGGAACCTCCTCGTGTGCCCGGATGGGAGGGTCGCGCTGCTCGACTTCGGCATCACAGGGCGCCTCGATGAACGGGGTCGTCTCGCCTTCCTACGCCTGGTGATGGCTGCCGCCACCAACGATGTGCGGGCTCAGGTGGCGGCGATGGGCGAGCTCGGGGCTTTGCCTGGCGACATCGACGTCGACCGGGTCATTGCCGACCTCCGGTTGGACCAACCGGTCATAGACCCCACCACCATGGATGCGGAGCAGCTCACCAATGAGATCCGGGAGATCACCAAGTCGCTCCTCGGCTATGGCGCCCGTATGCCGAAGGCGCTGATGCTCTTCGTGAAGGACATGCTCTTCATCGATGGCTCCATGGCCACCATGGCCCCGGATGTCGACGTGCTCGCGCAGACCTTCGCGATTCTCAGCCATCTCCAGACCACCCACGGGACACGGATCGCCCAGGACCTCGGGATCAACCCGTCGGCGCTCGGGGGGGTGGAGCTCGCCGGCATTCGAAGTTCGTTCGGCCTCGACGAGGAGGTGGAGCGTCTCACCCATCGCGAGCTACAGGCCCGGAGGCGACTCATCAGAGCGCGCCTGCAGCAGGGGCACCGATCGAAGCAGGGGACCGATCGTTGACTTGCTGGGCCCCTCTCGTGGACCCTCCCCACGGTCGGGCGTGCGTACGTCGCGGGCCAAGCCGCAGAGTTGAGGAGGACCCCGTGCTCGCGCCGGAGCGGCGTTGAACGCGCTAGCCGCCGGATCCCGACAGCAGTATTATCGTTTCGTCAATTGAAACAACAGAACGCTAATCTGGCGGTGGTGTCGACGGTGACCCAAGCAAAACACGCGAGCTCGACAACGCCCGAGGGGCGAACCACACAGCTACGCGCCGAGGTTCGTAGCTGGATCGAAGTGAACGCCGTCGAAGGGCTCGCCCACTGGGGCGCGCACCCTGCCTATGACCACGATCCCACGGAGGCGGAACAGGAGTGGCTCCGACGCTGCCGCGAGGGCCGATGGCTCTGCCTCAGCTGGCCCGAGCGATACGGGGGCCGGGGACTCGGGCCCGTGGAGATCGCGGCCGTCGAGGAGGAGTTTGCCCGGGCCGGAGTGGCCCGGCCGAGGCTCGGAATGGGGGAGACCCTGGTGGCCCCCGCCCTCCTGGCCCACGGGACCGAGGAGCAGCGGACCCGCTTCCTGCCCAGCATCCTCAGCGGCCAGGACGTGTTCTGTCAGGGATTCTCCGAGCCCGACGCCGGATCGGACCTGGCCGGGCTTCGCACCTCGGGTTCGGTCGACGGCGACGAGTTGGTGATCACGGGCCACAAGGTGTGGACGTCGGACGCCCACAAGTCCACGATGATCTTCACGCTGTGTCGGACCGACCCGGCAGTCCCGCGTCACCGGGGCATCTCCTATGTGCTCGTTCCCATGGCGGACAACGGCATCACTGTGATGCCGCTGCGCCAGATGGGCGGCACCTACGGCTTCAACCAGGTCTTCTTCGACAAGGCCCGGGCGCCCCTGTCGAATGTCATCGGGGGGCTGAACAACGGCTGGCGCGTCGCACAGACGACGCTCGGCGCCGAACGTGGCGGCGGGGTGACCACGCAGCACCTCGGGTACCTCCAGGAGTGGGGGACGCTCCTCGCCGTGTCCAGGGCTAACGGCTCGAGTCGCCATCCGCTGATCCGTCAGCGGATGGCGACCGCCTACGCCCATGTCCGGATCATGGAGTTCTCCGGGCTCCGCATGTTCTCGAGGCTGGCCGAGACAGGGACGCTCGGTCCGGCCGCTTCCATCAACAAGCTCTTCTGGTCCGAGTACCACCGGGACTTCGGTGAGCTCGCGATCGAGGTCCTCGGACTGACTGCGACCGTGCTCGCCAGCGAGGGCGTTCCAGCGGCGGATCTGCAACGGGTCTTTCTCGAGAGCCGGGCCCGGTGCATCGCCCGAGGGTCGAGCGAGATCCAGCGCAATATCATCGCCGAACGAGTGTTGGGGCTCCCTCGCGATCCAGCGCCGAGGGAGTAGCCCGGAGCAGCGACCGAGCACCCGTACGGGTCGAAGACAAGCGGCCGCCCGGGGAAAGCGGCGTCGTGCGAGGCTGAAGGTCTTGAGGCTTTGATCCTCTTCGCTTCGGACCTGGCCGCAGCCGGACCATCGATGTGGACGTGCGCGGCCGGTCCCTTCCGAAGAGGAGATCTGGCGGGGAGTCGGGCAGGGTGGTTGTGCACCGGGCCGACCGGGTCGCGACGATCCGTGGCCCTCCTCCCACAGGCCTCGGGGTGGGCGCGGCGATGACTTCGCCGTCGACGACCTGGACGATGCGAACGCAGGGTTTAGCTTGGGCACAGCGTCCCGTGGCCGACCCGGGCCGCCGTCGGGGGCGCGGTTCTTCGTCCTCGAGGATCCTGAGGGGCGATCCGTGGTCCTGCCAGGATGCAGGCTGCGGCGCAGAGATGTGTCCGAGCGTGGTCACACGAGTGCGAGCGGAGGGGAGTCCCGATGGCCGAGCTGGAGATCGAGGGAGACGAGGTCGTGTTACATCTCGGCCGAGCGGAGAAGCTGGAGGCGGTCCACGGAGACCTTCGGGCGCCGCTGAGCGCCATTCGTTCGATTGAGGTCTTGGACGACGCGCACGAACCCGCCGACAGCGGCTTCAAGGTTGGGGAGCGACTTCCCGGAGTTTCCGAGGTCGCCACGATCCACGCCGGTGATCAGCGCCTCTTCGCTGCGGTGCACCACAACACACCGCGTGGGGTTCGGATCGACTTCGTTGGCGCCGACTACGACGCATGGATCGTCGGTTGCGCCGATCCCGAGGCGGTGAAGGAGCGCATCGAGCGGAGGTGATTCCGGCGGGGGCCGGGGGCTTCTCACCGACGGGCCATTATGGAGAGGAGAAGCCGGGTATCTGAGAGGGGTGCCGCCCGGAAGCGCAATGTGCCGGCCCGGCCGGCCCCCGGGAGCGCTCGGCAGCCCACCACCCCAGATGAGTCGATCGGCCACGCGGGCCGACGCTCGGACGGCGTGCGAGCCCGGTGAGCTGGATCTCCTACCCCTTGGCGGTCGTGTCGTCGGGGGTGAATGCCACGTCGAACGTTCTGCAGCGAACGGCCAATCGACGGGAGCCCGAAGAATTGTCCATGACGCCGCGCCTCATCCTCGACCTCGTCCGCCAACCGCTGTGGCTGGCCGGATTCGGTTCGGTGATCGCATCCTTCCTCCTCCTAGCGGCGGCGCTCGACCTCGGTCGATTGGCCGCCGTCGAGCCGATCATCGTGCTGGAGCTGCCTCTGACCTGCTCGCAGCCTCCAAATTCTTCGATGTGCACCTCCGAGCGAGGGAATGGGTCGCGATCGGGGTGATGACTGCGGGGCTTGGGGGGTTCGTGTTCTCGCTTCGCCCCTCCGGAGGGAGACGCGGGACCCCATCGGCGCTCGTGTGGGGCGTCGGGATCGCCGCCACCCTCGTGCGGCGACCAAAGCGGTGGCCGGTGCTCCTCGGGATGACACTCTTCTCGGTCGGCGAGCTCAGCGCGGTCTGGGCGGCGATGGCCGCCTTCGGGTACCGGATGGCCGCCGTCGCGCTCGTGCTCGGCTACGGGGTGGGGTACGTGGTGTCGAGGCGCTCGGCCCCGCGCGGCGGGTCGGGGATCATCGACGTCGTCCTCATCCTCGCGCTCGCCAACGTGGGCGCGCCGCTCGCCTTGGCGGTGGTCGGCACCTTCACCTACCGGTTCTTCAACCTGTGGTGCTCGGTGCCGGCGTCGTTGGCCGCCTTGAGCGGGGTCCGGCGACTCGCCGTCAGCCGCCACCACTGAGCCGCGCCGAGGCACTGACCGCATCGCCCCACCGCCACGCTGTACGGAGGGGCCGAGTCCCGCTGGGTCTTGACCGGGCGGTCATCGCAGCGTGCTCGCGCCAATCGATGCGCCCAACGCAAACGGCCGGCACCTCGGGGTGCCGGCCGTTTGCAGAGGCGTCGTAACGGTTGGATCAGGTGGCTGGTGCCGCCTCCCCCTCCGCGCCATGCAGAGGCTTCCAGGCCTGCTCCATTTCGGGGACCGCGGCGTGCGAGCGACCCTCGGTGAGCGACTCGTGGAGCTCCATGAGCTCGTCGGTCTCAAACGAGCTGTGGACGGCCCAGAAGAACGAGAGCAAGCCGATCCCTGCGGCGACCAGGTAGTCCCAGGGGAAGCGCACGGTCGGCACGATCTTCGAGTTCTCCAGGTTCACTCCCAGGCTCCCGTAGTACGAGAGGAGGAACAGAGAGATGGAGAAGAAGATAAACCACCAGCTGGCCTGCACGTGCTTGCGCCCCGTCTCGTTCGAGAGAAGCCACGTCGCTGCGGTCACGAGCACGATCGCCAGCGCGAACGCCGTGAAGTACGTGCCAAATGTCCACGAGCCTTGCACCGGCAGCGTCCCGCTGCGAAGCACCCACCCCCCCTTGGCGGCGATCCACACCCATGCGGCCATGAACACGAGACCGGTCGTGAGGCCCTGGCCGGGGGAGATGAAGCCCTTCGCCGGGGCGTAGTACATGAGGTAGAGGACGATCGAGATGAAGACGAAGGTCATCACCTCGACCAGGGTGCTGAACGTGCTCCAGTACACGACCTCGGTCGCCGCGATGAAGCTCAATGCGCTGAGGATCCACGGGTAGGGGAGCCGGACCGGCCGACGCCAGTTCGGTGCCATCTTCCTGAGGGACATGAGCCCGGCGCCCCCCATGATGTAAGTCAGCACGGTTGTCGAGGTGATGAACCCGACGAGTCCGTACCAGCTCGGCTGGCGCACGAAGAACAACCCACCGACGAACACCGCGGCGAGGAGCGAGGCCCATGGGATCCCGAGCCGGTTCATCAACTGGAATCCCGGCGGGAACAGACGCTGCACCGACAGCCCGTAGAAGGTGCGGGTTCCCGTGCCCATGTACACGATGCCGGTTCCCGCCGGCGAGATCACGGCGTCCCAGATGAGCAGGGCGGCGAACGCTGCGAGGAAACCGAGGCCGGCGGCGTGGAGCTCACGGTAGAACGGGCCGCTGGCCCAGCTGCTCGTCGAAAGGGCGGACCAGTTGCCCACCTTGACGCCGACGTTCCCCCACCGAATGGCTCCGGTGAAGGCGACCTGCAGCATGGTGTAAAGGACGATGGCGATGCCGACCGAGAGGATCACCGCTCGCGGCACATCCTTCTGGGGTCGCCTTGCCTCGCCTGCGTACTCGAGCGCCTGGCGGAAGCCGAGGAAGCTGAAGACGATGCCCGTCGTCGCGACGGCCTCGAAGATCGGCGAGGCACCGAGCGGAGCGATGCCGCCGACGGCGGAGCCGTAGTTCGAGCTGCGAAATGCCGCAAACACGAAGATGAAGGTCAACGTCGGAATGACGAGCTTCCACAGGACGACCCAGCGGTTGACCTCAGAGAGGAGTCGAATGCCGAGGAAGTTCAAGACGAAGAAGACGAGCATGAATCCGTAACCGAGGAGGATGCCCTTCGGCCACGACAAGATCGTGCTCTTCGCCGTGATGAGGCCCAGATCGGGGAACTTCGCATTCAGGTAGGTGACCGATGCTTCGGCCTCGATGGTCGGAACGGTCGCCGCCGAAAGCAGGTATGCCCAACCAAGGAGCATGCCCGTGTAGCCACCGTGGGTCAGCTGCGGATAGCGCGACAGTGCACCCGTCCGCGGGAGCATCCCGGCGATCTCCATGTAGGTGAATGCGATGAACGTCACGCATATGCCACCGATCAGCCAGGAAAAGAGCGATGCCGGCCCTGCGGTGGCGTCGGCGCTCAGCACCGCGAACAGCCACCCCGACCCGATGATTGCTCCGAGCGAGAGGGCTGTCAGCTGCGTCAGCCCCATCGTCTTTTTGAGTTTCAGGTCGGCCGCCTCATAGCTCGCGACCGGAACTTCGGAGTTTCCCCCAGTTGGCTCAGCCACCGCTGTCATCAGCGTGCCCCCCTCTGCCTGGTCCCGACCTAGTCGGGACCCTTCGCGCCAGCGTCAATATGTCAGTAAACGACCGACCTGGCAAGCATATTTGGGCTCGCCGCAATCCGGCGGGAAATCGATCGCTCGTTTGGGAAGCCGCCCTCTCGACGGCGAGCCGACGTGGTGCCGGGATCCCCCGAACCTCGGCCGCGAGACTGGATCGGGACGTGCGCTTACGCGAAGAGCCCTTCGCTCATGGCCTCGGCGACCGCCACCTCGTCCATGTCGAGGAGCTCGCGATACACCTCGAAGTTGTGCTCGCCCGGGTACGCGCCCGACGGCGTGTAGGGGAGAAGGTCGGTGCCGCTCCACACCCCGGGGAACCGGTCGTGGGGACGAGTTCCGAAGGTCGTATGGTCGAAAGTGCGCCACATCTCGCGTGCGAGGAGCTGCGGGTCGGCCATCAGGTGGCTCGCGTCCTGGATTCGACCGGCCGAGACCCCGGCCTCCTGCAGGAGCGCCTGAGCGGTCTCGGCCGGAGTGCTCGCAGCCCAACTCCCGAGAAGGCCGTCGACCTCCTCGATCCGTTCCACCCGGCCGGCCAGCTCGGCCAGCCGGGGGTCCGCGTCGATGCCGGTCGCCTTGACGAGCCGGTCCCACTCGGCGTCGTCCCGACACGACACTGCGAGCCACTCCCCATCGGCAGTGCGGTAGCAATCGTTGGGCACGATCTGACCGAAGGGGTCCCGGTTCCCGATGGGATGGGCCTCGCGACCATTGTTGATGTAGTCCACGAGGGCAGGACCGATGAGGTAGCCACCCGTCTCCATCTGGGAGATGTCCACGTGCTGGCCGGTGCCCGTGTGATCCCGGTGTTCGAGGGTGGCCAGGATCGCGAAGGCGGCGGAGAGGCCCGCCGCGATGTCGTTGAGCGAGAACCCCGGGCCGAGGTCTCCTCGGCCCGGGGGATTCGAGAGATACGTGAGACCACACATGGCGTGGATGGTTGGTGCGTAGGTGACCAGGCTCGACCAGGGTCCCTCGTGTCCGCACCCGGACATCGAGACGTAGACGATGCGAGGGTTCCAGGCCCGAACCTCGTCGTAGGAGAGTCCCCAACGGGCGAGGACACCGGCCGAGAAGTTCTCGATGAGGACGTCGCTCTGCTCGACCAGTCGCCTCATGACCTCGAGCATCCGCTCGTGCTTCATGTTCATGGTGACGAGGCGCTTCGATCGGTTCCAGGTGTAGAAGTACGGATGGTTGGGGTCGTTGACCGTGTTGGCTCGGTCGAGCGTCTGCACCTTGACGACGTCGGCACCGAGGTCGCCGAGAAGCCGGGTGCACGCGGGTCCGGCTAGTACGTGGCTGAGGTCGAGCACCCGCATCCCGGCGAGCGGCTTCGCCGGGTCTACCGCCTCGACCCCGCTGGTCGAGCGCTCGCCCGCCCACTCGGCCAAGACCGCGTCGAGGGTCGTCTCGGTGTTGGGCGGGCGGGGGGCCGGGGCGGGCGTCCCGTGGAAGCGCGCCACCGGGCCGGGCACCTTCACCTCCGAGCCCGACCAGTCCACGGGCCTGAAGAACCCCCGGTACGCGTGTTGGGGGTTCTCGGCCACCTGGGCGACGGTCTGCACCTCGGCGAACGCGATGTGCCGGTCCTGGGCCGCCTTGAAAAGGCTGCCTGCGTCCATGGTCTTTGCAAACTCGGCGATGGTGTCCATGATGAGGGGAAGGTTTCGGATGAGCTCTTCTTGGGGGCGGCCGATCAGGTCGATGGCCGCCGGCAGCTGCTCCTCGACCATCCACGCGAGCAGGCCGGCGGCGTTGGGGGTCGGCGTGATCATCTCCCAACCCTCCTTCGCCGGGACGACCTTGTACGCGCCGATCCAGTGGAGTGACCCCTGTCGCTGGGCGATCTTCGGGTACGGGAGGAGGTCGTCGAACCAGTACTGGAAGAGGATCTGCTCGATGGTCGAGCAGACGACCTCATGGATCGAGACATCGACGTGCTGTCCGCGCCCGGTTCGCCTCGCCGCAGCGACCCCGGCCAGCCCGCTGATGGCCGCGATGAAACCGGCAAAGTTGAACGCCTGTCTCCCCCAGGGGTTGATGGGCTGTTCGGGGATGCCCGAGAGCGAGAGCACCCCACCCATCGCCGCGGCGACGAGGTCGCTGGTCTGCCAATGGGCTCGCGGGCCCGTGCGGCCGAACGGGGTCAGCGAGACCTGCACCAGCCGTGGGTTGCGGGCGACCAGCGTCCCGTGATCGAGGCCCCGCTCGGCCAGTGCGCCGGGGGCCTCTGTCTCGACGATCAGCTCCGCCCGCTCGGCCAGCCTCCGATAGGCGTCGGCTCCGGGGTCCGAGTCCAGTGCGACCTCGAGGTGACCCTTCGAGCCGTCGTACCACCAGTCGAGGAGCCCACCGCGAGCAGCCGCATCTCGGGCCCGCATCGGTGGTCCCGACATCCCCGCGCCCAGTCGCACGACGGAGGCGCCCGACTCGGCCAGCAGTTTGGTGGCGAATCTGCCGCTGTCGTCGGTGAGATCGACGACCCTCAGACCCTCGAGCGGACCCCCTGACATGCACCCTCCCCGTCGTGTGGTGATCAGGCGAGGGTAATCCGAGCCTCGGTGGTCGGTCGTCGCCCCAATCGCGCGCCCCTCGGGCCCCCCGCACCGGGCGACCATCGTGCACGCGAAGTGCCTTCGCCAACTGCCCGCCCCGGCTCACCCTCGTTGTGGCGCCGTGGGGGCGCTCATCGTCGCGAAGCGGACCTGCCACGACGCGGATCGGGCCGCCCGCCGACGCCCACGACGAGGCAGTCCCGTGGAGCACGGTCCACGAGAAGGTCGCCACGGCCTTCGAGGGGGGGTCGAGCCGATCCTGCACAGCGGGTGCCTCACCACCCTGGGCGTGCTCAACGGGCCGGAGTCCATCGCCCCGTTGGTGGCGGCGCGGAGCGCCGGCGATCCGGCCGCCGAGGCACCCCGTCTCTCCGACAGACCACGGCTCGAGGTGGTGCCCCGGTGATCGACCCCGTCAACTCGCTGGTGGCGAACGGGCCGGTCTTCCTCGTGAAACCCGGGCAGCCCGACGCTGGCGACGCAGAGACCGTCGGGCTGCTCGACGTCGGCGACAACTCACCAAGGGCGGTGATCGTCGCGCTGGACGGTCCAGCTCGTGGCTAAGGCAGCAGCTCCTCGCTGCGCAGGTCGAGGGCGGCCAGGAACGAACGCTGGGCCATGACCGTTCCGAGCTCCAACCCTCGCTCGTTGGCGAGATCCATGGTGCCCGCCGAGGCGACCGGGTACACGGTCGTCCCGAGCACTGCCCGCCGGTAGTGGGTCCATGCAAGATCGAAGGGGTAGCCGTCGATCTCGTTGGCCCCTCCCAAGGAAGCGGCGACCCGTTCGTACCAGCCCCTGACGAGTCGCTCCTCGTGTTCGCGCCGGACCTCGACCGCGAGCGACTGGCACAAGAAGTAGGCCACGTCGCTGACTGCCGGGCCGCGGTAGGCGATCTGCCAGTCGAGCACCGCTAGGCCGTCAGGGTCGTCCCGACCGTCGGTGAAGAGCAAGTTGTCCAGCCTGAAGTCGCCGTGGCAGACCGTCGCGGGCGCCTCGGCCGTCCCGGTCAGCTGCAGCTCCTCGAAGACTGCCTGGACGCGTTCGCCGATCCGGACCGCTCCGTCTGGGAGACGGTCACCCATGATCTCGAGGAAGCGTCCCCACGACACCCGGTATTGCTCGCCGGCGGCCAGGTTCACCGGGTCGGTGAGCCACGGCATCCAGTCGAGGGTGTCGAGCATCGGGGACTGCCACCACGCCGCGTGCAGTTCGGCCAGCGAGGAGAGCGCTTGGACCGCCCGAGCCGGATCGGCGCCCACGATCTGGCTGAGCGAGATGCGGTTGGACAAGTCCTCGAGGAGCAGGCCGTACTCGTCGCCGGCCACATCGAGATGGTTCCAGAAGCAATGCGGCGTGCGGACTGGGAGTTTCTCGTTGATCTCGCGGTAGAAGCGCCCCTCGCGCTCGTAGAACCGGAAGTGGTTCCCGATCGCCCGGTTCTCGGGGAACTCGGAAGGGATCTTGAGCACGACGCTCCCCGGTGCATCCTTCGCGTCGCCCTCGTAGCGGAGGTGCAATCGCGCGAGCTGGCCCACGATGCCGACGCCGACACCGATTCGCTCGTGTTCGACCTCGGCCACACTCGTGGTCGAATCGATCGCCCCGGACCCTCGGAGCGCCTCGGTCAAGAACGCGGGCGTCGCCTCCCCGGTGCTTGCCGGAACCCGGACCATGGTCACCCTCCTGCGTGAGGATCGCGCGACAGTAGCGACCCTCTGGTGACGGCGCTCGGGCGATCGCCGCCGCCCGCCGACTCGGGTAAGCGAAGCGGCCCGACGAACCCTGCCCCGGGGTCCTGGCGATCCCCGGAGCCCGCTCTTCAGGGCTCGGCCGCTCGCCGATCCGGCGACATGAAAGCGATCGGGACGCTCGAACCCGCGGCACGATCGAGCGTCGCAATCTGGCGACCCGGCTGGACGGCCTGCTTCGCGGGTCTGAGCCGGGCACCGAGGTACCGTGCCGTCTCGGCCAGGTCGCGCACGGTGAAGGCGAGGCCGTAGAAGCGGGCCGGCCCCGGGCGCGAACGGTCCGGATGGCCCACCACCTCGGCGAGGGTCTCGCCGAGCCTGAAAAACGCCTGCCGAGACGGCCGATCGTCGCTGCGGGTGTCCCGGATCCTCCGCAACCCAATGCCGTGGGTCTCGAAGGCCTCGATGGTCCGGGCGAGGTCGGGGGTGGCGATCACGATGTGATCCAGCGACCGGACACCGTTGGGGTGCTCGGGCGTCGGTTCGCGTGCGGGCGTGGGCCCCGCACCGAGGGGGAGCTCGGCCAGTCCCTCGGCCTCGCGCAGGA
Organism: Acidimicrobiaceae bacterium; assembly: GCA_027315315.1. Taxonomy (GTDB): domain Bacteria; phylum Actinomycetota; class Acidimicrobiia; order Acidimicrobiales; family RAAP-2; genus Palsa-461. The sequence continues at coordinate 17,160 of DAHUYG010000026.1, read as the reverse complement.
GCCAATCGACCACCCCGACACCCTCGGCGCCCAGCACATGCCGGGTGCCGCTGATCCATGAGGACCCGCCGGACACCACGAACCCGAGCTCGGCCCAGAGCCCGGGTGGGTCCGCGATGTGCAGCGCAGCGATCTCGGCCACGGATCGACCGTACCGGGCGCCGAGCCACCCCGCCGCTGGGCGATGCTCCCTCCATGCTGATCCGAGACGCAACCAACGACGACTGGCCGGGGATCTGGTCGATCTTCCGCCCGATCGCCGCCGCCGGCGAGACCTACTGCCTGCCCACCGACATCAGCGAAGAGGCGGCGCGGGCGATCTGGCTCGCGCCCTCCCCGAGCCGGGCCGTGGTCGCCCTTGACGACGACGGCGCCACGGTGGGGACGGCGAGGATGTACCCGAACCAGATGGGGCCGGGCGCCCACGTGGCGAGTGCCAGCTTCATGGTGGCCGAGGATCGCTCGGGAGCGGGCGTCGGCCGGGCGCTCGGTGACCATGTGCTCGCCCGGGCGCGCTCGGCCGGCTTTCACGCCATGCAGTTCAACGCCGTGGTCGAGACGAACCGTCGGGCCGTCGAGCTGTGGCGGTCGCTCGGCTTCGAGATCCTGGCGACGATCCCAGAGGCCTTTGCACACCCGAGCGCCGGCTACGTCGGGCTGCACGTCATGTACCGGCGGCTCTAGTCGATGGGCTGGTCCAGGTTGGGCGACAACGTTGCCGCACCCTCGGGGGGCGCCGTGCCGGCGGCGCTTGGACGCGTGCCCCCGGTGCCGAGGAACGAACCCAGCAAGACGAGCGGGACGCCGAACGCGAGACCCACCGAGAAGCGCTCGTGGAGGATCGTGACCCCGAGGACGACGGCCACCGCCGGGTTGACGTAGGTGATGACGGTCGCCCGCGCCGGTCCGACCTCGGCGATCAGCGCGAAGTAGATGAGGAACGCGACGCCGGTGCACGCAACCACGAGGATCGCCATCGACGTGATCACCTCGGGTGTGACGCGCGGGGGCAGGTGGGTGAGCCCCACCGGTGCGAGGCCGATCGCCGTGAGGACGAGCGACGCCCCGACGGCAGCGCCCGAAGACACCCCCCGCAGGCTCCTCGCGACGATGAAGGGACCAGTCGCGTAGCAGATGGCGGTGCCGAGCACCTCGAAGACCGCGAGGAGGTCGGGCCCGTGGACGTCCACCCCGACGATCACCGCCACCCCTGCGAGCCCGACGAAGAGGCCCGCGAGTCGGAACCACCCGGGCCGCCCCTCGTGGCGCGTGGCCCATGAGAGGATGACCGCCACGAGCGGGACCGTGGCGATCAAGAGCCCCGAGAGCGAGCTCGTGAGGCGCTGCTCGCCGCGGGTGAGGAGCAGCCAGGGGATCGCCACCTCGATCACCGTGTAGACGACGAGCGGTCGCCAGTGCGTCCGCAGCGAGCGGAGCACCTCTCGACGGAGGAGGTAGGGCACGAACACGAGGCCCGCCGCGCCGGTGCGGACGAAGACCAGGGTCGGCGGCGAGAAGTCGCGCACGGCGATCCGGATCAACAGATACGGAACGCCCCAGATGATGCTGAGCGCGGCAAAGAGCATCCACCCGCGCCTCGACATGGCGGGCCAAGGCTAGGCGGATTCGCACGGCGTTCGGCGCTGATGGTCCCGTCACCCCGTCCCGCCCCGGCGGGCGTCGATCGGGCAGGCTGTGCTCGGGCAACAGCGGGTTCGGGGCGCCCCCGCGGGGGTGCGCCGAACCCGACGTCGAGGACCATGGGAGCGACCGAGCAACGTTCGACCACCGAGCCGCCCTCGACCTCGAGCTCGTCCTGCTGGCCCGCCACGGTGAGACCGAGTGGAACCGCCTCGGCATCCGGCAGGGCCACCTGGACTCCCCGCTCACGGCGCGCGGACGGGCCCAGGGCGATCTGCTGGCCGCCTCTGTCGCAGACCAGGGAGCCGAGGGCGTCTTCGCGAGTCCACTCGGCCGCGCCCGGACGACCGCCGAGCTGTGCGGGGCTCGCCTCGGGTTGCCGGTCGGAATCGTTCCCGAGCTGGCCGAGGTGCACAACGGCGCGATGGCCGGCTTGACCTCGGCCGAGATCGAAGCCCGCTTCCCGGGCCGCCTCGCCCGGCGCGCCGCCGATCGCTACCGCTGGGGGTTCCCGGGCGGGGGCGAGAGCTACGCCGATGCGGACCGGCGGGGAGCCATTGCGCTCCGCCGGATCGCCGCCGGGGGGTCCCGGCGTCCGCTCCTGGTCTTCCACGAGATGATCGGCCGGATGCTGCTGCGGTGGCTCGGTGCCGACCCGGCCACCGCCTTCACCTGGGACCACCCCCACGACGTGGTGTATCGCATCGACCCGGAGCGGCGCACCTTCAGTCTCCCCAAGCTCGGCCCGGTCTGAGGAGTCTCTCGGCCAGGCGTAGGTTCTCAGCCGTGGAGGCGTGCGCCGAGTGTGGCTTCGGCGACGCGGACCTTGCGCCGGCGGCCGTGCCGGGCGCCCTCCGGGCGCTTCCCGAAGAACTCCGGGCCGCGCTCGGCGACGCGTCGGACGCCCAAGTGCGGACGCGGCCCGAGGCCCACGTGTGGTCGGCCCTCGAGTACCTCTGCCATGTCCGCGACGTGCTGCTCGTGCAACGCGAGCGGATCGTGCTGGCGCAGGTGCTCGACGGGCCGAACCTCGCCCCCATGTCGCGTGACGCGAGGGTGGAGCTGTGCGGGTACGACGCCCAAGATGCGCGCGAGGTGCTGGACCAGGTGGCGATGGCGGCGCAGCTCTGCGCTTTGAGCTTCGAGCGCGTCGGTCCGGGGGGCTGGCGGCGCGTCCTGCACTACAACTTCCCCGAGCCGGCGCTGCGCGATGTCGGATGGGTCGGGGTGCACACGGTGCACGAGGGCGTCCATCACCTGGCCGACGTGCGGCGCGTGCTCGCCGAGGTCCGATCCGGCCCCTGAGTCCTCAGGTCTCCTCGGCGAGGTCGGGGACCCCGAGCGCCGACTGGAGCGTCATCGCCGCCCGGAGCAGATCGAAGTCGGTGCCTCTCGGGCCGATCAACGAGACGCCGACCGGCAGCCCGGTGAGGCGGCCGACGCCTGCGGGGAACGACACGACGGGGAACCCGACCCAGTTCCAGTAGTAGGCCAGCCGACCGAGCGCCAGCTGGGTGCCGAACTGCTGGTAGCCCGCGCCGCGCAGCGGGGCGACCGTCGCCACGGTCGGCTCGATCAGCGCCAGGACGTCTTGGGTCGCGAACCACTCCATCCAGGCGCCGACGGTCTCGGCGCGACGGGTGAGGGCCGCGTCGAGGTCGCGGCCGCGGATGGGGTTGCTCTCGCTCCGCTCGAGGAGCGTCCGCAGGGCGGGCCGGTACAGGTCCCGGAAGCGCTCGTATTGGCGGTGGTACTCGAGGACGTCGCGCCCGAAGAGATTCAGGTAGTCGTCGAGCGCGTCGAACGACACCGGGGTGCGCACCGGGATCACCTCGGCGCCCAGCCGAGCGCACAGCTCGATGGCCGACTCGAAGGCCTCCCCGACATCGGCGTCGAGCTCGATGGCCGCCCGCGGCGAGCGCCCGATCCGAAGCCCCGAAAGGGGGAGTGGGCGGAGCGGCGAGACCATCTCGCGCCCGGACATCGCCTGGAACAAGAGCGCGCAGTCGGGAACCGTCCGGGCCAAAGGACCGGCCTGGTCGAGCTGGGGACAGAGCGGGACCATCCCCTCGAGGGGGAAGGCGCCCCTCGTCGGCTTGAAACCGGACACCCCGCACAGGGCGGCCGGGATCCTGAGGGAGCCGAAGGTGTCGCTCGCCACCGCGGCCGGCACCATCCGGGCCGCCAGGGCCGCCGCCGGACCCCCGGCCGAGCCGCCGGCCGATCGGTCGAGGTCCCAAGGGTTGCCGACCTGATCGGTGGTCAACCCGGATCCGAACTCGTGGGTGTGCAGGTGACCGAGGAGCACCATGCCGGCGGCCCGCAACCGGGCCCACAGCGTGCTGTCGGACTCCGGCTGGGCGGCCGGGACCCGGCTCGACGCGGTGAGGGGCTTGCCCTTGACCGCGAAGAGGTCCTGGAGGCCGACCGGCACCCCGCAGAGCGTCGGCGGCGCCCCGATCCGCTCGACGGCATCGGGACGTCGTCGCTCGTCGGCCCGCAGCGCGTCAGTCAGGGCGTCGTCGGGGTAGGTGCGGATCCAGGCATTGATCGACTCGGGGTCGCCGTCGTGGCTGGGCGTCCCGTCGTCGCGGGCGATGCGTTGGAGGCACGCCTCGACCAACTCCACCGAAGTGAGCACCCCTTGGGCGAGCGCCGTCGCTGCAGCGCTCAGGTCGAGATCCGCCGGATGGGCGGTCGAGGTCGAGTCCGCCTTCACGCCGTCGGCCCCGTGACGGCGGAGCATGCGTGGAACCCCTCGAGTTGGCCGCGCACGGTCGTCAGGATAAGAGGGGGATCGAGCGCGGCGAGGGACCGTCCCCCTTCGACTAGCCCTGCACGTAGAGCTCGCCGTTGGACCCCTCGGCGATGGCGAGCTTGCGCAGGCCGCGGGGTGCGGGACCCTGGATCACCGCACCGTTGGTCGGATCGAACTCCGAGCCGTGGCACGGGCAGGCGATGAGCCTCTGGGAGGCGAGGTAGCTGACCGTGCACCCGGCATGCGGGCAGACCGCGTCGTAGGCCACGAACTGGTTGGTCGCCAGCCGGATGACGATCGAGGGGTCCTGGGTCTCGAGGTCGGTGAAGCCCGCCGAGCCGCCGACGGGCACCTGGGACGCCGAGCCGATGGCCTTGCCCGGGGGGACCGTGGTGCTCGTGGGCGCCGAGGTGGTCGTGGTCGTGGTAGGGGCGCCCGGCGGGTGGTGGGGCGCCGTCGTCGGCGTGGTGCCTGGAGCAAGCGTCGCTTGGGAGGGCAGGGCCTTGGCGCCGCCGGCCGCCCGGCCGAGCCCGACCGTCGCACCGGCGAGCGCGAGTCCCCCGACTCCCGCGGCAGCGGCGACCGTGCCTCCCATCACGAGCTGGCGCCGGGTGATCTCGCCCCGGGCCGATGGCGGCATCGGATCGGCGCCGCGGAGAAACGGGCACCTCAGGACCTCGCACGGCGCACCCCGACGGGCGGCGCACCGCCCGTCGCTGAACTGGCCGCAGATCCGTTGGATGGTGGCGAACGGGACGGCGACCGGTGTGGCTGGGCCAAGACGCCGCTCGGCGCGGGCCCGCGACGCGACGAAGGCGTCGAGCGACCACACGCCACCGGAGCCGGCGAGGACGAGCGGCATCCACGCGAACAGGAAGACGATGTCCGAGCCCGTGTAATAGGGGGCCGAGTGGTAGCTGACGGTCAAGAACAGCGACAGGGAGATGAGCGCCCCGCCGACCGCGGCGACGCGGGTCCACAGCCCGAGCAGCGCGCCGATTCCCACCGCGAGCTCGCCGAGCGCGATCAGATAGCCGATCGGCGTCGAGAACCGGAGGAGGTGCTCGACGAGGAGGTGCAGCGGGCTGACCCGGTCCGCTGCGAGGAGCTGCTGGTAGATGCCGGCCGGGTCCTGGCGTTTGAAGAAGTTCGGGTTCGCCAGCTTCTGCAGCGCGGCGAACGTGAAGGTGACGCCGAGGAAGGCACGCAGAGGGAGGAGGGCCCACCCGCTCAGCGCGAGGCGCTGGAGACCAAGTGGTCGCGACCTCGCGTTGGGCGACCTCTGGGGGGCGCGCCCGACCGGTGCGGTGCCGTCCGTCGACCGGCTGCGGTGTGCGCTCGGGCCCGGCGCCATCTCGTCAGTGCGCCCCGGGACGGCCCCCCGGACGAGGCCTCGTACCCGGATCGCCCGCCGTTCGCGGGGGACCCGCCGAACGCTGCTGGCGGACCGGAAGCGCCGGAGCGATGCCTTGCACGGGGCTCCTTGGAGGGTTCGAGGGCCGCTGGTCGTTGGACCCTATCGGAAGGCGGGGCGCCCGTTAGGCGCGGGTCAGGCCGGGCCGTCGGGGGTGCCGAGGCGCTCCTTTTGGACCTTCCCGAGGAGGTTGCGCGGCAGTGCGTCGAGCCGACAGACGAGCCGCGGCCGCTTGTAGGGGGCGAGCTCTCGGCGTGCGTGTGCCTCGAGGGCGTCGAGGTCGAGGCTCTCGGGACCCTCGACGTACGCGGTCACGGTCTCGCCCCACTCGCTCGACGGCGTGCCGACCACAGCGGCGTCGGCGACGCCGGGGAACTCCCGGAGCACCTCTTCGACCTCCCGGGGGTGGACGTTGTACCCGCCGGTGATGATGAGTTCCTTGGCGCGCCCGACGATGCGCACGTAGCCGTTCTCGATCGCACCGATGTCGCCGGTCCGGAACCAGCCGTCGGAGAACGAGGCCGCGTTCAGCTCGGGACGGTCCCGGTACCCGTGGAACACGCTCGGTCCCCGCACGAGGATCTCGTTGGTCTCCTCGTCGAGCCGCAGCTCGACGCCCGGGAGGGGGAACCCGACGGTTCCGGCCCTGCGCTCGCCGTGCAGCGGGTTCGAGACGAGGAGCAGTGTCTCGGTCATCCCGTAGCGCTCGAGCACCACCTGTCCGCATAGCTCCTCGATTCGGCGATGGGTCGCCACGCTGAGCGGGGCGGAGCCCGAGACGCACAGGCGCACGCGACCCAGACGAGCAGCGCCTGGTGCCTGTGCGAGGCGCTCGTACATGGTGGGGACGCCGAAGAACATGGTCGCCCCGGCCTCCGACTCGCGCAGCACCGACTCGGGATCGAACCGATCGAAGAGGAGCGCCGCCGAGCCGGCCAGGAGCGAGCCGTGCAGGCCGATCCCGAGCCCATGGACGTGGCAGAGGGGGAGGGCGAGGATCAGCCGGTCGCGCTCGGTCCATCCCCATGCGGTGACGACCGACGCCGCGCCGGCCAGCAGGTTGGCGTGGGTGAGCTCGACGCCCTTGGGCGTCCCGGTCGTCCCCGAGGTGAAGACAATCAACGCCGGGTCCTTCGGCGAAGCGGCGTCGAGTTCGCAGGGCGATCGAAGCCCGGGGTCGATGTCGGGTGTCATCACCGCGAGCTTGGGGTCGGCCGCCCTTGCCCAGCCGGCCAGCTCGTCGGTGCAGCAGATGGCGACGGTCGGGGAGCCGCCCACGATCGCCGCCTCGAGCTCGCGACGCGAGGCGGTCGGGTTGACCGGGACGACGACGAGACCGGCGCGCAGCGCCCCGCAATGGGCCACAACGAGGCTGGCCGAAGGCGCGGCGGCGATCAACACCCGTTCACCGGGGCTCGCCCCGGTGGCGGCCAGCCCCCTCGCGGCGTCGGCGGTGGCGTCGAGGAGCTGGGCCGCCGATGACCAGGAGCCGTCGGTGTCCCGCAGGACCGGGGCATTGCCGAGGGCGCGCCATCGCGCCACCCATGCGGCGGGGAGGGTGCCCCCGGCCGCGAGGTCGAGGGAGGCTGGGGACATGTCTGCCGGGAGGTGCCCGGACCAGTCCGCCGGCCGAGAGCTCCTCGTCACCCCGCCTCCCGGTCCCGTTCAGCTGCGGTCGGGCTCGCCGTTGGCGGCGTTCTGCTGTCCGAGGCGCCAATATGACTTGGCGCTCACCGACTCGGGGTCCATGCCCCGTCTTCCGAGCCCGTCGCGCAGCCTCGCCACGACGGCGTGCTCGCCGCCGACGTAGGCATGGCCGCGTCCGGGCGGGAGCTCGATCGATTCGAGCGCCGCCACCAGCCCCGAGGGGTCCCCGGGCGCCGCCCCGTCGCGGGCCACCCAGCGCGGTCCGGCGACAACGGCACGGATCTCGTTGGGCAGCTCGTGACCGGCCGCGTCGATCTCGAGCGCGAGGACGACGGCACCACCGTGCGGCACGGCCTCGGCCATGGCGAGCGCCGCGGGAGCAAAGGAGTCGTCGCCGATGAAGAGGTGCCAGTCGGCTGCGGTATCGAGGGTGACCTTCCCTCTCGGGCCGATCGCCTCGACCGCGTCCCCGGGACGCGCCGAGCTCGCCCACCGCATCCCCGGGCCATCCCCGTGCAGCGCGATGTCGAGGTCGACGAGCCCGGCGTCACGGTCGAGATGACGGATCGTGTAACGCCGGCGCCGTGTCCGCTCGCCGTCGCCATCGAGCGAGACCATGAGGTCTTGACCGGGCAACGGGTCGAGGTCGGCCAGTTCGTCGCCGGCGAGTCGGACCCGCTGGCACGAGGGTGTGAGGGCGGTCGTCCGCTCGACCCGCAGGCTGAGCGCGAGGACGCCGAGACGCTCGGCCAGCGCCTCGTTGGCGCGGCGGGCCGGGCCTGAGGGATTGGTCATGAGGGCATTCTCGCGCCACGGCGATGACCTCCCGCCGCGACGGCCCCCCGGCTACTCGGGGCCCGGGGCGCTCGAGGACCGGGCCAGCAGGTCGCGGATCTCGGTCAAGAGCGCGATGTCCTCGGGGACCTCGTCGGGCTCCTCGGGCTGGCCCTGTCGCCGGCGCGCCGCGACCGAGTTCATCGGCGCCACCACAAAGAAGTAGATCGCCCCGGCGATCGAGACGAAGGCGATGAGGGCGTTGATGAAGCTCCCGTAGGAGAACACGCTGTGATGGATCTCGAAGGTGAGGCTCGCGAAGTTGTGGTTTCCGACGATCGCCGAGATCAGCGGGGTGAGCAGGTCGTGGACGAGCGCCTGGACGACCGCGTTGAACGCGGTGCCGATGACCACGGCGACGGCAAGGTCGATGACATTGCCGCGCATGATGAACTGCTTGAATCCCTTCAACATCTGAGGTCCCCTCTCTTCCCCGGCGTCCCAACGCGGAGCTGGCCGAAGCATCCCATAGGGGCAGGGGCAGGGGCAGGGGCAGGGGCAGCGCCCGGACCTTCGACGCGTCGCCGTGCTCGATCCCGAAGATGTCGGCGGGCGCGATGGCCGGGCGGATCACCCCCTCAGGGACCCTGACAGAATGTCCGCCGTGCTCTTCTCCATCGACTCCAAGACCGCCCTCGTCACCGGCGGCTCGCGTGGCATCGGAAAGATGATCGCGACCGGCTTCGTGGAAGCCGGTGCGAAGGTCTACATCGCCGCCCGCAAGCACGCCGCGAGCGAGGAGACCGCCGCCGAGCTCTCCAAGCTCGGCGAGTGCATCGCGCTCCAGGCCGACCTTTCGACCGAGGAGGGCTGTCGGGCGTTGGCCGACGAGATCATCGCCCGGGAGGGCCGGCTCGACATCCTGGTCAACAACGCCGGGGCGACGTGGGGCACGCCCCTCGAAGACTTCGACGAGGCCGCCTGGGAGCGCGCCCTGTCGGTCAACGTGAAGGGTGTCTTCCACCTGACCAAGTTCTTGCTGCCGCTGCTGCGGGCGGCCGGGAGCCAAGAGGAGCCGGCCCGGGTGATCAACATCGGGTCGATCGACGGCCTCCGTGCGCCGCGGATGGACACGTTCTCCTACTCGGCGTCCAAGGCGGCGGTCCACATGCTCACCCGGCATCTCGCCGGCAAGCTCGCCCCCGAGATCACGGTGAACGCGATCGCGCCCGGACCCTTCGAGTCCAAGATGATGGCCGAGACCCTGCGCAACTTCGGCGACTCGATCGCCGCCACCAACCCCTTGAAGCGCATCGGCCGGCCCGACGACATGGCCGGCACGGCCATCTTCCTCGCGTCGCGGGCCGGTTCTTACCTCACCGGGACGATCATCCCGGTCGACGGGGGGATATCCACAATCTGATGACAAGCGCTGGGGGCACCGGCCACGAGCCGAGCCCGGAGGTTCGGGGCTCACCGGCCACCACGGCGCGCCGCGCGGCGATCCACCCGGGGGGCGCCCCCCGGTGATGTCGAAGACGATCACCCGCCACGAAGAGGCGCTGCGCGACGAGGACGCCCCGGACGCGAGAAACGCCCGGGTCGCCGTGCGCAGACTGCGCTCCCAGCTCGGGCTCGCGACCGACCGGTTCGATCCGGACTGGGTGTGGCTGCTGCGACGCGAGCTGCGCTGGGTCGAACAGGCAATCGGTGATGTGGTGGACGTCGACGCGCTCTTGTCGTGGGTCGGGCGCCAAGAGGTCGACGATCGCGACGAGCAGTCACGCACCGAGCTCGTCGAAGAGCTCGCGAGCGAGCGGTCCCGCGCACACCGCAGGCTCGTCGCGCTGCTCGACTCGGCGCGCTACGAGCGCATGGTGCGGGACCTGTCGCGCCCCTACCGAGTGCCCGAGGAGCTGCCCCGCCTGCTGCGCCGGGAGTGGGGCTCGCTCAAGTCGGTGGTCGCGGCCGTCGGGGACGCGCCGGGCGACCAGGACCTCCACCGGCTCGCGATGCGTGTGGACCGCGTCCGCCACGGGGCCGAGCTCGCCAAGGAGGGCGCCAAGTGGGCCGATGCGCTTGGCGACGTGCGCGAGGCGTTGGACGCGCTCCAAGAGGCGTCGCTCGCGCGGGGCTGGCTCCGCCACTCGGCCGGCACGCCCGGGTCGAACTGGGGCCTCCTCGCGGGCCAGCTGATCGAACGGGCCCGGTTCGCCGAGCTCGCCTGGGCCGATCAGTGGGCCGAACGATGGGAGCTGGCCCGCGCAAAGGATCTGCGCACCTGGCTGAAGGCATGACGCAGCGCTTCGACGTGGTGGTGGTCGGCCTCGGCCCCGGCGGCGAGGACGCGGCGGGCCGACTGGCCGGGGCCGGCCTCGACGTGCTTGGGATCGACGCCGAGCTCGTCGGCGGCGAGTGCCCCTATTGGGGTTGCGTCCCGTCCAAGATGATGATCCGCGCCGCCAACCTCCTGGCCGAGGCCCGGCGGGTGGACGGGATGGCGGGCCACGCCGAGCTCGAGGCGGACTTCGCCCCCGTGGCGCGGCGGATCCGCGAGGAGGCGACCGACACCTGGGACGATGCCGTCGCAGTCGAGCGCCTGGAGTCCAAGGGTGTGCGCTTCGTGCGGGGCTGGGGGCGCCTCGAGGGGGCGGACAGGGTCTCGGTGGGCGGTGAGACCTTCGAGGCCCGCCGGGCGATCCTCCTCAACCCGGGTACGCGGGCCTGGGCGCCACCCATCGAGGGGCTGGCCGGCACCCCGTATTGGACCAATCGGGAGGCCGTCGAGACCGAGTCGGTCCCCGCCAGCCTGATCGTGATCGGCGGCGGGGCCATCGGCGTCGAGCTCGGGCAGGTGTTCCTGCGCTTCGGCGCCCGGGTCACCACCCTCGAGACCGCGCCCCGTCTGCTCGCCCCCGAGGAGCCCGAGTCCTCAGCGCTGATCGAGCGCGTGCTGCGAGACGAGGGCATGGACGTGCGCACGGGTGCCCGAATCGAGTCGGTGGAGCACGACGGCCGGCGCTTCACGGTCAACCTGGCCGGCGCCGAGGCGCTCGGCGCCGAGGCGCTCGTCGCCGAGGCGCTCGTCGCCGAGCGTCTCCTCGTCGCCACGGGGCGACGTCCCAACCTCGCCGGGCTGGGCGTCGGCGCGGGCGGCCTCGACGAGTCGGCGCGGGCGATCGACGTGGACGAGCGTCAGCGGGCTGTCCCGGGGATCTGGGCCATCGGTGACGTCACCGGTGTCGGTGCCTTCACCCACATCTCCATGTACCAGGCGCGCATCGCGGTGGCCGACATCCTGGGGGAGCCCTGGCCGCCCGCCGACTACCGGGCGCTGCCCCGGGTGACCTTCAGCGACCCCGAGGTGGGCTCGGTCGGGCTGACCGAGCGCCAGGCGCGCGAACGCGGCCTCCGGGTGGCGGTTGGCCTGAGCGACGTGGCGACCTCGACGCGGGGGTGGATTCACAAGGCGGGCAACTCGGGGCTCATCAAGCTGGTTGCCGACGCCGATCGGGGCGTGCTCGTCGGGGCGACGTCGGCCGGTCCGACGGGCGGCGAGGTGCTCTCGATGCTCACGCTCGCCGTGCACGCCGAGGTGCCGTTGGCGACGCTCGCCTCGATGATCGACGCATACCCGACCTTCCACCGCTCGATGCAGGACGCCCTAGGGTCGCTGGCAGAACAGATGCCAGCCGGCTCCGCCCCACGCGCATAGCGCGAGCACGCGACCGAGCCAGGAGCCTGCGAACCAGCGGGGGATGGCGAGCACGCCGGGGAGCCGGGGGGAGCACGCGCTGCACACGCCCCACGCGACGAGCGCGGCGCCGATGATCCACCAGAGCGCGGCGCCCGCGCTCAGCGGGCCCTCCGCCATCCGAGCGCGATGAGGGCGCCGAGCGCCAGCCAGAGAGCCACGGTCGCCGCCCGCCCCCCGTGGCTCGCGGTGAGGTGGCCGAAGATCCCGCTGAGGGTGGGCAGGGCGCGGCTCTGGTGGGCGAAGCTGTTGAGGTCCCAGCCGATGACGGCGAGCGTGAGCGACACCCAGACCCCGGCCCCGAGGGTGCCCGTGCGGTCCTCGGCCAGGTGCCGGCGGAGCGACCACGGCCCCCTCACCCACGCGAGGGAGGGCTGGCGCTGGCGGCCCCGGCCGGCCACCACGGCGGCCGCGAACGCGACCCCGATCGCAGCGAGGACCCCGATGTGGGCGGCCGTGGTGCTCTGGTCGAGGCCGCCCTCCCACCACGCGAAGGCGCCGGCCGCTGCCAGCCCGACGAGGACCAACCTCCTGCTCACGGGCCAAGGGTAGGGTGTGTCCCGAGAGACAAGGGGGCCAGCTGTGACCATCGTCCAATCCGACACCGAGCGCGTCGACAGCCTCGTCGACGAGCTGCTGGCCGACCATCCGCCGCAGGACACCGACCCCGTCGTCTTCTTGGGCGAGCAGTTCGACCGCGGTCTCGCATGGGTGCACTTCCCCGAGGGCGAGGGCGGCCTCGGCTTCTCCCCGGCGCTGCACGCCCGGGTGACCACCCGGCTGGGCGAGGCGGGTGCGCCCGCCGCCGCCATGCGCAACGTGATCGGCTACGGCATGGTCGCGCCGACCATCGTGGTTCACGGCACCGAGGACCAGAAGCGGCGCTACCTCCGGCCCCTGTTCACCGGTGAGGAGGTGTGGTGCCAGCTCTTCAGCGAGCCCGGTTCGGGTTCCGACGTGGCCAGCCTCGCCACCCGGGCCGTGCGCGACGGCGACGAGTGGATCGTGAACGGCCAGAAGGTCTGGACGACCGTCGCCCACCTCGCCTCCAAGGGCCTCCTCCTCGCCCGCACGAACCCCGAGGTCCCCAAGCACCAGGGGATCACCTGTTTTCTGGTTGACATGCATGCGCCCGGGGTCGACGTGCGCCCGCTCCACCAGATCACCGGGGAGGCCGAGTTCAACGAGGTCTTCTTCACCGACGCCCGGGTCCCAGACGCCGACCGTCTGGGCGGCGAGGGCGACGGCTGGCGGACCGCCATCACCACCCTCATGAACGAGCGGGTGTCGATCGGCGGTGGCGTCTCGCGCCGGGGCACCGGGCCGATCGACGTCGCCATCAAGGTGTGGAAGGACCGCTGGGCCGGCGACAGCTCGGCCCATGCGATGGCGCTGCGGGACCGGCTCATGGAGCTGTGGGTCGCGAGCGAGGCGACCCGGCTGACCAACCAACGGGCGGCCGACCTCCGCCGCCGGGGGACTCCCGGCCCCGAGGGCTCGGTCGGCAAGCTGGCCTTCGCCGAGCAGAACAAGCAGATCACCGAGTTCGCGCTCGACCTGCTCGGCCCCGATGGGATGCTGCACTCGAACGACTATCCCAAGATCCGCCCGAGCGGGGTCGGCCTCGGCGGGGCCGACGTGCACAAGCAGTTCCTGCGCACCCGGGCCAACTCGATCGAGGGTGGCACCTCCGAGGTGATGCGCAACATCCTGGGCGAGCGGGTGCTCGGGCTGCCGGGCGACGTCCGCTCGGACAAGGACGTCGCCTGGAAGGACGTCCCGAGGAGCTAACGGCCGGCCAGCTGGCCGCAGGCGGCCGCGATCTGCTGGCCCCTCGTCCGACGGAGCGTCGCGTTCACGCCGAGGGCGCGCAGGCGCGCCCGGAACTGGGCGGCCCGGGGGAGCCCCGGGGCCCGGTAGCCGTCGGTCTCGTTGAGCGGGATCAGGTTCACGTGCGCGCCGAGGCGGAGCGCGAAGCGGGCCAGCTCCTCTGCGTGCTCGGGCCGGTCGTTCACCCCGCCGATCACCGCCCACTCGAGGGAGAGCCGCCGGTGGGTCGCCGCCACGTAGTCGGCGCAGGCCTCGGCCAGGCGGGCGAGGGGGTAGCGGCGGTTGATCGGCACGAGCTCATTGCGCAGCTCATCGTTTGCCGCGTGCAACGAGAGCGCCAGGTTGACCGGGATGCCCTCGGTCGTCAGGCGACGGATCCCCGGGACGAGGCCGACGGTGGAGAGCGTCAGGCGGCGCCACGAGATTCCCATCTCGTCGTGCAACCGGCGCACCGCCCCGAGCGTCTGGTCGTAGTTGGCGAGGGGCTCGCCCATCCCCATGAACACCACGTGGGTCACCGGGCGCTCCCGGGTCGCCCACGCCACCTGCTCCACGATCTCGGCGCTCCGCAGGTGGCGGACGAAGCCGCCCTGACCGGTGGCGCAGAACGGGCATCCCATGGCGCATCCGGCCTGGGAGGAGACACAGACGGTGACCCGGTCCGGGTAGGCCATGAGGACCGTCTCGATGCGGGCGCCGCCCTCGGCCTCGAAGGCCCACTTGAGCGTCTCGCCCCCGTCTGCCTCCCGAAGAAGGACCGGGGTGAGGGCGGGGGCGAGGGCGACGGCGAGCCGCTCGCGCAGCGCCATGGGGAGCTCGGTCATCTCGGCGGGCCACGCCGCCCGGCGGTGCAGGGCGTCCCAGACCTGGCCGACGCGGTAGGGGGGCTCGTCGGCGAGCAGCGCCGCGAGCTCGTCCCGGGTGACCCCGTAGGGACCCAGAACCGCGAGGTGGGATCGAATGGGCAGAGGGGTCCGGGCCACGAGCAAGTGTCCCACCCCCGCCGGCCGGCTCAGGTCGCGTTGATGGTCGCCATCTGCCGCGGGCGGGCGTTGTCGAAGAAGAGCTCGATCTGCTCGGCACCGAGCGGCTTGGCGAGCAAGAAGCCCTGGCCCGAGCGGCAGTGCTCCATCTCGAGCGCGTTGAGCTGGTCGGAGTCCTCGATGCCCTCGGCCACGGTCTCGAGGTTGAGGGCCCGGGCCAGCTCGAGCATGGTGCGCACCAGGGCCATGCCTCCGGCCGAGGCGGTCATCGAGCTCACGAAGGATCGGTCGATCTTGAGCACGTCCACCGGGAACTGCCGGAGATAGGCGAGCGAGGAGTACCCGGTCCCGAAGTCGTCGATGGCGAGACGCACGCCGATCGCCTTCAGGTTGCTCAGGCGGCGCACCGTGCTCTGGGCGTCGCGCATCAGCGCGCTCTCGGTGATCTCGATCGTGAGCCTGCTCGGGTCGAGGCCCGACTCCTGGAGCACCCGGTCGACGTCGAGGGCGAAGCGGTCGGACTCGAGCTGGATCGCCGACGCATTCACCGAGACGAAGATCGGCAGGCCGCGCAACTCCCAGGACTTGGCCTGCTCGCAGGCGAGCCGGAGCACCTCGGAGCCGACGTCCGCGATCATCCCGGTCTCCTCCAGGAGCGGGATGAACTCGAGCGGGGGCACGATCCCGCGCAGTGGGTGGCGCCAGCGCAAGAGCGCCTCCACACCGATCGGGTGCACGTCGGAGAGGTCGAAGATCGGCTGGTAGACGAGGAAGAACTGATGCTGCTCGATGGCGGTGCGCAGCTCGCTCGTGAGCGCCAGCCGGGCCCGCGCTGCGGTGTGCATCGAGGGCTCGAACACCGTGAAGTGGCGCCGACCGGAAGACTTCGCCTCGTTGAGGGCGGTGTCGGCGTCCCGGAGGAGGTCCTCGGCGCTCCGCCCCGGCCCGACGGCGACCCCGACGCACGCCGTGAGGCGCACCATGGCCTCCCCGCCGGGCTCCTCGATGTCGAAGGGGGGTGCGAGCGCCTCGAGCACCGAGTCGGCCAGGTGGTCGGGGCCCGAGTCGATCGAGCGGCCCTCGGCGAGGACGACGAACTCGTCGCCGCTCAGGCGGCCGAGCGTGTCGGTGTCGCCGATCGAGCTCTGGATGCGTTCGGCGACCCCCCGGAGCACCTGGTCGCCGACGCGGTGCCCGTAGATGTCGTTGATCGCGTTGAAGCCGTCGAGGTCGATCAGGAAGGCCGCCACCGTTGTGCCGAGCTCCTCGGCTCGTGCCAGCATCTCGGCGGCCCGGCTCAAGATCAGCTCGCGGTTGGGCAGTCCGGTCAAGGTGTCGTGCATCGCCCGGTGCTCGAGCTGGTCGTTCTTCTCGGCGATCGACATGAGGGCCCGCCGGCGCGAGCGGAAGAGCGAGACGATGAGCGCCATCAAGAGGAGGATCACGAGGAGGTCGGCCAGCACCCCGAAGCCTTGGACCGCCGCCGAGGCGCTCGAGGGAACGACCGAGATCGTCGCCCACCAGTTGCTATCGCTCGAGAGCGAAATGCGATGCGCCGGGGTGCCCGCCGGTGTGTGGCCCCCGCTCGCAACCCGCACCGTCCCGGCGAACTCCGGGTTCGTGTAGCCGATCGAGATGGCGACGCTGTTGGACCTGCCGACGAGGGGACCGAGGATCGGCTCGGGCGAGAAGAGCCCGACGGCCCAGCCGACGAGGGCCGCCTCGCGCTGGGCGATGTCGACGGTCGGGCTCCCGGCGCGGTAGATCGGGACGATGAGGTCAAAGACGCTGCGGGAGATCGAGTCGTTCGCCCGGGTCTTGCGTACCACGGTGGGCAGGAGCGTCACGTCGGGCACGGCGGTGGCGGCGGACGCGCCGAGCGCGGTCGAATACTGGCTGTCGCAGTAGTCGAAGTTGCTCGAGAGGTCCTTGTAGAGCTGGTCGATCCCCAATGCCGACAGTTCGTGGACCCCCGTCGTGCTTCCGGCGGCCAGGCGGATCAGGCAATAGCGGGGCTGATTGCCTTCGAGGGCCAGCGCGCCGGACCCCGAGGGCGGCACGCCGAAGGGGGGGTCGGCCCGGACCTGAGCCTCGAAGGCGCCGAGCTGCGAGGAGGGCACCGATTCGATGTACCCGAGGCCGATCAGGCCGGCGGTGTCGGTGGCGCCCACGTTCTCGTAGAGCTGCTGAACCTGGCGGTTCGAGACGGCGGTGCCGCTGGCCACGACGCCCCGGAGCGTCTCGACCAGGTCTTCGTCCTGCTGCAGCGAGCCCCCGACGGAGGCCCGGATGTTCGTGATGGTGGTCGCGACCTGGTGCTGTTGCTGGACGCCGATGTAGTTGCGCCACTGCAGCGCAC
>DAHUYG010000007.1 GCA_027315315.1 Acidimicrobiaceae bacterium | reverse complement strand
TCGCCTCAGGCACGCGTCACCCGGTGCTCAGGGGCCGGCGGGCTCGGGAACGAGGCAGAACGGGTGTCCCCCCGGGTCCAACATCACGCGCCAGCGGTCCCCTCCCGGCTGGAAGTCGGGAAGCGTGGCACCGAGCCGCGCACACGCGGCCTCGGCCGCCGCGAGGTCGTGCACCCGCAGGTCGAGGTGGTACCGCTTGGAGTGCTCGGCGTCGGGCCACGTGGGCGGGGTGTAGGCCTCGACCCGTCCGAACCCGATGGACGTCGCGCCGTCCGAGACCCTCGAGTATTCGTCCTCGCAGTGGGGCGTCTCCCAGCCGAGGAGCGCCGCGTAGAACCCGGCCGCGGCGCGCGGGTCCGCGCAGTCCAGGTTGACCATGATCAAGCTCGCCACTGCGTCGGGGCTCATCGTCCACCTCCGTCGGCAGTCCCTCGAGCCGTCGCCGGCCGGAGGGCATTGTCTGCGTGACTCACGCGATGCAATCTAGGCGGAAGCCTGGGTCCGAACGGTGTGGTAGCCACCGTGAACTGGGCACAAGCTCGCCGACGCGGCCGGTCTGGTGCGATCCGGCACGGTCCCGGGCTCGTTGAGCCCCTGTCGGCGAAGCCCCGCCATTGCCTCGGTGGGCCCGGTGGACGCCGAGGACCCTAATCTTCCCGGGCCCTTCGGAGGTCTCATCGCCACCGGTTGGCGATCAGGAAGGAGACGGCCGTGCGGCGAGTCGCGATCTGCGCCCGGGAGGCGCCCGGGGCGCCGGACGGGCGAGGCTTGACCGGCAGGTGGCCAGCCTGGCGGCGCAGGTAGCCCGCCAGCCGGGGTGGTGCCACGTTGCCACCTACGCGGACCGGGGCGCGGGCGCCGTCCGGCCGGGCCCGTCCCGAATGCTGGCCGACGCGCGGAGCTACATCGACCTCGTGGTGGTCGACGGGTACGGACGCCCGTCGCCGGACCACCGTGAGCTGCAGGCACTTCTGGCGCAGCTGGGCGGCGCGAGGGTGCGGCAACACCTCGTCTCGGTGATCGGCGTCACGGCAGCGACAGCAGGCCAAGCTCGCGGAGGCTGTCAAGCGTCTCGGCGATGGTCGTGGGCGCTGGTCGTGGCTTCCATCCGAGCTCCTGCTTGGCGCGGTCGTTGTGGATCGTGAGCGGTGCCGGATCCTCACCGGGAGCCTCTTGGAGCGTGACGTGCGTGCCGGCGGCACCGAGATGGCCGCGGATCGCCTCGGCCAAGCCGAGCCAGGTGATGGTCGGCCCGTCGGCCAGCAGCAGGTAGCGCTTGTTGGCCGCATCCGGCGTCGCCGCCGCCTTGAGATGAGCGTCGGCTACGTCGCGCACGTCGGCCACGCCGAAGCGCTGGCGATGCAGCGCCGCCATGGTGCCTTCGGCGATCGCCTTGATCGCGACCAGCGAGGAGCGGAGCGTCGAGACCAAGGTCGGGCCGATGATGAACGTCGGGTTGAGCACGACGAGCTCCATGCCGCCGGGGTGCTGGTAGAGGTCGTCCCAGGCGGCACGCTCGGCGATCGCCTTGGAGCGCGGATAGGGCGGGAGTCGGGGGTCGTCGGGATCGGTCCAGTCCGCCTCGGTGTAGTCACGGACTGGCTTCGGGGTGTAGCCGACAGCGGCGAAGCTCGAGGTCAGCACCACGCGGCGCGCCCCGGCCTCACGAGCCGCTCCGAGGACCCGCAACGTCCCCTCGCGTGCGGGGACGATCAGCTCGTCCGGGTCCTCCGGCTGGGCGGGCGGGATCGGGCTGGCGACGTGATGCACCTCCTCCACCCCGGCCGCGGCGCCCGCCCACCCGTCGTCGCTGGTGAGATCGGCGGTGACGACCTCAAGTCCAGCTGCATCTGCTCCGGCGCGGCGCATCGCCTCGCGGATCTCGGCCTCCGAGCCGGCCGAGCGCACCGTCGCCCGCACCTCCCTGCCGTTGCGAAGCAGCGCCGCGATCACCTGGGTGCCGAGGTAGCCGTTTCCGCCCGTCACCAGCACCCTGCTCATCGCCGCGCCACCTCCGCGAGGCGCGGGATGATCGCCTGTACCTGCTCGCTCGCCTCCGCTTCGGCATCGGCGTCCCGGCGGTCACGGGCGTCCCATAGGGCGACCTTCGCGCGCAGGTACCCGAGGTGGACGTGCAACGTCTCGATCTCGGCCTCGATGCGCTCGGCGTGGCGCAGCAAGAGGTCGCGCTGCTCCCCCGCCTTGGCGTGACCGAGGGCGCGGTTGGCCTGGTAGGTTCGCATGTCCTCGATGCCGACCCCCATGGCCCGCAAGCAGGCCAGCGCCTGGAGGGTGTCGAGGTCATGGTCGTCGTAGCGGCGATGCCCGTTGCTCGGTTCGCGGGCGATCGGCCCGATCAAGCCGACCTCCTCGTAGTAACGCAGGGTCGGCTCGGTGAGACCGCTGCGCAACGCCGCATCCTGGATGCTCAGATCTGCCATGAGGACAGCGAACCAGACCTCGAGCGCTTGAAGTCAAGGGCCGACCCTGGACTTCTCGATTCCTGCTCGCGCCACGGGTACCGCGACCGCGCCGGGCTACGAGGAGCCCACCGTCTGGGTGGCCTCATCGACGAGAACCGGATGGTCGGATCGGCTGGGCGGCCGGGTTCTCGGCGCCCACAGGCGATACCGGAGGGCCTCTCTCGTGAGCTCAGCTGTCGAGGTAGCGCACCACGGCCGTCACCTTTCGCTGGTGGCGCTCGTCGTCTGCTGGGAGATCGAGCTTCATGAAGATGTTCGACACGTGCTTTTCGACGGCGCCCGAAGACACGACGAGCCGCTCGGCGATGGAGCG
>DAHUYG010000003.1 GCA_027315315.1 Acidimicrobiaceae bacterium | reverse complement strand
CGGCCGAGGGCGACGACGAAGAGCAGCATGAGGATCAACAGCGGGGCGAGCAGGACCAGCTCGGTCGCGACCGCACCCCGCTCGTCTCGAAGGGCGCGTCCGACACCCGCCGCGCGACGGCGTGTGCCGGTCTTCATGGCGATCGGCGGTGCTGCACGGCGTCCGGTCACGGCCCGGCTCCTTGGGCGTTGGGCGCCGGAGGCTCGGTCGGCCCGGCGGCGGTGGCCCGTACGGGCAGGGAGAAGATCCCGACGACGCTCTCGGCGCGCCCGCTGACCACGACCGTCGTGGTGGCGGCGGTGCGCGTGGCGGTCACCTGCGGGCCGGCGAGCACGCCGCCGGCGAGCTGGGTGAGCACACTCTTCGTCTCTGCGGTGCCGGCCTGAGCGGTCTCACCTTGGAGGCGGGCGACCGACAGGCCCTGCTGGGCTGCTGCCTCGGCGAGGTTGGAGGCGTGCTCCCACAAGGCGAACTGGATCACCCCCAAGATGAGAAGCAACAGCAGCGGGGTGGCGATGACCAGCTCGGCGGCGACCGCCCCGGACTCACCGCGCCAGGGGGCGGGCGGGCTCGTGCTCCGGCTCGTTTGCGGGCGGCCATCGGGTCGGCTCCGAGCGTGCGAGCGGGATCGGCGCCCCGTCTCGACGTCGTTGTCGTCGTCGTTGTCGTCGTCGGCGTCGTCGTCGTCGTCGTCGTCGTCCATGGCGGGCTCAGGGGCCGGTCGTGATGCTGTTGGCTTTGGCGACGACCTTGGCCACGATGATCCCGACCGCGGTCAGCGCGAGGGCTGCCAAGAGCGCGGTGACGATCACCGTCTCGGTCGAGTATGCGGCCTCGGGGTCGGCGCGAAGCGCCCGCCAGCGAGCGCCGAGCACCTCGAAGAGGTGCCGGATGACGATCAGTTCGGGGAACACGGCATGGTCCTTCCTTTCTGCTGCTCGGTGGTGGATCGATGTCAAAGCGAGGTGAGGACCCGTTCGACGGCGGGGAACCCGATGAAGAACAAGAAGCCGGCGAAGAGCACGACGACGGGGAGGCTCATGCGCTCCGAGGCGGCCTGGTCGGCGGTCTCGGCCTCGGCGAGCTGGTGGGTGCGAAGCGACGTCGCCTTGGCCGCGAGGCTGGCGCGGACCTTCGCCCCTTCGGTGCCCGCCAGCGCGACCGACGCGGCGAGCTCGGACAGCTCGCCGACACCGAGCTGTTCGCCGAGGCGACCGAGGGCGGTCCAGGGGGCCTCCCGGGCGAGGCGGGACTGGTCGAGGGCCCGGCGTAGGTAGGCGAACGGCCACCCGGCCCCGACGCCTGCGGCGTCAGCCAGCGCGCTCTCCACCCCGCCGCCGCCGGCCAGGGCGACGACGACCAGGTCCAAGAAACTGGAGAGGGCGTGGCGAAAGTCCCGGCGCCTGCGGTTGGCATCGGCGTGGATGCCGAGGTCGGGGACGACGAAGCCGACCGCTGCGAGCACCAGCGCCGCCCACAGCGGCAGGGCGAGGGAAAGGTCGGCGCCGCCGAGGGTGAGCAGCGCGGCGAACGTGGGGACGAGGAGGAGGCCGACCAGGCACAGCGTGACCTTCTCGGCGAGGTGGCGCTCGGGACTGCGATCGAGCACGGCGAGGTCCTGGCGGATCCTCCCCGGCACCAGCCACCC
>DAHUYG010000067.1 GCA_027315315.1 Acidimicrobiaceae bacterium | reverse complement strand
CGCGCCAACAACCGCCCCGACACGTAATCCCGGCCGGACGGCGCCGGCAGCCGACACAAACCGCACAGACCGTCATCGTCCGGGCCGACCCGCAACCGTGACCGCCGATTCGGGGCCGCCGGTTGCTGAGGCCACCAGGCGAGCGCCTGGGTCGCCAGCGCTCGCTCGCCGCCTCGGCCTCACGCGTGGACACGGGCGTGCCCACCGCGGCCCCGAGGGCGCGCCGAAGGCCGAGGTCCGAGGCGGGGAAGGCGTCGGGGTGCCCGAGCCGGAGGGCGACGTAGTGGGCGCTCCACGGCCCGACGCCGCGCAGCTCGCACACCCGCTCGACGAACCCTTCGAGGCTCGCGCTCCGGTCGAGGGTGAGCTCGCCGGCGACGAGTGCCCGGGCGAGGGCGTGGACCGCCTCGATCCGGGTGGCCGTGAGCCCGATCCCGTCCAGGTCGCCCTCGGCGAGCGCAGCGGGCGAGGGGAAGACCCGGCAGAGCCCCATGGCGGCGAGCCCGGGCACCTCGGTCCCGTGCCGCTCGGCGATGCGGGCCACGATGGTGCGGGCGGCACCGACACTGATCATCTGGCCGCAGATGGCGCGCACGGCGGTCTCGAAGGGGTCCCAGGTCCCAGGCACGCGCAGGCCGGGGAG
This sequence comes from Acidimicrobiaceae bacterium, assembly GCA_027315315.1. Classification (GTDB taxonomy): domain Bacteria; phylum Actinomycetota; class Acidimicrobiia; order Acidimicrobiales; family RAAP-2; genus Palsa-461. Next base: position 32,438 of record DAHUYG010000067.1, on the reverse strand, counting down.
CTTTCGCACCAGGGGACCGAGGACCCGATCGGCGGCCAACCGTGCCCCCGGTTCGGCCAGGTCGTCGTCCAGGCCGAAGATGCGCCGGGCCCGCTGGACGATGTGGATGAGGCCCTCCCAGTGGGGGAGGTGGGCGAGGAGGACGAGGTGGTCCTCACGGCCCTTCGAAATCTCGAGCACGCCGGGATCCCCGTCGATCATGACCGTGCGGCGGTAGGTGCCCTGCCCGACGGACTCCACCCCGGGGATGGCTCGGCTCGCGAAGTACTCGAGCATCGTGTCCCACTCGAGCGGGGGGGCGAAGGGGAGCCGGAGCGCGAGACCGCCGTCGGCCACCAGTCGGTCGCTCGCCCGCCGGCGCGACCGCAGTTCGCGCGGGGTGGCTCGGAAGACGTCCTGACAGACCCGGTTGAACTGCCGGACGCTGCCGAAGCCCGAGGCGAAGGCGATCTGCGCGAGCGAGAGGTCGGTGTCGTCGAGCAGCCGGCGGGCGAAGTGCGCCCGTCGCGACCGGGCCAGCTGGTCCGGGGTCACCCCGAGGTGATGCTCGAAGAGCCGCCGGAGGTGTCGCGGTGAGACCCCGAGTCGATCCCCCAGGGTCACCTCGGTGTGCTCGTCCAAGATCCCGTCGACGACGAGCTGCACCGCTCGGCACACCAGCTCGGGAGCGTCGGGGTTGATGGGCGCGACGCTGCGGTACGGGCGGCACCGCAGACACGCGCGGAAGCCCGCCGCCTCGGCGGCCGCGGCGAGGGGGAAGGGGCGCACGTTGGCGGCGTTCGGGCGGGCGCTGCATCCCGGGCGGCAATAGATGCCCGTCGTCACGACCGCCGAGAAGCTCACGGAGCGATCATGGACGATCGCGCTGGGGAGGGTCGGACGGATCCGGACAGGCGGTCAGGGGGCCGGGCCGGGGCGCCCGGCGAGCACCGCCAGCACCTCCGCGTCGCTGGTGGGCGAGAAGTCGAGGTAGGAGTCGCCGATGGCGGAGAAGGACGCCGGTCGCAGGGGGCAGACGACCTCGGCGATCCCCTCGAAGCGTCGGTCCACGTCGGGCGGTCCGACCGGGGTGCCGAGCGTGACGAGCGACGCACCGAGCGCCCATGCGACCTGACAGGCCGCCTGGGCGCTCGAGCCGGTGGCGACGCCATCGTCCACGACGATGACCGGCCGGCCCTCGAGCGCGATCCGCGTGCGACCGCGGCGGTAGGCGGCGATCCGGCGCTCGAGTTCGACTTCCTCGGCCCGCCACACCGCGTCGAAGGCGTCGCTCGTGACGCCCGCCGCCCGGAGGGCCTCCTCGTAGACCACGAGCGTGCCACCCTCGCCGAGCGCGCCCATTGCGAGCTCGGGCTGGCTCGGCACACCGAGCTTGCGCACGACGATGACGTCGAGGGGGGCGCCGAGCCGTTCGGCCACGGCCGCACCCACCACGACCCCGCCCCGGGGGATGGCGAGCACGACGGGCGATCCGGGCGGGGAACCGAAGGCGTCGGCGAGCCGGGTTCCCGCGTCGGCCCGGTTCCGGTAGACAATGAGGCGATCAGGCAAGTCGGCCTCTTACGCTCTGAAGGATTTCGGCAATGCTGCCCCGAAGCTATGACTCCCAGCCCAGTTGGTTGATCGCGCAGGCCCTGGAAGGGGTGGGCGGCCGCTCCCAATGCGCCGGGATCTCGGCGACCGGCGGGGCGCACCGAGGGTGTGGCGGCCGCGTGGAGGACCCGAGGAACCGCACGGGGTGCCGGCCCGTGCTCGATCCGCGCGACGTGAGCCGCACCGGGCGAGTCGGCGTCACCAACCCGTGAGCATCCGGCCGAACTTCGGGAGCTGGTTGGGCGCGCTCGGCTTCGAGATCGAGGAACTCACCGGGACGAGGGTGTCGGGCCACCTCGTCGTCACCCCGGCCCACCACACCCCCTTCGGGGTGGCCCATGGCGGGGTCTTCGCCACGATCGTCGAGTCGACCGGCTCCCTCGGCGCCGGTGCGGCCGTCGCCCACCGGGGTCAGTACGCGGTCGGGACGCACAACTCCACGGACTTCCTCCGACCCGTCGCCGAGGGGCGCATCGACGTGGTGGCGACCCCGATCATGCAGGGCCGCGTCCAACAGCTCTGGGCCGTCGAGTTCACCCGGAGCGACCGCAAGACCGTCGCCCAGGGCCGGCTCCGGCTCCAGAACGTCGATCTGCCGGCGCCGGAGTGATCAGGCGGGGCTCGAGGCCTCGACCATCCTGGCCGGCTGCAGCGACGAACGCCGCACGACGAGGTGGGGCGGCAGTTCCACGCGAGTCGGCTCGCGGTCGTCGCCCTCGATGCGCGCCACGAGTGCCGACACCGCGACGTCGGCGAGTCGCCGCCGGGGCTGGTGCACCGTGGTGAGCGAGGGGTCCGACAGCTCGGCGAAGACGATGTCGTCGAAGCCGGTCACCATGACGTCATCGGGGACCGAGATGCCCTCGGCGCGCAGCTGCCCCATCACCCCGAGCGCCACCACGTCCGAGGCGCAGACGATGGCGTCGGGCATCGGGCCCTCGTCCATGATGCGGAGCACCGCCTCCTTGCCGAACTTGGTCGTGAAGCGGCCGAGGACCGGTTCGCCGGGCTGCAGGCCACGCTCCTCGGTGCCCTTCCAGAACGCCTGGAGACGCGAGCGGCTGGCCGAGTTCGAGATCGCGGACGACAAGAATCGCACCCTGGTCGCCCCCTGGTCGGCCAGGTGGTCGAGGACGAGCTCGATGCCGAGCCCGTTGTCGATCCCCACGTAGTCGGCCCGCAGGTCGCCCGCCTCGTACTCGAGCAGGACGATCGGGATGTTGCGTCCGGCTGCGGCCAGCGCAGCGGCGCTCTCGCGCTGATCGGTCGGGACCACGATCAGTCCGTCGACCCGCCGGGAGACGAGCGAGTGGACCCGTCGAGCCTCGTCCTGCCAGGAACCCCGGGCGTCGGCCAGCACGAGATCGAGGCCGACCCGCTCCAAGAAGACGTCGACCGCCTCGACCAGCTCGGCGTAGAAGGGATTGCGGAGCCACGGCACCGTCATGCCGACGCTCCGGGTGCTCTGCGCCCGCCGGGCCCGGGCGATCTTGTTGGGCTCATAGGACAGCCGCTTGGCCGCCTCCTCCACGGCGAGCCGGGCCGCCGGCGAGCAGCGCCCCGAACCCGTGAGCACTCTCGACGCCGTCGAGATGGACACGCCGGCGGCCGCCGCGACGTCGCGCAACTGCACTGGGCGCGGGCCATTTCCCGAGGTCACGCTGCGATGCTTGTGGACCGGCGCCCGCTTTGCAAGCGCCCCGTCGCAAGCGCACCGGGACACGTGGCCCCTCGGGGGCAGATCGTGCTAAGCCCGGCCGATGGAACTGAGCGAAGCGATCCGCACCACCCGGGCCATGCGACGGCTCGATCCCGAACGCCCCGTCTCCGACGAGGACATCTGGACGATCCTCGATGCCGCGAGCAGGGCCCCCTCTGGCGGCAACCGCCAGATCGCGCGCTGGCTCGTGGTGCGAGACGCGAAGCGGCGAGCGGACATCGGTCGGATCTACGGCGAGTGCTGGAAATCGATCCGCCAGGGCTACGCCGACCAGCAGGGCGACGAGGGTCCCTCGCCGATCCTGGCCTCGGCCGACCACCTTGCCGCACACATGGGCGAGGCCCCGGCGATCCTCATCCCCTGCTCGCTGGGCGGGGACCCCGCCTCCATCTACCCGGGGTGCCAGAACCTGTTCCTCGCCGCCCGGGAGATCGGGCTCGGAACAGCGCTCACCACCGTGCACCGTTTGAAGGAGGCCGAGGTGAAGGCGGTCCTCGACATCCCCGACGACGTGCAGACCTGGGCGATGATCCCGGTCGGCCATCCGCTCGGGCGCTGGGGTGAGGCGAAGCGGCGCCCGGTGGAGGAGACCACCTACTGGGACAGCTACGGCGAGCGTCGCCCGAGGAGCTGACCGCGGCGCTCAGCGACCGTCGTCGCTCGCCGGTGCCAGCCCCTCGCCCCAGGACCGGACCCGGTCGAGGTGCAGGCGGATGAGCCCGGTGTCGGCGTCGGCCGCCGACTCGAGCGCCTCGGCGCGGCCCCGGATCTCGATGCCGCGGGGACGCCACGGCTCGAGCACCTCGTCGACCACGAAGGCGGCGACCCCGCGCTCGCGCACGTGGCGGAACTTCGCCGTGGAGGACATGTTGAAACCGCCGATGTCGATCGTGTTGGTCACCTCGTTGTAGGTGAAGCCGACCGGCACCACGTGCGGCCTTCCGAGTGTGTCGACGGTCGCGAGCCGGCCGAGGGGCTGGGCTGCGAGAAACTCGCGCTCGGCGCGCGACGGCGTCGCACTCATCTCGGTGGCGGGCCCGTCCGCCCGAGCTCGTCGGCCAGCGACTCGAAGTCGAGGGCGACGATGTCGAAGCCGGGGTCCGGATCGGCCGGCGCCGGCGCGTCGGGGCCCCACTCGAGGGGTCGTGGCACGTAGGCCGTCCGAAGCCCCGCCGCCACCGCCGCTCGCAGGTCGCGAGCGTGCGCTGCGACGAGCATGACCTCGCCGGGGTCCAGGCCGAGGAGCCGGGCCGCGCCGAGATAGGTCCTCGGGTCGGGCTTGTACGCGGCAAACAGCTCGGTCGAGATGATGCAGTCCCACGGCAGCCGGGCCCGCTTGGCCATCTCGGTCAAGAGGGCGAAGCTCCCGTTGGAGAGGGGCGCGAGGAGGTGGTTCCCCTGCATGCGCTCGAGCCCGGGCCGAGCGTCGGGCCATGGCTCGAGCCGCCGCCAGACCAAGGCGAGCTCCGCCCTCTCCTCGGGCCCGAGGGCGACCCCGTGCCGCTCGAGCAGGTCGTCCAGGGTCGCCGCGAGGAGCCCCTCGACGTCCTCGTAGGGGCGCCTCCCAGAGACGATCTCGGCGATCGGCTCGAGATAGCCCTCGCGGCGCCACTCGTCTGCGAAGGCGCCCCACTCGACGTGGGCCCCCCGGGCGCCTGCGATCGCCCTGGCCTCGTTGGTCACACAAGTTCGCCAGTCGACGACCGTTCCGAACACATCGAACACGAGCGCCCTGCACGAGGGGAGCGGCACGGTCCGACTCTCCCATGTGCGGGCTCGTCGGCCAAGACCCTTGGCGAGGGAGGGGAAGTCGATGGAGGTCATGGACGGGCCCGAACCATCCGGACTGGTGGACCTGCCGCCACGCGCCTATGTGGGCGGCGCACGGGTCCAGTCGGTCTCCACGTCGCTCGGCGACGGGCTCGAGGTGCGCTTCGTCCACCTCGAGCCGGGGGCTCGCTCGCGACCGCACGTCTCGGGGTCCGGACGCCTGATCCACCTCGTCGCCGGCGAGGCGGTCGTGGCCGACGAACACGGGCGCCGGGTGGTCGGGCGTGGCGAGACGGTGCTCGTTGGGCCGGGCGAGTGGCACTGGCACGGCGGGCTCCCGCACGTCGGCGCGGTCCTCCTCGTGGTCGAACGCCCCGGGGACCTCGCGTGGGGGGTCGCCGAGCGCGATTGGGCGATCGGCTACGACCTGCCCCCGAGCGACGGTGAGCAGCATGGGACGTAGCCTCTAGCGGCCGGGCAGCACGGTCCCGGTGCGGAGGTGTCCATGAGTGATGCGCCGACCCCGGCCGACGTGCGGGGCCAGGTTCGCGAGTGGTTGGAGGCCCACTGGGACCCCGAGCGGCCGCTCGTCGAGTGGCGGGGCCTGCTCGCCGACTCGGGCTGGGCCGCTCCGGGCTGGCCGAGCGGGTGGTTCGGGCGGGGACTCTCGGCCGAGTTGGCCCGGGTCGCAGACGCCGAGCGCGAGCGATTCGGGGCGGTGGGTCCGCCCATCGGCTCGGGGATGAGCCTGGCTGCACCGACCGTCCTCGCACACGGCTCCGACGAGCTGAAGCGGCGCCTGCTGCGCCGGATCCTCACCGGCGAGGACCGCTGGTGCCAGCTCTTTTCGGAGCCGGGCAACGGCTCGGACCTCGCCGGCCTCACGACGCGGGCGGTCCGCGACGGCGATGAGTGGGTCGTGAACGGGCAGAAAGTCTGGACGACGGGTGCCCGCAGCGCCGCCTATGGGATGCTGCTCGCCCGCACCGACTGGGACGTGCCCAAGCACCGCGGCATCACGTACTTCGTGCTCCCGATGGACCAGCCCGGCGTGGAGGTGCGGCCGCTGCGCCAGATGAACGGTCACGCCTCGTTCAACGAGGTGTTCTTCACCGACGCGCGCGTGCCGAGCGACAACGTCGTGGGCGAGGTGAACGACGGGTGGGCCGCTGCGCTCACCACCCTCGCGCACGAGCGCGGGCTCGGAGGCGTGCGGCTGGTGGAGACCGACGGGTGGCGCGAGGGACGGACCTCGCGCGAGGCGATGGCGGAGGCGGTCGAGCACTCGAGGACCTATGCCTGGTACCCCCAGCGGGCCGGGCGGGCCGATCTCCTGCCGGTCGTGGCGCGCGAGGTCGGGGCTTCGGCCATCCAACGCCAACAGGTGACCGACGTCGTCGCCCGGCAGCGGGTGGCGGCCTGGAACGTCGAACGCTCGAGGGCCGCCCGGGCGGCGGGCCGGACCCCGGGCCCCGAGGGATCGGTAGCGAAGCTGGCGGGAAGCGACATCGCTCGCCGCTCGGCGCTGGCACACGGCGCGATGGCCGGCGCCGCCGGCATGCTGCGGGGACCCGACTCGCCTCGAGCCGGCGTGATCGCCGAGATCCTCGTCTCGGTGCCCGGAGGCTCGATCGCCGGGGGCACCGACGAGATCCAGCACAACATCGTGGGCGAGCGAGCCCTGGGGTTGCCGCGCGAACCGTCGGTCGACAACCAGCTTCCCTTCCGCGACGTCCGGACGAACGCCAAGGATCGCTGAGTGCCCCGGCTTCGACTGGCCCGGCGCACCCCGGTAGCGTCGTCGCCGCTGCGCGAGGCCAGGGAGGAAAGCGATGGCTGATGTGACCGCCGAGGTCGGCGACGACCACGTGGCCGTGGTCGAGATCCACCGGCCCCCCAACAACTTCTTCGACGTCGCCCTGGTGGCCGCCCTCGCCGACACCTACGAGGAGCTCCAGCGCTCCGACTGCCGGGCCATCGTGCTGTGCGCCGAGGGTCGGCACTTCTGCGCCGGTGCGGACCTCACGAGCGGCACCGAACGCACCGTCGGCGACCTCTACGACCAGGCCGTCAGGCTCTTCGCGGCGGAGCTTCCGGTCGTCGCGGCGGTCGCCGGGGCGGCCATCGGCGGTGGCCTCGGCCTCGCGCTCTCGGCCGACTTTCGCGTGGCCAGCCCTGAGAGCCGGTTCGCCGCCAACTTCGCCCGCCCCGGCTTTCACCATGGCTTCGGCCTGACCGTCACCCTCCCCCGGGTGGTCGGCCAGCAGGCCGCCAACTGGCTGCTCTACACGGGTCGCCGGGTGGGCGGCGAGGAGGCCCATGCGCTCGGGATGTGCGACCGCCTCGTCGAGTCCGGCGCCATCCGCGCCGAGGCCCACGCGATGGCGGCCGAGCTCGCGGCCTCGGCACCGCTCTCGGTGCGGGCCATCCGGGGGACGATGCGCCGCGGGTTGCCCGAGGCGATCCGCGAGGCGACCGACATCGAGCGGGACCACCAGAACCGTCTTCGTCTGACGGCGGACTTCGCCGAGGGGGTCCGGGCGTCGGGCGAGCGGCGCGAGCCGCGGTTCAACGGTTCGTGACCCCCGGGGGCCGGCGCAGGGCCGCCTCGGGATCGCCCTTCGAGGCGACGATCGGGTTCAGTCGGGCGCTGCGGGTGGGGGATCGGGTGCTCGTGTCGGGGACCGCTCCGGTGTGGCCCGACGGGTCGTGTCCTCCCGACGCGCTCGTGCAGGCGAGGCGCTGTCTCGAGATCATCCTGGGCGCGCTGGACGAGCTGGGCGCCGGAGCGGCCGACGTGGTCCGCACGCGCATGTATCTGTGTCGAGCCGAGGATGCGGGGCCCGTCGGCGAGGCCCACGCCGAGGTGTTCGGCGAGGCCCGGCCGGTGGCGACCATGGTGGTCGTCGCCGGGCTCCTGGATCCCCGCTGGCGGGTCGAGATCGAGGCCGAGGCGCTCGTCGGCGGGGGTTGAGTGCTCGACGCGGGTGAGCGCCCCGGGCACCCCCGTGGCCGGGTTGCCCCGATGGTGCCCGGCCCGCGAGGCTGGCTCCGCCGGCGACGTGGCAGCGTCGCCCCGGGCTACCCACCCTCGGCCCAGGAGAAGGGATGCCGATGACGAGCGACAGAATCGAAGCCGGGACCATCACGCTCAGGTCCGACAGGGGCGACGAGATCGAGGCCTACCACGCGTTTCCTGCCGATGCCGAGGGCTACGGCAGCGTGGTGGTGATCCACCACATGCCCGGCTACGACTGGTCGACCAAGGAGATCGCGAGGCGCTTCGCGTCGCGGGGCTACGGCGCGGTCGTGCCCAACCTGTTCCACCGGTACGCCCCAGGCGCCTCTTCGGGCGACGCGGCGGCGGCGGCCCGGGCCGCCGGCGGGGTGCCCGACGCCCAGTGCATCGAGGATGTGGGCGGAGCGGTGAAGTTCCTCCGGGCCCAGAAGGGCGCCAACGCCAAGGTGGGGGTGATCGGGTACTGCTCGGGGGGGCGCCAGACCTATCTCTGTGCGTGCAACCTCGACGTCGATGCGGCGGTGGTCTGCTACGGCGGGGGCATCGTGGCAACGCCCGACCAGCTCACCCCGGAGCGCCCGGTCGCCGTGATCGACATGACCAAGGACCTCCGCTGCCCGATGCTCGGCCTCTTCGGCGTCGAGGACGCCAACCCCTCTCCCGAGCAGGTGGCCCGCATGGAGGAGGAGCTGAAGAAGTACGACAAGACCTACGAGTTCCACAGCTACGAGAACGCGGGCCACGCGTTCTTCTGGGTCGAGCGGCCGAGCTACCGCGAGGAGGCCGCCCGCGAGGGCTGGCACCGGATCTGGGAGTTCTTCGGCACGCACCTGGCGGGTTGAGCAAGCCGTGTGTACCTACCTCACCACCACCGAGCAGGTCGAGGGCACCGGGCTCGGCGCCAAGGGCTGGTTCCCGATCGCCCAGGCGGTCGTGTACTTCGACCACCCCCAGGAGGCCCCGGTCGAGCACGCCCTGTGCATTGACTTCCGGGCCGGGGGTGCGGACCCGAGCGAGCGGGTCTCGGTCGAGCTCGACGCCCGGTCGGCACGCGCCCTCGCCCAGTCGATCCTCGCCACGCTGGCGCACGACGAGGTGCGCGCGCTCGGGGTCGAGTAGGACCCGGACCGGCCGCCACGGGCCCGGTGGCGCCGAGCGGGCTCAGGCCATCGCCACCGCTGCGGCAAGCACGAGCGAGATGCCCCTCGTGTCGCCGACGAGCCCGTTCTCCATCTTGTTCATGACATAGGCGATGGTGAGGCGCGAGTCGAGGTCCGAGATGACGAGCGACCCGCCGAGGCCGCCCCAGAAGCAGCCCCGGGGACCGAGGGGGATCAGTTCGCCGGCGAGCCCGTAGCCGATGCCGAAGCGGATCGGGACCCCGAGGACGAGGTCCGTCCCGTTGGACTGCTCCTCGAAGATGGGCTCGAGGCCCTCGGCCGAGAGGAGCCGCACCCCGCGTGCCTCGCCGCGGTTGGAGACGATCGACTGGATCGCGCCCACGGCGCGGGCGTTGGCCTGGCCGTTGGCGGCAGGGATCTCGGCCCGGCGCCAGGCGTCCTCCCAGCTGACGGTCGGGCTGAGCATCGGGTTGGTGAAGGTCTTGAGGAGGAGCGGATTGTCGATCTGGACGCCCTCGAGGATCGCGTCGCCCGGAGGGACGACCCGAGCCGTGCGGTGGTCCTCGGCCTCGGGCAGGCCGATGAAGAAGTCGCCGCCGAGCGGCCCGGCCACCTCCTTCGCGAAGAACGTGCCGAGCGTCTGGCCGGTGACCCGCCGGACGACCTCCCCGACCAGGTAGCCCTGGGTGAGCGCGTGGTATCCCGAGGCGGTGCCCGGGTCCCACCACGGCTTTTGCGCCGCGAGCAGGCTGGTCGCCTTCTCCCAGTCGTAGAGGTCCTCGACGACGATGGGCTCCTCCCAGCCGGCCAGCCCGGCCGTGTGGGAGAGGAGATGGCGCACCTCGATGCGCTCCTTGTCGTTCGCGGCGAACTCCGGCCAGTACTTGGCGACCGGGGCGTGCAGGTCGAGCTCTCCGTGGTCGGCGAGGATCAGGGCGCACAGGTTGGTCATGGTCTTGGAGGTCGACCAGACATTGGTGATCGTGTCGCGCTCCCAGGGCTGGGTGTGCGCCTCGTCGATCCAGCCGCCCCACAGATCGACCACCGGCTCGCCCTCGACGAACACGGCGACCGAGGCGCCGACCTCGCGCTCCTCCTCGAAGTTCTTGGCGAATGCCTCGCGCACCCCCTCGAACCGCTCGTCACACGTGCCCTGGATGCCACCAGCGTCGGCCACGGGTCCCCCTTCTCAGGTCCGGCTGCTCGCCGCGAGCGTATCGGGGCCGGCAGGCCCGTACGCTGGGGAGTGCGCGAGGCCCGTGCGCGCGTGACCCAGGGGCCCGGCCGACGACATGACCTCGTTCTTGACGCACTTCCATGGCCCGGTCATCTACCTGGTGGTGACCGGCCTGCTCGTCGCCGAGTCCGGCTTCGGCATCGGGTTCTTCGTGCCCGGCGAGTTGTCCTTGGTGCTTGGCGGCGTCCTTGCCCGGGAACACCGCGTCGACATCGTCGTCATGGTGATCGTCGCCGTCGCCGCGGCCATCGGCTCGTACCTGATCGGCTACGGCGTCGGTCGGGCGATCCTCCCGCTCTTCCTCGAGCGCACCCGCCTCGGGCGTCATCCGATGGTCAAGCGGGCCCGCAGGGAGCTCGCCACCCGCGGCGGCCCCGCCGTCTTCGTCGCCCGCTTCGTGGTGGTGGTGCGCGCCGTCATGCCGGCGCTGGCCGGGTCGAGCGAGCTGCCCCTGCGCACCTTCGTCCTCTTCGATGTGGTCGGGGGGCTCATCTGGGCGATCCTCTACACGCTCCTCGGCTACGCGCTCGGCACCGCCTACCAGCACGCTCTGCACACGATCGGGGTGTGGTCCTACGCCGTGGTGGGGATCGTGGCGCTCGGCCTGGTCGCGTTCCACCTGCTGCGTTCGCGTCGGCACCGCCGCGAGGCGGACGAGGCGGTGCTCGTCCCGGTGCCGGTGCACGAGGACGACGACTGACCGCCGGAGCGGCACTCGGGCCCGCTGGCGACGCTCACGCCTCGCGCGTCGGCACGGCGTCGGTCATCGTGGGGGTCGTCGGGGAGGGGGGACTCGAACCCCCGGCCTCCTGCCCCCAAAGCAGGCGCGCTACCTACTGCGCCACTCCCCGGGCACGCCCCCCATCGTTGCGCAGCGGGAGGGTGATGCGGAACACCGACCCGGCTGAGGGCGCGCATCGCCGCCCGACCGAGGATGCACGACCGTCTCGCCGCTCGGGGCGTGGTTGCGAGGCCCACCCGCAGCGGGCCTCCGGCGCCGGGACGGTCCGACCGGCGCCGATCCGCTCGTCAGGCCGAGGCCTTCTTGCCGAGAATCCGGTTCATCTTGGTGCCGCATGTTGGGCAGGTGCCCTGCGCCGCACGCCGTCCGTTGGCCAGTTCGACTTCCTGACCCTCGAACGTCCGCTTCTCGCGGCACTTCACGCAATACCCCTCGTACGAAGCCATCGCGACTCCTCCTCACCGTCGGGTCCCCTTGTGACCTGGGCGGACCCAGGCGTGAGACGGCATGAACCTAGCGGGGGGTCGCGTGGTCGGGGGGGACCCCGGTGAACTAAACACCATGAAAGGTACTGAAAAGCGGCTGTCCGGCACACGGACGACGGGGATGTGTAACTTGACAAATACACTCTGACCTCTCATAATGGCTGAATGGAGCACATTTCGATTCCTCGATTGACCGCCAAGATTCCCGACGAACACGCCGCCTATTTGTTCCTGGAAGGGCTCCGCTGGCCGGAGGGGACGCCGGTGTGCCCGCACTGCGGGAACGTGGGAGCGAACTACATCCGACCTCGGAGCGCTGAGGGTAAGGCCAGGGCGACCCGTACCGGGAGCCTGAGCCAGCGCCGTGTCTGGCAATGCAAGGCGTGCCGCAAGCAGTTCTCGGCCATGACCGGGACCATCTTCCACGGCTCCAAGGTTCCGCTGCGGACCTGGCTCCTGGTGGTCTTCGAGATGTGTGCCTCCAAGAACGGGATGGCGGCTCGGGAGATCGAGCGGAAGTACGACGTGTCGCCCAAGACGGCGTGGTTCATGGCCCACCGGATTCGTGAGGCCATGAAGCGTCGCGCTCCCGGAATGCTGGTCGGGACCATCGTGAGCGACGAGACGTACATCGGCGGCGACCCGAGGCGGATGAACCGAAAGACCCGGGAACGCTGGGAAGGTGGGGGTGGCGTGGAGCCGGTGAAGGTCGTGCCCGGGGAATCGAAGCTCCAAAAGACTGCCAAGACCCCGGTGCTCTCCCTGGTCAACGCCGAGACCGGCGAGGTGTGCTCGGCCGTGGTGCCCGAGGTGACCGGAGCCACACTCCGCAAGGTCATCGCCGAGCAGGTCAACGTGGCCGCTTCGGTGCTCTGGACCGACGAGGGTTCCTGGTATGGCGCGATCGGGCGAGAGTTCGTGGCCCACGAGACGGTCAACCACTCGGCCGAGGAGTACGTGAACGAGCGCGGCGCGGGCACGAACCCGGTGGAGAACTACTTCGGCCAGCTCAAGCGGTCGCTGGACGGGACCCACCACCGGGTCAGCGTGGAGCACTTGCCCCGTTACCTGGCCGAGTTCGACTTCCGGTACTCGACCAGGGCCGACTCCGACTCTGCTCGGGTCGCACGGCTCATGGGGCAGGTGGAGGGGCGCAGGCTGAGCTACAAGCGAGTCAGGGGTGCTTAGTTGCCTTGGCCTTGCGCTCCGGCATTTTGACCAACCCAAGTTGTTGCTTCCACACGTCCTTCTTGTGCCACTTCCTGAGAAGGCGATAGATGCGGCCGGAAAGTTCCGCTGCCATTGCGGCACGGATGTCCGACTTGATGCCATTCCATGACCAGCCGCTTTTTGTCTCATGACTACCGAAGCCGAACTCTTGGGCGGCGTCGATTACGACATTGATATCCAAGTCCCCAACCGCTAACTCTGCGATCCGGCTCGGAGCGTTCGCCAACACGTCGTTGTAAATGGTCGAGTCTCGGTCCTGCCCGACGACCCTCTCCAGTGCCCCGTAGACCGCCCAGAGGACGTCGTAGCCGCTCTCCATGACCTGCTCGGGGTTGATCCCGAGTTGTTCGGCTAGCTCGTCCGCTATGTCCGTCTTGCGGGCAGCGAGGCCCCAGCTCTGCAACTCCAAACCACGGGCCATAACGTCTGTGAGCGCGTGGTAGTCGTTGCGCATGGACGGGAACATCGCCATGCTCCAATCTTACAACGCTGTAGTTCGTCGTTGGGCCGTAGCATGGGGTAATGGCCCGCGACGCCTTCCCCGGATACGACGACCCGGTGAACATCGACCTGGAGCCGGAAGAGGCACTCAAGGTGCTGCTTGCGGATGAGCCGACTGAAGAGGACGAGTCGGAAGAACACAAGTAGCCGATCATTCGCCTCGCCGCTTAGCGGCATCCTCACGGTCGATCAGTTCGCCAATGATGTCGCCGAGCAACCGCAGCCTGGTCAATAGCTCTTGGGTGATCGGCGCTCGGTGGAAGCTGTCTCGATCGATCGAGACAGGCCCAGAGAACTCGGTCTGGAACTCGGGCCACGCCTCCAACTTCTTGGTCACTCCCTTGATCCAGTTATTCGCCTCCCGCGTTAGGGCGGCTGGCACGTCGTGCGAGATCGCGACCCCCTGGGGGCACCGCTTGATGAGGCGCCATCCCTTTCCTTGCTCCTCGTGCAACGCGAAGATCTCAGGGCTGACCACCTTCCTCGGCTTCGCTGTCGCATCGGCTTCACCCGCTGTCACTGGTTGGCTGACGAGCGCCTCGATGTGCGCCAGTCGCTCGCGGACGACGCGCCCTCCGGCCATCGCCCCATGCCAGAGGTACGCGACTGCCCAGGGCAGATAGGCACCGACCACGCCAGCGCCCACCGCGATCCCGAGGTAAACGCCCCAGGGCAGATGGCTGACGGCCGCACTCACACCAGCGCCGAGGCCCGCTGATGTCACTCCGCTGACGACCTCACGCCTCGTGGACCGCCAGCCCTTCGCTCGATCCTTGGCGTGCCTATGGCGCCACCTATCGCGGCGCGGCCTCTCGGGTGAATCAGCCATATCGACCCCTCCCAGGTTCGCCCATACGCACCGATGAGGCTCTCATCGTGCCCGGCCTCTGGACCTGGGAGTATAAGAACTGTCTGTGTCAAGTTACACATCCCCCGGACGACACACCAAAATCCCTGGACATACGATCGAGGGCGTGCCTGAACCCGCTCCACAAGAGGTGATCGCGGCGCTCGAGGAGACCTGGTCGGCGACCGCCGAGCTGGGCAGGGCGTTGCCCCCCGAGGCCTGGGACCTCGCCACCGACTGCCCCGGCTGGACCGTGCGTGACCACCTCTCGCACATGATCGGCACCGAGCACGGCCTTCTCGGCGACCCCGCACCCCCTGCGCCCGACCCGATGCCGGGCCATGTCCGCAACCCGATCGGGGAGGGCAACGAGGCGTGGATCGCGCCGCGCCGTGCGGTGCCCGGGGCCGAGCTCGTGGTCGAGTTCGAGGACGTCACGGCTCGACGGCTCCGCCAGCTGCGCTCGTTCACCCCCGAGCAATGGTCGGTGCCCGGATGGAGCCCGGTGGGCGAGGCGCCCTACGCCACGTTCATGATGGTGCGCATCATGGACTGCTGGGTCCACGGCCAGGACATGCGATGGGCCCTCGATCAGCCGGGCGACCGGGGCGGGCGCGGTGAACGGGTCGCCCTCGACCGTTTGACCTCGGGCGCGGGGTTCATCGTCGGGCGCAAGGTCGCCCCGCCCGACGGAACGACGGTCGTGTTCGAGATCGAGGGGCCCGACCCCCGCCGACTCGTCCTCAAGATGGAGGGTTCGAGGGCCACCGAGGTGGCCGAGGCCCCCGAGTCGCCCACGGTCGTGCTCCAGATGCCCGCCGAGCAGTACGTCCGCCTGGCGTGCGGGCGCCAGTTACCCGAAGAGGCCCTGGCGGCGGGCGGGGTCCGCATCGAGGGGGATCATGCCCTCGGGGCCAGCGTCGTCCGCTCGATGAACTTCATGATCTGAGCGTCCGATGGTCGCTGGCCCGGGCTCGGCCACCAGTAGAGTGTGACCTCCCGCTATGCGCGCCACCACAGAAGCCGTTGAGGGGTCCAAGATCCGGCTTTCCGTCCAAGTCGATGAGTCCGAGATCGATCAGGCCCTCGAACAGACCGTTCGCAAGCTCGCTCGCGAGGTGCGCGTGCCGGGCTTCCGACCGGGCAAGGTGCCCCGGCGCGTCCTCGAGGCGCGCATGGGCGGCGCCGCCAGCCTGCGCTCCGAGGCGTTGCGCGAGGCGCTGCCGGAGTTCTACGCCCGCGCCGTGGCGGAGACCGAGGTTGATCCCATCGCTCCTCCCGACATCGACATCACCGCTGGCGAGGAGAGCGGCGCCGTCGAGTTCGACGCGCTGGTCCAGGTGCGGCCCACCGTGGCCATCCCGGGATATGCCGGCCTGCAGGTGACGATCCCCTCGTGGGCGGTCAGCGACGAGGAGGTCGATGCCCAGGTCGACCGGCTGCGGGAGAGCGACGGCGAGCTGGTCGAGGTCACCCGCAAGGCCCGAGACAAGGACAACGTCACCATCAACCTGCACGCGAAGACGGTCGAGGGCGAGGAGGTCGTCGCCGCCGACGACTTCCTCTACGAGGTCGGGAGCGGCACGGTGGCCCCCGAACTCGACGAGCAGCTGAGGGGTGCGTCCCCCGGCGACGTGCTGGCGTTCAACGCCCCGCTCGCGTCGCGCGGCGAGGAAGCCCTCGGTTTTTCCGTGCTCGTGAAGGAGGTCAAGGAGAAGTGCCTTCCCGAGCCGACCGACGAGTGGGTCGCCGAGAACTCGGAGTTCTCGACGCTCGAGGAACTTCGGGCCGACGTCCAGAGCCGCATCAAGGAGATCAAGCTCCTCCAGGCCCGCCTGGCCTGGCGCGAGCTCAGCATCGGTGCCCTGGCCGAGCTGGTCGACGACGAAGAGGTCCCCGAGGTGTTGGTCGACGACGAGCTGCGTGACCGGGTGCACAACCTCGGCCACCGGCTTGAGGACCAGGGTCTCAACCTCGAGCAGTTCCTGGCGGTGACCGGCCGCGACCCCGAGGGTCTGCTCGCCGAGCTGCGGGTGGACTCCCTCCGCGCGGTGAAGGCTGACCTCGCCCTGCGGGCCCTGGCCGAGGCCGAGAACCTGCAGGTCGAGGAGGCGGAGTTCGAAGAGCAGCTGGCGAAGAGCGCCGAGCGGATGCAGGTGACGCCGAAGCGACTGCGCGAGGAGCTCGACCGCAACGGACGGATGGGCGAGGTACGCTCGGAGCAGAGGAAGGCCAAGGCGCTCACATGGCTGCTCGACAACGTGCAGCTCGTCGACGAGGAAGGCAACCCCGCCTCACGTGACGAGTTGCGCGTGGGCGAGGGCGACGACCAGGCCGACGAACTGGAGGGTTCGGTGAACACGGAGGACCAAGAGGCCGAAACCCCGGCGCGGGCGAGCTCGTGATGGGAACCGTGGCGCGCCGCGACGGCCACCAGCGTTACTACGACTATCTCGTGCCCACGGTGGTCGAGTCGTCGAACCGGGGAGAGCGAGCCTATGACCTCTACTCCCGCCTCTTGAAGGAACGGATCGTGTTTCTCGGCACGCCGATCGACGACACGGTGGCCAACCTCGTGTGCGCACAGCTCCTCTTCCTCGAGTCCGAGGAGCCCGACAAGGACATCCACCTCTACATCAACTCCCCGGGCGGTGAGATCACCGCCCTCTTCGCGATCTACGACACGATGAAGTTCTTGAAGCCCGATGTGTCGACGTTCTGCTTCGGGCAGGCCGCCTCGGCCGCCGCGGTGCTCCTCGCTGCAGGCGCGAAGGGCAAGCGTTTCGCCCTCCCGCACGCCCGGATCCTTCTGCACCAGCCCTTCGGCGGTGCGGAGGGTCAGGCCAGCGACATCGAGCTGCAGGCGAGGGAGATCCTGCGCATGCGGGACCTGTTGAACGGCATGCTTGCCACCGATACGGGCCAGACGCATGAGAAAGTGGCAAAGGACACCGATCGGGACTTCGTGATGACCGCAGAGGAAGCAGTCCTCTACGGGGTCATCGACGAGGTCATCAGCTCGAGAGAAGCCGCTCCGCTCGAAGCGGTCGGCGCCGCGTAGGAACCGAACAGGCCGGAACAGGGACCGGGCTAGAGGGGAGTTGGCGTGGCGAAATTTGGTGAGGGCGGCGATCTGGTGAAGTGCAGCTTCTGCGGCAAGTCCCAGAAGCAGGTCAAGAAGCTCATTGCCGGGCCGGGCGTGTACATCTGTGACGAGTGCATCGACCTGTGCAACGACATCATCGCCGAGGAACTCACCGAGTCCACCGAGCTCAACTTCGAGGAACTCCCCAAGCCTCGTGAGATCTTCAACTTCCTGAACGACTACGTCGTCGGGCAGGAGTACGCCAAGAAGATCCTCTCGGTCGCGGTCTACAACCACTACAAGCGGGTCCAGGCGAACCCGAACCCCGACGAGGGTGTCGAGCTCGCCAAGTCCAATATCTTGTTGCTGGGACCGACCGGGTGCGGCAAGACCCTCCTCGCCCAGACGCTGGCCCGGATGTTGAACGTGCCGTTCGCGATCGCCGACGCCACGGCGCTCACCGAGGCCGGCTACGTCGGCGAGGACGTGGAGAACATCCTCCTCAAGCTGATCCAGGCGGCGGACTACGACGTGAAGCGGGCCGAGACCGGGATCATCTACGTGGACGAGATCGACAAGATCGCCCGCAAGAGTGAGAACCCGTCGATCACCCGGGACGTCTCGGGGGAGGGCGTCCAGCAGGCGCTCCTCAAGATCCTGGAGGGGACGACCGCGTCGGTGCCGCCCCAGGGCGGCCGGAAGCATCCCCACCAGGAGTTCATCCAGATCGACACGACCAACATCTTGTTCATCTGCGGTGGTGCCTTCGCCGGCCTCGACAAGATCATCTCGAGTCGCATCGGCCGCAAGGGGATCGGCTTCCGGGCCGACGTGTCGACCAACGACCAGAACGACGACGAGATGCTCCGCCGGGTCCTCCCCGAGGACCTCATGAAGTTCGGCCTCATCCCCGAGTTCATCGGCCGACTTCCCGTTGTCGGAGCGGTCTCCCAGCTCTACAAGGACGCGCTCATCCGCATCCTCGTGGAGCCCAAGAACGCGCTGATCAAGCAGTACGCGTACCAGTTCGAGCTCGACAACGTCGAGCTCGTGTTGACCGACGATGCGCTCGAGGCGGTGGCTGACCAGGCCCTCTTGCGGGGAACCGGCGCCCGCGGTTTGCGCGCCATCCTCGAGGAGGTCCTCCTCGATGTGATGTACGACCTGCCGGGCCGCCAAGACATCGGAAAGTGCGTCATCGACCGGGCGGTCGTCCTCGACCGGGTCAACCCCACGCTGGTGCCGCTGAGCGAGCCCCCGGTTAAGGCAACACGAAGTCGCCGAGCGGCCTCCTAAACTCCCTCCCGCGTATGGGTGGGCAGTGACGCAGATCCCCTTTTCTTCCTTCGCCGATGCCGTCGCCTGGATGGACGGGCACATCGACTACGAGTCCAAGATGCCGAGCCGGCGCGCCCTGCCCACGCTCGATCGGATGCGTGAGCTCGTCCATCTTCTCGGAAACCCCGAGCGCACGTACCCGGTCGTGCACCTGACGGGCACCAACGGAAAGGGCTCGACCGCCGCAATGGTCTCCTCGCTCATGGATGCGATGGGCCTGTCGGTCGGCACCTACACGAGCCCCAACCTGAGCCGCGTCAACGAGCGCATCGCCCGCAACGGCGTTCCGATCGACGACGAGTCGTTTGCCACGGTGCTCTCCACCCTGGCCGGCCTCGAGGGCCTCATGAGCGACCGGCCGACCCGCTTCGAGCTCTTGACCGCCGCGGGGTTCGCTTGGTTCGCCGATGTGGCGGTCGACGCCGGGGTGATCGAGGTCGGTGTCGGTGGGACCTGGGACTCCACCAACGTCGTCGAGCCCCAGGTGAGCGTGATCACCAACATCAGCTACGACCACACCGACGTCCTCGGTCCGACGCTCGAGGGGATCGCGCTCGACAAGGCGGGCATCGTGAAGCCGAACTCGATTGCCGTGATCGGCGAGACCGACCCGGACCTCGTGGCGATCATCGAGACGCGCGCCAGGGAGGCCGGCGCCCAGGCGGTGTGGGTCGCCGGACGGGACTTCGCATGCCGCACCAACCGCCTGGCGGTGGGGGGACGCCTGGTCGACCTGCAGACCCCTGGCGCGACCTACGGCGAGGTGCTCGTCTCCATGCACGGGCCCCATCAGGGGGTCAACGCGGCGTGCGCGCTCGCCGCGACCGAGGCCTTCTTCGGGCGCCCCCTCGACGAGGAGGTCGTCGAAGAGGGGCTCGGGAGCGTCAAGGTGCCGGGCCGCCTCGAGGTCGTCGGACGTCAGCCCCTCACCCTGATCGACGGGGCGCACAACGTGGCGGGGATGGAGACCCTGGCCGCCGCGGTGACCGAGGGGTTCCACGTCGAGGGACCGATCACGGCCGTCATCGGCCTGCTGCGCGGCCGCGACCCCTCGGCGATGCTCTCGGCGCTCGCCCCGATCAAGATCGCGACGCTCTATGCCTGCGCACCGGACTCACCCCGTGCCATCGCACCCGAGGTGATCGCCGAGGCCGGGCGGGCGCTCGGGCTGCAGGTCGAGGTGGCCGGCAGCGTGGCGGAGGCCATCGCAGCCGCCCGGCCCCAGGTCCCAGAGGACGGGATGCTGCTCGTGGCGGGTTCGCTCTACGTCGTGACCGACGCTCGGGTCCTCCTGCTCGGCGCGTCGCGCCGGAACTAGCTCCCCGACCGGCCCCTCCAGGACCCTCCGAGGCTCCTGGTAGGGTCCTCGACTCGTGGACCGGACCCTCGTGATCATCAAGCCCGACGGGGTCGAGCGCGGGCTCGTGGGCGAGATCCTCGGGCGGCTCGAGGCCAAGGGCATGCGATTCGCCGCCGCCGAGCTGCGCCAGATGCCCCTCGAGGTGGCCGAGCAGCACTACGCGGAGCACAGGGGCAAGCCGTTCTTCGCCGAGCTGCTCGAGTTCATCACCCGGTCGCCCTCGTTGGTGGCGGTCGTCGAGGGTCCCGAGGACACCTATGCGACCGTGCGGACGCTCATGGGGGCGACGGACCCCAAGCAGGCCGCCCCGGGGACCATCCGCGGCGATCTCGGCATCGCGCTGCCGGACAACCTGGTCCACGGGTCGGACTCGCCCGAGTCCGCCGCCCGCGAGATCGAGCTGTTCTTCCCCGGGCTCTGAGGGCGATTCGGGTCGCCGGGGTCCCCCCGCTCGAGGTGCGGGGCCCGGCGGAGTGCCTCAGCCCCAGATCTCGCTCGCGACCTCGACGATGAGGGCCAGCTTCGCCACCTCCTGGTCGTAGGTGAGGGTGTTCCCCTCGACCGTCGAGGAGAAGCCGCACTGCGGCGAGAGGCAGAGCTGATCGAGGGGCACAAAACGCGACGCCTCGTCGATGCGCCGCTTGAGGTCGTCCTTCTTCTCGAGCTCGCCCCGTTTGGTCGTGACGAGACCGAGGACGACCCGCTTGTCCTTGGGCACGAATCGCAGCGGCTCGAAGCCTCCCGACCGGGCGTCGTCGTACTCGAGGAAGAAGCCGTCCACGTTCAGCCCGCCGAACACGGCTTCGGCGACGAAGTCGTAACCACCCTCGGCGGCCCACGAAGAGCGGAAGTTCCCGCGGCACATGTGGGTGGTGATCGCCATGGCCTCGGGCTTGGCGGCGATCGCGTCGTTGATGGTCTTGATGTAGATCTCGTGCTGGTGTTCGGGGTCGCCCCCCTGGGATGCGATGAACTCTCGCTGGGTCGGGTCGTTCAGGTACGCGAGGCTCGTGTCGTCGAACTGGAGATAGGTGCAGCCTAGATCGGCGAGGGCGGCAATCTCGTCGCGGTACGCGGCGCTCAGATCGGTCCAGAAGGCCTCGAGGTCCGGGTAGACGGTCGGGTCGATCGCCGCCCGCCCACCCCGGTAGTGCACCATCGAGGGTGAGGGGATCGTCAGCTTCGGGGTGGCCCTCGTGACCGCCGACGCGAGCGAGACGAACGCCGAGGCGAAGATCGGATGATCGAGGTGGATCGGTCCGTCGACGGCGAGACCCGATGGCGTGAAGGAGAGGGTCTCTCGTTCGTTGCGGAACGCGACTGCGAGGTTGCCCTCGGTCCGGCTGATGCCGCCCAGCTGATAGATGAAGTCCATGTGCCACGAGGCGCGGCGGAACTCGCCGTCGGTGGCCGACGACAGCCCGACGGACTCCTGCATCGCCACCACCGAGACGATCGCCTCGTCCTCGGCGGCGACCAGCTGCGCGGCCGAGATCTCGCCGGCGGCGAAGCGGTCCCGGGCCGCGAGGAGCGCCGGGGGACGGAGCAGGCTTCCCACATGGTCGGCCCGGAAGGGCGGCCGCTCAGACGTCACCTTCGTCCCCCCTTTCGCCGCCGGCGACACTATCGGTCGCTCGCTGGGCGGTGCCACTCGGAGTAGTACCGGTCCGAACGGCCCGTTCGTTCGTGCCTGGACCGGGCGCTCGAAGCGAGTTACACTGGTGTCGTTCGTACGTCCGCAGTCCTTCGCCTGTCGGGGGCCAGCCGGCGCCCTTGTGCGCCCCTGCAGCGGTCCCATAGCCTTGGCGGGATTAGTTGACGGCTTTCGCGGCACAAAGCCGATACCCCGCTGAGAGGGAACGAACTCCTATGCCCGACAATCGGCTGTTCCTGCTTGGACGCGACATGGCGGTCGACCTTGGCACGGCAAACACCCTGGTCTACGTCCGCGGCCGCGGGATCATCCTGAACGAGCCGTCCGTGGTCGCCGTGGACGTGAAGGATGGTCGCCCGCTCGCCGTGGGCGCTGAGGCCAAGCGGATGATCGGCCGCACGCCGAGCAACATCCAGGCGATCCGACCGCTGAAGGACGGTGTCATCGCGGACTTCGAGATCTGCGAGAAGATGCTCCGCTACTTCATCCACCGGGTTCACCAGCGCCGCTTCGCCAAGCCGCGCATGGTCATCTGCGTGCCGTCGGGGATCACCGGCGTCGAGCAGCGGGCCGTCATGGAGGCCGCCGAGTACGCGGGGGCGCGCAAGGCCTACATCATCGAGGAGCCGATGGCCGCGGCGATCGGGGCCGGCCTTCCGGTGCACGAGCCGACCGGCAACATGGTCGTGGACATCGGCGGCGGCACGACCGAGGTGGCCGTCATCTCCCTCGGGGGGATCGTGACCAGCCAGTCGATCCGCATCGGCGGCGACGAGCTCGACGAGGCCATCGTGGCCTTCGTGAAGAAGGAGTTCAGCCTGGCGCTCGGCGAGCGCACCGCCGAGGAGATCAAGATGGCGCTGGGCTCGGCCTACCCGCTCGAAGAGGAGTTGCACGCCGAGATCCGCGGCCGCGACCTCCTGAGTGGGCTGCCCAAGACTGTGATCGTCTCGACGGAGGACATCCGTCGGGCCATCGACGAACCGGTGAGCGCGATCATCGACGCGGTGAAGTCGACGCTCGATCGCACGCCCCCCGAGCTGGCCGCCGACCTGATGGAGCAGGGCGTCGTCCTCACCGGTGGCGGATCGCTCCTCCACGGTCTCGACGCCCGCCTGCAGCACGAGACCGGGATGCCCATCGTCGTCGCGCGGGACCCGTTGAACTGCGTGGCGATCGGCAGTGGTCAGTGCCTCGAGGAGTTCGAGGCCCTCAAGCAGGTCCTGATCACTTCGTCTTCTCGCTGACCCGGCAGGCTGTCGCGAGCGCGTGGCTGGACCACGGCGATCCCGCCGCAGACTCGCCCTGATCTCGGTCCTGGTGCTCGTCTCGGTGACGCTCATCACCTTCGACGCTCGGAGCGGCACCAGCCACCTGACCTCGGGCCTCAAGTCGATCGCCCACGACGTCTTCTCGCCGCTCATCACGGGCGTGAACGACATGTTGCGCCCGATCGGGGACTTCTTCGCCGGAGCGGTGCACTACGGCTCGCTGCAGTCCGAGAACCAGCAACTCCAGGCGGTGATCGGGCATCTGCGGCTCGAGCTCAACCAGACGACCGCCTTGCGGGAGAAGGTGAGGGAGCTCACCGAGCTCGCGAACGTGCCGTTCCTCGGGTCGCTCAAGACCGTGACGGCCCCGATGATCAACCGCGACCTGTCCGATTTCGATGCCGACATCACGATCGGGAAGGGCTCGAGCTCCGGGGTGGCCAAGGGCGAACCGGTGGTCGGTGCCGGGGGGCTGGTCGGGGTGGTGCTGAGCGTGGAGCGCGACACGGCGACGGTCCAGCTCGTCACCGACGGCCGGTCGTCGATCGGCGTGAGCTTCGGGCCGAGCAACCAGACCTACGGGGTGGCCGTCGGTCAGGGGCCCGGCAACGCCCTGTCGGTGTCCTACGTGCCCGCCCTCACCCATTTGCACATCGGCGAGATGATGTATACGAACGGCCTGGCCGGAGGGGCCCTCCCGCCCGATATCCCGGTCGGCCGCGTCCGCTCCATGCACTCGAACGTTGCCAACGGGTTCATGGACGTCACGCTGACCCCGGCGGCCAACCTCTCCCAGCTGGCATACGTCGACGTGGTCGAGGCGGAGCCGCCGTTGTGATCACCGCCCGGGAGGTCCCCCGTGCGCTGCTCGTCGTGCTCCTCGTGCTGGTCCTCCAGCTCACCGTCGTCTTGGACCTCCAAATCGGCGGGGCCCACCCGAATCTGATCGTCGGCCTGGCGATCGCTGCTGGCCTGGTCGGCGGGACCGAGCGGGGAGCGCTCATGGGGTTCGCATCGGGCCTGGCCCTCGACCTGTTCCTGCCCACCCCCCTCGGATTGAGCGCCCTGGTCGGGATCGCCCTCGGGGCAGCGGCGGGCCGGCTGGTGGAGGCGGGGGTGGACCGCACCAATCCGCTCTTTGTGCCGGGGGTCGCGGTCATCGGGAGCGTGATCGGGGTCATCATGTTCGCAGTGCTCGGATCGGTCCTCGGCCAACCCGACACGCTGACGGTGCGCATCGGCGCGGTGGTCGGCGTCGTTTCCGTCGTGAACGGCCTGCTCTCCTACGCCCTTGCCCGGCTGTGCAGGTGGGCGTTCCCCACCGAGGCCTCCGGCTCGGCGTGGCGGGGCTCGCTCGTGACCGGGGACCGTCCTTGACTCGTCGCCCGATCTTCCATTCGAACGGCGGCCGGCGGCGCTTCCTCCGGCCGGCCCAACGGGCGTTGGTGCAGGCACGCCGAAGGCCGCGCCGCCAACCGAGGATGCGGCCGAGGCGCGGCATGAATGTCGGCGCGCTCGTGCAGAACCCCCAGGAGCTGCCGTCGCGCCCCAACATCCGGATCGCTGTGATCGGCGTGATCTTCCTGGCGCTGTTCGCCACGATGGTGCTGCGCCTCTGGGACCTGCAGGTGATCGGCCAGAAGAGCGCGACGGCCGCCGTGAACCAGAACCAGATCCGGACGGTCGCGGTTCCGGCCCCACGCGGTCAGATCCTCGATCGCAACGGCACCATCCTGGTCGGCAACCAGGTCCAGCAGGAGATCGTGCTCTCGCGCAACGCCGCGCTCAACGACCCGGGCATCATCTCGAAGGTGGCGGCGCTCGTCGGGGAGACGCCCAAGCAGGTGAACCAGGCGTTGACCGATTCGCAGTACTCGGTGTACCAGCCGGTGCCCCTCCTCGTCGGGGCGCCGATCGCCACGATCCAGTATCTCGAGGAGCATCAGTCCGAGTTCCCGGGCGTGAGCGTCCAGCAGACGACGGTGCGGACCTATCCCCAAGGGGGCTCGTGTGGTTGCACGGCGGCCCAGGTGCTCGGGTACGTCGGCGCGATCACGGCCGCCGAGCTGAAGGCGCACCCGAGCGCGGGGTACCTGCCCACCAGCCAGTACGGGCAGACTGGGATCGAGCAGCAGTACGAGCAGTACCTGCGGGGGGTGTCGGGCACCGACCAACTCTCGGTCGACGCGCAGAACCAGGTGGTCGGCACGCTGCACAAAACGGCACCCCAGGCGGGCGACCTCCTCGTTACCAACATCGACACCGGTCTCCAGCAGGCGGTCCAGCAGGCGCTCGCGCAGGACATCAGCGGTGACCAGCACACCGTGGACCCCACGACCGGCAACTATCCGGCGGCCGACAGCGGGGCCGCGCTCGTCATGGACGTGAACACCGGCGCCATCCTCGCCATGGCGTCGTTCCCCACCTACAACCTGAACGACTGGGTCGGCGGCATCTCACAGGCCAACTACAACGCGCTCTTCGGCGGGTGCCAGTCGGTCAACGCGGGGTGCCCGTTGCAGAACTATGCGATCCAGGGCCTCTACACACCGGGGTCGACGTTCAAGCTCGTGACCGCGACGGCCGCCTTGAAGGACGGCCTGATCTCGCCGACCACCTACATCGACGACACGGGGCTCTTCACGGCTGCTGGCTGCAACAACTCGGCCGGGGCCGCCGCCGGGTGCACCTTCCACGACGCTGAGGCGGTGGGTGCGGGTTACGTGGACCTGCAGAAGGCCCTCGCGATCTCCGACGACTACTACTTCTACGACCTGGGCGACATGTTCTACAACCAGCAGGCGAAGTACGGCCCGACGCCGATCCAGGACGTCGCCGACCAGTACGGGCTCGACCAGGTCACCGGCATCGACCTTCCCGGCGAGGCGCAGGGCCGGGTCGACAGCCAGCCCGAGCGTCTGCTCCTTCACAAGGAGGCTCCGGCGGCGTTCCCCCACACGACCTGGTACGCCGGTGACAACATCGAGATGGCCTTCGGTCAGGGCGCCACCTTGGTCACCCCGATCGGCCTGGCCGACGCCTACGCGACGTTCGCCAACGGCGGCACGAAGTACAAGCCCGAGGTCGGCGCCGCACTGGTCAACCCGGCCAACGACAAGGTGGTGAGGGCCATCGCACCGCAGGTGACCGGCCACGTCTCGATCCCCGCCTACGACTACCAGCAGATGCTGCAGGGCTTCGAGGGCGTGGTGACGAGCGGCACCGCTGCGACCACCTTCTCGCAGTACGCCCACTTCAGCCTCGGCCAGTTCCGGATCGCCGGCAAGACCGGTACGGCCGACGTCTGCTCGGGCTCGTGCAGCTCGGGCATGGAAGAGCCAAACGCCTGGTTCGTCGGGTTCGGCCCGATCCCGAATCCCCAGTACGTCGTCGTGGCCGTCGTCCAGCACGCCGGGTACGGGGCCCAGGCCGCGGCGCCGGCGGTCATGAACATCTTCAACTACCTGGTGACCAACCCGGTGGGGGGCGTGGTGCTTCCGAGCGCGACGCACCCACCCTCTGAGACGCCCAAGCCCGCCAACCCGGCCGCTGGGACCCCGCCCCCGACCACCACGACCACCACCACCACGACCACAGCGCCCACCCAGGGCTGAGCCGGTCCGGAGCGCCGCCCGGCCCGGCGTAGACTCCACACTTCGTGGCAACGCTCTGGCCGAGCATCGAACCCCTGCTCGATGGCGTCTCCAAGCCCGCCCGCTACATCGGTGGTGAACAGGGCGCGACCGTGCCCGTCCACGTGCCCGGCAAGGTCGGGTGGCTCCTCGTCTACCCGGACACCTACGAGATCGGGTTGCCGAACCAAGGCCTGCAGATCCTTTGCGAGCTCTTGAACGAGCGGCACGACGCCCTCGCCGAGCGCTCGTATGCCCCCTGGGTGGACATGGAAGAGGCGATGCGCTCGGCCGGCGTGCCCTTGTTCTCGGTCGAGAACCACCTGCCGGCCAGGGAGTTCGACATCCTGGCGTTCAACCTCTCGGCGGAGCTCGTCTACACCAACGTGCTCAACCTGATCGACCTGGCGGGCCTCGCGGTGCGGGCCGACGAGCGCTCGGCCGACGATCCGCTCATCTTGGCCGGCGGCCACTGCGCGTTCAACCCCGAACCGCTCGCCGACTTCATTGACGCCTTCGTGCTCGGCGACGGAGAGGAGGCGGTGGGGGAGATCAACGAGGTCGTGCGCGACTGGCTCGCCGAGGGGCCGGGACGGTCACGGCCGGCGCTGCTCGAGGGGCTCGCGGCGCTCGAGGGCGTCTATGTCCCGAGCCTCTACGAGGTCGCCTACGACGGGGCGAGGATCGCCTCGGTCAGGCCCCGGAGCCCGGCGGCCCCCGAGCTCGTCGTCAAGCGCACCATCGGCGATCTCGCCGAGTGGCCCTACCCCAAGCGACAGCTCGTGCCGCTGACCGAGGTCGTCCACGACCGGCTCAACGTCGAGGTGTTCCGCGGGTGCACCCGCGGATGCCGCTTCTGCCAGGCGGGGATGATCACCCGCCCGGTTCGGGAACGGCCGGCGGCCCAGGTCCGTTCGATGATCCGCTCGGGCCTCGAGCGGACCGGCTACGACGAGGTGGCCCTCACCTCCCTCTCCACGGCGGACTTCTCCTCGATCGAGGAGACCGTCGGGGCCGTGGTCGGAGGTGAGTGCGGCGACCGGCAGGTGTCGGTGAGCCTGCCGAGCCTCCGGGTCGACGCCTTCACCGTCGCCACGGCGACCCAGATCGCCCACGCCCGGCGCACCGGGCTCACCTTTGCCCCCGAGGGCGGCACCTGGCGCATGCGCTCGGTGATCAACAAGCTGATCACCGAGGAGGACCTCTACGGCGCCGTCGACGCCGCCTTCTCGAACGGCTGGCGCCGGGTGAAGCTGTACTTTTTGATCGGCCTGCCGACCGAGCGCGACGAGGACGTGCTCGGGATCGCCGAGCTGGCGCGCCGCTGCGTGGAGGTGGGGCGCCGCCATCACCGGTCGCCGACCGTGGTCGCGTCGGTCGGGGGATTCGTCCCGAAGCCCCACACGCCCTTCCAGTGGTTCGCGCAGGACACCGCCCCCGAACTCCGGCGAAAGATCAACCTCTTGAAGGACGCGTGCCGGGGCGTGCGAGGGGTCTCGCTGCGCTGGCACGACCCCGCGGCCTCGGTCGCCGAGGGTCTGGCGTCGCGCGGGGACCGGCGGATGGGAGCGGTGATCGAGCGAGTCTGGCGCGCCGGGGGGACCTTTCAGGAGTGGTCCGAGTGCTTCGAGCTCGGCCGGTGGGAGGAGGCCCTGGCGGCCGAGGGGCTCTCGCTCGAGGAGCTGGCCCACCGGGAGCGGGCCGAAGACGAGATCCTCCCCTGGGAGCATCTCTCGGCCGGCCTGCACAAGGACTTCCTCTGGAACGACTGGCAGGACGCACTCGCGCAGGTGTCGGTGGAGGACTGCCGCTGGACGCCGTGTTATGACTGCGGCGCCTGCACTGACGCCGGCCTGGAGCACGTCGTGGCGTCCACGACCCCGCCGGCCGGGGGGAGCCAGGGCACCGGCCAGGACCTGAGCGTGGGGGATCGGGTGCCCGTCCACCTGGTCACCACGTCGGGGGCCCGCTGAGGGTGGCCGAGCGACTGCGGTTCCGCTTCACCAAGTTGGGCAAGATCCGCTTCACGAGCCAGCGGGACGTCGCCCGGATGTGGGAGCGGGCGCTGCGCCGCAGCGGGCTGGAAATCGCCCTCTCCCAGGGGTTCAACCCCCGTCCCCTCCTCGCCTTCGGCCTGGCCCTGCCCACCGGGGCCGAATCGCTGGCCGAGTACCTCGACGCCACGCTGAGCGCCGTTCCCCCCTCTGACCTGGCTGAATTCGCCGGATCGCTCGGGGCACTCCTGCCAGAGGGCCTGGAGGTCAGCGCCGTCGGTGTCCTCCCCGATGCGGCCGGCTCGTTGCAGCAAGAAGTAACATCGTGCTCTTGGGAGTTGGAGGTGCTCGGCGTGACGGCATCCGATTTGGCGACGAGGGTCGGGCGACTGCTCGACGCTCCGAGCGTTTCGGTGCGGCGTGAACGCAAGGGTCGAACCTTCGATGACGACCTCCGCCCATCAGTGCGATCGCTCGGCCTGATCGATCCGGCCCGGGGTGCCGACCCCGCACGCAGCCCGTCATGCTGGCTGCGGGCGGAGACGGCCACCCGACCGCGGGGCGTACGGCCCCGGGAGCTGGTCGAGGCGCTCGGCACCGACGTGGTGCTGGCCCGAGCCCGCAGGACGCAACAGTGGATCGAGCATGACGGCACACGACGAGAACCGCTCCCGGTGGGCGGGCACGTCGCTGCCGTCACGGCTCCGCACGCCGTCGAGCGTGCGTCATGAACATTTCGAGGAGGGGTTTCCCTCATGACCGAGTCGATTTCCGGCATCCCCGAGACAGAGATGCCCGGCGATGCCACCCCGCAGGGGACGCCAGCGCACAACGGGGCCGCCCCTGGGGCTGATGCGACCGAGGCGCCGGGGCGCCCTCGCATCGGCGACACACGCCCGGCGCCTCCGCCACGTCCGGTGCTCAGGCCGGTCGTCGGTGGCGCCACCGCCGAAGGGCAGGTCACGCCGGTCGCCGCCGACGAGTCGAGCATCTCCGAGGGGCCCGACGAGGGCGGGACGAAGCGGTCCCGGACGCGCCGGCGCGGCGGGCACTCGTCGCGGGGTCGCTCGGTCGGTCGCTACTCGATGTGCGTGCACGTCCAGCCCGGGGCCACGCAGATCGCCATGCTCGAGGGCCGTTCGCTCGTCGAGCACTACGTCGCTCGGGGTTCCGACGAGACCACCCAGATCGACGGCAACATCTACTGGGGCCGCGTCCAGAACGTGCTGCCCGGCATGGAGGCGGCATTCATCGACATCGGGATCCCGAAGAACGCCGTCTTGTACCGGGGCGACGTCCGTTACGACCGTGACGACGTCGAGGGAGGCTCCAAGGAGCAGCCCCGCATCGAGGACGTCCTGCGACCGGGCCAGACGATCCTCTGCCAGGTCACGAAGAACCCGATCGGGGCCAAGGGGGCGCGGCTCACCCAGGAGGTGTCGCTGCCCGGTCGCTTCGCCGTGCTCGTCCCCAACAGCGACACCTTCGGGATCTCCAAGCGCTTGGGGGACAACGAGCGTCGGCGGCTGCGCCGGATCATCGACGACGTCAAGCCGGCCGGGCACGGGCTCATCGTGCGCACCGCGGCGGAGGGAGCGAGCGCAGAGGAGCTCTCGCGCGATGTGACGAGTCTGCTCGCGCAGTGGAGGGCCATCGAGGTCGAGGCGGCCCGCTCCGATCAGCCGCGCCTCTTGTACGGGGAGCCCGACTTGGCGGTCCGGCTGCTGCGCGAGGAGCTCAACAACGAGTACCGCTCGGTCACCATCGACAATCTCGAGCTCTACGAGCAGGTCCGCAGCTACGTCGCGTCCGTCAGTCCCGAGCTCGCCGAGCGCGTGGAGTTCTACGACACCGGTGTCGAGCCCCTGCCCCTCTTCGAGCGCTACCACGTGCACGAACAGCTCCACAAGGCCCTCGATCGCAAGGTGTGGCTGCCATCTGGTGGCTCGCTCATCATCGAGCGCACCGAGGCGTTGACCGTGATCGACGTGAACACGGGCAAGAACGTCGGCAAGACCAACCTCGAAGAGACCGTGTATCGCAACAACCTCGAGGCGGCCGAGGAGGTGGCTCGTCAGCTGCGGCTGCGCGACATCGGCGGGATCATCGTCATCGACTTCATCGACATGGAGATCCGGGAGAACCGGGACAAGGTCGCAGCCGCCCTGCGCAACGCACTGGCCCGGGACAAGACCCGCACCCAGGTCGGGGACATCTCCGAGCTCGGCCTGGTCGAGATGACCCGCAAGCGGATCTCCGAGGGCCTGATCGAGTCGCTCTCCCACGTCTGTGAGATCTGCAACGGGCGGGGGATCGTCCTCGACGCCGCAGCGCTCTAGGTCCGCCCGCCCGGGTCCCGGTGCCCGGGCGCCAGCAGCGGCCCGGCGGCGGCCTCGGCGATGCTCCGCCGCAGCTCGCTCGTGCAGTCCCATCCGCCGCACTCGCACCAGAACGTCGAGTGGGCGGCCTCGGGGTCGCCGTCGGCCCACGGGCGGGCCCAGTAGCCGCGGCCCTGGTCGACCGTCGCGAGGTTGACCTCCCGGGCGAGCGCCGCCCGGGCCCCGGTGGTTTCGGCGCGCGGCCCCCGGCCGAGCGCCCCGGCGAAGCGCTCCTCGAGGAGGGCGAGGGTCGCGTCGGGTCCCCGGGTGCCGTCGATGACGAGGGTCGGCGCCCCGCATTCGGCGGCCTGCCGGCCGATGACCTCGCGCAAGAGGCGGGCCAGGCGCCGCCGGGCGGGGTTCGCTTCGGTCTCCTCCAGTCGCCGGTCCTGGAAGTCCGCCGTCGGCACCATCCACAACGCCACGTCGCGTGGGGCGAGGCCCGAGCGGACCGCGGATGGCGGCAGCGCCACCCCCTCAGCCACGACCAGGGGGTCCGTGGGCAGGGCGGCCAGGTCCTCGATCACCATCTGGCCGCGCTCGGCGAGGAAGGAGCGTTCGAGCATCTGCTCGGGGGTCGAGCGCTCCCAGCGTTCGCTCGGGGTCATCGCCTCCCACTCGATCGCTGCGGGGACGCCGGCCGCGATCGCCCGGTCCAGGTGGACCCAGGTCATCGCATCGGCACGGTAGAGGCGCAGGCCGTGGCGTCGGGCGAGCCCGGCGGCGACGGTGCTCTTCCCCGCACGCGGCGGCCCGCCGATCCACAAGACGTGCTCCACTGCGGCCTCCCTCGCCTCGATGGGTCAAGCCTGCCCGCTGTCGGGAACCGGGGGTGTGGGCGGGCGGGTAAGATCGCCAGTTCATGTACGCCGTCATCCGCACCGGAGGCAAGCAGGAGCGAGTGAGTGAGGGCCAGCGCCTGGCCGTCGAGCTGCTCGACGCGCCGGTGGGCGGCGAGGTCGACCTCCAGCCGCTCCTCGTGGTCGACGGGGACTCGGTGCTGGCCACGCCGGCCGAGCTTGCCGGGGCGAGCGTCGTGGGCCGCGTCGTGGGCGAGCAGCTCGGACCCAAGATCCGCGCCGGCACCTACAAGTCGAAGAGCAACCAGCGGCGCCGGTGGGGCCACCGCCAGCGCCTGAGCACGATCGAGATCGTGGCCATCTCGGGGGCGGCGGGCCAGAAGCGGCGGGCCACGTCCGAGGCGACGGCGGCCGAGGACTAGGAGCGACATGTCCAAGACCAAGGGTGGCGGATCGACCCGAAACGGGCGGGACTCGAAGGCACAGCGCCTCGGCGTCAAGGTCTTCGACGGCACGCTCATCACGGCCGGCTCGATCATCGTGCGACAGCGGGGGACGAGGTTCCACCCCGGCGCGGGCGTCGGCCGCGGCGGCGACGACACGCTGTTCGCCCTCCGGGACGGCACCGTGAAGTTCGGCCAGCGACGGGGCCGCAAGCTCG
>DAHUYG010000050.1 GCA_027315315.1 Acidimicrobiaceae bacterium | reverse complement strand
GTCACCACCGTCAGCGTGTCGGTGATGGCTCCCCGTTTGGCGCCGTCACCCATGGTCACCATCTCGTTGAAGGGGACGCCATTAAAGCCGACGCCATAAGCGCCGACGTGTGCCAAGGAGTCGGCGTGAGTGTTGGTCATGCCATGGATTCGTAGCCAAATGGAGTCCGCGGAGGATTGATGACGAAAGTCGTGGGTCTTCGTCCCGTGCTTGCGGTCCTCGTCGTCCTCGAAAGCGCCCGCATTGGCCATCTTGTGCTTGACGACGGGATCCTTTCGGGTGGGGTCATAGTCACCCATGGGACGCGATAGCCCATAGACGCGTCCCTCGCGGACTTCCGCCGCGGCCTCCATCACTTTCTCAGGCGTGATGAGATTGAGTGTTCCGCGATCGTTGGGCCAGCGGTGCCAGTTGCCTGTGTGCCCTGGCCAAGGGACCTCGATCCTCTCGTTCACGTCCATCGTCGCTCCTTTGTTCCGTTGCCAGCCGCCACCTGAGTTACCGCCCCAACTGCGGCGAGGTGACGCTGTGCCGAAGAAGTATTGCATACAACTATTTCGAGTGACCGTCCAAGCCACGTCAGTGACGTGGACTTTTGCAGCACGTCGGACAGCTCACCCCCGCTGTGGATTGACAGATGCATGCAATCAGGAATATTCTTCGGGGCGTTCAGGCCGTGGGTGGCTAGCACGCCGGGCGGCAAAGCGGCTCAACCGAGCCGCTGGCGACATATAGGGGGATTACGGAATGAAGGTCTCCAGCTTGCTGCGTGGTCGATCCGGACGTGTGCGGAGTCGAGCTACGGCGCTGCTCGCTGTGGTTGCGGTCGTCGGCACGCTGAACTTGGCCTTCGTGGCAAGCAGCGCCAGTGCCTCCTCGAAGTCCAAGGCGCATTCGGATGTTGCCGCCGCCAGGGCAGCGGTAGCCGCGCTTTCCAAGTCGCAGATTGCCATGCCCTTTCCAAAGACGTCCGTTAAGCCTGGCAAGCACACAGTTGCGATCATCGCGACTGGTCTCGCAGCATTCGGCACAGAGATTCTCTCGCAGTATCTCCAGCAAGCGGTAACGGCCATTGGCTGGACCGCGCCACCCACGTACGACGGTAAGTTCCAACCCACCACTCAGTCTGCATTGATCGAACAGGCCGTGAACAGCGGGGCACAGGCTCTTGTCCTCGAAGCGATCAATCCGACAACGGTGGCGAGTGCAATCGCCCTCGCGAACTCGAAGAACATCCCGATCGTGTGTGTGAACTGCGGACCCTCCCTGCCTAAGGGCATGATCAACATTGAGATGTCACCCCAGAAGGTGGGCATCGCGCAAGCGAACTACATCATCGCAAAGTCGAACGGCAAGGCGAAGGTGTTTGTCGATGCGGATCAGGAGTTTCAAGAGTCTATTCTCCAGACCAACACGGCCGTCCAGACCCTCCGAAAGAAGTGCCCCGGGTGCACAATTCATGAGTTCCAAACGCTTTCGACTGACCTGAAGGTGCCGGGATTTCCGGCGTTTGCGTCGGTGTTGGCGAACAATCCTGCCGGGACCATCAACTGGGTTCTCGTATACTCGGATTCGGCGGCGCTTCCTGAGGCCACACTTGCGCAACAGGATGGACGTACGGACGTGAATTTCATTGGGTTTCAAGGTGCACCCCCCTATGTGGCCGCAATCGCCTCGTCCAACCCGTCTGGAGCCAAAGCCACCATCGCCATCCCAATTCCTTTCTTCGCCTACGCGGCAATGGACGAGCTCGCCCGCAGCTTCGCCCACAAGCCACTGTGGAACGCGAGTGAACTCCCAGTCGGAATCATCGACGCCGCCGACTACTCGCACTTCAACCTGAGCGCACCGTTCGAAGGCCCGAAGATCGATTTCGTGACGCAGTTCCAGAAGCTTTGGGGACGGGGGTAGAACCCGCCCTGATCTCAGGATTCAAATTGGGCCAGAGACCTTGAAGACCCCATCGCCCATCGACGGTGACGCCCCCCTGGTCACCGTCGATGGGATCGTGAAATCGTTCAACGGCAACGAGGTGCTCCACGGCATCAGTCTCGACTTCGTGCGAGGTGAGTTCGTCGGCCTAATGGGTCCGAACGGGGCGGGAAAATCTACGCTGATCAAGATTCTTGATGGGGTCTACCGCCCCGATCAGGGTCGTATCCTGATCGACGGAAGGGTTGCCGACCAGGCAGAGCGTGCGAGAAAAATCGGCGTCGTCCATCAGAACCTTGGTCTCGTCGATTCGATGACGGTCTGGGAGAACCTCTGCTTGGCCCTCCCGCCCCAATATGCGGTGCGCCCCCTCTTGAGCTTTCGTCGCGAGCGCGAGCTGGTTCGTCATGCGCTCGGACAGGTTGGTCTCGATGAATCGCTCATTCGCAAGAGAGTCGGTGCCCTCTCCCTTGGCGAGAAAACGATGGTCGCTGTAGCCAGGTTGCTTGCACGAGGCGCTGAATTGATCATCGTTGACGAGGTCACCAGTGCTCTCCCTCCGAACGAGGCAACCTGGCTCGTCGACACGTTGCGACATCAAGCACGATCTGGGTCCACGATCGTCATGGTCAGCCATCGACTATCGGAGATTGTCGGAGCAGCCGACCGACAAGTCGTTATCGTCGACGGTCGCGTAGTGGCGGACACCAGGACGTCGCTCCTTGACATCAAGGAGCTGACGGACCTGATGACCCCAGAAGGCAATGAAGGTGCCTCGGCGGTGGACTCGAGTAGACCTCTGCGCGTCGGCGAGACGGTGCTCGAAATGCGCGACGCGTATAGCCAAACCGCTGGGCCTTTCAACTTCACAGTGTCGGCGGGCGAGGTGGTAGGTCTAACAGGTCCGATCGGGTTTGGGCTGTACTCAATTGCCTACCTGGCCAGTGGGTTTGAGCGCGCCCGCCGAGGTGCAGTGGAGATGAGCGACCGAGGCGTCGGATTTCTTCCACCTGACCGGGAGACCGAAGGCAACTTCGACGAAGATCCGGTTCTGTGGAACATGACCGTGGCATCGCTGAATCGCTTCTCTGGTCCATTTGGCTTGCTCAAGGCGGCCGAGGAACGTAGCAAAGCCACAGAGATGCACACGCGCCTGGCTGTTGTGCCCCAGGATCTTTACGCGAAGCAGCGCACTCTCTCGGGAGGTAATCAACAGAAAGTGCTCTTCGGAAGGGCACTCCTGCAGGGTTCTCGCCTACTGGTTCTCTGTGAACCGACTCGTGGTATTGACGTGGTTACACGTCAGCAGATCTATCGGTTGATCCGGGATCTAAAGAGCGAAGGTCACGCGATTCTGATCATCAGCACCGATGCCGAGGACCTGCTGTCCGTTGCCGACCGGGTGGGAATCATGCAAGGCAGCGCTCTCCCCCGACTCGTAACCATTGACGAGTTGGATCTCGCCAGCATCATCTAAGCGGAGGTTCGGCACAGCGATGACTTCCAGCAATGATCGTGATCTTATGGTCGACGATAGGGCCGCGCCCTTGCCGGGCGAAGAGCTAACGGGGGGCCGAGCGCGTTTCACGCGGGTTCGTTCTGCGCTCCGATCGGATGCGGTGAGCAGCTTCGCAACGGTGGGAGCGTTCTTCATCATTCTCGTCGTGGTCTACGGGACATGGCTCGGTGGACACTTCTTGGCGAGCTCCCCGCGAGCCTTCGACGTGTATCAGAACGTCCCACCGCTGATCATCGGCGCCGGGATCGTAATTTGTTTGGCATGTGGGCGATTCGATCTCTCGGTCGGGGCGATGGCTTCTCTGAGCGTGTTCATGACGATCGGGTTGCGTACGAAGGAGGGGTTGCCCTTCATCTCTGTCCTTTTCATCGTCCTGGCAATTGGCGTTGTGGTCGGGTTGGTAAACGCGCTTCTGGTCCAGAGGTTCAGGATCAACGCGTTTCTTGCCACGTTGGCCACGGGCGGAATTCTCGACGGTGTCTACACGGTGTATGGAGGTGGTACCGACGTAGCTCCCGTTCCCGGGTCTCCCAATCAACTGCCTTCGTGGTTTACAGGGATCCACTCGTTCGGCAGCTTCCAGGTCAAGGTTCCGCTGGTCGTTGCATGGGTAGTACTGGCCTTGCTACTCGCATCGGCGTTCCACGTGGCTCGCGACCGTTTCGTGGACACTCCTCGCGAGAAGCGCAATCTCGGACTCGTCCTCGCGGTAATGGCGGCCTTCGCG
Organism: Acidimicrobiaceae bacterium; assembly: GCA_027315315.1. Lineage (GTDB taxonomy): Bacteria > Actinomycetota > Acidimicrobiia > Acidimicrobiales > RAAP-2 > Palsa-461. The sequence continues at coordinate 78,901 of DAHUYG010000050.1, read as the reverse complement.
GTGTTCTTGGCATTGGCCAGATTTCCCCAGCAGATGAGTTGGGGCATCTTCGCGTTGCTAGTCCTCTACTGGATCGTGTGGGTTGCGCTCCGTTTCACGCGGTTCGGGCGCGGCCTCTATGCGATCGGCGGCAACGAGGTCGCAGCTCGGCTTTCGGGGATAAAGGTGAATTTGTCGATCACCGTCGCGTATGTGTCCTCAGGGTTGCTTGCGGCACTCGCGGGTATCATTCTCGCGGCCAATCAGGGTTCCGCATCGCCGCAGATCGCTGACGGGTATCTCTTACCTGCCTACGCGGCCGCCTTTCTTTCGACGGTAATCATTTCGACTGGCCGGTTCCATATATGGGGGACGCTTGTGGGTGGCATCTGCGTGGTGTACATCAGCCAGGGCCTCGTTCTGGGCGGCGTGACCTTTACCTGGACCGACGTGATCAACGGCGCGGTCTTGATCATTGCGGTAGGCGTTTCTACCACCCTGCGGCGAGCGGTCTCGCGCTGAGCGGGCTGCGGTTTCCATCCAACCTTCGGTATCAAGAGAGGAGCCTCATGGCTGACCCAGGACTGGACATCGTCGATATTAATGCCGCCCTCACACCGCTTCGCGATGGGCTATCCAATGATGGTTACCACCTTGTCGTGACGCTGGATGGATCGCGCATTGTGCTGAAGATCGAGGCCGGTCCCGAAGCGTGCGAGGACTGCCTGGTCCCCAAGGAGGTGCTAATGCCCATGGCACTCTCTCAGATCTCGGACTTCGTCGACGGCATCGGTCTCGACGACCTCACGATCGTCTATCCGGGAAAGATCCCTGGGCGCTAGTGGTGACCCTGGTGAACTGGCGTCGTTGGAGGACCTAAAGATGGAATGGTTCACCAAGCAAACCTTTGGCGAGCTCTTAGACAGCGCGGTCGAGCGCTTCGGTCAGAGAACAGCCGTCACGTTCGAGGGCTGTCATCTCAGTTTCGACGGGCTTCGGTCCGCGGCCCAACAAGTTGCGCGCGGGCTCGTATCCGTTGGTGTAACACGAGGTGACATTGTTGCGCTTTGGATGGACAACCGACCTGAATGGCTCCATGTGGAGTTCGGGGCCGCGTACATCGGCGCGATTCTCTTGCCCGTCAACACCAGTCTTCGAGAGAAAGACCTTGGATACGTCTTACGGCACTCGCGGTGTTCGACGATCGTCCTAGCGGCTCAGTCGGGTCCAACCGCCTATCAGTCGATCCTCAGCGACGTCATGGGATCTCGCGAAGAGGGGGGGCTCGGGAGCCTTCGAAACGTCGTCGTCCTCGACGCCAAGGATGTACCCGACGGTTGGCTGTGTTGGGAGGACTTCTTATCGAGAGGGGACGGTGTCTCCGAGACGGAGGTGCTCAGCCGAACGCGTGAATCGTCGGCCGACGATTCGGCATTGATCATGTACACGTCCGGGACGACCGGAAAGCCGAAGGGCGTTGTGCACAGCCACCACGCAATCCGCAATGTCACAGACCAGGCCAATCGCCTCGGTGTGACCGAGCGTGACATCACAGTCATGTTTTTGCCGCTCTTCCACGCCTATGGGTTCTATGAGGGCCCGTTGCTCACCCTGATCACGGGGGCGCGGATGGTCCTGATGCGTCGGTTTGACCCAGCGAAGACTCTCGAAGCGATCGAAACAGAGCGGGTCACGATGTCATTCGGCTTCGTCACCCACTTCAGCGATCTGTTGAATTGTCCGTCGTTGGGATCGACGGATAGATCGTCTTTGCGCGTAAGCATCATGGCCGTGGGCCCGATCGCGATGCGCCCGATCGCGTATGCGACGCAAGCGCGATTTGGCGGGAAGTTCGTGTCGGGATTCGGAATGACCGAGATTGGTCCGTGCGCCAGTCTGGGATTCCTCGATGAGGATGCGTACCACAGCTGTGAGACTTCTGGCTACCCACTCACCGGCTACGCGTTCAAGGTCATCGATCCCGAGAGCGGTAGGGAGCTCGATCGAGGGAGCCAGGGCGAGGTTCTCGTCCAGACGTACCAGGCAACTGAAGGTTATCTCCACGATTCGGAACGAACGGCGGAGCTGATCGACGAGCAGGGTTGGCTGCACACCGGAGATCTTGGGGTCCTTGATTCGGCTGGGTATTTGCAGATTCTCGGAAGATACAAAGACCAACTGCGTGTCGGCGGTGAGAACGTCGACCCTAGTGAGGTCGAAGCGTTCTTCCTGGAGCACCCGTCGATTACGGATGCCCTTCTCGTTGGGATCCCCGACGAGCGGCTCGGAGATGCGCCCTGCTTGTGTGTTATTGCCCGGGAAACGCTGTCTGACGATTCAATAGATGAGTTGACAGCCTTCGCGGACGGGAAACTGGCCGCCTTCAAGCGTCCCCGCTACATTATCCAGCTCGAATCCTTTCCGACGACGGCCACAGGGAAGATCGAACGACATACCACTAAGGAACTCGCGATCGAGAGGTTGAACCTCGGAACTGGTTGAGTGCAGCCGCGGGTTTGATCCTCAAAGGACGAAGGGAAGGCACCATTGCAAGGCGGTGGAGATGCTGTGGCGATCGATCTCTCAGTGAGCGCGGTTACTGCACGCTCCACCTGTGATCTCCTAGATATCTTCTCGGGCTTGTTCTATTTCGCCCAGCTTTGGGGCCCTCGCCGATCCCCAAAGGTTCCGCGCGTATCAAGATTCCTACACTGACAACCGGCAGGCGCGCCTGCGCCGCTTCGCTTTGGCTCAGGGCCGGTCAACTCGGGCCGCACGCGCCGCCCCTAGTACTCGATTCCCCTTCGCTCCAGCGAGGGTCGCCGCCTTCCCGGTAGGAGAAATCGAGAATCACGAGAAGATCGTGCCGGCTGCATCCCTCCCACCACGGCAGTCTCCCGGAGGCCCGCGTTCGTCGCCAAGACCAGCCCAGTCACTCATTGAGCGCCGGGAGCGGAAGAGGAGTCTCTTGGCAAGGTCCGAGCTGCCGGCCCCCACGGGCAGCTGCTGAAAGGCGCACGGTTCTGATACGAGCCACCTAGACACGCTCGTCGTGGCCGACCCTGCCCGATAGCCCAGAGTGACCACCGAGGCCAGCATCATCGACGCAGTGGGGCCCGAAGTCGAGCCGGCGTCGAGGTTCTGGGCCCTAGCGACAACCACGAGCCATGACCTCCTGGGGCGTGGGGGATCGATCTCGACCCGCGTGCCGAGGTCACTCAGAACTGAGCGATTCACGAGCGCGTTCGAGCGCCGCGGCCTGCTCGTCCGACACGCTCGGGACCTGTAGCCCGAGATCATCGACGACGTCGACGAGGATGCCTCCCACCAGTGCCCGCAATGCGAACTTGTGGTCGGCCGGAACCACGTACCAGGGCGCCCAGGCGGTCGATGTGGCCGTGATCGCCTCCTCGTAGGCCTGCCTGTACTCGTCGAAGTGGGCTCGCTCGGCGAGATCGGCAAGCGAGAACTTCCAGCGTTTCTCCCTGTCGTCAAGCCTTTCGAGCAACCGTTGGCGTTGGGTGTCCTTCGAGACGTGGAGGAAGAGCTTGATCACCTTGGTGCCGCTTCGCTCGAGGTGCCGCTCGAATGCGTTGATGTCCTCGTAGCGGGTCTGCCAGGTCGAGTGGTCCGGCCGCACCAGTCCGGGCACCCGCTCGGCGTCGAGCAGTTCCGGGTGGACCCGGCAGACGAGCACCTCCTCGTAGTACGAGCGATTGAAGATCCCGATGCGACCGCGTTCGGGGAGTGCCCGAGCGGCGCGCCAGAGGTAGTCGTGCCGGAGCTCCTGGGCGGACGGCTGCTTGAACGAGGTCACCTCGCAACCCTGGGGGTTGATGCCGGCAAGCACGTGCTTGATCGTGCCGTCCTTGCCTGCGGCGTCGAGGCCCTGCAGCACGATCAGGACGGCCCACGTCGCATTCGCGTAGAGGAGCTCCTGGACACGCTCGAGCTCTCGCTTGAACGTCTCAAGGTCCGCCTCGGCCACCTCTTTGGCGTGCGCACGTCCGAGTGGACCGAGCCAGCCGTGCTTCGTCTCGGCTGTGCTCCGCTCTGCGAGGGACGCCGCGGCGCCGGGCATGACCGTGAGCTCGTCGATGACCCGCCTGTCGAGCTTCACCGCGTCCTCCCGTGCCTCGGCCCGGCACAACGGGCCCCATGAGGTTGTCTCATGCACGCCCCCCGTTGGGAAGGGTCGATCGGCCACTGAGCCAGACGCCAATCGTTGTCGCTCGGTTCCCTCGGCCCTCCGACACCACCAATCGAAGAAGGGCTCTTCGGATCTCAGCGGGGTCGGGTTAGCTGCGGTGGCACTGAGAGCCGGATTAGGACGTCTCGATCTCCCCTTCGATCTCAGCGATGGACGCGCGGACACCACCGATCGCGAGCGTCAGTTGCTCTGTTGAGGATCCGAGGTTTGAGAACCGTCCGAAGAGGTTGGCCAGGTCAGCCCACTGGACCATTCGCTTCTCGTTCAACGCCCAGATCCCGCGATGCGCCAATCGTGCGTGGGCGCCCTGGAGCACGACCTTGGCGAGCACCCCGGCACAGTTCATCGGGTTGGCCGAGGCGGCCCAGTAGGCCGCGTAGTCGAGCTCTCGGTTCGCCTGGTCCAGCCAGAGGGGAGGAGCGCTCTTTCGTAGCGCGTCTGGATAGCCCGGTCGCGGGAGCTCACCCCACAAGTCCCGGCTGACAGCAAGCTCGCCCGGGAACATGTACGTCGGGATCCCGGCGAGGTGAAAGCCCAGGATGTGGACGGCGACCTGCCCTTTTCGGCCTCGCGCGTCCGGTGTTCCACGATGTCGAGAGTTTCGATAGTGGATGTCGAAGTGCCGTCCGTCGAGGTCGAAGACTCCGCCGTACATGACCTGGCCCCATTCGAAAGGACGGAAAACCCGACCCGGCAACCCAACTCCTCGAGCGGTCGCGGATCGATCTTTCCTCGGTAGTACACAGCAAAGTCCCAGTCGCTGTCTGGTCGGAAGTCCCCGCGAGCCCTGGATCCGCCTAGGTTCACCGCCTCTGCGTTCGGGAGTCGTCGGCACGCCGCCACTACTGTCTCGACGAATTCATCGTCCGTCACGGACACATCGTCCCACCCATACCTGGCACACAGCTGCAATTCCAGAGTCACCGAGTCCGACCTAACCCACTTCCGAAGAGCCTCGAGCTTGGAGCACGTGTGCTAGCGCCCCGGCGATGCGGTGGAGAATGAGCTGCCCGCTGAACTTCGAAGAGCCCGAAGCCGTTGCCTTGCAGACCCACCTTGCCGAATTGCACGTTTGGCGGATCTTGTGGACTCGCGGGATGTCCCACTGCTCAAGCGATAAACGCAATCATCAGGAAACCCGATGACTGGAGCGGCATGACGCTCGCACTTCCACGACGCGAGGTCGAACTCGGCGCCCACCCAACCGCTATCGAATCATCCTCCGAGGCGGCCGATGTCGCGCGCGCAGAAGCCATGGTGTGCCCACTCTTCCTTTAGCACCACGTGAAGGCACTCGAGCACGGACTTTCCACGCGCGTACGGTGGCCACCCTGAGCCCTCAGGCACTGGCGCCGGCAAGGAGAGCGTGTCGGCCGTCACGGTCGACAGCCAACGATCCAGCTCGTCGTTTTGCAGCTCCCGCGCTGCCAGGACCTCGGTGAAGGTCGGCGCGGCTGCCTGATCCAAGGCCGGCTCAAGTTCGAGCACGTAGGCGGGAACCACGCCAAAGGCCGTGAGAGGACGCCTCGATCCCAGACAACAACGAAGGAACCAACATTCATGCACGAAAACCAGGTGGCGCAGGGTCTCCAACGTCGACCACTCGCCGCCCACGGACCGATATTCGGAACCGTCAGGCATCGTGCTCAGCCTTCCGATCGTCGCCGACCACGCCGCCCGCAACTCCCGAGAGCCTTGCAATAGTTCGAGCGGATCGGTCGATCGGATTAGCCGACGCACCGGATGCCGCCGATCAAGTTCAGCTTCCACGTACTCGGACACCTCGACTCCATTGATGACCAGATTCCGGACCAGCCCATCAATTGCCGCGTCCTGCATCACCACCCCGATCAGCTGGGCCCGAGTCAGGTCACATTCGCGGAACTCGGAGTCGGTCAAATTTGCATGGTCGAAGCGCGTCACTCTTTGCCAGTATCTCTCAGTGCGGTGAAACGATTGCGACGGCTGGTCCAGGTTGGAGAGAGAGGACGAAGGAGGAGATCTGGGATGCGATCAATGACCTCCCGCCTGCCCCGACGACCAGGTCATGATCCGGTGCAGCAGGCACGCAGGTTGGTCACCGCCTGGGGCCACCATTTTCAGCTTCCGGAGGAGGACGAACTTTGATGCGCGGTGTGACCTATTCAATGGCCATGTCCCTCGACGGTTACGTCGCCGGACCCGATGGTGACCTTGGGTTTTCTGCTCCGGATGCCGAGGTCTTTCGCTTTGTCTCCAACGAGATCCGACAGGTTGGCGTGCAGGTGATGGGACGTCGACTGTACGAGACCATGTTGTACTGGGAGACAGCGGAGCAGGACCCATCGCTAGACGAGGTAATGCTCGAGTGGGCGCGCATCTGGAAGGCGCTCCCAAAGGTGGTGTTCTCCACCTCGCTCTCGAGCGTCCAGGGCAATGCTCGTCTCCTCTCGGGTGGGTTGGCCGACGAGATCGAACGGCTACGGACAGGTCCCGGGGAGGGGGACATCGCCATCGGCGGTGCGACGCTCGCGGCAGAGGCGGCCGGCTTGGATCTGATCGACGAGTACCGGATCAGGGTTTGTCCGGTGCTGCTCGGCGGGGGGATTCCGTTCTTGCCGCGCGACGGGCGGAGGGTCGAACTTAAGCTTGTCGAGTCACGCTCCTTCGACTCGAACGTTGTCTTTCTCCGCTACCGAGTGTCGCGTGAACATCGGGGGAGTGACGTGCCGACTTTGAGGACGTGAAGCCCGGTCCGAATCCACACCTTTCGCGGGCTCCGATTGGCTCGCTCGGGCGTGCACGGTCCTACTCTGTGGCCCGAAGTTGGCTGACGGTGGGGGCGGAGGGCGCGCCGAGTTGGACCAAGCACATCGAGATGCCAAGCGGAGCGACTGGGCCAAGGAACGATCCCGACACGGTGGGGTGGACGAAATCCCCTTGCCCCCGAGGATCCCGGGCAGGCTCTTCCTCTGTGGGAAGCACTTCATCGGCCCGGACCCCGAAGCGGCGATGACGCACGTCGCGGCCGACGCAGTGATCTGCCTCAACGAGCGAAGCGAGCTCGACCGCTACCCGAACTACGTCGATTGGATCTTGAACCAGCCCCCGGGGCGCGTCGTGTGGTGGCCCGTAGCCGATCTCGGTGCTCCGGAGCCCGAGGTGGCGCTGGCGACGCTGGACCAACTTCGATCTCGGCTCGCCAACGGTGAACGCTTGCTCGTGCATTGCGGGGGCGGCATCGGGCGAGCCGGAACGCTCGCGGCCGGAATTCTCGTCGCGTTCGGGTACGAACCTGGGGCGGCCGTCCACCACGTCCGGGCGCATCGCCCCATGGCCGGCCCGGAGGCGGGGCCGCAGGACGACCTGCTGCGCTGGCTGCACGAGCGCATCTCGGGGCGCGATGGGCAGGACCCGACGCCAGCGCTTGGAGAGAACGGGTAGGCGATCCCTAGCGGTGCCCCGAGCGCGAAGGGAATGCGATGGTGTCGGGTAGCGCCGCCGGCCGCGCCGAGAGCGTCACGAAGTCGCGCGCCCAGGCAGCTTCGAAGAAGGTCGCCGGACCCTGCACGGTCGCAGCGACGAGCTTGCTGCCGTTGGAAGGCGACGCCAATCCGCCGGGGATCGGCGGGTCGTAGGTCACGAACACGGTCCAGTCGGGATTGATGTCGAGCTCCATGCCTCGGATCGCTCCGGCCGCTGCGAGCAGCTGGGCGAGCTGTCCGGGCGTGAGATCCGGGCCGGTGGCATAGACGAGGGCACCGTCGGAGGTGACGCCCACCCCCGAGCGCCACTGCTGCTCGACGCCGGGGACCGACGGGGCGCAGGAGGTCGCTCCGCAGGTGTTCCCCCAGGCCTGCCAGTCCGGGCTCAGCGCCTGGGGGGTTGGCACACCGGCGGCCACCAGCGGCACAAGGTTCTGACGCACCGCGACGACCTGGGGCGTCATGGTGACGTCGGTGCCCCAGGCGCCGATGTTCACGCTTCCGTCGGCGTAGATGACGAGCGAGGCCGCCCCGCTGACCAGGGGGTCGACCATTCGCCCCTCCGTGTAATAGCCGCCCCCGGCATCGGCCATCTTGAACCCTCCGTTGAACACGGCCACGAGCGACGCCGCGTCGGTCTCGGCGACCGGGGCGGTGTAGGCGTAGGGCCCTCCGCCCGGGCTGACGGAACCCGAGTAGAGGCGGGCCGAGAGGAGGTGGGTGTCCATCCACGCGATCCCGGCCGGGACCGATCCGCCCGGGGGCACGAGCGCCGTCTCGTACACGGCCGGGAGACCGTCGACAGTGCGCCCGGCCGGCGCCCAGATCCCTTCGCCCGGAGTAGGCGCCCCGAAGGGCTGCAGGGCACTCGGCGCGGGAAGGGACCGCGACGGACCGACGGCCGGGACCGAGGCTCTCGACGCGAGGGGGGTCTGCCCGCCCCGGGTACCTGCCGTGCGGCTTCGGGCAGTGTTGCGCACCGGACCGCCGGCCGGCCCCGGGGCCGCTCGGAGGAGGACCACCGCCGCGATGGCGAACACCGCGAGCGCCCCCAGCACTAGGACCGCGACCGATTGCCGTGGTCGGCGAAGGCTGCTGGGCGACACTTCTCCAAGGCTAGAGAGTCGGCGTCCGACCGAGAAGTCGCGGCGCGATGAATGCCTGGTCCCACGGACCGGAGTTGACCTGGCTCCGTCGGCCAACGCAGGCAGTTCGTGGGGGCACCGTGCCTCGGTCTTCCCCGACCGCCCCGATCCGCGTCTTTCCACTGACGGCGGCCGGGTAGCAATCGGGCGAAGAGCCTCAGGGCGTCGTGAGGCGAAGCTGGTCGAGCCAATCAGCAAAGAGGTCGGTCCAGCGGTCGACGGGCAAGCCCTGGCGCACCATCCCAAAGCCGTGCCCCCCGCGGGCGAACACGTGGAGCTCTGAGGGTCGATCGGCGTCGGACCAGTCTCGGTGGAGCCCCTCGACGATCTTGAAGAGCAGTCGGTCGTCCTGGGCCACGAGGGAGAACAGGGGCGGCGCGTCGGCGGGGACCGGCGCTCCTCGCGTCTCACCTCCGTAGATCGCACCAACGAAGGCCGGCGCAGCGCCCCGGGGGTCCATGGCCACATCAACGGCGAGAAAGGCGCCCGCCGAGAACCCGATCATCCCGATGGCACCGACTTCCACGCCGTAACGCGGGGCGATCTCTCGGGCCAGGGCCAGGGCCCGTCGCCCGTCGACGGCGGCCGCCGATCGCGCCTCGTGGTAGGGCTTCGTGTCGATCACCTGGTCGATGGCCCGCGGGGCCCGGCCAGCGGGCATCGGGCTGGCGAGCGCCCGGTCCGACCGGGCCATCTGTGCCTCGAAGGCCCCCTGGTCCGGCGGGGAGGCCATCACTCGGTATTTGAGGACGAACGCCGTGTGCCCGGCCCTCGTGAGCCACTGGGCCACGTCGAATCCCTCGTGCGAGATGGCATTGATCGTCCACCCCCCGCCAGGCACCACGATGACGCCGATGGCGCTTCGACGTTCCTCGGGCGGCGTGAAGATGCTGATCGTCGACTCGGAGATGTTGCGGAGAAAGGTCGTGTCAGCGGCAACGCCCCCGGCGACCCGATAGGCGACCTCGGGGCCGATGCCCTCGATGACACTCGGCGGGCCATCGGGCCAGAGGTCGATGACCTCCGCCGCACCGGCCGGTCCTGTCGTCATGTGAAGGCCCCCACACTCGGCCCGTGGACGGGCCGTCGTCGGAGCACCCTAGGTGCCTCGGCCTCATCGGCGGGGCCGATGGCCTACGAGCCAGCGCCGTGCCCAACACCCACCCGTCGACGTCTCGGTCCCGGGTCTCAATCTGGGCACCGACCCGATGGCCCCGGTGATGTCCTCCCTCGGCCGCGTCGTCGGCCGTATCTGGGCCTAGTCCCGCTGTGCTCCGGCCGGCGGCCAGCCGAGCGCCCTCAAGACCGAGTACGCCGGGGGACCGATCCGGCGGTGACCGGACGGGGGATTCCCATCTCTAGGCTCTCCATAGGCCGCCACCCGGGTAGGAGGCCACAAGGGGCCCGGCCCCCGCCGTTCCGGTTGAAACAGCTGGACAGCGGGTGAGTTCTTAAGCGCTTCTTAGCCTCGTCGTAGCGGCTTCCTAGACGTGGGCCCTTTACTGGAAGGCGACGCAGCGAGATGCTCGACCAAGGCGCGGAGGTGCCGTGAGCGACGCAGAGATTCCCAACGAACACCCGGGCGACCCGACGACCGAGACCCCCGTCACCGCCGCCGGACAGTCGGTGCCCGGACCGGCCATTCCCGCGTCCGAGGCCGGTTGGACCTGGCACACGGCTCCGGGCTCGAACTTCCCGGGATGGGCACCGACGCCCCATCCCGTCACACCGGGGCGTCGCCACCGGGCACTCACGGCCGTCGTCGCCGCGGTGTTGGTCCTGGCTGCGATCGGACTCGGCATCGGCGTCGGGCACGCCGTGTGGACGTCGTCCGCACCGGCGGCCAACCCCTCGACCCCCCAGACGACGCCCAACTCCGGCGGCACTCCCTTCGGTCCGGGCGGCGCGTTCTCCGGGCCGGGCTCGAACGGCAACAACCCGGAGGGTGCCGGCGGCCCGGCCGACGTCGCGGCGATCGCGGCCAAGGTCGACCCAGCTCTCGTGGACATCAACGGCAACTTTTCCTACCAGAGCGACGTGGGGGCGGGCACCGGCATCGTGCTCAGCTCCGACGGCGAGGTCATCACGAACAACCACGTGATCGACGGTGCGACGAAGCTCAGCGCGACCGACGTCGGCAACGGGAAGACCTACTCGCTCACCGTGGTGGGCTACGACCCCTCAGCGGACGTCGCCGTGCTCCAACTCCAGGGCGCCTCGGGTCTGCAGACTGCGAAGCTCGCCGACTCCTCGAAAATCTCGAGGGGCGAGGGCGTGGTCGCCATCGGCAACGCCGGGGGGACCGGCGGCACCCCGGTCAGCGCGGGTGGGTCCATCACTGCGCTCGACCAGTCGATCACGGCCCAGGACGGCCTCGACGGATCGAGCGAGCAGCTGAGCGGACTGATCGAGACCAACGCCGCCATCCAGCCCGGCGACTCGGGTGGATCGCTGGTGGACACCTCGGGCCGGGTGATCGGCATCGACACCGCGGCCTCGACCGGGTTCTCCTTCCAGTCCTCGCCCACCCAGGGCTACGCGATCCCGATCAACGAGGCGATGTCGATCGCCCAGCGCATCGAGGCGAACCGTGGATCCCCCACGATCCACGTGGGTCCGACGGCCTTCCTCGGGGTGCTGATCACCTCGGGGCAAGCCTCGAGCGGCCTTGGCTTCAACAACGGAAACTCAAGCCCGTCGGGAGTGACCGTCTACAAGGCGATTGCCGGGACCGGGGCCGAGCAGATCGGCCTGGTCCAAGGAGACGTGATCACCGGGATCGACGGGCACACCGTGACCTCGAACGGCGACCTGAGCCGTGTCATCCTCGGGCTCCACCCCGGATCGGTGGTCTCGCTCACCTGGACCGACACCGGCGGCCAGAGCCACACCGCCAACGTGACGCTCGGGAGCGGTCCGGCCCAGTAGCGATGGCGCCGCCCGCTGCCCCGGGTGTGTGATTGGGGCGGTGGATCGGATCAGCCATTGGATCGCGGGTGTCGAGTTCAGCGGATCCGGCGCCCGCCGGGCTCCCGTGTTCAATCCGGCCACCGGCGAGCAGACGGCCGACGTCCTCCTGGCCGACGGCGAAGACGTCGATGCCGCCGTCGACGTCGCCTGCGAGGCCGCCGGCCCATGGGGCGAGACCTCGCTCGCCCGACGGACGCAGATCCTCTTCGCCGTGCGGGGGCTCCTCGACGAGCGACGTCGGGACCTCGCCCGGCTGATCACCCTCGAGCACGGCAAGGTGTTCTCCGACGCGTTGGGGGAAGTCGCGCGCGGTCTTGAGAACGTGGAGTTCGCCTGCGGGATCGCCTCGCATCTCGCCGGTCGCTACAGCGAGCAGGCGTCGAGCGGGCTCGATGTCTACTCGTTCCGCCAGCCCCTCGGCGTCGTGGCCGGCATCACGCCGTTCAACTTCCCGGTCATGGTGCCGATGTGGATGCTGGCGAACGCCATCGCCTGCGGCAACGCGTTCATCCTCAAGCCCTCCGAGAAGGTCCCGCGCGCGCCGATGCTCCTCGCCGGGATCCTAGGTGAGGCGGGCGTGCCTGATGGCGTCTTCAACGTCGTCAATGGCGACCGGGTCGCCGTCGAGCGGATCCTCGAGCACCCGGCGATCCGGGCGGTCTCGTTCGTCGGCTCGACCCCGGTGGCCCACCACGTCTACGAGGAGGCGTCTCGGTCGGGTAAGCGGGTGCAGGCGCTCGGTGGCGCCAAGAACCACATGGTGATCCTCCCAGACGCCGACCTCGAGCAGGCGGCCGACGCCGCCGTCTCGGCCGCCTTCGGCTCGGCCGGTGAGCGCTGCATGGCCATCTCGGTCGTCGTCGCGGTGGGCGGGTCCGCCGGTCCGGTCGTCGGCGGCATCGCCGAGCGGATCGGCCGCCTCCGCATCGGCGACGGGCTCGATCCCGAGACCGAGATGGGCCCGCTTATCACCGCCGAGCACCGCAACCGGGTCGCCTCCTATCTCGACGGGGCGACCTCCCAGGGGGCGAGGGTCGTCGTCGACGGGCGTTCACATCCGATGGCGGGCGGCCCGGGGTTCTTCCTCGGTCCCTGCCTGATCGACGAGGTCACTCCGCAGATGGATTGCTACCGAGACGAGATTTTCGGTCCCGTCCTCTCGGTCGTCCACGCGGAGGACCTCACCGGGGCGATCGACCTTGTCAACGCGAGCCAGTGGGGAAACGGGGCGGCGATCTTCACCCGCGACGGCGGTGCCGCCCGCCGGTTCCAACACGAGGTGCAGGCCGGGATGGTCGGGGTGAACGTCCCGATCCCGGTGCCGGTCGGTCACTTCTCCTTCGGCGGCTGGAAGCAGTCCCTCCTCGGCGACGCCCACGTCTATGGGCCCGACAGCGTCGCCTTCTACACCCGGCCCAAGGTCGTCACGAGCCGGTGGCCCGACCCGCTGTGGCGAGCGATCGACCTGGGGTTCCCGGAGAACGACTAGTAGGACAGCGGCTCCTGGCCGCCGTGCTCAGGGCGCCTGCCGGCCGGCGCCAGGTGCGGGCACTCGTTGAGGGTCTCGACCGAGCGGATGCCATGTCTCGAGATGAGGACCCGGTGGATCGAGGTGTAGCGGGGCTCGAACCACAAGAGCCGCGGCGTGCCGATCACGTCGCCCAGGTACGCGTTGATCACCGCCCCGTGGCAGATCACGGCGACCGTCTCGCCGGGGTGCGCCTCAGTCACCCGGCCCAGGGTGTCGAGGATCGTGCGCCGGAACGCCTCTGGCTCCACCTGGCCGCCGAGGTCCTGCCAGCGACCCTCCACGAGCGCACTGAGCCGGGGATGGCGCGTCGCCTTCATCTCCTCCATCGGGATGTAGCTCGACGAGTTGGAGTCGAACTCGGCGAGCTCATGGAGGACCTCGGGCTCGATTGCGAACCGCTCGGCGATCGGGGCCACCGTCTCGCGGGCCCGGCGCAGTGGGCTCACCACCAGGTGGTCGAGCCGTTCGTGGCGGGCCAGCCACGCGGCGAGGAGGTCGGCCTGGCGTCGCCCGCGCTCGGTGAGCTCGGGATCGGCGACCCCGGTGTCGGACTCGACCCTGACGGTCTCGCCGTGGCGGATGAGGAGCAGTTGCACGACGACGAAGGTATCCGGAGCGTTACCAGGTCAGCTTCAGGGTGGCCCGCATGGCGGCCTCGAAGGCGGCATCGTCGAGCTCCCGGCGAACCGAGAGGACGAGCGCAGCGTCATCGCCGACCGGCACCCGGAGGGGAGCGGCCGGGTCCTCGATCGCATCGGCGATCGCCCGGGCCACGACCTCGCATCCGGTGCGGCCCGCCGGGCTGAGCGTGGCGTCGGCACCGGACCATTGCTCGGTCAGCTCGTCATATGCGGCGGGGCCCCGATGGGGCTCGGAGGGCTTCATCCCGGGATCGGTATAGCCGGGCTCAACGATCACCACCCGGATCCCAAAGTGCCCGAGCTCGTAGTGGAGGGTCTCGGAGATCGCCTCCAGCGCGAACTTGGACGCCGCGTAGGGTCCCGAGAGTGGGGTGGAGACCCGCCCCTGGATCGAGCTCACGTTCACGACGACCCCGGCGCCTCGGGCCCGCCATTCCGGCGCCACCGCCTGGACGACGCGCAGCGCGCCGAGGCAGTTGGTGTCGAAGATCTCGGCGACCCGTTCGACCGGGAAATCCTCGAGCGGCCCGGCGGTGTGGATCGCTGCGTTGTTGACCACGGCGTCGAGCTCCCCGGCCTCCCTCAGCGCGGAACCGATCGATGCCGCGTCGCGCACGTCGAGCTCGAGCTTGCGCTCCGCCGCCACGTCGCGCAGGTCAAAGAGCGAGCGCGCCGTGGCGACCACCTCGTGGCCGCGGTTGCTCAGCTCGGCGGCCGCCGCGGACCCGATCGCCCGCGCTGCGCCGGTGATTAGGATCCGCATGCGTTCGCTCCTCGGTGGCCGGCCACGTCGACGCCGACTGTCTAATCGAAGCCGGGTCGCCGCGTCGGGAGCATCATGGACAGATGGACGCCGAATCGAGCCGCCAGATACGCCCGATCATGCTCGGCACCTGGCCGACGCCCGTCGAGCCCGCCCCCAGGCTGGCCGAGCGGCTCGGGCTCCACGCCGGCAGCCTCTGGATCAAGCGGGACGATCTCACCGGGCTCGGCGGAGGCGGTAACAAGGTGCGCAAGCTCGAGCACCTCTGCGCGCTGGCCATCGAAGACGGGGCGACAGCACTCGTCACGAGCGGTCGGACACAGAGCAACCACGCCCGGCTGACCGCAGCCGCGGCGCGGCGCCTCGGCCTGCGCTGCCTGCTCGTCCTCGCCGGCGACGCGCCGGCGACCGCCACCGGCAATGTCGCCCTGGAGGCGCTGTTCGACACGCCGGTGCGGTGGGTCGGCGATCTCGACGACGACGGTCTTGACGCCGCGGTCGAGCTCGCGGCGGCCGACCTCGCAGCCGAGGGGGAGCGGGTGTCGGTGATTCCACTCGGCGGATCCAATGCCCTCGGTGCCCGTGGATACGTGGCGTGCGGGCGCGAGCTCGAGACCCAGGTGCCCGGGCTCCGCCACGCGGTCGTCGCGCTCGGCACGGGCGGGACGATGGCCGGGCTGGTCGCGGCGCTCGGGCCCGAGCGGGTGCTCGGGGTCGACGTGGGGGCAACCGCCGATGCCGGGACGCGCGTCGAGCGGATGGTGACCGAGCTCACCGGCGCGCGAGCGCGGCCCCCGGCACGCCCAAGCGCGCTGCGGCTCCGCCGTGACCAGGTGGGCCCCGGATACGGGATCCTCACCCCGGGGGCCCGCCGGGCACTCAGCGAAGCGGCGCTCAGCGAGGGGATCGTGCTCGACCCCGTCTACACGGCGAAGGCCCTGAGCGGGTTGGCCGCCGAGGTGCGCGACGGGCGCATCGGCGCCGACGAGCCGACGGTCTTCGTGCACACCGGCGGGCTCCCCGGGCTCTTCGGCCACGAGTTCATCGCCGACCCCCGGGCCGAGCCTGCGGTGCCCGAGGCGTGACGTCGAGGGCACGGGGCGGTCCGGTCGCGCCTGGTGCCGGCGCGTCGTTGGCGGGCGTGGAGCCCCGATTGTGTTGGTCGCCGATCCGAACTGTTGCGATGCCGCGACAGATGGGGGTTCCCGCTTCCGAACAGGGCGTTCCCGGAGCCTCGCGTTGCGCTGAGCTGGGACGCGGTGGCCTACGCTGGCGCTCTTGAAGGTCGGTGAGAGGGCGCGCATGGCATTTGTGCCTGACGCGGGCGGACGGCGGTTCGGGGCTTGGCGCGTGGGCCGACTGATCGCGATCGCGCTCTTTTGCGGGTCGCTCGGACTGGTTCTCTCCGGCTGCCAGGTGGGCTCGAGCTTCCAGTACGTGAGCCACCGCGCCCCCGACGGCGTCGACCTCTACTTCAAGGTCCCCCCGCACTGGGCGATCTTCAACACCGACCAGGTCATCGAGGCCCAGAACGGCAAGCTCGGCCCGACCCAGCTGCGCCAGATCGCCGGGGGCGAGTGGATCGAGACCATGTCGCCCCGCCCGGGGGTCACGCCGCGCAGCTCGATCGGGATCGGGAAGCGCTACCCGACCGCGGTGGTCGAGAGCCGCCAGCTCGGTTCGAGCGAGCGGGACTCGCTCAGCTTCGCCTCGATGCGCTCGGAGCTTCTCGGCACCGACCCGTTGACCTCCACCTCGGGATTCCAGGTGTTGAGCTACAACGAGTTCGCCCTTCCCGGGGGGATTCACGGCATCAAGATGATCGTCAACATCACAGGCACCTCGCCGGTATTGACCTTCGGACAGGTCACGGCGGTCGACGCCAACACCAACTGGATCTTCGCGGTCGGTGTCGGCTGTCAGGCGAGCTGTTGGGGTGCGAACGCCAGCGCGGTCACCCAGATCCTCAACTCCTGGACCCTAAAGGAGCAGTCGCCGTGAGCGATGACACGAACCCCAGCGTGAACGGGCACGGCACCGAGCTCGCGGCCGAGCTGCCGATCCTCGACCCCGAGACCGCCCCGGGCCTCGGGCCCCTCGCGGTACGGCCGAGATCGAACTTCTGGGACCGCAGCAAGATCCTCCTGCTCTTGGTGGTGCTGTGGTGGCTCCTGCTCTGGTCGAACATGACCAACAACCCGATCGAGCCGTTCAGCGACGCCGCCCGTAACCAGATCGCCTCGCTCTGGTGGCTCGAGATCCTCTTCGGCCTCGAGGTCATCCGTCAGGCCCACTACGTGGTGAGCGAGCGCTCGGCACGCTGGCACCACCTGTGGACCGACGTGGTCTTCGGCGGCTTGCACTCCACGACGCGTCGCATGAGCGACTGGAACCGCTTCCGGATCACCCGCGTGATCAAGGTCTTCGTGATCCTCGTGATCCTGGCGATCGTCCTCGCCGGCTTCTACCACACCTCGCCGCTCGTCTCGCTCTTCCAGGTGCCCGCAGCGATCTACTCGGCCCTGCCGCTGCTCGTCCAGATCGTCTTCGGCTTCTTCTTCGTGATCCTGCAGTTCGTCGGGCTGTTCTGGTTCCTTTCCAAGGGGGGCATCGACACCTACTACCCGGGCGACGTGAAGACGCGCTTCACCGACGTTTGGGGCCAGGACTCGGTGCTCGACCGCGTGAAGGAGAACATCATCTTCTTGAAGGACCCCGACGCGATCGAGGCCCGGGGCGGCTACGTGCCCGGCGGCATCCTGCTCTGGGGCCCCCCGGGCACCGGCAAGACCCTCATCGCCGAGGCAGTGGCGGGGGAGACCCACAACCCCTTCGTCTTCGTCGACCCGGGCGCCTTCAACAACATGTTCTTCGGGGTCGGGGTCCTGAAGGTGAAGGGGCTCTTCCGAAAGCTCCGGCGGCTCGCCCTCCGCTACGGCGGGGTGGTGGTCTTCTTCGACGAGGCGGACTCCCTCGGGTCGAGGGGCGCCCTCAGCCCCGGTCGCGTCTTCGGCCCCAACGCGTCGGGGATGCCCTGGACCCCCACCGCCTGCCACGGCGCCGCGTACGCGGACGAGGCGGCCATGGCCCACGTCGCCGCGACCATGCGATTCGAGGACCACGGCGAGGCCGTGGAGCGGCCCCGCCCCATGAAGATGATGGGGATGGGCATGGCCGGGGGCGGCGGCACGGGCACGCTCCAGTCGCTCCTCTCGGAGCTCTCGGGCCTCAACAAGCCCCGCGGGCTCGTGAACCGCGTGGTGCGCCGCGCCCTCGGGTTCAGGCCGGTCCCGCCACCCAAGTACCGCATCCTCGTGATGATGGCCACCAACATGCCCGAGTCCCTCGACGAGGCGCTGCTGCGCCCCGGGCGCATCGACCGCGTCTACAAGGTCGGCTATCCGACCAAGGCCGGTCGCATCCGCACCTATCAGGGCTATTTCTCCAAGGTGAAGCACTCGCTCGACGACGAGAACCTCGACCGACTGGCCACGATCACCCCGTATGCGACCGGGGCCACCATCAAGGACCTGGTCAACGAGTCGCTCATCAACGCCATCCGCGACGGCCGGGACACCATCACCTGGGGCGACGTCGTCAAGGCCAAGCAGCTGAAGGAGCTCGGCCCACCCGAGGACGTCGAGTACATCGAGCGGGAACGCCACGCCGTCGCCGTCCACGAGGCCTGCCACGCCGTGACCGCGGCCCGGATCCACCGGGACTGGGCCATCGATGTCGCGACGATCGAGAAGGGCGGCGACTATCTCGGCCTGGTGAAGCCGGTCAAGGTGGAGGACACCTTCACCCGCTGGAGGAGCGACTACGAGTCCGAGGTCATGGTGTTCCTGGCCAGCCTGGCGGGGGAGCGGATGTTCTTCGAGGGCGACAGCTCCTCGGGCGTGAGCGCCGATCTCGAGCAGGCCACCCGGATCGCCACCTACATGGAGGGGTACTGGGGCATGGGCTCGACGGTGGCGAGCCACGGCGTGACGCGGGCGGCCGGGGTCTCGGGCGGGGATCCCGACAAGGGGCGCCGCGCCAAGGAGAGCGAGCTCTTGAAGGGCCTCGGCAGCCGAATCGAGGGCAACCTCGAGCGCCTGGTGGACAAGACCCGCCAGCTGCTCGAGGAGAACCGGCTCCAGGTGCTCGCGGTCGCCCACGCCCTCGAGCGGTTCAAGACGGTGACCGGCGAGGACGTCCTCGCGATCGTCGAGGGCCGCCGCGGGCCCTTCATCGACGGGAGCCGCTACCACACCGAGGAGTTCGCGCAGATGGCCGAGGACTACCACCGCCGGATCGTCGACGTGCACGCCGGGCGCTCCCGGGAGCTCGTGGCCCTGCCCCAGGTCCCGGGGCTCTCGGTGCTCGACCAGGAGGCCGAGCTCGTGGGGACCGCTGCGGCCGAGCGCGACGACGGCCCGAGGGTCTCCTAGGAGTTCCTCGACAGCTCCCTCGCCCGGCGCCGCCTGGCGGCCTCGGCCTCGCGGTCCTGGGGCGGTGCGCCGGAGACGAGCTCGCCGAGGAGCCGCCGCGACGCCACGGTGATGGCCTCCACGGCGCGCTCGAACGCCTCGGCGTTGGCCCGGGAGGAGCCCGACGAGCCGCTGATCTTCCGCACGAACTGGCGGGCCGCCGCGCGGACCTCGTCGCCGGTCGCGGGTGGCTCCACGTTGTAGAGACGCTGAATGCTCCGGCACATGGCGCTGAGCTTAGGAGTGGGGGGCCGGGCGACGGTGCCCGGGCGCACGGCTGTGCGGGCCCGGCGGGGAGGGCCCGTGGGCCGCCGTCGGGCGACATGTGACAGTTCTACCGACCGGCGTCGTCGATACTGTCCAATGTTGCGAGGGCGATATCAGACGGTTCTGCCTGCGATCGTCCTCAGATGTGTCGGCAGATGTGCCGGGTGCACGGACAGTTTCCAGGCCGACCGTCTCGGGGCGTGGCGCGGCCCGTTGGGGACGCACGGGGCGGGAAGGCCGGCTCAGGCCGACGGGCGCCCGGGCCGGGAGCCGGCCCCCGGCGCGAAGTGCTCCACGAGATGCTCGGTCATCCGCTGGAGCACGGCGTCGCGGTGCCAGGCCGGCATGAGCGCATGGTCGAGGCCGGGCACGACCTCGATCTGGACGAGCTCCGCATCGCCGGTGCCCGCGGGAGTCCCGAAGGGCCGGGTCTCGTTCTCGCCCCCGATGACAAGGACACGCACCCCGCTCTCGCGGAGCTCGTCCAGCCAGCTGGAGGGGTCCCGGTCGCGGTGCAACAGGCGCAGCGCGCGCCAGGCGATCCCACGCACGCCCCGGCGCAGGGGGGCCAGCCCCGGGATGTTGCGGTAGGCCGACACGAGCGAGCTCGAGGGGAAGCAGATGCGCCGGCGGGGGTCCATCGGGCCCCAGGCGAGCTCGGGCGGGGTGAAGTGCAGGATCGGGTTGATCGCGTAGACCCCGCGGGCCGGCCGGACCAGCGCGTTCTCGAGCGCCTGGTAGCCGCCCGAGCACAGGCCGACCATGATCACGTTCGTGGGGTCGCCCGGCTCCAGGGAGTCCTGGGCCTCGTGCACGTCCTCGAAGGTCTCGGGGAGCCGCACCACGTGCGAGCGGACCCCGGGCCTGGCGGGACTGTCGCCGAGTCCGCTCTCGTCGAAGCGCAGGCAGCGGAACCCGAGGGCGGCCCAGCGCCGGGCGACGTCGACCCACAGGCGGTTGGGGCCGACGTGCCAGTCGTTGCCCGCGTTGAGCAACATGATGCTCGGGGCGTCCAGCCGTTGCTCGGGCTCGGTCACCACGCCGAACATCGAGACGTCCCCGAGCCACACGAAGCGCTCGGTCAGGCGGGCCCCGTCGTGGTGGAAGGACGCCCGGTCGCGGACCGGCACGTTGAGCTCGACGCGGGGCTCGGCCTCTTCTTTCCCGAGCCACTCGACGATCCGGGCGCTCGTCGCCTTGGGGATCTCGTGGTAGAGCGGTTCCACCTCGAGCAACTGGTCCTGGCCGATCGCCTCGCCGAGCTCGGGCTCGACGCCCAACCGCTCGATCAACCCGTTGAGCGGGGTGCGCTCGGGGCGGGTCAAGACGAGCGCCCGCCTCGGGACCCGGGCCGGCTCGGGCATGGCCAGTGCGCCGAGCTCGGCGACGGTCTCGGCGCTGTAGACGAATCCGGGCAGCTCGACCCGGCCGTCGTCGAGCGGCTTTAGGTCGCTGCGGAGCCGCTGGAGGGCCGACTGCTCCCGGAGGAAGGACCGGCCCGATGCCAAGGGGTCCCACAGCACGAGGCCGTCGACCCCGCCCTGGCGCGCTGCGGCCACCGCTGCGAGGAGCGCACCCATGCGCATCCCGACGAGCGACACGTTCGTCACCCCGCACCGCCTGGCAAGTGCGATCGCCTCGCCGATGCTCTCGAGCCAGGCTGCGACGCGCCCCGGGTCGCGCTCGGAGCCGGCCGAGTCCCCGGTGCCGTCGTAGTCGAAGCGGATCGCGAGCATCCCGGCCTCGGCCAGTTCCTCGGCCAGCAGGCGGTAGGTGTAGTGCGCGCAGGCGAGCTCCCGGGCGAGCGGCGGGCACAGGACCACGGCGCCCGCGCTGCGGCGGTCGGCCGGCCCGTGCACCCACCCGAAGAGGGGACGGTGCTCGGGCCCGAACCACAGCGGGGTGGCGGTCACCATGTGGTCGACGCCGGCCCGCTCCCGGGATCGCCCCGGATCCCCGGCCGCGGGGGTGGCGCCCCGACCGGTGGCGTGCGTGACCTCGACCTCACTCACGGAAAGAGGGCCGCTGTGACCTCGTCGGGCCAGCTCGCGGGCTCGAGGCCGTGGCGGGCGAAGAGCGCGATCGTGATCCGGTCGACCCCGAAGGCGACGCATGCGCTGTGGGCGGGTTCGCCGGTGTCGCTCTCGATGCCGAAGGGCTGGGCGAAGTGGTCCCGGTGGCAGTTGCCCGAGACGATGGCCGTGCGGTCGCGCCCGGCGAAGATCGGGGTGACCGCCTCGAGCTTCAGCTCCTCCTCGAGTTGGCTGGTGGCGAGTGCCGTGCCGAGGCGGCCGAAGAACGGGTCGTTGGCCGGCACCGGCTCGGCCTCCAGTCCGAGGTCGCCGAGGAGCCCGAGCGCCACCTCGAGGCCCCGGTCGCGGTGGCGCTGGGCGCCGTCGGGGTCGCCCACGAAGACGACCTCGTGCATGCCGAAGGACTGCATGCGCGCCGGGTCGGTGCTCGGCTCGTGCCGGAAGCAGAGCCCGCTCACCTCGAAGACGCGGCCCCCGGCCGGGAGCCGGCCGCCGATCATCGGGTAGAGCGCGTGGCAGGCGGCCGACGAGAGGACGACCTCGCCCGGTTCGAGGAGCGCCTGCCAGTCCCCGCCGGCCTCGACCCGGCGTACCAGCTCGGCGTGCTCTCGGTCGGTGCCCCGAAAGATGTGGACCGAGCCCATGAGGTCGGGGAACGACTGGAGGTAGTTGGTGGCGTCGAAGGTGCTCCGGGCGATCACCGGCGGCACGTGGATCGTGGTCGCGGCGAGCTCGAGCGCCCAGCGGTGCACCATCGCGTCGATTGCGCGGACCACCCCCTGGTAGGTCTCCGAGCGCCCGTAGAGGCCCTGGACGGGCGTCGAGAACAAAAGCCCCGCCTCGACGAGCCGGTCGTGGAGCTCCTGGTGGGGGTCGCCCGCCGCGGCGTCCTCGCCGACTGGGACGATCACACCGACACCGTCAGCTCGAAGAGCGCGGCCTCGATGCTCGACACCGTCTCGAAGGTCGACTTGCGCAGCAGGGCCTCGGGAAACTCGACGTCGAAGGCGTCCTCAAGGGCGAGCATCACGTTGACGCTCGCGTGCGAGGTCATGCCGGCCGCGAAAAGGTCGCCGTCGTCGCCCAGCTGGTCGATCGGGGTCGACAGGCGGGCGTGCTCGGCGATCACCGCGCGGATCTGCTCTCTCATCGACCCTTCCTCCGTCACCCTCGGGGGGCTTCCATTGTCGGCCGCTCGCCCACGCCAGGCGCGGACCCGCTCACGACCACGGCCGCCGCCAGCCCCGCCTCGTGGGTCATGGATAGGGCGAAGGGCCCGAGTCCTCGCTGGACGGCGAGGCGGGCCGCCGCCCCCCGCAGGCGTAGCTTGCAGGCGCCGGTCGGAAGCCGCACCACCTCGATGCTGCGCCAGTCCGGTCGGGCGTCCTCGGGGGCCAGGACCTTCAAGGTCGCTTCCTTGGCCGCGAAGCGCGCCGCGAGGGCGGCCGCTGCGACCTCGGGTGGCCCCTGGCAACAGGCGATCTCGTGCTCGGTGAAGACGCGACGAAGGTAGCGGTCGCCGAAGCGCTTTACCGAGCGGGCCACCTCGGCGATGTCGACGAGGTCGACGCCGACGGAGAGGTCGTCGCTCATCTGCTCGTCCCCGGGACGAACCCCGAGCGGGCCGCGGGCGGGACGACCTGGGCGCTCGCTGCGCGCATCTGGGCCGCGGCGACGCGGAGCAGGTGCTCGGCGCCGAGTGCCGTGCCGGTCGTCGCACAAGCGATCCCCGAGCGGGTCTTGAGCTCGCCGCCCCCGGCGGCGATGCCGCCGCCGAGCGAGGCGATGGCGCGATCGCGGATGGCGTCGACGTCGATCGGCCCGGGCAGCAGGTCGACCAGGAGCGCGAAGGTCGACGGCCCGATCCGCGCGATCAAATCCCGCTCCCTCAGATGGCGGGTGAGGCGACAGGCCACGTCGAGGAGCGCCGTCGAGCTCGGGAGTCGCCAGCCGTCGGGCTCGGTGACCTCGATCAGGATGAGCCCCACGCTCCCGGGTTGGTCGCGCAGGTGGGCGAGCGAGGTGCTGAGCCGCCCGACGAGGGCGGTCAGCGTGGCGAGCCCGGTCAGCGGGTCGGGACCGAGCAGGACGTCGAGCTCGCTCGCGAGCGGGTTGGCCGCCACAGCGGGCTCGGGTGGGCGCGCCTCGAGCACCGCCGGGTCCGCCAACCGGTCCCGTGCCCGGAGGAAGGCCGTGAGCCGGCCGGCCAGGTGCCCGAGCAGGTCGAGCTCGCGCTGCACGAGGTGGCCGCTCGACACCCCAGCCACGCCAAGCAGCCCCCAGGGGGCACCCGGTTCGCCGGGGTCCGCGAGCGGGGCCGCGCCGGCACCGACAAGCCGCGGTTCGCCGCCGTGGCCCGGCACCGAGGCCGGCCACTGAAACCCGCCGGCGCCCCCGCCCGCTTGCGCCCAGCCCTGGCGCACCAGGGAGTCCAGCGCATCGGGGGACCACGGGGTCCCGGGCACCGTGGCTGGGATGGCGACGCTCGCGAAGTGGCCGTCGGCCCGGCGGACCGCGGCGAAGGCCACCGCCGCCCGGCTCTCCGCCTTCACCATTGAGAGCAGACGACCGACGCCGCCGAGCCCATGGTCGTCGGGGCCGAGGGCGGGTTGGCGCGGGCCCGCTCCGACCAGTGCGGCGTCGGTGGCGGTGGCCCGGGTCCGACCGGCGAGGGCGCTGCGCACGAAGCCCACGATCCGCACGACCTCGGCGCGCATCGGCGGTGCGGCGATCCCCCCAAGCGGGACGAATAAGAGCAGACCCCAGGGCGGCGCAAGGAGCGGGAACAGCACCGGCGGCCCGAGGACGAGCACCCACGGGACGATGCGCCGATAGCTGAAGGTGAACATCCGCCGAACGATGCGGTCGCACACGAAGAGCGCGAGGAGCCCGACCAGCCAGGCCTCGCCGAACCCGTCGAGACCGAAGCGACGGACGAGGAACACCGCGCCGAGCGCGATGCAGAGGCTCTGGACGATCGCCACCGCGCTCACCGCGATGTTCCTGCCGCGGCTGAAGAGGAACGTCGTCTGGATGAACTGGACGGCGCTCAGCACCGACGCGAGCGCGAGGAGGCTGTAGAGCGGGACTGCCCGGGCCCACTCGTGCCCGAAGATGGCCGGCACCGCCCACCGGGCGACGACGCCGAAGCACGCAAAGGGCACCGCTACGGTGAGCAGCTGGAGGAGCATGCCCTCCTCGACCGAATAGCGCTGTCTCGCCAATTCGTCGTCGCCGAGCCGTGACATCGCCACCATGCCCAGGCGGTAGGCGCCGCGCTTCGCGAACGCGATCGTCTCGACCAGACGCTGGGCGAAAGCCACGTATCCCACCCCCGTTGCACCGAGGAAGGTGCCGACGACGAGCGGGTTGACGAGATCTGCGAGGCGGCCGGCCCAGTAGGCCGAGGAGTACGTAACCCCGTGGCGCGCCATGTCCCGCACGGCCGTGATCGACCAGTCGAGCCGGAAGCGGAGGCCCGAGACGACCCAGCTGCCGATGAAGAGCCAGGTCTGCCAGGCGAAGAACCCCGCCACGAGCGCCCACTCCCCCTTACCCAGGAAGGCGAGCGGGATCGCGGTCGCGTACAAGACGACGTCGCCGCCGAGCTCGAGCAGCCCCATGGCCCGGTACCGGAACCCACGTTCGATCGACGCCTGGGCCGGCGCCCACAAGACGTTGACCGGGATGCTCAAGAGGAGGATCCGCAGCGGGGGGAGGACCCCCACAGGCCGCAACACGCCGCCGAGCGCGAACGAGAGCGCCTCGGCCAGGCCGGTGACGACGATCGACACCACGAGCAGGAGGGTGAAGGCCTGGTTGTACTGGCGTCGGCCCACCTCGCCGGGCAGGCGGACCAGGTAGACCTCGAGGCCCGATTGGGCGAAGCTCACTGCGAACATGACGAAGGCCGCTGCGCCGCTGTAGAGGCCGTAGGCCCCCGGTCCGATCTCGCGGACGACGAGGACGACGCCCACCAGTCGCAGGATCATGCCGAGCGCCTCGCGACCGACGAGATAGCCGCCGCCACGGATCGCGAGCTGGCCGAGCGACGGGCGGGGTGCGGGGGTCTCGGTCGCGGTGGTCGCCGTCATCGTCGTTTCGCTGGCGCGGGCTCGCCCGCGCCGCTCACTGCCGCCGGAGCTGGTCAGCAGCCTCGCGGAGCAGCTCCTCGGCGCTGACGGTGCTGCCGGCGGTCGCCGACACCATGGCCGATCGGGTCGTGAGCCCACCCCGCTCGGTGCCCCCGGTGAGCGAGGTGATGGACCGCTCCAAGATGACCTCGAGATCGACGGCGCCGGGGCGCAGGTCGACCATGACGGCGAAGAGCGCCGGACCGATCCGGGCGACCATGTCGCGGTCGCGCAGGTGGTTGGTCAGGCGGCCGGCGACCGTCATGAGCGCGGTCGTGCTGAGCGGCCCGGGCTCCGGGGCGCCCACGTCGATCAGGACCAGGCCCACGGTGCCCTCGTTGTTGCGCACGTGCGCGAGCGAGGTGCTGAGCCGCCCGATGAGGGTCGTCAGGCTGGCCAACCCGGTGACCGGATCGGGCCCGAGCAGCGAGTCCAGTTCGCTAGGCATGGTCGGTGCCCCAGGACCTCGGGCAGGTTCGTCGGCCCGGGTGCCGAATGTCGGGCCGCCCCCGGTGTCGGCCGTCTCGTGCCAGGTTGCCGCCGCGTCGGTGGTCTCGGGGTCGGTCGTGACCACGCTGGCCGCATCCTCGGCGGTCTCGAAGGAGATCGTGGGTTCGAGCGTGGCGACGGGCGGGGGCGCCATCGGCTCGAAGCTGGTCGGCGTCACGGGCGCCGGCGGGATCGGCGTGGCCGCCTCGACCCACTCGATCTCCTCCAGGCCGAGGAACTCCCAATCGTCGGCCCGCGGCTCGCGGGGCTCGCCGACCGCGCCCCATCGGGTGGCCTCGGGCTCGAACGCGTCGGCCGCGAGATCGAGCGGATGCTCCTCGTCCTCGGGGCCGAACAGGTCGTCGAAGGGGCCGGGAGCCGGCTGCTCCTCGAAGCCCAAGAAGGGCGCGGACGAATCGGAGATGGTCCGGGGCTCGGCGACGGGAGGGGTCTCGACCATCGGCTCGTACGCAGGCTCGGGCGGAGCCTCGGGCGCGCTCGGGGCCGTGGCGGACTCGAAGGCCGGCGAGCCCTCGAGCACCTGCTGGCGGGCCCGGAGGTAGGCGGTGAGCCGGACGGCCAGGTTTCCGAGCAGGTTCAGCTGGTCCTGCTCGAAGTGGCCGCCCAGCGGTTCGGCGACGCACAGGAGCCCCCACGGCACCTCGGGCGACTCGGGGTCGCTCAGTGCGGCGGCCGCGAGCTTGATGTGGTTGGCCTGCCCAGTCCACATCCCCTTCAAGATCCGTCCGCTGCGCACGAGCACGCTGCCCCCGGCCAGGTGGGGGTCGTCCCATGTCTGGCGGACCAGCTCGTCGATGGCCTCGACGGACCAGGTCGGATCCGCGCTGAGGGTGGGGAACGTCGCGATCGCGAATCCGCCGTCGGCCTTGCGCAACGCGGCGAAGGCCATCGTCACCCCGCACTGGGTCTTCGCCATCCGCAGGAGGTGGCCGACCCCGCCATGGGTCCCGTTCGTGCTCCCTTGGTCAGTCATCCTCTGCAGCCTCCGGCTCTCGTCGTGGGTCCCCTGGGGTCGCCCACCGACGCCGATGCGGGGTCCCCTCCACCGGGTCCACGCATGTGGTCTGGACTCGTGGGGACAGCGTAGGGAATCTGCGTCCCAGGGACGTCTACGCCCTGTCCCAATCTCTGAGGGGTCCCCGGCGCGTCATCCTCCCAGCTCAAAGACCATGAACGGGGCACCGGGGCCGCTCGCCACGCGGCCCATGAGCCGTGAGGATGCGGGCGGGCGGGGGTCCTCAGGTCTCGATGGCCTTCGCCTCGGGGGCGATGGCACCGGCCTCGTCGACGGTGTGCAGGGCGGCCTCGGCCTTGGGGAAGGTCCCGCCGGTCACCGCCCAGGTGCCGTAGTCCCAGGTGATCGCGGCGAACAGATGCTGACCGTCGGCCCACCGCAGGAACTGGTCGACGAAGGCGGCGTTGTCGCCCCCGCCCTGCTCGCTGCTCGGCACCACGCCCCACTTCGCGATCATGAGCGGCTTGGCGTGGCGGAGTGCGAACGTCGAGTACCAGTCGGGGCCATAGGGGGTCGTCGTGAAGGCGTTCCACCCCGAGCCGACGAGCGAGTCGTCGTCGAAGGCGTCGGTCGCGACGACGTCCACGTAGTTGTTGCCCGGGTAGAGCGCGCTTGGTAGCACGTCGGCCGGACCCGTCGCGCTGTCCCAGACGAACTGGAACTGCTCGCCGGGCACCGAGCGCATGGTGGTCACGATCGCTCGCCAGTAGGCGACGTACTGGACGGCGTCGGCCGAGTTGCCCACGTACCACGGTAAAGAGGTGTCCTGGGGGTCCCAGGCGAGCACGATGACCGAGTTGGCCTGCCCGTTCGCCACCAGGGTCTGGGCGAGCGCGTCGAAGTATGCGTTGTAGGCGCCGGTCGCGCCGGTGGCGAGCGAGACGCCCGCCGTCTTGGGGAGCATCGGGACGCCCCAGATCATCCGGAAGCCCGAGCCGTTCCAGCGCTGCAAGAACCACGAGGGGTTCGAGATCCCGGCCCAGGTCGACCCGTCGATGTAGTCGAACGCGTAGGGGACTGGCGCGCCGGCGTCTGCGCTGAACGCGCTGGCGGCGAGGGGTGCGCCCGGGCCGGCGTAGACGCCGAGGGGCACGGTCGGCGCGACGACCTTGGGCTTTGTGGTCGGGGTCCGGGGCGCGGTGCTCGGCGCAGTCGAGGCCCGGGGGGCGGGTGTGGTCCTCGTCGCCGGCGGGGTGGCGGTCGACGGGGGGCCGGCGGCCGCCGGGGTGAGCGCGTTCTCCGAGACCACGAGCGTGAGCAGCCACACGGCCACGCCCAGGGCGGCGAGCAGCGAGAGCGAGCCGAGTAACCGCGTGGGTCCAAACGGGCGGACCGCCCTGCGCCTAATCGCGCGCCACCGTCTGCCGATGTTCATGGGACACCTCCTAGGACGGCGAGCGGCGCGGGTGCGCGCACCGGGCTCGTCACCGGTCGCGCCACTCGGGGCACGGTGATGGCCAACAGGCACCAGAGCACCTGGGGAAGGCCTGCGTTGCTCATGAACGGCCAGATGAGATTGACGATCAGCAGGGCCACGACCATCACCGTCGTGGCCCGCCCGAGAGCCTGTTCGAAGGGATCGTCGCTCCTCGCGGCGCGCCGGGTGCCGCGCAGCATCGACCAGGACAGGGCGCCGAAGAGCGCGACGAGGGGGAGCCCTCCCTCCATGAGGTACGCGATGTACTGGGACTCGGGGTACTGCCACTCGATCGAGCTGGGCGTCTTCTCGCCGTAGCCCGAGAGCGGTCGGGCCTCAATGGCCGGGATGTACTGGCTGCTCCAGATGTGCCAACGGAAGTCCAGGGTCTGGGGCACCCCGGCGTGTCGGCCCGAGCCGGCCGACGAGGAGAACTCCTGATTGATGCGGGCTGCAAGGAACGGAGCGGCGACGATGCCGCCGACCACGACCGCCACCCCGAGGAACCGCATGGCCCGGCGCCCGAACCCGTACTGGTTGGCGAGCACCACCGCCCCGATCACGAGGACAACGATGGCCGAGAGCTCCTCGGAGAGCAGGAGCCCGACGAGGGCGACGAGCCCGACGGCCCAGCTGGTCCGGCGGTACCGGGACGTCTCGCCGGCGAAGGTGAGGGCGAGGAGGACGAGAAGCAGCGGCAGCAGGTAGCCGGCGAGCACGGCCCAGTTGTCGAAGGGGCCGGTGGCCCGGGAGATGGACCCCGAGCTCAGCACGGCACCGGCGACGCCGCCGGTGATCCGGTTGATGAACCGCTCGACCGCGCCGACGTGGAAGGTCTGGAGCGCGGCCAACAGCGCGACGGGGATCGTCGCGACGAGCAGGACCGCGACCGCGGTCCTGCGCTCGGCCCTCGTGCGCAGGGACGTGCGGACCGCCCGGTAGATGAGGAAGAACTGGAGCTGGCCGAAGACCGTGCCCCAGTCGGTGATGCTCAAGTGCTGGCCGAGGGTGACGGCGTCGATGATGGCGAAGGCCGCCCATCCGAGCCCGTAGGCGAGCAGCAGCCAGTCCAAGGTGGCCCAGGCCACGGCGTCGACCCGTCGGGCCGAGACGAGCACGGTGAGGCCGACCACGCCGATCAGCAGCTCGGAGACCCGGACGTGGGAGACCGGGACGCCGGGCTGCATGCCCGAGAGGATCGGGACCAGCCCGACCAACACGAGGCCGCCAATGACCGGGCGCACGAGGACCGCGGCGGCGAGCGCGAGCGCCCCGAGGGCCGCGATCCCGAGGTCGAGCTTGTGCACGGCGAGATAGGCGACGACGAACGCCGCCGCGACGGCCGCTCCGCCGAGCAGGAGGGGGCGGGGCCGGTCGGTGAACCAGCCGTACCCCGGCGCCCCAACCCGCAACCGGCGCGATGGTGTGAGAAGCCCGACGTCGCCCGGCTCAGCCCACATGACCCGACACTCGGCTGCGCAGCCGCCGGTTGGTGAGCACCGCCCACACCGGAGACCGCCCGATCATGCGCAGCCTCTCGGCTGCGGCCAGCACGTCGCGCTGGCGGGTACCTGGATGCGACACGAGCACCGTCGGCCCGGCGCCCCGAGAGAGCTCGGCGATCCCCGAGACGAACGAGGGGCTGATCGTGACGGCCGGGCCGTCGGCCGGCCAGCACGAGCGGAGTCCCCGGGCGAGCTCCATCGTCGGTGCGCCGTCCGCCGCGGCGACCGGGACGATCGTCAGGCCCTGCTCACGCCCCGCGTCGGCCAGCACCCGGGCGAGCTCTTCGAAGGAGAGGTCCGCGGGCACGACGGCGGCCCGGCACCGGGTGGCGGTGGCCATGGCCGGCGCGTCGTCGATGCGGGGGTCGGCCCGCTCGGCCGCCAGTAGGAGAATGAGCCCGATCACGAGCCCGAGGAAGGCCCCGATCACAATGCCGTACTTGTGCAGGGTGCCCTGCAGATGCGCGCTGGTCGGCACGCTCACGATGGCGACCGAGCCGGCGGCGATCGCCGCGGTGAGCGGCTTGGAGCTGGCCACCGCCCGGGCGACCGCCTGCGCCCCGTCGATCGCCTTGGATGCGCTCGAGGCGGTGAAGTTGATCTGGAGCAGCGACGTGCCCTGCTCGACAGTGACGCTGAGCGCGCTCGCGACGGCCGAGCTCGACATGTTGAGCACCCCGGCCGGCGCCGAGAGGACCGACGCGTCCTTGGGGATCAGCGCTGCGTACGTCGTGGCGAGGGCCATCGCGTCGTTGGCGCTGCCGGGGCCGGTCTTGCCGGCGCCCGACTGGACGACGACCACCGACTCGGCGCCGTAGGAGGTCGCGGCGTGGCGACCCGCGTACCAGCCGCCGGCCGAGCCGGCGACCAACGCCAGGGCGACCAGCCAGCTGCGCCGGACCAGGCCCCTCGGGAACGTGCGGCGGCCGATGGTGGCGGCCGGGACCGCGTCCTCGAGCGCAGGCGTCGTGGGCCCGGGAGCTTCGACGACGGGCTCGGGAGGGGCCGGGACCGGCGCGTTGGCGGCGGGCACGACGATGGCACTCGGGGCGCTCACCTGGAACTGGTACGAGGTTGACGACGTCGCCGTCGGGGTCGCCACGGCGTCGGGGCGCAGCGCGGTGCTCCGTCTGGCCGCCGGCTCGACCCCTCCTTGTGGGGGCGCCGCCGGCGTCACCGGGGTGTCCCAGATCGGAAGGTCGTCGGTCGCGCCCGAGCCCTCGCTCGGGCCTTTCGCGGGGGCGCTGGGCTCGAACGGAACGCTGGGGCGGGTGGCCGGCTGGTCCTCCCATACCAGCGAGTACAGGCAGGCCGGGGCGCCCCGGGTGGCACAGGTGTTCTCGACGAGGGAGGAGCGCACGTCGCAGACCTGCTCGGCGACCGCGCCGAGGAGGCCCTTCACCATTTCGCATGCCGCGAGGGCCGAGAGGCTGGATTCGGAGCGGGCGCGGACGACGACGAGACCGGGCCGGGTCCGCAGGAGCTCGAAGCCGACGCCGTGGGTGCTGAGCAACGGGCGGGCGTCGGCCAACACCTCGACGAGCCCCGGGCGCTCCTCCTCGTTGCGCGCCGCGAGCAGCGGGTGCTCGGCGAGCTGGCGTCCGGCGGCGCGCGCCTGGTCGGCGGTCGGTTCCTGTCCGTTGGTGGGGTTGGGCGTGCTCATTGTTCTGCGGCCTCCGCCGCCCGGTGTCGGGCGCTCTTGCGCCGGTACATCTCGCGGTCGGCCCGGACGAGCAGGGTGGTCGGGTCCTCGTGGCGAGGATCGGCGGCCACCCAGCCGATGGAGGCGGTGACGGCGAGCGTCTGGCCGCGCACCTGGTAGGGAGCGGTCAGCGTCTTGCGGATGCGAGAGATGACCATCTCGATCTCGCCGGGGTCTTCGGTGGCGGCGTGGGCGACGACGAATTCGTCCCCTCCGAGCCTGGCCACGATGTCGCTCGAGCGCACCGCGCCCTGGATCCGGCGTCCGACCGCGACGAGGACCTCGTCGCCCACGTCGTGGCCGAAGCGGTCGTTGATCATCTTGAAGTCGTCGAGGTCCAAGAACACGAGCGCGATCGAGCCGCCCCGGGTCCGGAACTGGAGGAGCACCCGCCGCAGGTAGTCGAGCAGCAGGTAGCGGTTGGCGAGCCCGGTGAGCGGGTCGTGGAGGGCGAGGTGCATGAGCCACGCCTCCTCTTCGAGCTGCGAGGTCACGTCGCGCAGCACGAGGAGCGCGCCGAGGGTCCCGTTCTCGAGCTCGAAGGGCTTGGCGGAGGCGACGAGGTGGCGCCGGTCCTCCCCGTTCAGCTGCAGCTGCTCGCTGCGCACGACGGTGCCGTGCAGCGCCCGGCTCATCGGGTGGTGCGTCTCTGGGAGCGGCGAGCCGTCCGAGCTGCACAGTGCGGGGGAGAAGGGGAAGGGCTGCCCGACGAGCTCCTCGTCGAGTGGGAGGCCCTGGAGGGTCTTGGCCTCGCGGTTGGCGATCAGCACGGTTCCCCGCTCGTCGCACACGACGATCCCCTCGTCGAGCGCGTCGAGGAGCACCTGGAGGGTGGTCCCCGTCCCGATCCCCGTCGAAGCGCTCGTCGCCTCGCGGAGCATGGCGATGTGGCACTCGCCGACCAGCCGGGAGGCGAAGCGCGTGCCGCTCACCTGGACGGGGAGGGGTTCCCCATCGACGTGGGCGAGGTCGAAGTGCCGGCCGGGGAACGGCGAGTCGAGCAGAGCGGCCGGGGTGTCGGTCTCCTCGGTTCCGTTGCGATGGAGGAGCTCGGTGATGTCCTGGCCGAGGGTCTCCTCGGGGAGGAGGCCCGAGAGGTCCGAGAACGCCGCGTTCGCGAACACGATGGTGCCGTCGTCGCGGGTGACCACGAGGCCCTCGGGGAGGTTCTCGACTACCTCGTCGAGGAGGCCCATGTCGGAGGGAATCTCGGTGTCGAGGCCCTCCTCGGGGAGGGGAGCGGTCTCGGCCTCGAGGTTGGCCGGCACAGCGGTGGGCGCACTCTGAGGGGCCTCGGTCTCGTCGACGACCGGGACGCCGGGGGCCTCTGTCGGGTGGTCGGTGCTGACGGTGTCCCCGGCGCCGTAGAAGCCGGGGCCACCGAGGGTCACTGCGCCCCGGGCCACCAGTTCGCCCAGGCCCTGGCTGAGGCGAAGGAGGCCGAGGCGCTGCTCTTCGTCGAGCTCGGGGAGCCAGGTGTCCACGACCCCGAGGAGGCCCGACCACACGGCGCCAGAGCGGATCGGCACCGCGACGCAGGCGAGGGAGTCGTCGGCCGATTCGTCGTCGCCCAGGATCTCGGCGTTCCAGAACGGCTCGTTGCCCTGGGCGCCGGGGCGCTCGAGACAGGACCGGGCGAGCATCGCGACGCGCTCGCCGACCCCGGCGGGACCGGGCGCAGCCAGTTCGAAGCGGACATCTCCCCTGGTCGAGACCACGAAGGCGCCCATGCCCATGCACAGGTCGCGGGCCAGGCGGACAGCCTCGAGGGTCTGGTCCGGTGCGTTCTCCATGGCGAGCAGACTACGAGCGGCCGGTCCCACGAACGTCTTTCGGGTGTCCCCACTTCGCCCCTCTCGGGCACTTCTCGGCGGGGACGGTCGGCGGACGGCCGTTCCGTACCGTCGTGGCATGTTCGTTTCCTACGTGCTGCGAGTCCGCCCCGACGGCCTGCCTGAGGGGCAGTTCGCCGGCGTCGTGGAGGCGGTGGCCACGGGCCGGCGCCACGCCGTGCGCTCGGTGGACGAGCTCCTCGCCTTCGTGCTCGAGACGGCCGGTGACGCGGCGGGTCGGGGTCAAGGGCCCCGGGCCGAACCCGAGGTCCGGCGATGAGCAGCCGGACCCTTCCGCGCGGCACGATCGAGACGCCGACCGGCACGCTCTCGGTCCTCGGTGGCAGCCGAGCGCGCCGCGCTCTCCTTTCGATCCCCCTCGAGCGCGACCGCCGCAGGCTGGGGTGGACCTGGCTCGCGCTGAGCGACGGCCTGGTCGGGCTCCTCGTCCTTCTGGTCGCCGGGAACCTTCTCGGAACCCTCACCGGGGGCGTGTCCTCGGTCCTCGCCACCCTCGAGTTCGTCGGCATCTCGTGGACCGCCCTCGCGCTGGCGGCCGTCGCCAAGCGCGTCTACCCGAAGGCCCGCCGCCACATCGCGCCGGCCCCGGCCGACGACCTCGGGAACCTCGAGTCCGCCATCGTCATCGGCGCGCTCCTCACCCTCGCGGTCGGCGCCCTGTTCCCCTCCCTTCTCCACGGCCCGCTGCACCCGGCGGCCATCGCCACAGCCTTCGGGGGGTGTGCGGTGGCCCTGCCGATCGCCCGGGCGGCCGTGATCGGTGCCCGGGGGCGCAGCGACGTGCGCCCGGCGCGCGTGGTCGTCGTGGGCACCGGCACCATCGCGGCCGACGTGGGGGCGCGACTCGGACGGTCGCGACACGTGGATCTCGTCGGCTACGTCGACGACGACCCGGTCGCGGACCAGCCGGTCCTGGGCGACCTGGCCTCCCTGCCGACCATCTGCCGGGTGGGGGCGATCGACCGCGTGGTCGTCGCCTTCAGCCGCTCGCACCCGGCCCGGACGACCGACATCCTCCGGTCGCTCGTCGGAGCGGTCGCCGTCGATGTCGTGCCCCGCTACTTCGAGCTCACCGGTTGGGAGGCCACCTTCGAGGATCTGGACGGCCTCTCGGTCATCAGCCTCGACGGCGGCAGTCCCTCTCGTTTCTGGAGGTTCGTGAAGCGCGCCTTTGACCTCGCGGGGTCCGCGCTCGGGCTCCTTGTGGCCTCGCCAGTGCTCGTGGCGTCCATCCTCGCCATCAAGGCGACCTCCCCGGGACCGGTCCTGTTCCGTCAGGCCCGCCTCGGGCAGGACCGGCGACCATTCGAGATCCTGAAGCTCCGCACGATGCGCGAGCCGCGTCCGACCGAGACGACGCTTGGCGAGCGGCTCGTGCCGGTCCCGCTCGCCAAGCTGCCCGACGTCGAGAGCAGGGTCACCCCGGTCGGGCGGGTCCTGCGCCGGCTCGGCGTCGACGAGCTGCCCCAACTCTGGAACGTGCTGCGCGGCGAGATGTCCCTCGTCGGCCCGCGCCCCTTTGTCCCCGAGGAGTGCTCGGTCCTGCCCGAGTGGGTGGAGCGACGCTTCGAGATCCGCCCGGGCCTGACCGGGCTCTGGCAGGTGTGCGGCCAGCACGACCTTCGCTTCGAGGAGCTGTGCCGCCTCGACTGCCAGTACGTGGCCAGCTGGTCGTTCACGGCCGACATCCGGATCTTGTCGCGGACCCCGGGCCGGCTCTTGCGCGGCGGGGGCGTGGGAACCGACCGGTGAGCCTCCCGTGCGCACCGAGCGTCTCGGTCGTGATGGCGACCATGGGGCGCCCCGAGCATCTCGACGAGCTCGCCGAGCGGGTGCTCGCCGACGCCGCGGTCCGCCACTTCGTCGTCGTCGTCGACGGCGACGACGATGCATCGATGGTCACCCTCGCCGGGCTCTCCCGGCGCCACGAACGCCTCGTGTTCACCCAGGTGCCGAGGGGCGGCCAACTGAGGGCGCTCGAGACCGGGCTCTCGTTGACCGACGCCGAGGTCGTGCTCTTGCTCGACGACGACGTCTTCCCCGGCCCCGGGCTCGCCGCGGCGCACGCCGCTGCGCACATCGGGCGCTCGGGAAGGGTCGTGGTCGGGCCGATGCCGGTCGCCCTCGAGGCGGGCCGGGCCGACGTCGGGAGCCGGCTCTACGCTCGCGACTACCGGGCGCTCGTCGCCGCGATGGAGGCCGGGGCGCTCGGGGTGCTCGAGCACCTCTGGCTCGGCAACGTCTCGCTTCGAAGGGCCGACGCGCTCGCCGTCGGGCTCCACTCGGACGCCTTCACTTGCTCCTACCACGCTGACCAGGACCTCGGCCTCCGGTTGGCTGCGGCCGGCCTGGTGGGGGTCTTCGATCCCACGCTCGTGGCCGAGCACCGCCATCGTCGCGACGACGCAATGTTCCTGCGCGACGCCCGGCGACGCGGGGCCGGGGTGGAGCTGCTCCACCGGCTGCACCCCGACCTCGGGCCCTTCGACCCCTCGTGCTTCACCGAGGACCTGCCGTCCCCGCTCGGGTCGCTCGTGCGCTCGGTGGGCGGGTCGAGCCGGGCGCCGGTGGCGGCGCGCTGGGTGCTCGCCTCCTCGAGGCTGGTGGGCGCCCTCGGCTGGGACGGCGGCCGGGTCGCGTTGGCCAAGCTCGCGCGGCGCTTCGTCCTCGTCTGGGGGAGCGTGGCCGGCGAGGGGGCCTTCTACGGGACGCCGGCGAGTGGTCCGGGGCGCAACCCGGTCCCGGGTCGGGCCGCCACCGCCGCAACGGGCTGAGTCCGAGCGGGTCGCGAACTCGGTCGCTGCTCAGGGCGCCTCGGGCGCGTCGTCCCCCCGCAGCTCGTCGCGCGTCCGCACGAGGGCGCGCGACGGCGGCACGCCGAGGTCGGCCAGCATCCGTTCGGCCCGCTCGAGTGTGGACAGAGCGCGCCGTCGGTTGCCCGAGCGGGCCAGCAGCTCGGCTGCCCGGAGGTAGTTGTGCTCCTCGTAGGGGTCGGCGTCGATCAGGCGGTCCAAGAGCGCGAGGGCCTCTTGGAGGTGCTCGTGACCGATCGCCTCGTCCAAGAGCAGCTCGAGGAGCTGGATATAGAGGCGGGCGAAGGACTCGCGAGGGCCGGCCGCCCAGTCCGCGTAGCGGTCACCGGGCAGCAGCTCGCCGCGATAGAGGAGGAGGGCCTCCCGGGCGATCCGGCCGGCCTCCTCGGGCGGCGTGTCGCGCCGGATCGCCTCCTCGGCCAGCTGGCGGAACCGACCGACATCGGTGAGCGCGTCGGGGGCGAGGCGGATGAAGTTGTCGTCGCGCTCCAAGAGCTCGCCGCTCGCCGCCCGTACCCGCCACAGCACGTTGCGCAGGCGCCGGGTCCCGACGCCTGGCGCGGCGTCGGGCCAGAGCAGCTCGACGAGCTCCTCGACGGGGATCTTCTCGTGCAGTGCCACGATCTTCAGCCCCTGGGCGGCGAGCGAGAGCGGGAGCGAGACCGGCTCGCCGAACCGGCGCACCGAGAAGGACCCGAGGAGCGTGATCTCCCAGGGCGCATGCTCGGCGTCGGCCCCACCGACGACGGGGGGCGGCTGGGTCTCGGCGGCCATGGCGGCGAGCGCCGCCTCGCCGAACTCCTCGGCCGAGGGCAAGAGGGTGAACTCGCGCTGGACGAGGGCGAGCCAGC
Source organism: Acidimicrobiaceae bacterium (assembly GCA_027315315.1). Taxonomy (GTDB): domain Bacteria; phylum Actinomycetota; class Acidimicrobiia; order Acidimicrobiales; family RAAP-2; genus Palsa-461. The sequence goes on along the minus strand of DAHUYG010000050.1, from coordinate 41,627 downwards.
CCGGCGCAGCGAGGCGCTCGAAGGCCCTGGCCGCCTCCTGGAGGTGGCCCAGGGCCTCCTCCACCCGGCCGGCCTCGGCCAGCCGGACCCCCCAGCACAGCTCGACGCGGGCCGCGAGCAGCGGCTGGCCCGAGAGGGCGTCGCGTGCGTTGCCGAGCATCTCGGAGGCGTCGGCGATGTCGTCGGTCGCGACCCCGCTCACCCACTCGGACCAGCCCGGGCGCACCGCCCCGGCCTTGCGGGCGCGCGAGACCACGTCGACCAGGGGAGCGACCATGTGCCGACGCCGGCCGAGGACCATGATCTCGATCTCGGCCGGGGCGAACGAAGCCCGGACGGTGTCGTGATGGGGGTTGGCGGCGCGCTGGCCGACCTTGGGCACCGCGTCGTCCTCGGCCGCGCCGAGCCAGGCGAACGCCGACGAGACCCGGCCGCGTTGGAGCTCGAGGTTGGCCAGCATGGTGAGCGTCTGGACCCGGGCCGTCCGACCGACCTCCCCGCTCAGCCCGAAGAGGCGGGCTGCCACCTCGAAGGCGGCGTCGTAGGAGCCGTGCCCGGCGTCGGCCTCGGCCAGGACGCCGAAGGCCCGCGCCGCGAGCGTCTGCTGCCCGCAGCGCTCGGCCAGCTCGACCGCCGCACCCGCGTCGCGCGTCGCCTCTGCCAGGTCGCCCTGGCCGAGCGAGACCGTGGCCCTGATGAGCGAGGGCACCGCCATGAGCGCGCGGTCGCCGACGGTGTCGGCACAGTCTTCGATCCACTGGGCCCAGCGCACGCCCTGGTCGAGGTGCCCCTGGTGCACGAGGCTGTCGCCGATGACGAGGGCGAGCTGGGGGGACGCCGCGAACTCCTGGGTCTGGCCGATGAGCAGCGAGCTGACCGCCATGAGGTCGACGTCCACCCGGGTGCTCGGGCTGCCCTCAAAGACGTTGGCCGCTCCCAGGGTGGAGGTGGCGAGCGCCTCGGCGTGGCTGCTCACCGTGCGGGCCAGGCGCACGGCCTGCTTGGCCACCTCGGCCGAGTCGTCCGATGCTCCCCCCAAGAGCTGGCACGCCACCGCGTCGACCAGCATGAGCACCGCCCGATAGGGGGCGTCGGCCGCGCAGCGTTCGGCGGCGTCGCGCATCTCGTCGGCGACGGCCGGGGCCAGGTCGCCAGCCATGCGGCAGCGGGCCCGCTGGTAGGCGATCTCGCACTCGACGCGCTCGGACACCGAGAAGTCCTCGGCGCGCTCGACGCACACCCGCGCCCGGGCGACCTCGCCGACGCTCATCCACAGCGAGGCGGCGCGGGCCAGGTGGCGGGCGCTCGCATCGTCGGTCGGCCCGTAGTCGGCGGCCATCTCCTCGTGCAGGGCGGCGCGTGTGGCGTCGCCCCGGTCGAGGGCGATCCGGGCGCTCTGGGTGAAGAGCCGGGCCACGGCCTCGTCGCGGCGGACCGTGTGCTGGGACGCGTGGAAGGCCCCCCGCTCGAGCTGACCCCGCGTCGAAAAGGCCCGGGAGATGGCGGCATGGGCCCGGTAGCGCAGCTCCTTGGGCACCGACCAGAAGGCGGCGGACCGCACGAGGGGATGGGCGAAGTCGAGGCGCTCGCCCCGCAGGAGCACGATCCCCGCCTTCTGGGCGGGACGGAGCACCTCGAGGCTGAGACCGAGGTCCTCGAGGGCCGACTCGAGGATGCTCACCGGCAGCCGGCCGGCGGCCGCGGCCGCCATCGCATAGCGGATGTCCTCACCCATGTGGGCGAGGCGCTCGGAGAACGCGGCGACGAGGCCCTGCCCGATCGGGATCGGCTCGGGAAGCGGGCGCCAGCCCTGGAGCTGCTCCTCGCTCAGCCGGTTGCAGGCGTCGATCAGCGCGCTCGGGTTCCCGCCGGTCGCCGCGACCAGCGCGTGGAGGACCGGCTCGGCCGGGAGCTCGCCGAACTGCTGGAGCACGAGCGCGCTCGCCTGGGCGAGGCTCAGCCCCTCCAGGCGGTGCTCGGGAATCGGGACGTCGAGCTCGGGCGAAGCAACGTGGGGGGTGTCACGCCAGGCGAGCACCAGCGCCACGGGCAGGTCGGCCAGCTCCCGCGTGACGGCCTGTCCGATGACATCGGGGAACCAGTCGGGCAGGAGATGGACATCGTCGATGGCGAGCAGGAGCGGCGAGTGGGCCTCGTCGTGGAGCTTGCGCACCGCCCGGGCGGCGGCCTCGACGCCCGCCTGGAGCTGCTGGGGGGAGAGCTCGATCGAACCGCCGCCGTCGGAGCTCGACGACGGCGGGGCACCGCGTAGGAGCTCGACGACCGGCTGGGGCCATTCGGCGGCCGTCGGGTCGCGCTGCGCGTGCGCCGTGCCGCGCAGGCGGACGATCGAGAAGTCGCTGGCCCGGGCGACCGTGGCCTCGATCAACGCGCTCTTGCCGACCCCGGGCTCGCCGCGCAGCGCCACAGCGCTGGCCGATCCGGCCCTCGCCTTCCACAAGATGTGGTCGAGATGGGCCAGCTCCCGGTTGCGTGCCACGAGACCGCTCGCGGGCTCCGGGCGGGGCCCGACGCCCCGACCGGGACCGGGGGAGAGGACCGGCACCGGTTCGAAGTGGTCGGGACGATCGAGCGGGACCGGCTCGACCCCGAGCGGGGGATCGGTCGGCCGTTCTGCGCCGGTCGGCAGATCTCTTTGTCCCACGGCCCGCCTCATGATCCTTCGGTCGCAGGGATGAGTCGCGAGGACGCAGGGCCGCGCGCCACCTGCGGACCCCGAGAGCCGACCGCTTCGACCCTCGGGGTCCGGTTCTCCCTGGTGGGGGGAGCCTAACGCTCAGCTGCGGCGATTCTTGGTCATTTAGTGTCGCATCGACCCAGCTCGCGCCGCATGGCGGTCGGAGCGTCAGACGCGGCGGGCCGAGAAGACGTGGAACGCGAGCGGGACCTCGAAGCGCTCGTCGGCCCCCTTGAAGGGGGCGAGCCGCTCCTCGACGGCGACGCTCACCGCCGGTCGCTCCGTCGGATCGATCTGTTCGAGCTGGCCCGGGTCGAAAAGCACCTCGCGTTCGACCGTCGTGCTGCGCTCGTAGGGGGTCCGCTCGATGTCTGAGAACCCGGCCAGGCGCAGGATCGAGCGCACCCGGTCGGGGTTGCCGAACGCGAAGGGTCCGGGGGCCACGCCGTCGGGCGCCGGTGGGGGGGCGGCGTTCCCGAGGTAACGCAGGAGGAGGGGGCTGACGCACCACGGGTTGGCCTCGACGTCCTGCCAGCAGACGAAGGTGAGCCGCGCCCCGGGCGACAGCTGGCGGGCGACGTTGGCGAACGCCGCCACCGGGTCGTCGAAGAACATGACGCCGAACTGACTGACCGCGGCATCGAAGGGAGCATCCTCGAAGGAGGCGATCTGCGCGTCGAGGACGGCGAAGTGCGCCGCGTCCGCGCCGGCCCGCTCGGCCTTCTCGCGGGCGATCGCCACGAGGCGCTCGGAGAGATCGGTGCCGAGGACCGAACCGCCCGGTGACACCCGAGGCGCGAGCTCGATCGCGAGGTTGCCCGTGCCCGAGCCGATCTCGAGCACGCGGTCATCGGGGGCCACCAACAGGTGCTCGATGAAGAGCGGCATCACCGACGCGGTGACCGCCTCCCGCTTCAACCAGGCGGTGGTCCAGGCCTCGTCGTTCCAGCGCTTGCGCTCGAACGCGTTGGCCCCGACGCTCACAACGGCGGCCGGGCCGGCCCGCCGCGGCCCCGGTGCCTGCGCCCTGGCCAGCCGTCGGCCGTTCGCCGCGTCGAACACGTGGATGGCTTGGGGGTCGACGGCCAGCGTGATGCGCTCGCCGATCTCGGGCCGTGGCCGAAGGACGTCCTGGCGCACGATCAGCCTGGCGTCACCGACGCGGCACACGACGTGCACGTCGGCGCCGAGCAACTCGACGATGTTGACGATCGCGCCGAGCGAGCCCCGGGGATCGATCGCGATCGCCTCGGGTCGGAACCCCACGACCACCTCGGCGTTGGCCGGCAGTTCGATCTCGGGCGGGAAGGGCACCGAGCCCGACTCCACCCGGACGGTCGTGCCGGCCGGCTCTCGTTCGACCGTGCCCTTCAGCAGGTTCATCCCGGGGTTGCCGAGGAACCCTGCGACGAAGAGGTTGACCGGCGACGCGTAGATCTCCTGGGGCGCACCCACCTGTTGGAGGACGCCGGCGCTCATCACCGCGATCCGGTCACCCATGGTCATCGCCTCCACCTGGTCGTGAGTCACGTACAAGGTGGTGGTCCCGAGGCGCTGCTGCAGCGTCACGATGTCGGCCCTCGTCTGGGTGCGCAGCGTGGCGTCCAGGTTGGAGAGCGGCTCGTCCATGAGGAAGGCCTGGGGGGAGCGAACGATCGCCCGGGCGAGGGCGACCCGCTGGCGCTGGCCGCCCGAGAGCTGCCCGGGCCGCCGGTCGAGCAGCGCGCTCAGGCCAAGGGTCGACGCCGCCTCGCGTACCTGGCGTTCACGCTCGAGCTTCTCCACGCCGCGCTGGCGGAGGGGGAACTCGATGTTCTTGGCCACGCTGAGATGCGGGTACAGGGCATAGGACTGGAACACCATCGCGACGTCCCGGTCCTTCGGCTCCATGTCGTTGACGACCCGATCGCCGATGCGGATGGTCCCCTCAGAGACGTCCTCCAGGCCGGCGACCATCCGCAGCGCGGTGGTCTTGCCGCACCCCGAGGGACCGAGCAGCACCAGGAGCTCAGCGTCGTGCACCTCGAGATCGAGCCCGTCAACGGCGAGGGCGCCGTCGAAGCGCTTGGTCACCTTCTCGAAGGCCAGTCCCGCCATCTCGTCCGTCGCTTCGGGATCCGCTCAGGGCGCCCGGCGTGCGCCTGGGCCGTGCGACGCGCCCGGTCCGAATCTCGGCGTCCTTGACGCGAGTGCCGGTGGCGCCACCGCTGGGATCGTAGTTGTTCCTCCGGCCAACCCACCGGTTGGACGGCTCGCCACGGCGGAGCGAAGGTGTCGAGATGCACAACGCGCCATCCCGGGGTCGGGTCGCCCTGGAGGGAACCTGGGTGATCGACCTCGACGGAGTCGTGTGGCTGGCCGGCGAGGCGATCGACGGCGTGCGCGCCGCGATCGGCGAGCTCCGCGCCCGGGGCGTGCGGGTCGTCTTCGCCACCAACAACTCGGCGCCGACCCTCTCCGAGCTCCTGGCGCGCATGGAGCGGGCCGAGATCCCGGCCTCGGCCGAGGACCTCATCACCTCGGCGCAGGCGGCGGCCTCGATGGTCGCGCCGGGCGAACGAGTGCTGGCCTTGGCCGATGGCGGCGCGCGCGAGGCGCTCACCGAGCGGGGCGCCGCCCTGGTCGAGGTCCCGCCGGCCGATGTGGTCCTCGTGGGCTGGACCCACGACTTCACCTTCGAGCGGCTCGCCGTCGCTGCCGGGGCGGTGCGGGCGGGGGCCCGGCTGATCGGCACCAACGAGGATCCGACCCACCCGACGCCCGAGGGCCTCCTGCCCGGCGCGGGCGCCCTCCTGGCCGCCGTCGTCACCGCGGCGGGGAGAGAGGCCCAGGTCGCCGGCAAACCGCACGAGGCGATGATCGAGCTCATCCGGCGGCGCCATCCAGAGGCCAGCCTGGTGGTGGGCGATCGCCCGTCGACCGACGGCCTGCTGGCGCGGGCCCTCGGGCTCCCATTTGCCCTGGTGCTCTCCGGGGTTACCGGGCCCGAGGACCCGGTCGACCCGCCCGCCGACAAGGTCACGGGAGACCTCCTCGAGCTGGTGCGTTCGCTCGGTTGACCCCCTCGGGCAACCCGCGGCAGCTGGCCCGGTCGCCGGGGTCGCGGAAGTACCCTGGTCACGTGACGTCCAACGAGAGCTGGCGAAAGTACCTCGAGGCCGGCGCTGCGGTGGGCCAGGCAACCGCAGCTCGCGCCGAGGACATCGCTCGTCGCCTGTTCGAGGGCGACGACGAGGAGCGCGACGACGCGTGGCGGGACCTCGAGCAGCTCACCCGCTTCGGCCGCTTGATGGGCGAACAGCTGGCCGAGATGGCGAGGACCGAGCTCTCCCGCCAGCTCCGATCCGCCGGCGGCCGCTCTCTCGACCAGCTCTTCGACCGGATCGCCGACCTCTTCGGGGCGCCCGAGACGCCCGAGGCGGTGCGCCCCGAGACCGAGGAGCCCCTGCTCGAGGCGGGGGTCGTCGTCGTGGCCGGGGGCCCCGAGACGACCGGGCCGCCCGAGGGCCAGGCGCAGAAGAACAAGTTGGCCGAGGCGTCACGGAACAAGGGCCCGAAGAAGAACAAGAAGGACAAGAAGAACAAAAGGAACAAGAAGGAGAAAAGAAAAGAGAGGGCCAAGGGCGAGGCGACCCGCACGTCCGCGGCGAAGGACGGGGCGATGGCCGGTCCGGGCTCGGTGCGCTTGGTCGTCCCCCCTCCCGACCCAGCCGGCGGATCCTGAGCCCGCAGCGACGGCGTCTCGACGCCGAGCTCGTTCGCCGTGGCCTCGTCGGTTCCCGGGAGCAGGCGGTGTTCGCCGTGTCCAGTGGTCGCGTGCTGGTTGGCGGAGCCCCGGCCGAGAAAGCCTCGCGGCTCGTCTCGGCGGCCGACCCCCTCGTGGTTCTCGGCCCGGGTCCGCGCTTCGTCTCGCGTGGCGGCGACAAGCTCGAGGCGGCGCTCTCGGGCTTCGGGGTCGATGTGGCGGGCCGACGGGCCCTCGACGCCGGGTCCTCGACGGGCGGCTTCGTCGACTGCCTCCTCCAATGGGGGGCCGCCGAGGTGATCGCGATCGACGTTGGGCGCGGACAGCTGGCGGCAACGCTCCGAGCGGACCCCCGGGTGCGGTTGCACGAGGGGGCGCACGTGGGGCGCGTCGGGCCCGAGGTCCTCGCGCCGGGCGGGCCCGTCGACCTTGTGACCGCGGATCTGTCGTTCATCTCGCTCCGGGCCGTGGCCGGGGCGCTCGTGGGGTTCCTCGTGCCCGAGGGCGAACTTGTCGTGCTCGTCAAGCCACAGTTCGAGGCCGGTCGCGTCGAGGCCTCACGGGCCAAGGGAGTCATCAGGGACCCCCTCGTGTGGCGAGCCGCCATCGAATCGGCCGTCATGGCGCTCAGCGACGCGGGAACCGGCATCATTGGGATGATGGCGTCGCCGCTGCGGGGAGCCGCAGGAAATGTCGAGTACTTCGTGCACGCCCGGAGGGGGGCCGAACCCCCCGCGCCGGACGCGGTCGGCGCAATGATCGAAGAGGCCGTGTCGGGCGCGACGGGAGAGGCCTGAGATGGCCACGGTCGCGATCTTCGCCAACCCGGTCAACGACGCCGCTGCCCAACTGGCGAGAGACGCAGCGAGCTGGTTGCACGCCGAGGGTCACGTGGTGCGCACCCTCCTCCTCGGGCTCTCCGATGTGATCGACGAGGACGGCACGGAGCGCCCGATTGGCCATGTCTCCCTGTCGGGCGTTGACCTCGCGGTCAGCCTCGGGGGAGACGGGACGTTCCTGCGGATGATGCCCCTCGCTCACTCCCACTCGGTGCCGATCCTCGGCGTCAACTTCGGCCACCTGGGCTACCTCCTCCAGGTGCAGCCGCCCGACGTCGAGACCGCATTGGCGAGGGCGCTCTTGGGCGACGTCGAGCTCGAGGAGCGATCGGTGCTGAAGGTGACGAGCGACGGCGCCCACATCGCCGTCGACCCGTTCGATCCGGGGCGGCTGTTGAGCGAGGAACCCGAGGGCCGGGGACGGGAGTGGTTGGCGCTGAACGAGGTGGTCATCGAGCGCACCTATCCCGGCCACACCGTGCGCTTCAGCACCGACATCGACGGCCAACCGTTCCTCCGCTACGTGGCCGACGGCGTCCTCGTCGCCACGCCCACCGGGTCGACCGCCTACAACCTGTCGGCCGGCGGGCCGGTCTTGGCGCCCAAGCTGCGCTCCCTCGTGGTCACCCCGATCGCCCCGCATCTCGGCTTCGACCGCAGCGTCGTGCTTGACGCCGATCAGTCGGTGACGGTCTCGATCGACGGTGTCCGGCCGGCGGTGGTCGTCATCGACGGCCGCACCGTCGCCCGGGTCCCGCCGGGGGCGTCGATCAACTGTCGCACCGACGCCGAGCCCGTCCGGTTCGTGAGCCTCGCCCATCAGGGATTCGGGGCCCTCCTGCGAAGCACGCTCGCCGGCGAGCGCGACCGCTGAGCCGGTGCTAGCCGAGCTCCGCGTCCGGGAACTCGGGGTCATCGAGGACCTGAGCATCGAGTTCGGGGAGGGGATGACCGCGCTCACGGGGGAGACCGGCGCAGGCAAGACCCTCCTCGTCGAGGCGCTGCAGCTCATCTTGGGCCACCGGGCCGACGGCGGGCTGGTGCGGGCCGGGGCCGAGGAGGCGCTGGTCGAGGCGCGCTTTTTCGCCGGCGACGGCGAGGAGACCGTCGTCGCCCGGGCCGTCCCGGCGAGCGGGCGCTCGCGGTGCTGGGTCAACGGCCGGATGGTGCCGCTCAGCGCGCTGGCCGAGCTGGCCCGGGAGCTGGCCGACATCCACGGGCAGGGCGAGCACCAGGCGCTCCTGCACCCGGCGGCCCAACGTGCTGCGCTCGACGCGTTCGCACTGCTCGATCCGGGTCCGGTCGACGAGCTGCGCAGCCGGCTCTCCGCCCTGGAGCGCCGCCTGGCCGACCTCGGCGGCGACCGCCACGAGCGGGCGCGCGAACAGGACGTCCTCGAGCACCAGATCGGCGAGATCGAGCGGGCCGGCCTCGACGAGCGCGACGAGGACGGGCGACTCCTCGACGAGGAGGAGCGGTTGGCCGACCTGAGCGCGCTGCGCGAGCACGCCGCCAGGGCCCTCGACGCCCTCGACGCCGACGGTGCGGCGAGCGGCGCGCTCGACCTGCTTGGCACGGCAGCCGCCTCCCTCGACGCCCGGAGCGCGCTCGGGGCCCTCGACGCCCGGCTGCGTGCCGTGCAGGCCGAGGTGGCCGACGTGGCGAGCGAGCTGCGGGCCGTGGTCGAGACCGAGGACGACCCCGCACGACTGGCCGAGGTCCAGGAGCGCCGGCGCCAGCTGGCCGACCTCTATCGCAAGTACGGGGGAGATCGCGAGGGCGCGATCTGCTTCGCCGAGGAGGCTCGGGCTCGCCTCGCGCGCCTGCGAGCACTCGAGGAGGAGGCCGCGGGCCTGGAGATCGAACGCGACCGAGCGCTCGCCGAGCTGGCCGGGGCCGAGGCGGCCCTGTTGGAGGCCCGCCTCGCAGCAGCGCCCCGCCTGGCGAAGGCGACCGGGGCTCGCCTGGGCGATCTCGCGATGACCGGCGCGCGCTTCGAGGTCGCCGTGGCCCGCTCGGGCGCAGGCGACGGCGTGCAGTTCCTGCTCGCCGCCAACGCGGGCGAGCCCCCGCGGCCGCTCGCCCGCGCCGCGTCCGGGGGCGAGCTCGCCCGGAGCATGTTGGCGCTCCGCCTCGTGGCCCCCGGCGGTCCGCCGACGATGGTCTTCGACGAGGTCGACGCCGGGGTCGGGGGGACGGCCGCGCTCGCACTGGCGAGGGCGCTCTCGGAGGTCGCCAGGTACCGTCAGGTGCTCGTGGTCACCCACCTCGCGCAGGTGGCGGCCTTCGCGGGCCGGCAGGTCTCGGTGGCCAAGGCCGAGCGTGACGGCCGGGTCGTGACCGACGCCAGCGTGGTCTCGGGCGAGGAGCGCCTGGTCGAGCTGGCCCGGATGCTCTCGGGCCACCCGGACTCGGCACGCGCCCATGCCCACGCCGAGGAGTTGCTCGCGCTGGGCGGGGGAGGCGAAGCGGCGCGTCGCTGAGGATGCGACCTCCACCATCGCCGTCGCGACCGTCCATTAGTGTGTGAGGGTGCGCCGCCCATATGAGTGTTACCCGACCGCACGGGCGAGGTGACACCAGCCAGGTGACCAAGTTCGTCTTCGTCACGGGGGGCGTGTCCAGCTCGCTCGGCAAGGGCCTCACCGCCTCGTCGCTCGGCCGGCTCCTGCGTCTCCGGGGCCTCGCGGTGACGATGGCCAAGCTCGACCCCTACATCAACGTCGATCCCGGGACCATGAACCCCGGCGAGCACGGCGAGGTCTTCGTCACCGAGGACGGCGGCGAGACCGACCTCGATCTCGGCCACTACGAGCGCTTCATCGACGTCAACCTGAAGCGCACCTCGAACGCGACCACCGGGTCCATCTACTCGGCGGTGATCGCGAAGGAGCGCCGCGGCGACTACCTGGGCAAGACGGTCCAGGTCATCCCGCACGTCACCGACGAGATCAAGGAGCGGGTGCGCCGACTGGCCGAGGACGGGGTCGACGTCGCCATCGTGGAGATCGGCGGCACCGTCGGCGACATCGAGATCGTCCCGTTCCTCGAGGCCATCCGCCAGCTGCGCTCGGACGTCGGCCGCCAGAACGTCTGCTATCTGCACCTCACCCTCGTGCCCTACCTCGCCCCCTCCGGAGAGCAGAAGACGAAGCCCACCCAGCACTCGGTGACCGAGCTGCGCAGCCGAGGCATCCAGCCCGACGCGATCGTCTGCCGGAGCGACCAGCCGATCTCAGACGCCCTGAAGCGCAAGATCTCCCTGCTCTGCGACGTGCCGGTCGAGGCGGTCGTGTCCATGGCCGACGCCGGGAACATCTACGAGATCCCACTCGTGCTGCACGACGAGGGACTCGACACGTACCTGTGCAACACGCTGGGCATCGACCTCGACGCGCACAAGATCGACCTCAGCGGCTGGGAGGCCGTGGTCACGCGCGCCGAGAGCGCCGAGCGGCGCGTGAGGATCGCCATGATCGGCAAGTACGTCAACCTGCCCGACGCCTACCTCTCGGTCGTCGAGGCGCTCCGCCACGCCGGGTTCTTCCACGCCGCCGCGGTCGACATCGACTGGATCGACGCCGAGCTCGTCCCCGGGCTCCTCGAGAGCGATCGGCTGCGGAACCTCGACGGCATCGTCATCCCCGGCGGGTTCGGCGAGCGGGGCGTCGAGGGGATGATCGAGGCGGCCCGCTACGCGCGCGAGCACGGGATCCCGTGCCTCGGGCTGTGCCTCGGGCTCCAGGTGATGGTGGTCGAGGTGGCGCGGCACCTGGCCGGGCTGGAGTGGGCCCACTCGATCGAGTGCGACTCCACCACCCCGCACCCGGTGATCGCCCTCATGGACGAGCAGTTCGACGTGGTGGACATGGGTGGCACCATGCGCCTCGGCGCCTGCCCGGCGATGCTCACCCCCGGCTCCCAGGTGGCGTCCATCTACGGCACCGAGGTGGTCTCCGAACGGCACCGCCACCGCTACGAGGTCAACTCCCGCTACCGGTCTCGCCTCGAGGCCGCCGGGCTCTCGTGCTCGGGCAACTCGCCCGACGGCCGCCTGGTCGAGTTCATCGAGCTTCCCGGCCACCCATTTTGGATCGGCACCCAGGGCCACCCGGAGTTCAAGAGCCGGCCCGACCGGCCCCACCCCCTCTTCCGTGAGCTCGTCGCGGCCTCCCTCGAGCGGGCCGAGGGCCGCGAGCCTCACCTGATCGAGCTGGACCTTCGCTGAGCGGGCGGCCCGATGGACCCGAGCCGACGGCTCGTGGCGGGTTCGAGACGCTCGGCACCGAGGTCCTCTGGCGGGGTCGGCGCCTCGCCATGGTCCGGGGGCGATTCTCCAGCCCCGAGGGTGAGGAGTTCGAGCGCGAGTTCATGGAGCACCCCGGGGCGGTCGGGATCATCGCAGTTGACGGGTCGTCCCGGGTGACCCTGGTCCGTCAGTTCCGGGGACCGATGGGACGCACCGTGCTCGAGATGCCCGCCGGCACCTGCGACGTGGCGGGGGAGGAGCCCCTCGCCACCGCCCGCCGAGAGCTGGCCGAGGAGGTGGGCCTCGAGGCGCAGCGCTTCGAGGAGCTGGCCGCCCTCCCGGTGTCCCCCGGGGTCTCCGATCAGCTCACCCGGGTGTACCTCGCGACGGGGCTGTCGAGCTGCGCGCCCGGGCGCGAGGGCCCCGAGGAACGGGCCATGACGCTCGAGGTGGTGCCGATCGACGAGGTGCCTGCCATGGTCGCGGCGGGCGAGCTCATGGATGCGGTGACGCTCGCGGGCATCGCGCTCGCCCGCGAGGCGCTCGCGCGCCGGGCCTGAGCCGTGGCTGGGGCGGTCCTCTCCGATGACGCCGAGGAGTACCTCTCCTGGCTGACCGTCGAGCGCGGCCGGGCCGAGCTCACGGTGCGCGCCTATCGACGCGACCTCGCCGCCTACGAGGCGACCCTCGCCGCCAAGGGGACGACCCTCGAGCGAGCGTCGAGCACCGACGTCGAGGACCACCTGGCGTCGCTGCGCAGCTCGGGCCACGGCCCGGCGTCGATCGCCCGGGCCCAGTCGGTGTTGCGGGGCCTCCACCAGTTCCTGGTCGAGGAGGACCGCGCCCGCTCGGATCCGACGGCCGAGGTCGACGGCACCCGCCTTCCGAGCCGGCTGCCCAAGGCCCTGAGCGAGGAGGAGGTGTCGCGCCTCTTGGCGACGGTGCAGGCGGGCGACGCCCGCTCGCGCCGGGACCGGGCGCTCCTCGAGCTCCTCTACGGCACCGGCGCCCGGATCAGCGAGGCGGTCGGCCTCGATCTGGCCGACCTCGCGGGCGGCGAGGGCCTCATCCGTCTCTACGGCAAGGGCTCCAAGGAGCGGATCGTGCCGGTCGGCACCATGTGCGCCCGCGCGCTCGACGCCTGGCTCGCCGAGCTCGGGCGCGGCGCCATGGCCCCGGCACGCTGGCGGCGCCGCGACGACTCGGAGGCCGTCTTCTTGAACCAGCGCGGCGGGCGGCTCTCTCGCCAGGGGGCCTTCGCCGTCGTGGCCGGGCGAGCGCGCCAGGCGGGCATCGCCCGACCGGTGAGCCCCCATGCGCTCCGCCACTCGTGCGCCACCCACATGCTCGCCCACGGCGCCGACATCCGGGTCGTCCAGGAACTGCTCGGCCACGTGTCGATCGCGACCACCCAGCTCTACACCAAGGTGTCGGCCGAGCACCTCCGGGCCGCCTACGAGGCGGCCCATCCCCGTGCCGGGCGCCGCCCGGCACGCAGCGCCTGAGTCGCGCCGCCGCCGGCCGGTCCATGGAGAAGACTTCTGCCATGACCGAGCGGGACCCGCCGTGAGGGTGCTCGTCGCCGAGGACGACGCGGGGCTGCGCGAGGTGCTGGCGCGGGGCCTGCGGGAGAACGGCTATGTCGTCGACGCGGTCGACGACGGGGAGAAGGCCCTGCGCCACCTCCAGATCTACGAGTACGAGGTGGCGGTGCTCGACTGGCGGATGCCGGTGCGCAGCGGCATCGAGGCGCTGCGCGAGGCCCGGACGGCGGGCGTGCGGACGCCGGTCTTGATGCTGACCGCCCGTGACACGCCGGCCGACCGCATCAGCGGGCTCAACGCGGGGTCCGACGACTACCTCGTGAAGCCCTTCGACTTCGGCGAGCTCCTGGCGCGCCTCCAGGCACTCCAGCGCCGCCCGCCGCTCCGCTTCGCCGCCCCCATCGAATGCGGCGACCTCCGCCTCGAGCCGGCGTCGAGGGTCCTCACCAAGGCGAGGGAGCCCATCTCGCTCACCGCGACGGAGTTCGGGATCATCGAGCTCTTGTTGCGCCGATTCCCCTCGGTCGTCACCCGCCGGGCCATCGCGACCTCGGTGTGGGAAGAGGAGGCCGACGCCCTCGGCTCCAACACCATCGAGGTGCACATGGCACGGTTGCGCTCCAAGCTCGAGGGGAGCACGGCGCGGATCGAGACCGTGCGGGGCACCGGCTACCGGTTGGTGGGTCCATGAGGAGGGACCCGACCCACCGCTCCAACGCGGCGCGGGTGGCCGGATTGGCCACCGCCATCGTCATCGCCTGCTATGTGATCGGGATCCTCGTCTTGAACCTGGTGGTCACGTCCCGGCTGACCCACGAGGTGGACAACCGGCTGAAGGGCCGCCTGGCCTCGATCGTCCCCTCGCAGCTCCCCGCCCCGATCCACGATGCGACCGGCCGCAGCGACCTGTTGTCGCGGGGTGCCGACGTCGACGAAGTGCCGATCTTCACCTGGGCCGTCTCCGCGACCGGGGCCACGAGCGCGAGCACCCTCGGCGCCCCGACGCTCCCGAGGCGACGGTGGGGGGATGCACCGGTGACGCTCTCGATTGCGGGCACGCCGTTCCGCTTCGTGGCCGATGCGCACGGCACCGGGTGGGTGGTGGCGGGCGCGAGCGCGATCGAGATCCCCCGGGTGCGCTCGGCCGTCCTTGGGCCCGAGCTCATCTTCGGCTGCGTGCTGGTGGCGGCGGTCTTCATCGGGTCGCTCCTGATCGGGCTGCGCGCGTCGGCACCACTCGAACTGATCCGCCGACGCCAGGGCGAGTTCACCGCCGACGCCTCCCACGAGCTGCGCACGCCGCTCAGCGTCATCGAGGCCGAGGTCGAGCTCGCACTGAGCCGCAAACGCGACCGGCCGGACTACGAGGCGGCGCTGGGAAGGATCGGCGGCGAGGGCCGTCGGCTGCGCCGGATCGTCGACGACCTGCTCTGGCTGGCCCGCACCGATGCCGAGGCCGAGCGGGCCGAACGGAGCACCCTCGACGTCGCCGAGGTGGCCGGCGCGTGCACCGAGCGGTTCGCAGCGGTGAGCGAGCGGCTCGGGGTCTCCTTGGAGTTCCTCTGCGACCGACGGACCCCCCTCGTCGTCCAGGGGTCGGTGGAGGGGATCGACCGACTGACCGGGGTGCTGGTGGACAACGCGCTCAAGCACGCCGGGAGCGGTGGGCGCGTCGAGGTGCGGGTCCGGGGCGTCGGGAGCCGGGTGTCGCTCGAGGTCGACGACAGCGGGTCGGGGATCCCCGCCGAGGACGTGCCGCGCATCTTCGACCGCTTCCACCGCCTGGCCGACGGGGACCAGGGCACCGGCCTCGGCCTCGCCATCGCCGACGCCGTGGTGCAGGGCACCAGGGGAGCCTGGGTGGTCCGGCGCTCCGAGCTGGGCGGCGCCCACATGGAGGTGTCGTGGCGGCGGGCCCCGCTCCGCCACGCGCCGGTGCCCGGCCAGCGCCCGCCAGGCGACGACGCCGGCGCCGAACCCATCCCGGTGCGCTTGGAGCGGGTCCCCGAGGGCGGCGGGTCGACCCGACACCAGCGCCCCCCGCCCCATTAGGCGTTCCTTAGGGCCTTCTTAGCGCCAAATTGCACCCCTGTAATCCGGCCTTCAGGAAGCCTCCATAGCGTGGGATGCATGGCCGGGCGCCACCAGCACGGGCACGCGAGGTTCGAGCGCCTGGCTCGACACCGCCGCGACGCCTCGCTTGCCCGCATCGGGAGCGTGACCCGCACCGCCGTCATCGGCTCGGTCGCGGCCATGGCCGCGCTCGGGCTCTATGTGGCCAAGGCGTTCCCGGGCCACCAGCACGGCTCGAATTCCTCCTCGTCGTCGGTGACGACCACGGCGCCCACCACCGCCCCGGGGGCGGCGTCGGGGTCCTCCTCGTCCTCGGCCACCTCGCCCACCACCCTCTCGCCTCCGAGCACCGTCCCGGTGCAGACCCAGGCCCCGCCGGTCGTCTCGAGCGGTGCGAGCTGATGGGCCCCGGACACCTCGGCGCCCCACTCCGCTACCGGACCCGGGCGCTCGGGACGACCGCCGAGATCGTCGTGACCGACCCCGGGGCCCTCGTAGCGGCCGCCGCCGTCTTGGAGCAACGCCTGGCGCACCTCGACGAGGTCGCGAGCAGGTTCCGGCCCGACTCGGAGATCTCGGCCCTCGGGCGCGCCGCCGGTCGGCCCTTCGAGGCGAGTGCCGACCTCATCGAGCTGCTCGACGTCGCCCTCGCGATGGCCGAGGCGACCGGCGGCCTCGTCGACCCGACCGTGGGCGCCGCACTCTGCCGCCTCGGATATGACCGTGACTTCGCGCAGATCGCCGGGGGCGACGCGTCTCCGCTCCCGAGGCGCTGCGCCGTGCCGGGTTGGCGCAGCATCGAGATCGACCACGAGCGGGGCACCGTGCGGATCGCGCCGGGCACGGTCGTCGACCTCGGCGCCACCGCCAAAGCTTGGGCGGCCGACGTCATCGCCGCCGCGGTCTCGACCAGGCTTGGCGTCGGCGCGCTCGTCTCCCTCGGCGGCGACGTGGCCCTCGGGGGCCCGGTGCCCGAGGAGGGGTTCGCGGTCGGCCTGAGCGACCTCGCGTCGGGCGAGAGCACCGAGACCGTGACGCTGCGCTCCGGTGGGCTCGCCACCTCGGGCCTGTGGCGCCGGCGCTGGAGCCGGGGCGGGCAGTTCGTGCACCACATCATCGATCCCGAGACCGGCCTGCCGGCGAGGACGCCGTGGCGCACGGTCTCGGTCGCCGCCGCCAGCTGCCTCGAGGCCAACGCGGCGTCGACCGCCGCCCTCGTGCTCGGCGAGGGGGCGACCAGCTGGCTCGTGTCGCGGGGGCTCCCGGCCCGCCTCGTCACCGAGCGGGGCCGGCTCGCCACGACCGGCGGTTGGGGGACCGGCCAGCCGCGGCCGCTGGTGGAGGCCTGAGCGTGCTCGCGACCGTCAGTCACAGCGGGACGACGTTTTGGTACTTCACCCGGGCGAGCGGCCTGGTCGCGCTGATCGTCCTCACGGCGACCGTCGTGGTGGGCATCGCCTGCTCGGTCGGCTGGGCGACCGAGCGCTGGCCCCGCTTCGTCTCCCAGGGGGTGCACCGCAACCTGTCGGTGCTCTCCCTCGTCGTGATCGTGATCCACGTGGTGACGACCGTGGCCGACGGGTTCGTCCCGATCACCCTCCTCGACGCCGTCATCCCCTTCGCCTCCCCGTACCGGCCGCTCTGGATCGGCCTCGGCGCGTGCGCGTTCGACCTTCTCCTGGCGGTCGCCGTCACGAGCGCGCTTCGCCACCGGATCGGCCGGCGAGCCTGGCGGACGGTGCACTGGGCGGCCTACGCCTGTTGGCCCGTCGCCCTCTTCCACGGGCTCGGGTCGGGGAGCGACACGCACCTCTTCGGCGCGCAGTTCGTCTACCTCCTCTGCGCCGTGGCGGTGATCGGGGCCCTCGGCTGGCGGCTGGTCGAGGCGCAGTCCGCCAGCCCGACCTGGCGGCTCGGCGCGGGCGTGGCCGCCACCCTCGTGCTCCTGGCGGCGGCCGTCTTTGCCTTCGTCGGCCCGCTCGCCCCGGGCTGGTCGAGGCGAGCGGGCACCTCGAGCGCGGTGCTGGCGCAGATCGCAGCGGCCACGACGGGCTCGTCCGCCTCGACGAGCGGCGGCGCCACGACGGGCTCGCCCGCCTCGACAAGCGGTGGGTCGGGCGGATCGGCGTCGCCCGGAGCGCCGGCGATCCCCTTCACGAGCGCGCTGGACGGGACCGTCTCGGTCACCGGCCCCGACGTGAGCGGCCGGGAGAAGGTCGTGCTCTCGATGCGCCTGTCCTCCGACGGGGTGCCGCTCGTCGTGACGCTGCTCGGCAACGCAGTCGACGGTGGCGTCGCGTTGACCTCGAGCAACGTCACCCTCGGTTCGCTGCGCGGCCAGGTGACCTCGCTCGAGGGCACCTCCATCGGCGCGACGGTGTCGGGCCAAGGTGCCGCCGACGCGCTCGCCATGCAGCTCAACATCGACCAGGGACAGCACACGGTCTCGGGCTCCGTCTCGGGCACCTCGGCCGCCAACAACGGGGGGGAGTCCCCATGACGACGACGATGCACCGGGAAGTGACCTCCGGCGCGCCCCATCCGGCGGCACTGCCTCGCCTCCTGCGCGGCCTACGGCCCGAGGGGGGCGCAGTCGGGCTGGGCGAGCACCTCGAGCGCTGGGGCGCCCTGGACCTGCGCTGGGTGCGCCATCACCTGCAACCCGAGCTCGAGGACAGCGGCTTGCGCGGCCACGGCGGCGCGGCCTTCCCGGTCGCCGCCAAGTGGCGCTCGGTGGCGGCCGCCGGCCGGCGCCCGACGGTCATCTTGAACGGCGCCGAGGGTGAGCCGGCGAGCGCGAAGGACGCGCTCCTGCTCGCCCGGACCCCACACCTGGTCCTCGACGGGGCCGCCGCAGCGGCGGCGGCCCTCGGGGCCGGACGGGGGGTCGCCTACGTGCCGCGGCATCTGAGCGACGCCCTCCTCGCGGCGGTCGGCGCCCGGCAGCGCCACGGCCTCGACCCGGTCCCAGTCGAGGTGCTCGAGGCGCCCCCGGGCTTCATCTCCGGGCAGGAGTCAGCGGCGGTGAACGGCGTGCAGGGCCGCCCCGCCGTGCCCTCGTTCATCGAGATCCGGCCGATCCGAGAGCGCGGGGTCGACGGCCGGCCGACCCTCGTGCACAACGCCGAGACGCTCGCGCACGTGGCGCTCGTGGCCCGCTACGGCGCCCGCTGGTTCAGGGCGCTCGGGACCGAGCGGAACCCGGGCACCACCCTCCTCACGGTGAGCGGACGGCCCGGCGGGCCGGTGGTCCAGGAGGCCGCGTTCGGGACGCCGCTGCGCGAGGTGCTCGGGCTCGGGCCCGACGCGACCCGCAGCTACCAGGGCGCACTGCTCGGGGGCTACGGGGGGACCTGGGTCACGATCGACACGCTGCTCGGGCTCGATCTGAGCGAGGACTCGGCGAGGTCGAGCTCGGCGACCCTTGGAGCGGGCATCGTGGTCCTCCTCGGCCACGACGCCTGCCCGCTCGCCGAGGTCGCCAGGGTGGTCCGATACATGGAGGGCGAGTCGGCCGGCCAGTGCGGTCCGTGTGTGCACGGCCTGGCCGCGCTCGATGAGGTGCTCCAGGGGCTCGCGTTCGCCCGACAATCGCGCGCGAACGTCGAGGCGATCGGCGAGCTGTGCGCGCTCGTCGAGGGCCGGGGCGCCTGCCGACACCCCGACGGGGTGGCCCGCTTCGTCACGAGCGCGTGCGCCGTCTTCGCTTCGGAGGTCGCGGCGCACCTGCGCAGCGGTCCCTGCAGGCGGGTGGGAGCGCCGAGCGAGCTCCCGTTCCGGGGTCGAGTCCTGAGGCGCCAAGGCGGCGTCGCCGCGAGGCCGCGATGAGGCGGGCCCTCAAGATGGTCGTCGACCCGGTCTCGTGTGCCGGGGAGGGGCTCTGCGCCGAGCTGTTCCCCGAGCGCATCACGCTCGACCCCTGGGGGTATCCCATCGTGTCGGACGAACCACTCACGCCCCAGCTGATGGAGCACGCCCGGAGGGCCGTCGACATGTGCCCGCATCTCGCCATCCACGTCATGGACGCCCCGGTGCGCGTCCCAACGCCCACCCGGCGCGGAGGCGACGGGCCCGGGCCCGAGCCCACGCGCGCGGAGGCGAGGATCGTGGCCCAGCTGCGAGGCGGGGGTCCGAGACGATGAAACGCCCACCCGATCCCCGCCCCCGGCTCGTTGCGTCGTCCTCGCACCCCGGGCTGGCCCCGAGGACCCGGCCGGCTCCGCCCCCCGTGGGGTTCCGCTACTACGACCTCGGCAACGCTCCGGCGGAGCAGCCCCGGGACCTCGCCTCGGAGCGTCGTTCCCGGCGCGAGCGCGAGGGTGTCGAGGGCAACGCCCGGCTGACGGGGAGCACCGCCGCGCTCTTGGTCGTCCTTCTGGCCGCCGAGGGCGTCACGATCCTCCAGATCCGCCCGATGCTGAGCGCACACGTCTTCATCGGCATGCTCCTCGTGCCCCCGGTGCTCTTGAAGATGGGGAGCACGATGTGGCGCTTCGCCCGCTACTACCGGGGCGCCCCCGAGTACCGCCGCAAGGGCCCGCCCCCGGCGCTCCTTCGCCTGCTCGGTCCGGTCGTCGTGGTCCTGACCGTCGTCGTCTTCGCTTCGGGGATCCTGCTCCTGCTCGGTCCGGTCTCGATGCGCTCCCAGCTGCTCTTCTTGCACAAGGCGAGCTTCGTGCTGTGGTTGGGCGCGTTGGCCGTCCACGTGCTCGGTCACATCGTCGACACGGCCCGCCTGGCGCCCCGAGACCTCTACTACCGCACCCGGCGCCAGGTGCGCGGGGCCGGGGTCCGCCAGTGGACGATCGCCACCAGCCTGGTGCTCGGCGTCCTGCTCGGAATCGTGGTCGTTCCCCACGTGGGATCCTGGGTCTTCGTGGGGAAGATCGGCTGATGGCCCTGCCCGTCCGGACACCGCCCTCGGCGCCCGACCGCCGCCCGCGCGCCACCGTGCGCCCCGCGAGGCGGGGCCGGGGCCGGCACCGCCAGCGCAAGGTCCGCACACTGCGCCACCGCAGGATCCGGGCCGGGGTGCTGGTCGCGCTGGCCGCCTTCCTCGCGTGGTTCGCGATCTCGGTGGGCTTCGCCCTCACCAATCCGACCCTCGGCAGCTCGATCCCGGGCCGCTTCGCCGAGTGGGCTCGGGAGAACGGCGGGGCGAGCATCGTCAACTGGATCGAGAACGTCTGGTACAGCCACCATCCGCCGCCGGTCGGGGGCACGCCGCCGGCCGGTGCCATCAAGAAGCCGACGTCCAAGCCCCACGTCGCGCCGAGCGGCCCGCCGCACCTCGACCCGCCGGCCCCGATCGTCCCGTTCGCCTCGCCGGCCATCCCCGGCGAGGGGCAGTGGTCACCGGTCGGGCGGACCGTCGGGGGCATCCCGGCGGTCTATGAGACCACGCTCCGGCCCGACGCGGTGCACACGAGCTACGTGGTCGGCGTAGCCTGGATGGACACCAAGCTGCTGCGGGCCACCTTGTACTCGGGGAGCCAGATCCCGGGCGGCGGGCCCTACCCCTACACCGCCCCGATCTCGCCCTCGGCCGCGCAGAGCCTCGTGGCGGCGTTCAACGCCGGGTTCTTGATGTCGGCGGCCAACGGCGGCTACTACACCGATGGCAAGTTGATCCTCCCGCTGCGCACCGGGGCCGCCTCCTTTGTCGTGTACAAGAACGGGACCTCGAACATCGGCACCTGGGGGACCGAGGTAACGATGACCCCCGACGTGGTCTCGGTCCGCCAGAACCTGCAGCTCGTGGTCGACAACGGCCAGCCGGTGCCAGGCCTGAACGCGTCCGACACGACCCAGTGGGGCGCGACGCTCGGCAACCAGGTCTACGTCTGGCGATCGGGCCTCGGCATCACCGCCGACGGGGCGCTCGTCTATGTGGGCGGGCCCGGCCTCAACATCACCGACCTCGCCGACATCCTGGCCCGGGCGGGGGCCGTGCGTGCGATGGAGCTCGACATCAACACCGACTGGGTCAACTTCACCACCTACACCCCGAGCGTGCCCACCGCCGCAGCGACGCCGAGCAACGGCAGCGAGCTCATCTCGTCGATGGCCGGGGGACCGATCCGCTACTTCGAGTCGTGGTGGGCCCGCGACTTCATCACCATGTCGGCTGCGCCCCAGGCGAGCTCGGCCACCACCACGACCACCCGGCCCCGCCGGGCCAAGGTCAGCTCGGGCTAGGCGCCTCGCCGCCGCCGGCGCCCTCCCCGGCGGCCGCCGGCGGGCGGTTCCACTCCCGCCACACCAGGCGGTGGACGGGGATGAGCCGTGGGATGTCGCGCAGCCCGGGCAAGAAGGGCACCGCCAGCAGCATCAGCGTGGCCAACCCGGTCAGGTAGATGGCGATCAGGTCGACGTTGGCCGAGCTCGAGAACGCCGGGATCTGGTACCAGAGCGTGTAGAGCCACAGCCAGGGCTGGCCCGGGTAGCTCCCGGTCTCGTTCATGACCCCCCACTGGGAGCCGGTCAGGTGGTCGGCCTTGGCCTTCTGGGCGAAATAGCTGCCGTCCTCCAAGAACAAGAGGGGCTTGGTGAAGTCGGTCCCATAGAAGGGGTGCTGGGCGAGGAGGTCGGCGTCGAGGGCGCCCGAGCGGGCCAGGCGCAGTTCGATGTCGACCATGCCGGGCACTGGGCCGTCGGCGGCGCGCGGCACCACCGGTTGGTCGTGCACGAATTGCAGGTGGGTCACGGCCTTCAGGTAGGCCTGGTCCCAGGCCTTCTGCACGCTCGAGGGTGCCGACGTGTATCGGTGCAGCTCCCCGGCCAGCACCGGATCGGTGGCCGCCTGGGTCGACAGGGGGGAGAGCACGAAGCTCTGGGCGGCGTCGATCGGGTTCCGGACACCCCAGAGCGTCTGCCAGGAGAACCACAGCGACTGGCGGTTGTGGGTGCCGTTGTTGTACGGCGGGCCGTAGGTGGCCGTCTCGCTCGTCCCGGCGAGCTCGGTGGCGGTGGTGGCCACGAAGTCGGCCGGGGCGACCTTGGCCCAGCTCGCGATCGTGACCGGCGGGTCGTCGGGCGACGAGAGGAGCGCGGCGAGCAGGACCACGAGACACAGCGCCACCGCGCCGGCGACCGAGGCCTCTTTCGCGAGGTCGTAGCGGCGCATGGGGCCCCGCCACTCGGCGGCATCCGCACGCGAGGCGGCCTTCCGGGCCGCCCGGCCCCTGATGGGCTTGGGCGGAAGGGGATGCGAGACCCCTCGCACCCGCACGAGCAAGACGTGCGCCCCGACGATCGCGAGCAGCACGATCGGGATCAAGACGACGTGCCAGAGAAGCATCTGGCCGAAGTTCAAGAGGTTGAACAGCGAGCCCAGGCCGGTCGCGTTGATGGCGTCCTTGCCGTTGGTGGAGATCCACTGCGAGTCGAAGTTCTGCTGGGAGAGGTATCCGGTGAAGCACTCGACGATCGAGGCCATGAACGCCACGACGCCGGTGATCCAGGTGAGGGCGCGCCGGCCGCGCCAGGCGGCCATCCAGAACTTGCCCCACAGGTGGATCACCAAGAACGCCATGAACAGCTCGACGCTCCACAGGTGCAGGCTGTTGAAGAAGTGCCCGACCGGGTTGGTGTGCCACCAGTCGACGCCGCCCAGCGCGATCGCGAAGCCCGAGACGATCACCACGCCGAGCGTCACCAGGCTGGCCACGCCGAACACGTAGACCCACGACGAGACGTAGGCGGGTTGGCGGTCCGGGAGGAGCTTGCCCGGCGGGAGCAGCCCGAGGGCCAACCGGCGCAGGCGGGCGGTCCACATGCGGGCGTCGGCCGGGTCGCCGGTGTCGGCCACGACCACCTTGGTCGCCGGTGTGAACTCGGCCTCGGGCGGGGTCTCGGGATCGACCCGGTGGCGGTGGGGGAACGGGGCGACGAGGGCCACCCCGAAGATCACGACCATCACCCCGATCAAGACGAGGTTCGCCTCCGACACGGTGAAGACCGACCAGTGGAGGTAGCGGCCCGGGCCGTTCAGGTTCACGACGGCTCCGAAGGCCGGCGACAGTGTGCTCACTTCGTCTCCTCAGTGCTGATGGGTGGTGATGGTCTCGGGTTCGGCTGCTGTGCGCTGGGGGCGAGGGCTGGACTCAACGCAGCGGGGAGCGACGGACGAGCCGCTCGATGAAGCGGAGGATGCCCAGGTGCCGGTCGGTGTCCGCGAGGAGCAGCTGCAGCACGAACGCGTCGAGCTCCCCGCCGAGCTTGTGCATGCGCCCGGACAGGTGCTTGAGCTCCTCGCGGTCCTGACGCTCGAGCGCGATGAACCGCCGCGTCGCCTCGAGGAGCGGACCGTCGCCGGAATGGACGTCGAAGAGCGGGACCCGCGGCCCGGTCTCCTCCATGGTCGCGTCGGCGCGCACCGCGTTGGCGAGCTCGTCGAGGACCTTGTGGTGACGGTGCTCGTCTTCCAGGATCATGGAGATCAGGTAGCGGACCGTCGCCGAGGGGCTCTGCGCCGCGTACTCGCTGTAGGCGGCGATCACGCCCGCCTCTTCGCGTTCGTGGGCCCGGAGCGCCGAGTAGAGCTCCTGCTCCCACCCGCTCGCTCCCCTCAGGCGTTCGGCGGTCTCAGTCACGGTGCCTCCCCTCGTCGCACGATCGCAACGATCTTCACCATGAAGCCCGGGCGGGGCCTCTTCCAGGGCCGAAGGTCCCCACGCATGGGACCAGGGCCCCGGATCCCGGAGCGACAGGGCGCAAGCGGGGGAATTGTGCACCGGGCGCCGCCCGGGGAGGGGGAACCTCTAGGCTGACCCCATGGCGAACGACGCCCCAGCGTCCGAACCGGCGGTCGACTACCGCGGGCTGCTCGAAGAGGAGCGCGCCAGCCTGGCGGGCCAGCTCGCCGAGCTCGGCCACGGGGAGACCGGGGGCCTCAACTACGACTCGAACTTCGCCGACACGAGCCAGGTGACCGCCGAGCGCGGTGAGGTCGAGGCGCTGGCCGGGGAGCTGAAGGACGCCCTGGCCGAGGTCGAGGCGGCGCTCGAGCGGGTGGAGCGGGGGACCTACGGCCACTGCGAGCGCTGCGGGCAGCAGATTTCGGCCGCCCGGCTCGAAGCCAAGCCGGCGGCCCGGCTCTGCATCACCTGCGCCTCGCGAGCCTGATCCCATGAGCGACCCGCCCGGCCGGTGGCCGGGGGACCATGGCGCGCCCCACGACCCGGGCGCGGGGAGCGGGGGCTCGGTGCCCCCGGGCGCCGGCCCCTATGGCTCGGGCGGCTACTACTACCCCCCCGGCACGACCCCCGGTCCGGGCCCCCGGGGCGCCCCGCAGGGTCCGGCGCCCACCCGACGGCGGCCCGCCAACTCGTCGCGGACCTGGACGTGGCTCGCGCTCGCGGTGGCGGTGGCGGTCGTCCTCACGACGACGCACCGGATCACCCGCGAGGAGATCATCCTCTTCTGCGTCATCGTCCCCTCGATCATCCTCCACGAGGTCGCGCACGGCTGGGTCGCGCTCGCCTTCGGCGACGACACGGCCAAGCGGGCCGGCCGCCTCACCTTGAATCCGATGGCGCACGTGGACCTCCTCGGAACGATCATCTTCCCGCTCCTCATGATCCTGGGCGGCTTCGGCGCGTTCGGCTGGGCGAAGCCGGTGCCGGTGAACGTGTCCAAGCTCCGGAGCCCGCGCAATCACGGGGTGTTCGTGTCCCTCGCCGGCCCGGCGGTGAACATCGCGCTGTGCGCGACGTCCGCGCTGCTCTTCCACGCCTTCAACGGGGTGCAGGGGCTCGGCGAGTACCCCCGGCCCCAGCTGCTCGCCGAGGTGCTCTTCTACGTCGGGGTGATCAACCTCTGGCTGACGGTGTTCAACCTGTTGCCGATCCCGCCCCTCGACGGCTCGGTCGTCATCGAGCGCATGCTCCCGGCCTCGTGGTGGCCGGGATACCTCCGCATCCGCCAGTACACGATGCCACTCGTGCTCGGCGTCGTGATCCTCGCCTGGATCATTCCCGACGGCAACACCACGCTCATCGGGCACCTGTCGGACTCGACCTTCAACTGGTGGGCGACCATCCTCGGGATCCCCCGTTGAGGGCCCCTAGGGAGAGGTGAGCCCGATCGCCCGCGCCGCTGCGGCGTAGGTCGGTGCCGCCGCCTCACGGGCCCTCGCCGCGCCGACCGACAGGATCCGCTCGACCTCGCCCAGATCCGAGCCGAGCTCAAGGGCCCGCTCGCGGATGGGGGAGAGGAGCGCCACGACGGCGTCGGCGACGTCGCGCTTCAGCTGGCCGTAGCCGCGGTAGGTCCCGGCCGCCTGCTCCACGCCGACCCCGGTCGCCACGGCGAGCAGCTCGAGCAGGTTGGACACGCCGGGCTTGCGCTCGGGGTCGTACGCGACGGTGGTTTCGGCGTCGGTGACCGCCCGCATGACCTTGCGCTGGACCTCGCCCGGATCGTCCAGGATCCCGACGGTGCCCATGGGCGAATCGACCGACTTGGACATCTTGCGCTCGGGGTGCTGGAGGTCCATCACCCTCGCCCCGAGCTTGGGCACCGTGGCCCTCGGCACCGTAAAGGTGGGGCCGTAGCGGTTGTTGAAGCGGATGGCGACGTCACGGGTGAGCTCGAGGTGCTGGCGCTGGTCGTCGCCGACCGGCACCTCGTCCACCTGGTAGAGGAGGATGTCGGCTGCCATGAGGGCGGGGTAGGTGAACAGGCCGACCCGGACCATCTCGCCCCGGGCCGCCTTCTCCTTGTACTGGGTCATCCGGCTGAGCTCGCCCATGGTGGCGGTGCACTCGAGGAGCCAGGCCAGGCGGGTGTGCTCTGCCACGTGGCTCTGGACGAAGAGGGTGACCACCTCGGGGTCGAGCCCGACGGCCAGGAGGATCACGGCGGAGTCGATGGTCCGGCGGCGCAGCTCCTCGGGGTCGATGTCGAGGGTCAAGGCGTGGAGGTCGACCACACAGAAGTAGGCCTCGTTGTCGCCCTGGGCGGCCACCCAGTTCCTGAACGCGCCCAGGTAGTTGCCGAGGTGGAAGTCGCCCGAGGGCTGGACGCCCGAGAAGACCGTGGCCATGGGCGGCCATCGTAGGGGTCGAAGAATGCCTCCTCGCGAGGTGCGCGAGATGAGGCCTCCGGTTCGGTATGGTCGGGCCGTGGGCGTCGACGTCTCTACGCCGGTCTTCGAGGGCCCGATCGATCTGCTCTTGCACCTCGTGACCTCCCACGAGCTCGACATCTTGGACGTGCCGCTCGCGCCGGTCGTCGACGCCTTCGTGGCGACGATGCAGGCCACCAAGGACGCGTACGGCATGGAGGTCCTCTCCGAGTTCCTCCTCGTCGCGGCGATCCTCCTCGAGCTCAAGTCCCAGAAGCTCCTGCCCGGCCCCGACGAGGTCGACCCCGAGGACGAACTGCTCGGCTGGGACGAGCGCGACCTGCTTCTGTCCCGCCTGCTCGAGTGCCGGGCCTACGCCGCGGTGGCCGACCGCCTGGTCCAGTTGGCCGAGGACGCCGCCCGTTCGGCGCCCCGCGTGAGCGGCCTCGACGAGGGGTTTTCGGTGCACGCGCCGGACCTCCTCGAGGGGGTGGACGCCCGAGACCTGGCCGAGGCCTTCCTGCGGGCGACCGCCGAGCGACCGGTGCCCCGGGTCGACCTCAGCCACGTCACCGTCGACACCCTGACGGTGGCCGAGGCGGTCGAGGAGCTCGCCGTCGAGCTGCCCGCCCGACGCTCGACCACCTTCACCGAGCTGACCGGGCACCTGGGCACCCGCATCGAGGTAATCGTGCGCTTCCTCGCCATCTTGGAGCTCTGCAAGCTGGGGCGGGTCCAGCTCGGGCAGGGCCGGACCTTCGGCGAGCTCTCCATCGAGTGGGTCCCGGGCGCCGAGCTGGTCGGCGTTGGCGTCGGGGCGATCGTGCTCGACGAGTACAACGGCTGAGCCGGCGCCGTGACCGACGACGAGCTTCGCCGGGCCATCGAGGCGGTGGTCATGGTCGCCATCGAGCCGGTCACCCCGAGCCTCATGGCCGAGCTCTTCGAGGAGCGGGCCGAGCGCGTGGAGGCGGCGGCGAGGGAGCTCACCGAGTCCTACGAGCGTGCCGGACACGGCTTCGTGCTGGCCAAGATCGCCGGCGGCTACCGGTTCCAGACCCACCCCGACCAGGCCCTCTTCGTCGAGCGGTTCGCGAACCGCGACGTCTCGCACCGCCTGTCCACCGCCGCGCTCGAGACCCTCGCGATCGTCGCCTACCGCCAGCCGGTCTCCCGCACCCAGATCTCAGCGCTGCGCGGCGTGAACGTCGACGGGGTCGTTCGGCTGCTCGAGCAGCGCGGCTATATCGGGCCGGTGGGCCGGGCCGAGGGACCGGGCCAGGCGGTGCTCTTCGGCACGACCGATCTCTTCTTGGAGCGCCTCGGCATCGACTCGCTCGCCGAGCTGCCGCCGATCGAGGAGTACCTGCCGGGGCCCGAGGCGGTGGTCGAGCTCGAGGACCGGCTCCGGCCCGCCCTCGGCGACTGACCCCGCTTGTTCGAGCCGGCCACACCCGACCGAGAGGGCGAGCGGCTCCAGAAGGTCCTCGCCCGCGCCGGCTTCGGCAGCCGCCGCGCCTGCGACGAGCTGATCGAGTCCGGTCGCGTGAGCGTGGAGGGCCGGCCGGCGGTCCTCGGCCAGCGGGTGCGCCCGGGCGAGCACCGGGTCGCCGTCGACGGGGTCCCGGTGGCCACCGCCGCCGGCCTCGTCTACTACCTCCTCAACAAGCCGGCCGGCGTGCTCTCGGCGGCCTCCGACGCCCGGGGCCGCCGCACCGTGGTGGATCTCGTGCCGGACGAGCCGAGGGTCTTCCCGATCGGCCGGCTCGACCTCGCGACCGAGGGCCTGCTCATCCTCACCAACGACGGGGAGCTCGCCCAGGCGGTCGCCCACCCCTCCCACGGGGTCGACAAGGAGTACCTGGTCGAGCTCGACGCCACCCCAAACCCCGGCGCGCTGCGGCGCCTGCGCCAGGGCGTCGAGCTCGGCGACGGCGTGACCGCGCCGGCCCGCGTCGGGGTGGTCGCCCCGGGCGTGCTGCGGATCGTGCTCCTCGAGGGGCGCAACCGCCAGGTCCGTCGCATGTGCGAGGCGGTGGGCCACCGGGTCCGTCGGCTGGTGCGGACCCGCATCGGCCCGCTGAGCGACAGCTCGCTTCCGCCGGGCCACTGGCGCGAGCTCACCTCGGCCGAGGTGCGGGCGCTCGCCATCGCCGCCCACCGGTGACCGGCGGCGGTGGGCGTGGGACGGGACCGCTTCGGCGGGCCCGATAGCATGCGACCTCGATGCCCGGCACCCCAGCCACGAGAGCGCTGCGCGGCGCGACGACGGTCGACGAGGACACCCCCGAGCAGATCGCGGCGCGGATCCAGGAGCTGCTCGTCGCGATCATGGAGCGCAACGGGCTGATCGAGGACGACATCATCAGCATCCTCTTCACGACCACCCCCGACGTGACCTCGGCCTTCCCGGCGGCCGGCGCCCGGGACATCGGCTTCGGCGCCGTCCCCCTGCTGTGCGCGGCCGAGATCGCCGTGGCCGACAGCACCCCGAGGTGCCTGCGCGTGCTCCTCCACATCACGACCATGCGCTCGCGCGAGGAGCTCCGCCACGTCTATCTGCACGGCGCCCAAGGGCTCCGCGATGACCTCCCGGTCTGAGGGGGCGCCCCGGACGCCCAGCCGCCGATGAGCGAGCAACGACGCACGGCGCTCGTGGTCGGGACCGGCCTCATCGGGGGATCGCTCGCATGGGCGCTCCGGCGCCGGGGCTGGCACGTGATCGGCAAGGACGCCGACCCCGAGGCGACCGAGCGAGCGCTCGAGCGGGGGCTGATCGACGAGGTCGGTGAGGGCCTCGAGGCCGAGGTGGTCTTCGTCGCGACGCCGGTGTCGTCCGCCGCACCGGTCGCAGGGGCGATCCTGGCCGACCCCCGGCGCACGCGGCTCGTGGCGGTGAGCGACGTGAGCGGGGTGAAGGCGCCAGTCGTCGACGCGCTGGAGGACCCCCGGTTCATCGGCGGGCACCCGATGGCCGGCTCCGAACAGGCGGGGATCGACGGGGCCGACCCCGAGCTCTTCGTCGGGGCGACCTGGGTGCTCACGCCGACGGTGGAGACCGACCCCGGTACCTACTCGCTCTTGACCGAGATCGTGGGCGAGCTCGGCGCCGACGTCCTCACGCTCTCGCCCTCGGATCACGACCGCCTGGTGGCGGTCGTGTCCCACGTGCCCCATCTCGTGGCGGCCACCCTCATGAACGCCGCCGCCGAGGGGGCGAAGGCCGACGGGGCGCTCCTGCGCCTGGCCGCCGGCGGGTTCCGGGACATGACCCGGGTGGCGGCCGGCCAGCCCTCCATCTGGCCCGACATCTGCGCCGACAACGCCGAGGCCATCCTCCAGGGGTTGGACCGGATCGTCGAGGACCTCCAGGGCCTCCGGGCGAGAGTGGCGGCGGGGGACCGGGGCGGCCTGCTCGAGCTCCTCCAGCGGGCGAGCACGGCACGCCGCGAGCTGCCGACGGGGGCGGCCCGCCCCGAGCGGCTGGCCGAGCTCCGGGTCCCGGTGCCGGACCGCTACGGCGTGCTGGCCGAGTTCACCGGGCTGGCGAGCGACCTCGGGATCAACATCTACGACCTCACGATCGCCCACTCGGCCGAGGGTCCCCGTGGGGTGCTCACGCTCCTCGTCGACGCCGAGGAGGCCGACACCCTGCGCAAGGCGGTCGAGGCGCGGGGGCAGTCCTGCACCGTGGTCGGGCTGACGTGAGGGTCGCCGGCCGAAGCGACCGCGTCTCGATCGAGGGCGGCCGGCGACTGGCGGGCACCCTGCGCACCCCGGGCGACAAGTCCATCTCGCACCGGGCGCTCCTCATCGGCGCGCTGGCCGAGGGCACGAGCGCGCTGCGCGGGCTCTCCGACGGCGACGACGTCGTCCGGACCGCCGCCGCGGTGGCGGCCATGGGGGCCGAGGTGGACGGCGGCGGGGCGTCGCTCAGGGTCACGGGGGGCCGTCGGGCCCTCGGGCAACCCGCCCCCATCGACTGCGGCAACTCGGGTACCTCCATGCGGCTCCTCGCCGGGGTGGTGGCCGGCTTCCCCTGGACGACGACGCTCTTCGGGGACGCCTCGCTCTCGAGGCGGCCGATGGACCGGGTGGCGGCGCCGCTCGGCGCCATGGGCGCGGCCCTCGAGGGCCGCGGCCAGCGTGTGACCCCGCCCCTCGTCGTGCGCGGCGGGAGGCTGCGGGGCATCGACTGGACCCCGCCCATGGCGAGCGCACAGGTGAAGTCGGCGATCCTCTTCGCCGGCCTCGACGCCGAGGGGGAGACGATCGTCCGGGAGCCCGTCGCCACGCGCGCCCACACCGAGGAGATGCTCGCGGCGGCCGGCGCCGATCTCGAGGTCGAGCCCCGAGGGAAAGGGCGCGTCATCACCGTGCGTCGCTCGGCGCTCCGGCCCCTCGACCTCGACATCCCGGGCGACCCGTCCCAGGCGGCGTTCTGGATCGTGGGCGCGTGCGTGGTCCCGGGGAGCGAGGTGGTCGTGACGAACCTCTACGCCGGGCCCGAGCGGATCGGGTTCGTGGGGGTCCTCGAGCGCATGGGGGCCAGGGTCTCGATCGGCCCGCTCCTCGAGGGCGCCGCGGACGTCGCGGCCGCCCACTCGCAGCTCTCGGGCACGCTGGTGGATGCCGCCGAGATCCCCTCGCTCGACGAGGTGCCGATCCTCGCGGTGGCCGCCGCAGCGGCGACGGGCACCACGACCTTCCGAGACGTCGCCGAGCTCACGGTGAAGGAGACCGACCGCCTGGCGGCGACGGTCGCCCTCGTCGAGGCCTGCGGCGGGCGGGCCAGGGCCGAGGGGGACCGGCTCGTCGTCGAGGGGACGGGCGGGATCGGTCCCGCCCCGGTGCGCTTCGACGGGCGGGGTGACCACCGGCTGGCCATGGCGGGCGTCGTCGCAGCGCTCGCCAGCCCGGCCGGCGGCTCGATCGCGGGCGTCGGTGCGATCGACACCAGCTACCCGGCCTTCCTGGCCGACCTGGAGCGGGCGGCGGGGTCCGGCGCCTGGGGGCCCGAGGCCGAAGCGACGTGACGCCCGGTCCCCTGATCGCGATCGACGGCCCGGCCGGGGCCGGCAAGTCGACCGTCTCGCGGGCGGTCGCCGAGCGGCTCGGCCTCGAACGCCTCGACACCGGGGCCATGTACCGCTCCGTCGCCTGGCAGGCCCTCCGCGACGGGGTGGACCCGGGCGACGGGGCCGCCGTGGCCAAGATCGCGGCGACGGCCGAGCTCGAGGTCGGCCGTCGCGTGGTCATGAACGGCCACGACATCACCGACGCCATCCGCACCCCAGAGGTGAGCCGGGCCGTCTCGAACGTGGCGGCGAACCCCGAGGTGCGCCGCGAGCTCGTGAAGCGCCAGCGCGCCTGGGCCGCCGGGCGCCCGGGCGGCGTGGTCGAGGGCCGGGACATCGGCTCGGTGGTCTTCCCGGACGCGACCCTGAAGGTCTTCTTGACCGCCGCCCCCGACGAGCGGGCCCGCCGTCGCGGACACGACGAGTCCGCCGACGGGGTCGCCCGGCGCGACCGGCTCGACTCGACCAGACCGGTGTCGCCGCTCGTCACCGCACCCGACGCGCACGTCCTCGACACGACCGGGCGCAGCGTCGAGGATGTGGTCGAGGAGGTGCTGTCGTGGCTGTGACCCCGATCCCCGACCGGGGGGCCCCAGAGGAGACCCAGGACGGGCCCGGCATCAAGCGGGGGGCCACCTTCCGGATCGACCCGCACCTCTCGCTCTTCTACCGGGCGTGCCGGTCGCTCCTCGTCGGCATCCTCGTGGTCTGGTTCCGTCCGAGGGTGAAGGGTCGCCACCTCGTCCCGCTCGAGGGCCCCGCCATCATCGCCCCGGTGCACCGCTCCAACCTCGACTTCGCCTTCACGCCCTTCCTCACCCGCCGGAAGCTCTTCTTCATGGCCAAGGAGGAGCTGTGGAGCTCGCCGCGCTTCGGGCGCCTGCTCGAGATCTGGGGCGTCTTCCCTGTGCACCGCAGCGGGGCCGACCGCGAGTCGGTGCACCGCGCCGAGGAGGTCCTGCGCCGCGGCCAGTTGCTCGTCATGTTCCCCGAGGGCTCGCGCCGCTTCGGCGAACACGTCGGCGAGCTCCTCGAGGGGGTGGCCTTCCTCGCGGCGCGCACGGGCGCCCCGGTCGTGCCGGTCGGGATCTCGGGCAGCGAGCGCTCGATGTCCAAGGGCGCGAAGTTCCCCAAGCCGCTCAGGATCTCGGTGTCGGTCGGCACGCCGGTCGAGCCCGAGTCACGCACCGACGGGGGTCGGGTTGCCCGCAGCCAGGTGCGCCGGCTGACCGCCGAGCTCCGAGAGGCGCTGCAGGCCGCCTACGACGAAGCGGCCCGCTGAGGGACCCGCTCGCCGCGCTCGCGCAGCCAGGTGCGAAGCACCACCCCCGCGTAGCGCAAGCCGAAGAACAGGTTCGAGCCCTTCTTGGAGCTGCCCGAGGCGCGCGGCCGCCACACCGTCGGGCGCTCGCTCACCCGCCACCCCCTCGAGATGGCCGTGATGAGAAGCTCGGCCGTCTGGTACTGGCGCTGCTGGAGCCGGTCGACGACGTCGGCCAGCAGCTCGGCCTTGAGGGCGCGGTAGCCGTTGGAGGTGTCGGTGAGCCTCGAACCGGTCAGCCGGTTCATCAGCCACGCGAACACCACCACGCCGGCCCGGCGCACCTCGTCGCTCGTCTCGTCCACGCCCAGCCGGCGCGAGGCCACGACGAAGTCGGTCTGGTCGTTGACAAGCGGCTCGAGCATCGTCTCGAGCTCGGCCGGGTCGTTCTGGCCGTCGGCGTCGAGGGTGACCACGTAGCGGGCGCCGCCCTCGACGCAGAGCCGGTAGCCGACCTGGAGGGCGACCCCGTGGCCCAGGTTGGTGGGCAAGATGCAGGTCATCGCGCCGGCCCGGAGCGAGACGTCCGCAGTGGCGTCCGTGCCGCCGTCGACCACCACGAGGGGGCTCACCGGGAGGCCGCACGCCACGTCGGGGACGGCCTTCAGCACGTCGCCGATGTTGTCGGCCTCCTCGTACGCGCAGATGAGGGCGACGACGGGCGACAGCTTGGCCGCCGGGTAGCGGTCGTGATAGTCGCGCCGCGCCTCTTCGATCGCGAAGCGCTCGAGCGCAGCGACGCGTCGTTGCTCGCGGTCGAGCATGCGGGCCACGGCGCCGCGGACCGCCTAGATCGAGCGGGCCCGGGAGAAGACCTCCCGGACCATCGGCTCGAAGTGCTCGAGCGGCTGGGTCGGGTAGTCGGGGTCGAAGCTCGTCTGGTCCCAGTCGTCCGCGAATCGCTCGGCCAGCTCGTACCAGGGCTCCCCCCGGTACTGGGCGCGCGCCTCGGGGTCGAGCTTGAAGTACTCGTAGTAGTGGCGCCCCTGGAAGTCCTGGTGCACCTGGATCACGCGGTAGACGGGCTCGGACACGTAGGGCCGCAGCATCTCGGCCGCGATCTTCGGGTGGTTGGCCACCGAGACCGCCTTGCCGATGTCGTGGCAGAGGCTCGCGACGACCATTTCGGTGTCGGCGCCGGCCTCCTCGGCGCGCGTGGCGGTCTGGAGCGAGTGGGTCAGCTGGTCGACCGCGAACCCGACGGTGATCTCGCCGAGCGAGCGCAAGAGGGCGAGGACCCGCTCGGCCACCCTCGGCTGGTTGGCCGCCGTCTCGGTCGCGATCGTCTGCCACTGCTCGGCCGTCGACTCGTCCATGCGGGTGAAGGTCCGCTCGTCGGTGATGGCGTCGATGCTGGTCATGGTTGTGCCTCCCGGTTGGTCATTCTCCCACCCCGCCCAGCGGCGGTCGACTCCCTCAGGGGACCAGGGCCTCGAGCACGTCGGCGGCCGATACGCTCCGATCACCCGCCGAGGGGTCGGCCTCCCCGGGGGCGGGCCGGCCCGTCAGCAGGCCGACCGTCGTGGCGAGCGCCCGGAGCAGCTCGCGCAGCTCGGGCGGCGGCGGGAAGTACTCGTCCTCGGTGGTGACGTGCACGACCTCCACGCCCCCGCTCGGGGCGAGCGCCTCGATGACCGCCTCGACCAGCTGCTCGGGGGCCGACGCGCCGGCGGTGACCCCGACGGTGCCGCTCAGGTCGGGGGGGACCTCGTCCGGCCCGTCCACCCGGATCACCCTCGGGCAGCCCGAGGCGGTGGCCACCTTCTCCAGCGCGACCGTGTTGGAGGAGTTGGGCGAGCCGATGACCACCACCGCGTCGACCCGGGCGGCGATCTCGCGCAGGGCGGCCTGCCGGTTGGTGGTGGCGAAGCACAGGTCGCTTCGCCCCGGCAGCCAGAGGCCCGGGAAGCGCTCGAGGGCGGCGGTCATGAGGTCGCGCCACTCGTCGTGGCTGAGCGTGGTCTGGGCGAGCAGGGCGACCGGGGTGTCGGGGTCGATCCCGCCGAGCGCCTCGAGGTCCGACTCGTGCTCGATCAGGTGCACGGCCTCGGGGGCGACCGCCATCGTCCCGACCGCCTCCTCGTGGCCGGCGTGGCCCACGTAGAGGACTTGGTAGCCCTTCTTCGAGCGCATCTTCAGCTCGTGGTGGACCTTGGTCACGAGCGGGCACACCGCGTCGACCACGACCCGGGCCCTGCCCCGGGCCTCCTCGACGACCGAGGGGGCGGTGCCGTGCGCGCTCAGCATGAGCGGGGCGCCGGCCGGCACCTCGGCCACGTCGTCGACGAAGACGACGCCCAGATTGCGGAATTCCTCGACCACCAGCTGGTTGTGGACGATCTCGTGGTAGCAGTACACGGGCGGGTCAAAGACGCGGACCATCCAGGCCAGCGCCTTGATCGCCTTCTCCACCCCGGCGCAGAACCCCCGGGGCTCGGCGAGCAGCACCTTGTCCACACCCACGGATCCAGGCTACCGGGGCCCCCTCTTGGCCCGACAAGTGGCCCGGGGCGTCGATGGGCCAGGTGCCCCACCCCGGTAGCCTGGGCTTATGTCGGCCCCCAAGGTCACGGCCCTCCTGGAGGGCTCACCGGCGGCTGCGGCCGGCCTCGAGGTGGGCGACGAGCTCCTCTCCTTGAACGGTGCGCAGCCCCGCGACGTGATCGAGTACCGGCAGCTGGTCGACGCGGCACGCGTCGAGGTGGTCGTCCGGCGCCCCGGGAGCGCCGTCGACCGGCGGCTGCGCGTGGTCAAGGACGCCGGCCAGCCCCTCGGCATCGAGGTGTCGGCGGCGGTCTTCGACCGGGTCCGGACCTGCGACAACCACTGCGCCTTCTGCTTCATCTACCAGCTCCCCAAGGGGATGCGCAGGAGCCTGTACCTGAAGGACGACGACTACCGTCTCTCGTTCCTCTACGGGAACTTCACCACCCTCACCCGCTTCACCGAGCTCGACGCCGAGCGGGTCATCACCGAGCGTCTCGGACCCCTGTTCGTGTCGATCCACGCCACCGACCCCGACGTGCGCGCCGCCATGCTGCGCAACCCGCGCGGCGCGACCAGCCTGCGGTGGCTGCGGGTGCTACTCGATGCCGGCATCGAGGTCCACGGGCAGGTCGTCGTGTGCCCGGGGGTGAACGACGGGGCGGTCCTCGAGGACACCATGGTCGGCATCGTCGACGAGTACCCCGAGCTCGCCTCGGTCGGCGTGGTCCCGCTCGGGCTCAGCCGGTTCTCCAAGGAACCCGACATGCGGCCCCACAGCTCGGCCGAGGCGGCCCGGGTGCTCGACACGATCCACCGACACCAGGACCTGTGCGCCTCGCTCCTCGGGCGGCGCCTCGTCTTCGCCTCCGACGAGTACTACCTGATGGCCGGGCGGCCCTTCCCCGAGGCCGAGGCATACGAGGGCTACCCCCAGCACGAGAACGGGATCGGCATGGTCCGGGCCTTCGAGGCGGCGTTCGGCGGGGACGCCGGGGCCGCCCACGGGGTCCGGCCGGGGTTCTTCGCCTGGGTCGACGGCGCCCCCCCGGCCGGCTACCGCTCGCCCCGGGCCGAGCCCACGGCGCCTCGAACCCCCGGCGCGCCGGTCGCCGTGCTGACCGGGACCTTCGGAGCCGAGGTGCTCGGGCCGCTGCTCGGCGAGCTGGGCGACGCGGTGCGCGTGGTGCCAGTCGAGAACCACTACTTCGGGGGCACCATCGGCGTGGCCGGCCTGCTCACGGCGAGCGACGTCGCCCGGGTGCTGGCCGGGGAGCCCGAGGGCCACCGCTACCTGCTGCCCGACGCGTGCCTGTCCAAGGGGACCTTCCTCGACGGGGGGACCCAGAGCGACCTCCCTCGCCCGGTCGAGGTCGTCGCGACCGACGGCCGCTCCCTGCGCCGGGCCATCGAGGGGACGTCGTGACCGAGACGAGCGCGCCGAGCCGGGTGCCGCCCGAGCGCCCGAGCGCCCGCCCGGTGGTCGTCGTGGCGGGGCGGCCCAACGTCGGCAAGTCCACCCTCGTCAACCGGATCGTGGGCCGCCGCGCCGCGGTCGTAGAGAGCGAACCGGGGGTCACCCGGGACTACAAGGCCCTCGAGGCCGAGTGGAACGGGCGCCGCTTCGACCTCGTCGACACGGGGGGATGGCTCGGCCGCGGAGACGAGCTCACGACCAAGGTCTCCCGCCAGTCCGAGCGCGCCCTCGGGGCGGCCGACGTCGTCCTCATGGTCACCGACGCGACCGTCGGGCCGACCGAGGAGGACGTGGAGACCGCCCGGCTGATGAAGCGGGTCGGGGTCCCGATCCTCCTCGTCGCCAACAAGGTCGACGACACCAACCGCGAGGGCGCGGCGTGGGAGCTCGTCTCACTCGGGCTGGGCGATCCGTGGATGGTGAGCGCGCTCCACGGTCGGGGGACCGGCGACCTGCTCGACGCCGTCGTGGCGCTGCTCCCCGAGGGTGACGTCGCCGACCCCGACGACGAGCGCGTCGGGCGCGACCCCGACGTGCCCCGGGTCGCGCTCGTCGGACGTCCGAACGCCGGCAAGTCGACCCTCTTCAACCGCCTGGTCGGCGAGGAGCGTTCCATCGTCCACGACATGCCCGGTACGACCCGGGACGCCGTCGACACGGTCATCGAGACCGAGGAGGGGGCATTCTGCTTCGTCGACACGGCCGGGATGCGCCGGCCCTCGCGCACCGACTTTGGGACCGAACACCACGCGGTGCTCCGGGCGCTCGACGCGCTCGACGGTGCCGACATCGCGCTGCTCGTGATCGACGCCACGGTGGGGGCGACCCACCAGGACCAGCGGCTGGCCGAGCGCATCGGGGTTGCGGGGTGCCCCTCGGTCGTCGTGCTGAACAAGTGGGACCTCGTCGCCCCCGAGGAGCGCGAGGACGTGCTCGCCGGCGTCGGCGACCGGTTGGCCTTCTTGGGGTCGGCCCCGGTCATCCGGATCTCGGCCAAGACCGGCCGCAACGTGCACAAGGTGCTCCCGGCGGTGCGGGAGGCCGTCGAGGCCTACCACACGAGGATCCCCACCGGCGCGCTCAACCGCGCCCTGCGCGACCTGCAGGCGAAGCATCCGGCCCCAGGCGCTCGCATCCGCTACGGAGTGCAGGGGGCGATCGACCCGCCCACCGTCACGCTCTTCGCGACCGCTCGCATGCCCGCCGACTACCTGCGCTATGTGGAACACCAACTGCGCGAGCGCTTCGAGCTCGGCCCAACCCCGCTCAAGCTCCGGGTGCGCATCGGGGGCCGCTGAGTGGCCTGGTGCGAGCAGTGCGACCGCCTCGTCGAGGACGAGGAGCTCAACGAGCAGGGCGGGTGCCCGAGGTGCGGGACCGTGTTGACCGAGGCCGAGCACCGCCACGTGCCGTGGTCGTTCAAGGCGATGCTCGTCGCCTTCGTCGTCTACCTCGGCTACCGCGGGTACCAGGGGATCACCTGGATCATCCACCACGCCTGAGGGCCCGCCCGAGGTCGCCGGCCACGGTACGGTGCGACATGACCGACATCTGGTGGCTGGACGCCACCGACCAGGCTGCCCTCGTGGCCAGGGGCGAGGTGCGGCCGCTCGAGCTGGTCGAGGGAGCGATCGAGCGGATCGAGCGGTTGAACCCCGAGCTCAACGCGGTGATCCATCCGCTCTACGACCTGGCGAGGGCGACGGCGGCCAAGGCGCTCCCCGATGGCCCGTTCCGGGGGGTCCCGTTCCTCTTGAAGGACTTCGCGGCCGAGCTCGAGGGCACGCCGTTCTGCGAGGGGTCCGACCTCGCCGGCGACTACGTGTCGAGGAGCGACCAGCTCCTCACCACCCGCTTCAAGGAGGCGGGCCTCATCATCTGCGGCAAGACCAACACGCCCGAGTTCGGGATCCTGCCGACCACCGAGCCCCGGCGGTTCGGGGCCACGAAGAACCCCTGGGACCCGACCCGCACGACCGGAGGGTCCTCTGGGGGATCGGCCGCGGCAGTGGCCGCCGGGATCGTCCCGGTCGCGCACGCCAACGACGGCGGGGGGTCCATTCGCATCCCCGCCTCGTGTTGCGGGCTGGTCGGCCTGAAGCCGACCCGCGGCCGGGTGTCGCTCGCCCCCGCCTACGGGGACGTCTTCAGCGGCCTCGTCTGTGAGCACGTGGTGAGCCGCTCGGTGCGCGACAGCGCGGCGATGCTCGACGCGGTGTCGGCCCGCGTCCCGGGCGAGCCCTACTACGCGCCGGCGCCCCGGGGGCCGTCGTTCCTCGCAGCGACCACTGACCGGCGTCGGCTGCGCATCGGGCTCGTCACCGAGGCCCCCATCGACGCGCCGGTCCACGACGACTGCGTGCAGGCCGTGCGGGGCGCGGCCGAGCTCTGCGAGGCCCTCGGGCATCGCGTCGAGCAGGCCGTGCTCAGCGTGGACGGGGACGCCTTCATCGGGCACTTCACCACGCTGTGGGCGGGGGGCAATGCCTTCACGCTCGCCGACTGGGAGACGCGGGTCGGGCGGCGGGCCACCGAGGCGGACGTCGAGCCGCTCACCTGGGCGATCTGCGAGCTCGGACGCACGATCGACGCCGGGCAGTACCTGAAGGCGCTCCAGGAGCTCCAGCGGGCCACGCGCACGATCGCCGCGGTGTTCGAGGACCTTGACGTCGTCCTCACCCCGACCCTGGCCGAGCCGCCGGTGCCCCTCGGGACCTTCGACTCGCCCCCCGGGGACCCCCTCGCCGGGCTGCTGCGAGCCGCCGCCTTCGTGCCCTTCACCCCGGCGTTCAACGTGACCGGACAGTCGGCCGTCTCGCTCCCGTTGCACTGGAACGAGGATGGGCTGCCGATCGGGGTCCAGGCTGTCGGTCGCTACGGCGACGAGGAGACCCTCATCGCCCTGGCCGCCGAGCTTGAAGAGGCCCGGCCGTGGGCCGGGCGCCGGCCGAGGGTCGCCGCGTGAGCGCGCCCGGGCGCGACGGGGTGCTCGCAGGAAGGGTGGCCGTCGTGACCGGCGGGAGCCGGGGGCTCGGGCGGGCCATGGTGGCCGGGTTCGCCGCCGAGGGCGCCGCAGTGGTGATCGCCAGCCGCAAGCTCGGCGCCTGCGAGGAGCTCGCCCGCGAGCTGCGCGAGCGCCACGGGACCGAGGCCCTGGCGGTCGCGGCCAACGTCAGCCGCTGGGAGGACTGCGACGCGCTGGCCGCCGCCGCCTACGAGCGCTTCGGCGAGGTGCACGTGCTCGTTAACAACGCCGGGATGTCGCCGCTCTACCCCTCCCTCGAGGCGGTCACCGAGGAGCTGTGGGACAAGGTGCTCGCGACCAACCTGCGGGGCCCGTTCCGGCTGAGCGCGCTCTTCGGAACCAGGATGGCGGCCGGGAGCGGCGGCTCGATCATCAACGTGTCCTCGGTGGAGGCGGCGACGCCCACCCCCAACGCCCTGCCCTACGGCGCGGCGAAGGCGGGGCTCGAGGCGCTCACCCTCGGCTGCATGCGGGCCTTCGGGCCCAAGGTGCGGGTCAACACGATCCGCTGCGGCCCCTTCCGGACTGACATCTCGAAGGCCTGGGGTGACATCGCGGCGATCGAGGAGAGCGCGCGGCAGCGCATGCCGCTCGGGCGCATCGGCGAGCCCGAGGACATCGTTGGCAGCGCGCTCTACCTGGCGTCGGACGCCTCCGCGTACTGCACCGGCACCACGATCCGCCTGGACGGGGGCGGCAGCCGCTGAGCCCCTCGCCCGCTCAGCGCCCGGGCGCTCGGTGCACGACTTCGTCCCGCGCAAGTGCCATCAAAAGACAGGATTGGGTGGGCGCTCGTTGCTGAATCGCGTACAGCACAACGACGACAAGCCGACGCCGTGCGGAAGAGCCGCACAAGGTTCGACCGAGCTTCATGATAAGTGACCGTGTCCCGCGGTTGGACCCCCTCTGCATTGAGTTCACGCCATTGCAACGTGACGCTGCGGGCGTCGGCTCCTTGAGGTGGGCGTTTGTACGAGCGTCAACGCAGCATCTGGAGGATCGTGTTCAGACGCAAACCTTTACGACATTGTCAATCGGTGACCCGATTTCGGCCCGGATGAACCGCGTGACAAATCGCGGTTGGTGATGGTGCATCACAAAGAACGGTGGGCGCATCCGCCAGGGCACTCGGGATTGTGATCGAGGAGCGGTAGACTCCCTGGATCACGACGGGCTGTGGCGCAGCTTGGTTAGCGCGCTTGACTGGGGGTCAAGAGGTCGCCGGTTCAAATCCGGCCAGCCCGACTCGACTGAAGCGCTGACCTGGACGGATCCACGACTGCGGCAAGCTACGTGCGTATATCTGAGTACCTGCCAGCACCATGCTGGGTTGTCGTCCACCCTCCACCCGAATGCCGGTTGTGGGATCGATCACAGGGGAAAGCCTTTGCCCCTCAGCGCAAGGCGTGACTGGCATACGCCGTGACTTCGTGTTTCGCAACCCTTGACGCAGCAGGCGAAATTGCAGCGCATCACCACATCCGAATTGTGCTCGCAGGACCGCCGTGCCGGTGGGCGATGTCCCTGAAGTTGTTGAAGTGAGGCGGTGGTCCCCCGCCTGAGACCTGCCAGCTGGTAGGGATCGGGCGTCCACCAAGACAACCCAGACAGGAAGGGGACCACCGTGAAGAAGAAGGTAGCTGTTGTGCGTGCCGCCGAGGCGGAGGAGGCGGCCCGCGTGGCCGATCTGCCGGTCGAGGCGACCGTGGCCTTGGCCGAGGTGGCCGGTGCTCTGAAGGACGGCCTGCTGGCGTTCGCGATACCGAGAACAAGACGGTCGTCGCCACGCTGTTGGCCGACCTCGTTGCCCGGGGCTGTCCGTCGAGGCTGGTGTGCTGTGTCCTCGACGGGGGCAAGGCCTTGGCCGCCGGCGTCAAGCACGTCTTCGGTGCCGAGGCCCAGGTGCAGCGCCGCACCATCCACAAGCGTCGGAATGTGGATGGGCATCTATCAAAGGAGCTGGCCGCCACCGTCGACCGGCGCTTGGCGTCGTCTTCGCCCAACCCGATCCGGGCAAGGGGCTCGC
>DAHUYG010000039.1 GCA_027315315.1 Acidimicrobiaceae bacterium | reverse complement strand
ACTCTGGCCGAGTTCGATCTCGCAGGCTGACGGGATGCCTGGTGCCCCATCGGCGACGACGAGCAGCCGATGGCGCAGCCCTCGGGACTTCATGTCGGCGAGGAACCCGGCCCAGGCGTCGGTGGACTCAGAAGCACCCGGCGCCAGGTGCAAAAGCACCGGCTTGCCCGTCGTCGTGATCCCCCAGGCGACGAGGACCGGCTCGGCCTTGGCCCCCTGGTGGTACTTGAAGTGGGATCCGTCGAGGAACAGGTCGGCGCTGAGCCAGCTGTGGGTCTTCCTCATCGCGCCACTGATCCGCGGGACCCTGTCGGCCATGGCGTATCGGTCCTTCTACCCGAGGGGGGAGGAGGAGGCCTCCGTCGCACCCGCACCCGAGGAGCAGGTCGCGTAGGAGCAGCGGGGTCGTCACGGTCCCGCGGGGCCCTCGCCGCAACCCCCCTCCCGCGAGCCGTATCGGAGGGCCCGGGGGTCGAGTCTGGATTCGGCGCCGGCCGACCTGGGAGCCTTCCCGTCGTGAGCGAATCGTGAGCGAACCGGAGCGAGGGCGGTTGCTGAGGCACGGGCGACGTCTCGAGTTCGCGACTCTCGCTTGGAACGGGGTCGGGATCGCCATCCTCGCCGTCGCCGCAGTCGCCGCCCGATCGGTCGCGCTCGCCGGCTTCGGCCTCGACAGCGTCATAGAGATCGGGGCGTCGACCGTGGTGCTCTGGGAGCTCGCCGACGTCGCCGAGGGACGCCAGCGGCGGGCTATGCGAATGGTCGGC
This sequence comes from Acidimicrobiaceae bacterium, assembly GCA_027315315.1. Lineage (GTDB taxonomy): Bacteria > Actinomycetota > Acidimicrobiia > Acidimicrobiales > RAAP-2 > Palsa-461. Next base: position 102,104 of record DAHUYG010000039.1, on the reverse strand, counting down.
ACGGCGTTCGTGGCCCTCGTGGTCTACCTCTTTGTGCAGAGCACTTGGGTGCTGGTCGTGGGGTTCCGCCCCCACCACAGCATCCTCGGGATCGGCTGGACGGCCCTCACGGCGGTGACGATGTTCGTGCTCGCCGCAGGCAAGTCGCGAACCGGCGCCGCACTGGAGAACCCGGTGCTCCGGACCGAGGGTCGGGTCACCTTCATCGACGGGATCTTGGCGACCGCCGTGCTCGTCGGCCTGGTCATGAACGCGGCCGCCGGCTGGTGGTGGGCGGACCCGGGCGCCGGCTACGTGCTCGTCTACTACGGGTCACGCGAGGCGCGGGCGGCGCTCGGGGCGTAGGGGGCGACACGGGGCAGCAGGCTCCGGGTTGCTTTAGGTTGGGGGGGGTGGACGCCCGCCCGGCCTCCGGCCGCCTCGAACGGATCGCCTCGCACGAGCGGAACCCCAAGTGGAGGAACCCGCCGCTGCGCATCGAGATGTCCGAGTGCATCAACTGCGACGCCTGCCTGCGGCACTGTCCGCCCCAGTTCGGCGCCATCTTCAACCACGGTATCGATGTGATCATCATCCCGGAGCTGTGCTCGGGATGTGACAAGTGCCTCGATCCGTGCCCGGTGAACTGCATCTATCCGGACCCAGACTGGTCTCCGGCCCCCGACGATTGGTGGGAGGAGCCGCTCGGGCCCCGGGACAGTTACGCGGCGGTCACGAACCGCTAATCGCGCCGGCCCTCGGCGGGGGGGGTGGACGCGTCGAAATGCGGCCCGGGGTTCGTGCGCCCAACAGAGTGTCCCGATATCGTGGTCCAGTAGTCGGACCAGGGGCCTGGCCGTGAGGCCGGGCGCCCCGCCAGCGTTAGGTGTGCTCGATGCCCGATCCGAAGAAGCCCCGTGCGCCGTTTGCACCATGGGACCGCCGGGAGCTCCCGGGCTCGTTCACGGTCGAGGAGACCGCTCGCCGGGTCGGTCACTACAAGTGGGTCGAGATGCGCCTGTTCGAGGTGCTCGGCGGCTGGGTCGCCACCGTGCCCGAACTGGACGTAAAGATGCGCTTCGGGACGCACTGCTACAAGCACGCGTGGCATTCGGAGCTCTGGCACAAGCGCCTGCCCGAGCTGCGTGAGATGAACCCCGACCGCCTCACGTTGCCGGCCAACGACGCGATGGTGGAGTTCATGGAGGCGTTGACCGCCCCCGAGGGCGAGGACAAGACGCTCGAGAAGTTGGTGGGCGTCTACCGGGTGCTCATCCCGCGCAAGATCGCGGCCTACACCTACCACCGGAACAACACCTCGACGATCACCGACGCACCCACCATCCGGAGCCTCGACTTCGCGCTGCACGACGAGTTCGAGGACTGGCGCGACGGCGAGATGTTGATCCAGTCCCTCATCGAGTCCGACGAGGACGTCCGGCGCGCCGCGGATCATCAGGCCAAGCTCGAGTCGATCATGGTCCGGGCCGGCGGGATCGCCGGACCGGGCTCAATCGGGACCGCGGAGGTCCCGACCGTTGCGGAGGCACACGCATGAAGCGTCACCTGACAGTGGAGGACCTGGCGCGCGACGGCCGCTTCGTCCGGGTCAACTTCGAGGACCGGATGAGCGACCCGCGCAACCTCGGCGGGCCGGGCGCCTACGGGCGCGACGCCGCCGAGCAGGCCGACGACGAGGACCGCACGAGCCGGCGGGGGCTCGGCCGGATGACCCCGGAGGCCGCCAACGCGCCCGACGCCGCCCGTTCCCTGATGCACGGCATCTTCGTGGGCGAGATCCAGGCGCTCGAGGGGGCGGGACGCACCTGCTACGACTTCGACCTCGGCGAAGGGCCCGACGAGGTCCCTTACGCCCTCAAGCTGGACATGGCCCGCCAGTGCTGGGACGAGGCCCGCCACTGCGAGATCTCCGTCAAGCTCACCGAGTGGATGGGCACCGAGGTCGGGGAGTTCAGCGAGTCCCCGTTCCTGTTCCAGGCGGCCTGCAACCCCGACGCGCTCCTGCGGCTGGCCGGGGTGAACCGGGCGCTCGAGGGACTGGCGATCGACGTGTTCAACACGATGCGGGACTTCGGGGACAAATCGGGCGACCCGGTCCTCGAGTTCTGCGAGGACTGGATGCTCGCCGACGAGGTCACGCACGTGAAGATGGGGTCGGACTGGCTCCGCAAGTTGACCGTCAACGACCCCGAGCGCCGCGCCCGGGCCCTTGAGTTCCAGTCGGTGGTGGACAAGCTCTTCTCGCTCGGCGGCGGGCGGGCCGACGAGGAGGACAGCCCGATCCGGCTGGCCCGGCGCTTCCGCCAGATGGCCGGGTTCACCGACGACGAGATCGACACCATCGCCGGCCTGTCGCGCGAGGCGCGCCAGGAGGCCGAGGACCTGGTGGCGTCGCACCGGGCCGCCGCCGGCTCGTAGGCCGCCCGTTCGTGGGCACCATCACGATCAGTCCCGAGGCGTTCACCCTCGTCCTCTTCGAGCCGGAGCGGATCATCGGCCGCGCCGGCGAGATCGCTGGGGCGATCGGCCTCGAGGCTGACGTCCGCATCGAGATCGACGAGTCGCACCCCATGGGCAAGCTACGCGTGCGTTCGACGGATCCGGTCGTTCTGTTCGCACAGGGCGGTGCCTTCGAGGACCCGAGGCGTTTGCGCCACCTCTCCGAGCAGCACATGAACGAAACGCTCGGCCGGCTGCTCTACCGGGTGCACGACCGCCTCGACCCCGGGTTCGCCGGTGTGGCGGCCGATGACGAGCTCAGCCTGCGGGAGCTGAACGTGTGGGACGTCTACTGCCTCGGCCGGCTCGCCCAGCTCGGCTACGACGTGGCCAAGCCGCGGTGGTTCTACCACTTCCGGCTCCGCCAGGGCTTTACCGACGTGGCGGACGCCGCGTTCGAACGGCTGTGGGCGGCCAGCGGTCTCACCTGGGCCGACCTCGAGGCGGTGATCGCCGAGACCGACGAGGCCCGGGCCGCCGCCTAGCTCACGCTCACCACAGGTCGTGGGCGGAGATGCCCTGGAGCAGGTCGATGTCGGGCTTGCGCACGAGGAGCCCCTCGCACGAGCGGGCCATCTCGACCATGTCCTCGGAGTCGAAGTGGTCCCGCTGGGCCTCCGCCGACGCCCACTTCTCGATCACGAGGTAGCGGCCCGGGTTGAGCGCCGAGGCGCAGAGGTCGATGTTGCGGCACCCCGGGTGGTTGCGGGAGACCACGACGTAGCGGGAGAGCACCGCCATCAGCTGCCCGGCTGCCGCGTCGTCGGCCTCGCGGGCGTCGAAGGCCAGGGTGACGATGGTGAGCTCGGGCTCGGCGGCGGGCGGTGGTTCGCTGATGGGCCGAGGTTAGATGGTCGCCCCCCCTCGGGCCGGCGGGCCGGGCGAGATCGGCCGGCTATTCGGTGACGCCCTTCGGGGCGCTCTGGCGCATGAACCCGAACATGTAGCCCGCCACCCGCCGCATCTGGATCTCCTCGGACCCCTCGGTGATGCGATAGCGGCGGTGGTGCCGGTAGATGTGCTCGAAGGGCATGTGCCGGGAGTAGCCGATGCCCCCGTGGACCTGCATGGCGCGGTCGGCCGCCTCGCAGCAGAGCCGGTTGGACCAGTAGTTGCACATCGAGACCCGCTCGGACTGGGAGAACGGCCCGTAGCGGTCCATCCCCCAGGCGGTCTTGTGGATGAGGGCGCGGAGCATCTCGCACTGGGTCTGCAGCTCGACCAGGGGGAACTGGATCCCCTGGTTCTCCGCCAGGGCCTTCCCGAAGGGCTTGCGCTCCCTCGCGTACTGGACCGAGCGGTCGATGCAGTACTGGGCGGCGCCGAGGCTCGAGGCGGCCTGGCGGATGCGGTTCTCGTTGAAGAAGTGCTGCACGACCTGCAGCCCCCGCCCCTCGCCGCCGAAGATGGCCCCGTCGGGCACCCGGACGTCGGTGAGCGAGATGTGCGCGTGGTCGGTCGGCATGTTGAAGGTCCAGAGGAACTCCTCGACCTTGAAGCCCGGCGAGTCGGTGGGGACGAGGAAGGCGGTGATGCCGAGGCCGTCGCCCGCCTTGCCGCTCGTCCGGGCGAAGATGAGGTCGTACTGGGCGGCGTGGATGCCAGTGTTCCAGGTCTTCTCGCCGTTGATCACCCACTCGTCGCCGTCCCGCTCGGCGTGGGTCTCCATGAAGGTCGCGTCCGAGCCGTGCTCGGGTTCGGTGATCCCGAAGGCGAACCCCCGTCGGCCCTCGGCGAGGTCGTCGACCCACTCCTTCTTCTGGGCCTCGGTCCCGTAGTTGATCATGAGGAGGAGCCCGACGTTGTTGCCGACGATGGCGTGCTCGTTCTGGAGGTCGCAGTGCAGCCCGAGACCCTTGCGCGCGAGGTGCTCCCGGATCACCGCCATGCCGAGGTTGGTGCCCTCCTTGCCCCCGTACTCGGCGGGGAACGGGTAGCGGTAGTGGCCGGCCCGATCGGCCCGCCGGCGCGCCTCGCGGAGGAGCAGCTCCCATTCGCGGTTAGGCAGCCCGCCGCGCTCCCAGTCGGTGCGGGAGTCCTCCCGGCGGTGGTCGAAGAACCTGATGTTGTCGTTCTCGTTCTCGAGCGGCTTGATCTCCCGCTCGATGAACTCGTCCAGCTCGTCGAGGTAGCGGGCGAGCTCCTCGGGAAGTTCGAAGTCCACGAGCGGGTCCCTTCTCTCGTGCGGCCCCACCGGTGGACCGCTCGGCCCCATTCCATTCGGCTTTGGCCCTCCCGTCGACTCGGGTCTGCTGGCGCGACGCACCGCGCCCCCGGCAAGCTGACCCGGTGACCGACGCCTTCCCGCTCCCGAACGCCTCGACCGATCTCGGCGGCCAAGTCGCCCTGGTGACCGGGGCCACCTCGGGCCTGGGCCTCCGCTTCGCCAGGGTGCTCGCGGCCGCCGGCGCAGCGGTCGCAGCCGCCGGACGCCGGCGGGAGCGCCTCGATGCCCTCGTGAGCGAGATCACCGGGGCGGGGGGCAACGCACTCGGCGTCGAGCTCGACGTCACCGACCCCGAGGCGATCCCCGAGGCGATCGACGCGGCCGAGCGGGCGCTCGGGACGGTGACGATCGCCGTGAACTGCGCCGGGATCCCCGACGCCCAGCGGGCGCACAAGATGTCGCTCGAGCTCATCGACCGGGTGCTCGACACCAACGTGCGCGCCCCCTACCTCGTCTCCTGCGAGGTGGCTCGCCGGCTCATCGCGGCCGGGCTCCCGGGCCGCATCGTGAACATCTCGTCGATGGCCGCCTTCGAGTACGGCGGGAATGGCGCCGCGCTCTACTCCATCTCCAAGGCCGCGGTGAACCGCATGACCGAGGTCCTCGCAGTCGAGTGGGTCCGCTACGGCATCAACGTCAACGCCATCGCGCCGGGGGCGTTTTCCTCCGAGATGATGGACGGGATGATGGCCCGCGTGGGCGACTTCACCGGGGCGCTGCCCCGCAAGCGCCTCGGCGACCCCGCACAGCTCGACAGCACGCTCCTCTACCTCGTCGCCCCGTCCTCGGAGTTCGTGACCGGCACCGTCGTCAAGGTGGACGACGGCCAAGGACCCCGCTGACCTCGCGCACCCAAGCACGTGCCGCCGGGGGCCGCCGGGCCCGTCTCTGGACCCCGCTCGGGGGCAGATGGGCGACCCGGTCGGCCGGCCCGAGCAGCTAGCGGTCCTCGTAGGCGGGCGGCCTCCGCTCCAGGAACGCCCGCAGGGCCTCTTGGTGATCGGCGGTCTGTGACACCATGATCTGGGTCCGGTTCTCGAGGTCGATGGCCGCCTGCTGGCCCGGGATCTCGAGCGCCGACCACATGACCTCCTTGGTCATGCGCACGCCCATCGGGCTGTTGCGCTTGATCAGCTCGGCCTCCTCGATCGCCCGGTCCATCAACGCGTCGTCGGGGACCACCTCGAGCACGAGCCCGATCCGCGCCGCCTCCTCGGCGTCGAAGATCCGGCCGGTGAGCATCAGCTCGTGGGCGCGGCCTGCGCCGACGAGGCGGGGGAGCAGCCAGGAGGTCCCGATGTCGCAGGCCGACAGGCCGATGCGAACGAAGGCGACGTTGAAGCGTGCCGAGGCGCCGGCCAACCGCACGTCGGAACCGAGCACGAGGGCGAAGCCGCCGCCCGCCGCGGGGCCGTTGACCGCTGCGACGACCGGCTGGGGGAGCCGCCGGAGCCGGGGGATGAGCTCGGCGATCTGCTGCTGCACGGCGAAGCCGGCCTGGATCCGGCCCAGCCCCTCGGTGCCCTCGATCGTCCCGTAGCCGCCGAGGTCGAGCCCGGCGCAGAACCCCCGCCCCGCCCCGGTCAGGATCACGACGCGGCAGTCCCGGTCGGCCGCCACCGACGTCAGGGCCTCGTGGAGCCCCTCGACGAGGCCGACCGACATCGCGTTCAGCTTGGCCGGGCGGTTGAGTGTGATCCGGGCGACGCCGTCGGCCGGGACGTCGAGCACCACCTCGTCGGCGGGCCCGCTCACAGCGGACCCCCCGAGGCGACCGGCACCGACCACAGCTCGTCCACCGAGACGAAGGCCGATTCGCACGAGGGCCCGTCGGCGACCTCCACCGAGGGCGTCCCCTCGGCCGGGACCCGGATGATCGCCGCCGAGCGGGTCCCGAACTCGGGCGTGTGCACGCAGGCTGCGCCGAGCGCAGCCGGCCGCTTCGGGTCGGGCTCGAGGGCGGCGAGCGCCGGGGGGATCGTGTGGTCGGCGAGCACACCCCGCAGCGCGGCGGTGTCCGGCGGCCCGCCCCCGGCCAGTGCGGAGCCGAGGCGCTCGCGGACGAGGTCGGTCTTGGGCGAGGCCTCGGCCAGCCGGCCGTTGCCGAGCACGTGGACGCCGGGGTCGAGGGCCTGGACGACCGGCGGTCCCGACTCGCCGACCTCCAGGTAGTAGAGCGAGTCTCGGTCGCCGACGAGGAGCCAGGCGGCGTTGTAGTCCTCCGAGCGGATCCGGGCCACGAAGTCCTCGACGGCGCCGGTCGCATCGCCGTGGCCGACGAGGGCGAGGGGGAGCTCGCCCCGGGAGCGCTTCGTCTCGTCCCGGCCCCCGGGGCTGGGCCGGTTGGTCAGACCGGCGACCACGCCGTGCTCGTTCACGGCCAGCCAGGTCCCGCCGGCCAGCAGGTCACGCCCGCCGAGCACGCGCGGGCTCTCGGCCGAGAGCACCGTCGCCGGCACCGCGGGGCGGTCGAGGCGCTCGTCGCGGTTGGCCGCGAACACGAGCGGCTGGGCCGGGTTGGTGCGCGACAGCACCACGAGCAGGCACATGCCGCTGCACCCTACCGGCGGCCCGGCGCCGGTTCTATGGCGTCGGCCCGCCGTGGGCGAGCATGCGGTGGACGTCGGCCGCGACCTCGTCCACCAGCTCGACGAGGGTCGCGAGCCGCTCGGTCGGGTCGTCGATCTCGAGCAGGCGCTGACGGTCGAGCGCCCCGAGCGGGGCGGCGTCGCACAGCCGCCAGGGGTCCTCCCCCGGGTCCCTCCGGATGGCCGGTCCCCGGCCGAGCTCGGAGAGGAGCCCCCACGCCCGCCTGATCGCGGCGCCCGCGGCGCGGGCCAGCGCGCCGTCGGCCGGCCCGTCGTCGGGCAACGCCCGCACCCGGGCGAGGGGGTAGGGGTCCTCGGGGAGCCAGGACTCGACCCGAACCCGGCGGGTCCCGGTCGCGACCAGCACCCATCGGCCGTCGGGGAGCGGCTCGGCCTCGGCGATCCGGGCCTCGGTGCCGACGTCGACCCGTTGGTCGCCCCCGCCCACCTCCGAGCCGCGCGAGATGAGGACCGCGCCGAAGCGCCGGTCGGCCGCCATGACCTCGTCCACCATCGTGCGGTACCGGGGCTCGAAGACGTGCAGGGGGAGGGCCCCACCGGGGAACAGCACCGTGCCGAGCGGGAACATCGCGAGCCGCGGCCCGTCGTCGCTCACTTCGGGTCGGTGAAGACCGGCTCCCGCTGCTCCATGTAGGCCGTCACGGCCTCGACCTGGTTGGGGCTCGAGATGAGCGCGCCCATCTCCTTGGACTCGTCGAGGAGCTGCTGGGCCGCGCTCACCGTGCCCGACTGGTTCAACAGGCTCTTACCGGCCCGGATGGCGTGGGGGTTCTGGCGGGCGATCGCCGAGGCAAGCTCGAGTGCGTCCCTGCGGGGGTCATCGCTCAGCCTGGTCGCGAGCCCGAGGCGGACCGCCTCCTCGCCCGAGATGATGCGCCCGGTCCAGGTCAGCTCCTTGGCCACGTCCAGGGGGACGAGCTTGGGCAGCATCTGGGTGCCGGTCATGTCGGGCACCAACCCCCAGCGGATCTCGAGCACCGACAGCTTGGCGTCCGGGGCCACGATGCGGATGTCGGCACCGAGTGCGACCTGGAACCCCCCGCCGAGGGCGTGGCCGTGGACGGCCGCGATGACCGGCACCGGGAGCTCGGTCCAGCCGTAGGCGGCCCGCTGGCCGAAGTTGGCGATCGAGCCCCCCTCACGCTTGCCGAGCGAACGCACGGAGCCCTCTTCGCGTGGGCCGGCGTCGCGCATCGCCTGGAAGCTCGCCATGTCGAGACCCGCGCAGAATGCGCGGCCCTCACCCGAGAGCACGACCGCCCGGACCGAGGGATCGGCCGCCAGCTGCTCGGCCGCCCCCACCAGACCGGCGAACATCGCGTTGTCGAGGGCGTTGAGCTTGTCGGGACGGTTCATCCGGACATCCGCGACGCCGTCGCGGATCTCGATCGTGACTCGCTGCTCGCCCATGGCCCACCTCCCGTGCGGTGGCCCAGATTGTCAGATCGGCGCCGGGACCGCCGCCGGCGCACGGCCGACCGGTCCCCTTGGCGCCCCACCCGGCGAACCCCCGTGTGCCCCAGGTGCCCGCCTCGCGAGGGTCGCTGCATTCGCCGGGGCCCGCCCGCACCGTTCCGGAGGAGGAGCGGCGAGCCGCGGGCTCAGGGGGCGAGGTCGGCCCAGACCACCTTGCCGGCGCCCTGGAATCGGGCGCCCCAGTCGGTCGCGAGCGACGCGACCATGCGCAGTCCCCTTCCGCTCAACTCGAGGCCGGTGGGCTCCCGGACCGGGGGCAGGGCGTCGGAGTCGTCGAGCACCTCGATCCGCACGCCCGCGCCGAGCGACGAGAGCGTCACGGTGAAGCGACTGCGGGCGTGGGCCACGGCGTTGGTCCCCAGCTCCGCGACGATGATCGCCGCGTCCTCGGCAAGGGCGCCGTAGCCGTGGCGCTCGAGGACGTCGACCGTGAAGCGACGGGCGGTGCGTGCCCCGAGCGGCGTCCCGTCGAAGGACTTCGTCGCGATCTCGACCACTGCGTCGGGCCGGGCTGGCACTCGCAGGTCGCCGACGACCGTGTCGTGCCGGGCGCACACCCGGGCGAGGTCCGCGGGGTCGGGGAACCCCATGCAGTGGTACCCGCAGAGGAGCGAGAACCCGGTCTGGGTGCGCAGCTCGTTCCAAAGGTCCTCGAGCTCGACCGCCGCCCCGGGGGACCCCGCGTCCCAGAGCAGCGCGACCATCTCGCCGAAGGCGCGGACGGGTCGGCCGACCTCCGCGATGCCCCGAAGCTCCACCCCCACGGTCTCCTCGAATCGCGCCCGGTCGGGACGCCCCCCGACCATGAACCGCCCGAGCAGCCCCTGGGCATCGAATGCCCTCAGCCGTCCGTCGGCCCGGGCCCGGGCGAGGTCGAGCCCCGCGACGGCGAGCGCGGCCTCGATCGCCCTGCGATGCGGCTCGGTCGCGACGACGAGCAGGGCGTCCCCGGCATGCACGCCGGCCACGAGGTACTCGCAGGCCGACTCGACGAGCTCCTGGTCGTCGACGCAGAAGCGCACGGCATGGTCCCCTCCGTGTCGGATCTCGGCTGTCAGGGTCATGTCGCCTCGCTCGGCCCTACGCGCTGGCCAATCGCGGATCCAAGGTACCCAGGGTCATGCGTTCGTAACCGGGATCTCGGCGACGCCGGCTGACTACCGGTGCCCGGCGGTCCAGGAGAGGAACTGCTCGAGGGGCAGGGTGTTGACCACCGACCCGACCGGGACGGCCGCCTCGGCCGCCTGCACGCAGCCGTGCTCGAGCCAGGAGAGCTGGCCCGGGGCGTGCGCATCGGTGTCGATGGAGAAGCGACAGCCGAGCTCGAGGGCGAGCTCGAGCAGGTCGCGGGGCGGATCGAGCCGCTCGGGCCTCGAGTTGATCTCGACGGCGGTGTCGCTCTCGGCGCACGCCCGGAACACCCGCTCATGGTCGAAGCTCGACTGCGGGCGGCCCCGGCCGACGAGCTTGCGTCCGGTGCAGTGCCCGAGGATGTCCACGTGGGGGCTCTCGATCGCGGCGAGCATACGGCTCGTCATCGGCGCCGACTCCATGCGCAGCTTCGAGTGGACGCTCGCGACGACGACGTCGAGCTCGGCGAGCAGGCCCTCGTCCTGGTCGAGCGTCCCGTCCTCCAGGATGTCGACCTCGATGCCGGTGAGGAGCCGGAACGGGGCGAGCTCCTCGTTCAGCGCGGCCACCACGTCGAGCTGCTCTCGGAGGCGCTCGGCGCTCAGGCCGTGCGCGACGGTCAGCCTCGGGCTGTGGTCGGTGAGCGCCTGGTACTCGCGGCCGAGCTCGGCCGCCGCCCGGGCCATCTCCTCGATCGTGCTCCCGCCGTCGGACCAGTCCGAGTGGCTGTGGCAGTCGCCCCGGAGCGCCTCGAGCATCCGGCGCGCCGGGCCCTCGAGGGTGCACTCGGGCCGCTCGGCCTCGAGATGCGACAGGTAGGCCGGCTCCTCCCCGCAGAGCGCCTCGGCGATCACCTGGGCGGTGCTCTTCCCGATGTGCTCGAGGTCCTCGAGCCTGCCGCTCGCGTGCAGCCGCTCGAGCGTCGCCCGGTCGACGCCGTCCACCGTGGCGGCGGCGTTCCGGAAGGCCCGGACCTTGTAGCCCTGCGCGTTCGACGCCTCCAGCAAGAAGGCGATCCGTCGCAGCGCGGCCGCCGGTTCGATGCTCACCGCCGCCGGCTGATCAGTGGGCCGCCGCCTCGAAGTAGCGACGCGGGTTGCCCACCAACATGTCGTCGATCTGCTCGTCGGTGACCCCGCCGGCCGAGAGCGCCGGGAGGACCTCCTCGTGGATGTGGGTGTAGGTCCACTTCGGCAGGACGAAGGTGCGGGCCGCGTCGTCGAGCCAGTCGAGGACGCAGCTGGTGTCGTGCGAGAGGACCATCGACCTCGAGTACCCGCGCTTGCACATCTCGATGACGATGTCGACCCGTCCCCGCTCGACGGTGTCGTCCCCGATGCCGAAGCGGTCCATGCCGAGGAGGAAGCCCATGTCGGCGAGCTGCGAGAGGTGTTCGGCGTCGACCGAGTCGCCGCTGTGGCCGAGCACGACCGATCCGGGGTTGACGCCCTCGTCGGTCAGGAGTTGCGCGACCTCCCTGCCGCGGTGGGTCCCGGGGTGGGTGTGCACGGTGATCGGCGCCCCGGTGATCCGGTGGGTGGCGGCGACCGCCCGGAGCACCCGCTCGACGCCCGGGGTCATGCCCGGCTCGTCGATGGCGCATTTCAAGAAGGCCGCCTTCACCTCGGTGTCGACGATCCCCTCGGTGATGTCGTGGACGAAGAGGTCGGTCATCGGGTCGTTGCCGCCCTCGGGGGCGAAGCGGAACCGGAAGTAGTTGGGCGGGCTCTCGTAGGTGTAGATGCCGGTCGCCACGATGATGTTGAGGTCGACCTCCTCGTTGATCTTCTTGACCGTGGCGACGTCCCGGCCGAGCCCGATGACGGTGGGATCGACGATCGTCTTGATGCCGGTGGCCGCCAGCTGGCTCAGCTTGGCGACGGCGTCGGCCACGTGGGCGGCGGGGTCCCAGGGCTCCGGGAGGTTGCCCTGGACCTCGGGGGTGAGCACGAAGACGTGCTCGTGCATGAGGGTGGGCCCCATCTCCGAGGTGTCGATCGGGCCCCGCACGGTCTGAACGGTGGCCATCGGCTGCCTCCTCGCATGGCGGGTACGCGTCCTTCGTAGCACGCTTGAATTGGGCTGTCCCATCCGCCGGAGCGCCGCCAAGAGGAGGATTCGTGTCCGAGACGAACGACTGGAACACCAAGATCATCGACGAGTTCCGAGCCAACGAGGGCCGCGTCGGCGGCCAGTTCGAGGGCGCACCGCTGCTCCTGCTCCACACGACCGGGGCCAAGAGCGGCCAGGAGCGGGTCAACCCGATGATGTACCTGCTCGAGGACGGGACGATCCACGTCTTTGCCTCCAAGGCCGGCGCCCCCACCAACCCCGACTGGTTCCACAACGTGGTCGCCCACCCGGAGGTGCGCGTCGAGCTCGGCACCGAGACCTTCGACGCCACCGCCAGCGTCCTCCCCGAGGACGAGCGGGCCCGGGTCTACGCCCGCCAGGCCGAGCTCTACCCGGGCTTCGCCGACTACCAGTCCAAGACGACGCGCCGGATCCCGGTGGTGGCCCTCGAGCGGCGCTGAGGGCCCGCCCGCGTTAGTGCGCGCGCTATCCCCCTGGCGGTGACAGCCGGTCGTTAGTGTCGACGCATGGGTCGACCGCGCATTTACGACGAGCCGCGGGTCACGACGGCGCTCCGGCTCACCCCGGCGATGCGCGACGAGTTGAAGCGGCGGGCCGGCGACCGGGGCGTCTCGGTGAACCAGCTGGTCGTCGCGGCGCTCGCGGAGTTCCTGGCGGAGCACCGGAGCACCAACGGCCGGCGGCGGTGAGCGCACTGCCCGAGCCCCGGCCCCCGCGGGTGCGCCGAGCGACCTCGACCGCGTCGTTCGGATCGTCGCGCCGCGAGAGCCACGACGCCTCGGGCTTCTACCGGCGCTTCGTGGCACCCGAGATCTCGGCCGACGAGGATGTCGGGCGCCCCCGGGTCCTCGACGTCATCTACCGGCACGACGCACGGGACATGGCCAAGGTGCCAGCCAACTCCGTGGCCCTCGTCGTGACCTCGCCGCCGTACTTCGCCGGCAAGGAGTACGAGGAGAGCCTCGGCGAGAACGGCGTGCCGGCCACCTACTTCGAGTACCTGGGCCTGCTGCGCGACGTCATCGCCGAGTGCAAGCGCGTCCTCGAGCCCGGGGGGCGGATCGCCGTGAACGTCGCCAACCTGGGGCGGCGCCCGTACCGCTCGCTCGCCGGCGACGTCGCCGAGATCCTCCAGGAGCTCGGCCTGCTGCTGCGGGGCGAGGTCGTCTGGTGGAAGGGGCGGGCCGCCGGGGGGTCGTGCGCGTGGGGCACCTTCCAGCGCCCGAGCAACCCGGTGCTGCGCGACGTGACCGAGCGGATTGTGATCGCGAGCAAGGGCCGATTCGATCGCGCCGTGCGGCCCGAGGAGCGCGCCACCCGCGGGCTGCCGGCCACGGCCACGATCAGCCGGGACGAGTTCCTGGAGGCCACCACCGACCTGTGGCAGATGCCACCGGAGAGTGCGACGCGCGTCGGGCACCCGGCGCCGTTCCCCGTCGAGCTCCCGCTCCGGCTGATCGAGCTGTACACCTACGAGTCCGACGTGGTGCTCGACCCCTTCCTCGGGTCGGGGACCACGGCCGTGGCCGCCGTCCGCTCGGGTCGCCACTTCATCGGGTTCGACACCGACGCCGCCTACGTCGCCCGCTCCCGGGACCGGGTGGGCCAGGAGAAGGCGAAGGTGCGTCGGCGCACCGAGGGGACGACCGCGGTGCGCGTCGGGCCCGGTGCGGGCGTCGCCGCCGACCCCCTCGAACGGGGCCTGCGCGACGGGGTGCTCGCCAAGGAGTTCGCGGCGAGGTTGCTCGAGTCGAGCGGGTTCCTCGACGTGCGCCACGACGTCAAGATTCCCGGCTCGGGGCTGGAGGTGCACCTCATCGCGAGCGACGCCCACGGCGAGCAGTGGGCCTTCGAGATCGCCGGGGCCTTCAGCGCGACGAGTGGCGGACTGAAGCGCACCGAGACGTTGTGGCGGTCGGTCGGGCGGGCCGCGGTGCTGACCGAGGTCCGGCCCGGTCTCCCGCTCGTCGTGCTCACCACCGAGCGGCCGAGCCGGGCCAGCGCCGGGCACCGGGCGCTCGCTGCGGTCACCGGCCCGGGGCAGCCGATCCTCGACGTCATCGAGGTGCTCGCGGCGCCCGATCGGGCCCGGCTCGCCGGCTACGCGCTGGAGGGCAGCCCGAAGCGCTGAAATGCCCTCGGAACGCACCTTCGTCACCGAGCTCGCGACCGGTCTCGGCATGTTCGGCGACGACGACCTCGAGACGGTCATGGCCCGCCGCCCGGCGGCCTTCGGGCTCGGACCGCCCGACTGGGACCGGCTCTCGGCGCTGTGGTCGGCCCACCACTACAGCGGCGAGTTCGTCGCCGGCTTTCTGAACGGGCGCGCATTCCTGGAGGCGCCCGACGCGTTGAACCGACGCCGTCCGCGTATCGTGGAGTGGACGGGGGGTCGCCGGGCCCCCGGCGACGAGGTCGTCCCCTCCGACCTGCGCGTCGACCACGTGTACCTGGTCAGCTGCAAGTACCTCTCGCGCATCTTGCACAACCCGAGCCCGGCGCGCCTCGTCGAGGGGCTGCTCGGCCAGGCCCCCCTCGCGGACGGGCGCGACTGGTACGAGCGTGTGGCCCCCGAGGAGTACCAGGCGCTCTACGAGCTGTGCGCGGCGGGGAACCCGTCGCTCCCGGCGGTCGCATGCGGGCTGAGCCCGGCGCAGCGGCGCCGGCTGGCCGCACACCTCGCGCAGGGCTGGCCGCCGGGGGGTGTCGAGGCCTACGAGGCGATGTGCAGGACGGTCTCGACCAGGACGGCGGAGCTGTGGGGGGACGCGATCGCGGCGGCCAACCAGGAGGCGGTGGTGTGGCGCCTGCTGCGGATCGGCTCGGCCCCGTACTTCGTGCTCGGGACCCACCGGTCGGGGCCGATACGGCTGCGCATCGACACGCCGTGGGACTGGAGGCAGCGCTTCCACCTCCGCCGCCTCGAGGTGGAGGCCCAGAGCGGGGGCCAGCCCCGGGTGGCGTGGACCGTCCGCTACGAGCTGCGCGACACCGGCGAGGCCCGCCTCGTCCGGGGCCACGTCGAGATCCGCTGGAGCCACGGACGCTTCTCCCAGCCGCCGGAGGCCAAGGTGTACCTCGACTCCCGCCACGGCGACGTGCCCGGCTACCACCCCCTCTAGCCTCCAGACCAACCGAGCGAGGGGCACCCGATGGCGCGGCTGCGCTATGGCACGACCGAGGCACGATGGGTGCTCCTCGTGACGGTGCTCGGCTCGGGCATGGTGTTCCTCGACGGCACGGTCGTGAACATCGCGGTGCCGGCGATCGGCCGCGACCTCCACGCGAGCATCGCCGGCGTCCAGTGGGTGCTCGATGCCTACCTGGTGGTGCTCTCGGCGCTCTTGCTCCTCGGTGGCGCGCTGGGGGACCGCTACGGCCGGCGGCGGGTGTTCCTGGTCGGCCTGTGCGCGTTCACGGCGTCCTCGGTGCTCTGCGGAGTCGCCCCCAACCTCGACCTCCTGGTGGCGGCACGGGCCCTCGAGGGGGCCGGCGGGGCGCTGCTCGTCCCTGGCAGCCTGGCCATCTTGTCGTCGGTCTTCGACGAGGACGACCGCCGCCGGGCCATCGGTGCGTGGTCGGGGCTGGCCGGCGTCTCGACCGCGATCGCCCCGTTGATCGGGGGATGGCTGACCGACGCGGTCAGCTGGCGGGCGATCTTCCTCTTGAACGTCCCGCTGGCCGCGGCGGCCGTCGCATTCCTGCACCACGTGCCCGAGACGCGGGACCCCGAGGCGACCGGGCGCCCCGACGTGCCGGGCGCGCTGGTGGCGTCGATGGCCCTCGGCGCCATGACCGCCGGGCTGATCGAGCAGGTGTGGTGGCTCGAGGGTGTGGCGGTCGCCCTCGTCGTGTGCTTCGTGATCATCGAGCGCACGGTGGCGAACCCGCTGCTGCCCCTCGAGGTCTTCCGCTCGATGCAGTTCACGGGGGCGAACCTCACGACGCTCGCCGTCTACGGAGCGTTGGGCGGGGTGATGTTCCTCGTCGTGGTGAACCTCGAGGTCGTCCTCGGGTACTCGGCGGTCGGGGCGGGGTCGTCGCTGCTCCCGATCACCCTCCTCATGCTCGTGCTCTCGCCCAGGATGGGGCAGCTGAGCCAGCGGATCGGTCCCCGTCTCCCCATGACGGTCGGGCCCCTCGTGGTGGCGGCCGGCACGCTCCTGCTCGCGTTGGCGACCCCCGGGCACTCCTACCTGCGCGGGGTCCTTCCGGGCGTCGTCACCTTCGGGCTCGGGTTGTCGATCACCGTCGGGCCGCTGACCGGCACCGTGCTCGCGGCCGTGGAGGGACGCCACGTCGGGGTGGCCTCGGGCGTGAACAACGCCGTGTCGAGGGTGGCGGGCCTCGTCGCAGTGGCCGTCCTCCCGGTCGTGACCCACATGGGCTCCCGGCTCGACCGGGGCGGGGTCGCCCACGGGTACCGCGAGGCGATGGTGCTGAGCGCGGTCGTGGCGGCGGTGGGCGGGATCGTGGCCGCGCTGACCATCCGCTCGGCCGTCGGCGTCGCCCCGACGCTGCATCCGGCCACCCAGCCCTGCCACGACCCCAGCCGCTCCGGCCGGGCCCCCGGGTGAGGTGCGCCCCCGCGGGCCGAGAATCACGTTCTTGTAGTTTTCCGATCCCGGTCAGAGCCCGTTGAGCAGGGAAGATGCCCCTTGCGTCGGTCGGCCAGCTACGAGATACTGGATTCCAGTAAGTAGGGGGTTACGTGTCGGACCTGGTCGAGGAGTACGGGGAGTCGTTGTTCGGGCGGCGCCTGCGGCTGCGCGTCCTGCTCTGGGTCCTCGCTACGACCGAGGTCTTCAACCAGACCCAGGCCGCCCGGGGCGTCGACTACGGCTCGGTGGGCGAGGTCGCGAAGGAGCTCGAGCGCCTCGTCCGCCTGGGGATGCTCCGCAAGTACGCGAGGCTCCCGGCGGTCGGCCCCCAGCGCTACGCCCGGGAGGAGGGCCACCCCATGTGGCGCGCGATCGGGGCCGTCGAGTCCGCGCTCGCCGAGGTGCCCGGATGGCGCCCGGGGAGCGGCGGCTTCCCCGAGACCGGCTCCGAGGGCGGCGCCCCGATCGAGGACATCCGCCGCCACCAGAAGGGCTAGCCGGGCGCCCCGGGGGCACCCCCCGAGAGCAGCGCCATGCGGCGCGACAGGTTGACCGCGTGGTCGCCCAGCCGCTCGTAGAAGCGGGCGAGGAGCGTCACCTGGCTCGCCGCCACCGGGTCCATCTCGCCCCGGGCGATTTCCGAGGTCAGCCGGTCGTGGAGGAGATCAATCTCCTCGTCGTCCTCGGCCAGGTCGACGGCGCCCGCCGAGGGGTCCACGAAGAGCGCGGCGACCGAGCTCCACATCTCGAGGGCCACCTCGGTCATCCGCTGGACGATCCCCCGGCTGAGCGGCGACATCTTGAACCCCAGGCTCTGCAGGGCGCGCTGGGCGATGTGCTCGGCCAGATCCGCGCTGCGCTCGAGCTCGGGGAGGATGAGGAGCAGGCCCACCAGGTGTCGCAGGTCGCGGTCGATCCCCCCGCCGTCGATCTCGGCCCAGACCATCGCCTCGACCTCGCCGACCAGAGCGTCGACGTGCCGCTCGCGCTCGATCACCCCGAGGGCGGTCTCCCGCTCCCCGGCCAAGAGGGCGTGGGTGGCCTGGGCCAGCCCCTCGCTCACGAGGGCGAAGAGCCGGACCACCGAGCGGTCGATCGCCGAACGCCCGCCCAGGTCACCAAGCACCGGGCGACCTTACCCACTGGATCACCAAGAGTTCACCGAACGATCACCCTCCGGTCACCTAGGAATTCCCGCCGCGTCACCTGGCGGTCACAGGATGGAACCGTGAGCAAGGGAGGCCCGTGGGGCAGGTTCTAGCCGACCTCATCGGTCCCGAGCAGGCGGACCGACGGCTGGTCGCCGAGGCGCTGGACGCCGCCCGCGTCGGCCGGTTCCACCACCGGGCGGTCATCGTCTCGGGGGTGGGCTTCTTCACCGACGCCTACGACCTCTTCGTCATCGGCACCGTGGCCGCGATGGTGACCACGCAGTGGCACCTGAGCACCACCGAGACCAGCTGGGTCACCGGCTCGGCGATCCTGGCGGCGTTCATCGGGGCGTTCGTCTTCGGCCGCCTGGCCGACGCCTTCGGCCGCAAGGTCGTCTACGTGTCGGTCGCCGCCATCATGATCGTCGGCGCGCTCGCCGGGGCCTTCGCCCAGAACTTCATCTGGCTCGTGGTCGCCCGCTTCGTGCTCGGGCTCGGCATCGGGGGCGACTACCCCGTCTCGGCCGTGATGATGAGCGAGTACGCCAACCGCGACGACCGGGGGCGGCTGGTCGGGCTGGTGTTCTCGATGCAGGCGCTCGGGCTGATCGTGGGACCGCTCGTCGGGCTCATCCTCCTCGGGTCGGGCGTCGCCGACGACCTCACCTGGCGGCTGCTGCTGGGCTTCGGTGCGATCCCGGCCGCCGCTGCGATCTACCTCCGCTCCCGGATGCCCGAGTCGCCGAGGTACAAGGCGTGGGCGGCCGAGCACGGCCGCCGGGCGCCGCGGGCCCCCGGCGAGATCCGGGCCCGGATCGGCGGCCTGCGCAGCCTGGTCGCAAACCGGCGGCTCACCATGCTCCTCGTCGGCACCGCCGGCAGCTGGTTCTTCTTCGACTACGCCTACTACGGCAACACGCTCTCGCTGCCCGTGATCCTGAAGGGCGTCGACCCCTCCGCCTCGACTATCACGAAGCTGGCGCTGTCGCTCGCGATGTTCGTGGCCTTCGCCGTGCCGGGCTACCTGCTGGCGGTGTGGCGCATGGACCGCATCGGGCACCGGCGGCTCCAGTTCATCGGCTTCGCGGTCATGGCGGTCATATTCGCGGTGCTCGCGGCGGTCGCCCAGCTGACCTCGGTGGTCGGGCTCTTCGTGGCGTTCTTCGGCGTGAGCTACTTCTTCATCGAGTTCGGCCCGAACACCACCACCTTCGTGCTGCCCTCGGAGGTCTTCCCCGTCGAGGCCCGCACCACCGGCCATGGCGCCTCGGCCGGGATCGGCAAGCTCGGCGCATTCGCCGGCGTCTTCCTCGTGCCCCAGCTGCAGAGCGCGATCGGCCTGCGCGGGATGCTGGCCGTCGCCGCCGGGGCCTCGGTCGTCGGCATCCTCACCACCGTGCTGCTCCCTGAGCCGGCGCGGATGAGCCTGGAGGAGCTCCACCCGCCCGCCGTCCCGCCGCTGGACCCGACGGGCCCGGGGGCGAACGGCGCGTCCGCCGCCCCGGCCCCGGTCGAGCCCACCGCGATCGCGCACTGAGCCGACCGGACCGGCGCCACCGCGCGCGCCGGACGGACCGCCTCCCGCCCGCAGCGACGCCGCCGGGGTCGGCCGGCCTGGCACTCTTCTCACGGTAGAGTCGCCCCCGGACAACGAGCGGCGCCCCCCGACGGGCACGGCGCGCCTCGGGAGTCCCGCCGGGCGGCGTCCGCCGCGTCGGCACGCTCGTCAGGGTCCTGCCGTCCGCGAGGCGACCCGCAGAGGGGTCGGTCGTGATCGGAGGCTTGCGCTCGATGGGTGAGCTGGGCGGGGCGCGTCATCGCCGCCCCGAGCTCTGCGGGGAGCACCGGTGAGCCTGGCCGTCACGAGCGAAGCGGCCGTGAGCGCGGAGGCCGCCCGGCGCCGGACGTTCGCCATCATCAGCCACCCCGACGCGGGCAAGACGACGCTGACCGAGAAGTTCCTGCTCTACGCGGGGGCGGTGGCCGAGGCGGGCGCCGTGAAGGCGCGGGCCGGGCGCCGTCACGCCCGGTCGGACTGGATGGCCCTCGAGCAGGAGCGGGGCATCTCGATCACCTCGACGGTCCTGCAGTTCACCTATCGGGACCACGTCGTCAACCTGCTCGACACGCCGGGCCACCGGGACTTCTCCGAGGACACCTACCGGGTCCTCGCGGCCGCCGATGCGGCGATCATGGTGCTGGACGTGGCCAAGGGCATCGAGGCCCAGACGCTGAAGCTCTTCGAGGTCTGCCGGGCGCGTGCGCTGCCGGTGCTCACCTTCTTGAACAAGTACGACCGACCCGGTCGCGATCCGCTCTCGCTGCTCGACGAGATCGAGGCCCAGATCGGCCTGCGACCCACGCCGGTGACCTGGCCGGTCGGGGTCCCCGGGGACTTCCGGGGCGTCATCGACCGCCGCCACGGCGGCCTCGTCCGCTATCGCCGCACGGCCCGGGGCTCCACCACCGCGCTCGAGGAGCTCGTGGACGCGGCGCAGGCGGCCGCCGAGGAGGGCGACGCGTGGCGAAGGGCGCTCGAGACGGTCGACCTGCTCGACGAGGTCGGCGCGGAGCTCGATCTCGACTCGTTTCTCGCCGGTGAATCGACCCCGTTGTTCGTCGGGTCGGCGCTCACGAACTTCGGCGTGCGGCACCTGCTCGACGCGGTCGTCGAGCTCGCGCCGGCGGCGCAACCCCGGCGCGACGCCACCGGTTCGCCCCGGGCGCTCGATGCCCCGTTCTCGGGCTTCGTGTTCAAGGTGCAGGCGAACATGGACCCGGCCCATCGCGACCACGTGGCGTTCGTGCGGGTGTGCTCGGGGCGCTTCGTCCGGGGGATGACCCTGGTCCACGGCCCGACCGGCCGGCCGTTCTCCACCAAGTACGCGGCCTCGGTGTTCGGCTCCGAGCGCGAGACGATCGACGTTGCCTACCCGGGCGACGCCGTGGGGCTCGTCAACGCCAGCGGGCTGCAGATCGGCGAGACCCTCTACGAGGCCGAGCCGGTCGCCTTCCCGCCGATCGCCACGTTCGCCCCCGAGCTCTTCGCATCGGTGCGGCCCCGAGACACCGGCCGGCACAAGCAGTTCCACCGGGGCCTGGCCCAGCTCGAGCGGGAGGGCGTCGTCCAGGTGCTGCGGGACCCCGACGGCGACCCCGCGCCAGTGCTCGCCGCGGTGGGCGCCCTGCAGTTCGAGGTGTTCGCGCACCGGCTGGCCGACGAGTTCGGGGCGGAGGCCGAGCTGCGCCCGGCCCCGTTCAAGGCCGCCCGCCGCACGGACCGCCAGACGAGCGAGCACCTGCGCCGCGTGCCGGGGGTGAAGGTCCTCAGCCGGTCCGACGGCGTCCTGCTCGCGCTGTTCGACAGCCCCTACCGCCTCCAGCGCGTCGAGCAGGACCATCCCGAGTGGTGCCTCGACCCGGTGGTGCAGGCCGGGTGAGCCGGCGCCCCGAGGGGTGAGGGGCGCGAGCGCGCGCTAGGGGATCCGCACGTCGTGGTGTTGGGCGGCTGAGCGTCGCTGCTCCTCGGTGAGCTCCGAGTCGCGCACCGGCACCACGAGCGACCAGTGCCCGGCGACCGGGCAGCGCTGGATCCTGGCGACACCGAGGTCGATTGCCTTCAGCTTCACGCCGGGCACCCAGATCGTCGTGAACAGGTGGCCCTCCCGGCACCGCACCACGGTGTTGCCCCCGACCTTGTAGCCGAGCCGCCGGGCCACCAAGGTGCCGAG
Source organism: Acidimicrobiaceae bacterium (assembly GCA_027315315.1). Taxonomy (GTDB): domain Bacteria; phylum Actinomycetota; class Acidimicrobiia; order Acidimicrobiales; family RAAP-2; genus Palsa-461. The sequence continues at coordinate 80,585 of DAHUYG010000039.1, read as the reverse complement.
CGCCAGGATCGAGGCGACGAGCACGACCGGTCGTAGTCGGTTCTTCATGGGGCCATCTTGTCCACGCCCCGCCCTCCACACACGCCGGGCCGAACGGTCGAGCGAGCTGCTGGATCGCTTCGGTCCCCCCGAGACCCAGTGCACCCGCCCGCGAGAATTCCATGCACCCCGGTCCGCGCTTCGGGGCCCGCCGCGTTGCGGTGGGGTGATCGGCACGGTGTGGGCGTGCGAGAGCTCCGGCAACGGGCAAGCGAACTGCTCCGCCTCGTCGAAGGGGGCGAGACGATAGAGATCACCGACCGCGGTCGACCTGTCGCCCTCCTGTCACCGTTGCCCGGAGGAAGCCCACTGGAGAGGCTGCGCGCCACCGGTGATGTTGAACCGGCGTCCGGCGACCTCGACGAGCTCCAGCCCCGCTGAAGCCTCGCGGCGCGGAGTTGCCGTCGGCGGTCTTGGCGCGACTGAGGCGCCACGAGCGCTGATGGCGGCGACCTATCTGGACTCCTCGGCCCTGGTCAAGCTGGCCGTCGAGGAGCCCGAGTCGGACGCTCTTCGGAGGCATCTCCGCAGGCGGAGACCTCTGGTGTCGAGCGCGCTCGCTCGCACCGAGGTGCTGCGCGCCCTGCTCGACGAGGGGGACGAGGGGGTCGCTCGCGGAAGAGTGGTGCTTGGGATTGTCGAACTCGTCCGGATCAACGACCGCGTGCTCAACGAGGCCGGAGCGCTCCTCCCTTCCGACCTGCGCGCGCCTCGCCCCAAGCTGAGCAAGGTACCGGTCGGCGCCCTGATCCTCGACTTGGGCGGCGTGCTGATCGGCGAAGGTGAGCCGGTCCGGCGCCGAGAATGGGAAGTGAGGCTCGGCCTGGCCGCCGGAGAACTTGATCGACTTGTCGCCGACGCCGTTGGCCCCGGGTGGTCCGGAGGCCGAAGCGAGGCCGAAGCGAGGCCGAGATTCGCCTTCGGCTCAGCGAGGCCACGGGGTTGGCGCACCCACAGGTCGAGAAGCTCTTGGAGGACTTCCACGAGAGCGCCCATTTGGATCCGGTCCTCTCCGCCTACATCCGCTCCGTGAGGAGCCGGTTCAAGGTGGCCACGCTCTCCAACGCCGGTCCCGATCAGCGTCGGGCCATGATCGACAAGTTCGAGCTCGAGCAATTGGTCGACCTGATGGTCGTATCGGCCGAGGAAGGCATCGAAAAGCCGGATCCAGCGATCTATCTCTTGACCGCAAGGCGTCTGGGCGCCGGACCCGCCCACTGCGTCTTCGTCGACGACCGGATCGACAATGTGCGGGGCGCCGCCGCGGTTGGCATGCAGGCGTTCGTCCACAGCGGTCTGCGAGCGACGGTGTCCATGCTCAGGGCTCTGACGTCCATCGGGCCCCAACCGCGGGGCTTGAGCTCGTGATCGAGCTGGTGCACGCTCGGCTCGAGAGGGCTTGACAACGCCCATTCGTTAGTATCAACTAACCGTTAGTGGGTACTGTCAGAGAGGAACTGGTCTGGGGCGCGCTCGGGGACCGCACTCGGCGAGAGATCGTGTTGCGCCTCGGGGAAGCGCCGATGCCCGTCGGCGAACTGGCCACCCACCTCCCGGTCAGCCGCTCTGCGGTGTCCCAGCACCTCAAGGTGCTGAAAGAAGCGGGACTGGTCGCCGAGCAAGCAGCCGGCACGCGCCGGATCTACCACCTGAACGAGGCGGCGGTCCTGGCGCTGCGGGACCAGCTCGACACGTTCTGGGATCGGGCGCTGAGCGGGTTCCAAGACCTCGTGGAACGACCGCCAGAAGCCAAGCGCAAGAGGAAGGGACATGACCGTGCCCGATGACACAACCGTCCGCCGCGAGATCGTCGTGGACGCATCGATCGACAGGGCCTTTGCCGCCTTCGTCGAACGCTTCGGTGACTTCAAACCGCCCGAGCACAACCTGCTCGGTGCCCCGATCACCGAGACCCGATTCGAGCCCAAGGTAGGCGGACACATCTATGACCGTGCCGCCGATGGCAGCGAATGCCGATGGGCTCGAGTCCTGGCGTACGAACCGCCTCATCGGGTCGTCTTCAGCTGGGACATCAGCCCCCGGTGGCAGCTCGAGGCAGACGAGAGCAACGCCAGTGAGGTGGAGGTGCGCTTCGTGGCCGAGACCGCCGATCGCACGCGCCTTGAGCTCGAGCACCGCCATCTCGATCGCCACGGGCCTGACTGGGAGGCGCTCCGGGGTGCCGTCGACAGCGAAGGCGGATGGCCGCTCTACCTGACGCGCTACTCGGAGCTCGTCGCGGGGGGCCTGTAGCGGCTGGCGAGGCCGTCAATGTCGAGATGTGGCACAGGGCCGGGTCCCATATTCGAGGCGGGCCATCGCGGACGGGGACACGAGCCAGGGGACCGACGGCTGCCTCGAGGGCTGCGAGCCGCTCATCCGCCTCGATCCATGACCCCGAGTGCAGCGCCTGCAGTCCGATGAAGGACCGGGGTTAGTGGTTCTGCGCATCCGTCAGGACCCTGATACTTCGCAAAATCCGGTTTGAGTCACGACCTGTCGCCGTGATCCTGATTCCATATTCTGGAACATCGAAGACGGAAGCAGGCTCGAAGAACGGATCGTCGGCGACGAGCTTGTAGACCTTCAGACCGTGCAGCGTCTCGACCGAGGCATGCGTGTCCTGAGTTGCGCTCACCAAGGAAAGGGGTGTCATCCATACGATGCCGTTACCAAAGCTCACAAACGGGCAGGTCCCTCCCTGACTGGAATAGGGGGTCCCAAGGATCACCGTTCCGTGGCCGTCAGGGCACTCAGCGGCGTACTGAATGGACCAGGTCTTCGGAACAGAGATCGTGACCATGCCGTATCCGACCAGCTTTGTATTCGCCCTGAGCTGCTCTCGGCCACTCGCCCATGCGTCGGAAGCCCCCATCGGAAGCACGAGAAGCAGGCTACAGATCGCCGAAAGAGTCACGGCCGGCAAGCCGGCTCGCAATCGCTCCTCCTTCAACATGTGACCCGCCCTTCCCGCCTCGCTCCTTCGAAGGGCCCTAGGACTTCGGCCGGTCGACACTGCGCAACCGATGTCGTTCGCATGGCGAGAGTCTCTCGCCGGTGCCACCCCAGCAGCCGGAAGTCCCTTGCTGCACCAGCAGCCCCGTTGGACTGTCCCGATCGTCCGCTGCCCGGTCGCCCCTCCCGAGGGGGCTGGGGCCGGCGGGCCCCGCCACCGCATGACGACGTGACCTGGCCGGCGCCTCTGGGGTGCTCGGAGCGGCGTACCCTCGATGCGTGAGGCGGGCCGACCACTGGGACAGCCGCTATCGCGAGTTCGGGGCCGAGTCCGTGTCCTGGTTCCAAGAGCAGCCCACCGACTCGCTTGAGCTCTTCGCCGCCCTCGGTGTCAGCGCGAGCGCCTCGGTTCTCGACGTCGGCGGCGGAGCGTCGCGCCTGGTCGACCACCTAGTGGCCACCGGGCACGTCGACATCACGGTGCTCGATTTGTCGGAGGCTGCGCTCGACCTCGCCCGAGCTCGGCTCCGGGGTTCTCCCGTGACCTGGGTCCGCGCCGACGTCACCTCGTGGGAGCCCGAACGGACCTGGAACGTGTGGCACGACCGCGCGGTCCTGCATTTCCTGGTCGACGATCGCGAGCGTGATGCCTACCTTCGCACTCTGTTCCGAGCCGTCGCCACCGACGGCGTTGTCGTGATCGGTACCTTCGCCGAAGACGGCCCGACTCGGTGCTCGAACCTCGAAGTCCGGCGCTACAGCCAGCGTGAGCTTCGTGATCTTCTCGGTGACAGCTTCGAGGTGATCCAACTCGAGCGCCGTGTCCATCGGACGCCGAGCGGGGTGGCGCAGCCGTTCAACTGGGTCGCTGGCCGTCGGTGCGCCTGAGCATCGACCATCCCATGTACGCCGTGCAGGTCGAGGTCGTGCACGCACCGACGCCGGTCCGAAGGGGCGGAATGTCGACTCTGCCCTCCCGTTTGGCGAGTTCTTCCTGGGTGAGGGGCTGTTCAGGCGGAGGCCGATGATCATCCTGGCCGCTCTTCACAGGGAGCGAGACGGGGCTGTCGGCGCGGTAGGGCAGCACAACGACGCGCAATTGGGCCGAACTTTGGGCGCGTGCGTGCCCTGCAATACAGCACCCGCAAAATGCATACGAAGTGTGTGTCACTGGAGCCAGTGCACCCAGTCGTGTTCGGTTCCAGGAGGTGACTCCAAAAGCTGAGCCAGCGACGTGATGAGGTGCTCCGGGTAGGCGACACCACCACGGTGGAAGCGTCGGGGCGACGTGAAGACCACTCCGGCGTGGTGTTCACCTGTGGCCACCCAGGACCCCACGATGCGGTCGAAGTCCTTGGCATTCTCGGTGACGATTGCTCCTTCCTCGGCGCTGGCACGGCGTAGCAGCTCCTCGTCCGACAGGGTTGCGAAGTCGGGGAGGTCAGCTGCAGCCACCACGTCGCACCCGGCAGCGGTGAGCCGTTGTGCCGCGAGGCGGGAGTGATGGACGTCGAGCAGTAACTTCACCCCGTCAGAAGGCCTTGGCGCCGCCGCCACGCCGCCACGCCGCCACGAGCTCGTCGGCTGCGGCGACGTTGTCGGCGATCTCCTCGTCGATCTCGGTGGTGAAGTCGGCGTAGTAGTCCAACACGGCATCGATCTGTTGGCGGGACAGGCCGAAGTGCTCGGCCGCACGTCCAATGCGATCCTCGGGCGGGACGTCTCCGCCGACGAGCCCGCCGACTACCTCCCAGACGTCGGGGCCGCCGATGAGCCCGGCTCGACGACCAGACGCACCGTCACGGAAGGCGATCATCGGGTGGCGCCGCAGGCGGGGGCCCTCTTCGATCAGCTCCCCGGCCAGGGCCGAGGTCGAGACGTTGCGAGCTCCGGCCTCCGCCTTGAGTCGGTCGGCCACCTCAGCCCGACGGAAGCGGATGGATACCCGAGTCACCATGACTACGGTGTCGTCACCTGGGTACAGCTGCGCTATTCGAACTGACGCTCCGGCGGGTCTAGTTCCCGGCCGCGAGCCGGCGGCTTTTTAGGACCTGTGCCGACTGAATGCCACGACGCACGTCGTCGAGGGCGTCGACGTGAAGACCGCGCAGACCCGTCTTGGCGATGCCGACCCCCGAGTCACCCTTGCCATCTACGCCTCGGCGCCCGAAGCAGTCGACAGCGCGGCTCGCCGATCGCATCGGCGAGCGCTTCTTCCCGACCGACGGCAACCGCTCCTCAGCCCGGTCACGCACCACTCGACGACGCCGGCCTACGTAACGGCACGGCGAATGTTCCAAAGCGGCACTCCAAGTTGTTCTGCGCCATTTGCGCGCCACTCGTTCGAATGCCTCAACCGTTGCTTCGTCAGATACCGCCCTGACCAGCGCCTTTTTGAGTCGGGCTGCCCGGATTTGAACCGGGGACCTCTGCGTCCCGAACGCAGCGCGCTAACCAAACTGCGCCACAGCCCGTAGCCGGTCGCGGGCCGGCGGAACGATCATCTTACTCCAGGGTGCTCGGACGCTCCGGGGCCGAAGGTACGTTCGCAGGGGTGGCCTGGCCCTGGACGCCGGCCCCGGCGTCGGTCCCGAGGTGCTTCGCCAGGACCTTGGCGATCCTTCGCTTCTCGAGCTCGACGACCCGTAGCTCCCACCCGTCGACCCGGAGGTGTTCGCCCTCCACCGGGATGTGTCCGAACCCGTCGAACAGGAAGCCGCCGATGGTCACGTACTCGCCCTCGGGAAGCTCGATCCCGAGGCGGTCGTGGACCTCGTCGACCGACGTCTGCCCGTTGATCAACCAGCGGTTGTGGTCGACCCGAACGATCTCTGGTCCCTCGTCCGCGTCGAACTCGTCTTGGAGCTGGCCGACGAGCGGCTCGATCAGGTCCTTTACGGTCAGGACCCCGGACACCCCCCCGTACTCGTCGACGACGACGGCGAACCCCCGGTGTTGCTGGCGCATCTCGGCCAGGACGTCGAGGACCTGGCGGGTCTCGGGGACGACGTAGGGATGGCGGATCCGCCGGGAGATGTCGAGCGTCGAGCGCTCGGTCACCTCGCCGGCCAGTCGGCGCGGCGCGGCCCTGAACAGGTCGTTCACGAAGAGCACGCCGACCAGGTCGTCGAGGTCGTCGACGACCACCGGGAAGCTGCTGTGCCCGGACTCTCGGGCCGCCGTGATCACGTCGTCGGCGCTTACCGGGATCGTGAGGGCCACGACGTCGACCCTCGGGGTCATGACCTCGCGGACGTCCATGTCTCGCAGGTCGGCCAGCCCCTCGATGATCTGGCGTTCCTGCTCGCTCGCAGCGTGACTGTCCCGGCGGTGCCCGGTCCTCGCGCCGCGTTGACCGCCGTCGCGTCGTATGGCCAGCGGCCAGCGTCGCCGGTGCCGGGCGTCTGGTGGAGGTTGGGCGCCCGGCCCGCTCACGTCATCCGCCGGCGGGGACCGGCTCGAGCGTGTCCCGATCGCCGTCGACCAGGACGGGCACGGGTCGGTAGGAGTCGTCGAAGTACTCGCCGTCGTCGAGCAGCTCCCGGATCGCCCGTCGGAGGCGGAGCGGGTCGAGCGGCTTCACCAGCCACCCCTCGGCCCCGGCTCGACGCGCCAGGTGCACGTCGGGCCGGCGGTCCAGCAGCATGAGCACCGGGATGTGCGGGAGGGCGTCGTAGGACTCCTGGAGGCGCAGCTCGAGGCAGACCGCCATGGCGCCCATGTTCCCCATCTGCATGTCGACGACCACCAGATCGGGGGGGTCCTCGCCCGCCGAGCTGATCACCTCGGCGCCCGAGGTGACCTCCCGGATCTCTGTGTCCGGATCGGCCGCCACCGCCACGATCTCCTTGCGGAGGAACGACGCGTCGCTGGCCACGATGATGCTGGGCACGGGAGCAGGTTAGCGAACCGGCGGTCGGCCGAAGAGATGGTCGGCCACCTCGCCCAGCCCATCCAGGTCGTGGACGTCGGAGCCGAGGAGGGGCAGGCGGGCGACGGGCGACGGCGCCACCTGCTCGACGAGGGCGGCCACCGCCCCGGCCTCCTCGGCGGCCGCCCGCCGCAGGCGGGCGTGGTTCTCGACGATGTCGCCCAGCGCGCCGGCGCCCTCGAGATCTCCCGTCGCGACCGGGGCGAAGGCCGGATGGACCCGGTTCACGACGAGCGCCGCCGGCTCGACGCCGGTGTCGCCCAGGCGGGCGGCGAAGTAGGTCGCCTCCTCGATCGAGTCGGGCCGCGGCGAGGTCACGAGCACGTAGGCGGTCGCCGGGTGGGTGAGGAGGTCCCGGACGGCCGAGGCCCGGTCCGAGAATCCCTGCTCCATCCCCTCGAAGGCCTGGAAGAAGTCGACGGCGTCCTGGACGATCTCGGCCCCGGCGACCCTCGAGATCGTCCGCAGGAGTGCCTGAGTCGCGATCGTGAGGAGGCGGAGCGACGCCCGGGTCGGCGCGAGGAGCGCCCGGAACAGCCGGTTGGAGAGGAACCGCGTGAGCCGGCGGGGCGCGTCGAGCAGGTCGAGGGCGTTGCGGGTGGGAGGGGTGTCCACCACGACGACGTCGAAGTCCCCGCTCTCGGTCAGCTCGTAGAGCTTCTCCATCGCCATGTACTCCTGGGTGCCCGAGAGCATCCCGGTCAGGTTCTGGTAGATGCGGTTGGCCCGGATCGCCTGGGCCTGTGCCTCGTTGCGCGCGTGGCGCTCGACGAGATCGTCGAAGGTTCCCTTGGTGTCGAGCATGAGTGCGTGGAGCGAGCCGGGGAACGCCCCCTGCACCGCGGCCGGGGTGTTCGAGAGCGACCCGACGCCGAGCGCGTCGGCCAGCCGGCGGGCGGGGTCCACGGTGATGACACAGGCGCGCCGACCCTCGCGCGCCGCCTCGAGGGCGATCGCGGCCGAGATCGTCGTCTTGCCCACCCCACCGGGCCCGGCGCACACGATCACCGATCGATCCCTCACGAGCGCCCCGACCGCGTCGGGCGACGCGTCGCTCATCGCCACAGCGTCTCGTCCTCGGGCAGCCGGCCGATGCTCTCGCCGAGGGCGTTCGCCAGCAGCTCGAGCTCGGCCGGGCCGATCGCCGGCGTGGCGAGCGCGGGCAGCTCGAGCTGGGGGAGCGGCAACTCCGCCGCGAGGCGGGCCATCTGGGATTCCTGGAGCCCGTGACGCCCGAGGGCGAACTCGCGCGACGCGTCCAGCGCAGCCTGATCGTCCCCGGAGAGCTCGACGCCGGCCGCTGCCGCAGCCTCGGCTGCGGGGGTGGAGAGCCCGGGGGCGACGGTCTCGACCCCGTTGACGATGAGCGGGCCGAGCTGCACACCGGCCTCGTCCTCGACTCGGTACGCGGCCTCGATCGTCTCGCTCACCGGCAGCTCCTCGGGCAGGGTGACGAGCAGCACCCGGCAGCGGGCCGGGTCGTTCAGCATCTCGAGCACCTCGGCCGCCTGGGCCCGCACCGGGCCGCCGCGTGCCGCGTCGAGCAGGCCGCTCGCCGAGGTGAGGAAGGTGACGGCGTGGCCGGTGGCCGGTGCGTCGACGATGAGGAGGTCGGCGGCGTCACCGCGCTCGAGCTGCTTCACCTTGCCGAGGACGAGCACGTCGCGGATGCCCGGGATCGCCGTCGCGACGACGTCGATCACCCCGGCCGAGACCAGCCGTCGCGAGACGCGCTGGAAGCCGTGGTCGGCCAGGTATTCGAGGAGCGCGTCGTCGGGGGTGATCCAGCGCCCGTGCACCGCCCCGGGGTCGCCCTTCCACAGCTCGACGTCGTCGTAGTCGAGCGGCCCGCCGGCGCCGAAGGCCCGCGCCAGGGCCGGGCGTCCCTCCAGCTCGACGAGGAGGACCCGAAGGCCGCGCTTCGCCGCGAGCATGGCGAGCGCGGCGGAGGCCGTCGTCTTGCCGACCCCGCCCTTGCCGGCGACCACAAGCACCTTGCTCTGGGCGCAGAACGCGGCGACCTCCATTCGCGTCGAAGCGTAGTTGCGGCGGCGCCCACGGCCAGCCTCCCACCGGCAGAAGTCCTGTTCAGACCCCTTGTCCGCCCGAGATGGCGGGCAGTAGCGTGCTCGGTGGAGGGGAACAGGGTGGGGGTGAGTATGCGTCAGGGTCCAGAATCCTGGCAGTCGGGCGCTGCATGTCGGGGCCCACAATCCCAGGCCTTCTTTCCTCCTTCGCACGCTGAGCGCAAGGAGGAGAAGTTGGCCAGGGAGGCCCGGGCCAAGGCCATCTGTGCCGAGTGCCGGGTCCGGCCGGACTGTCTCGACTACGCGATCCGCATCCGCGAGCCGCACGGCATCTGGGGCGGGTTGAACGAGGTCGAGCGCAAGCAGGTCCTCGAGCGGCGCGCCGGCTGACCGCTCAGCGGCTCCTCGACCGGCTGGCGGCCGGTCGTCGATCGGCCCGGCGCGCCGGGGGCTCGGGCTGGCGGCCCCAGCCGAGCATGGTCGGCACGGTCGCCATCACGAGGATCAGTTGGGCGAAGGTCACGACGTGGACGGCGGTGCAGTAGATGCAGATCGCCTTGATGACGAGCAGCTCCGCCGAGACTAGGTAGAGCACGAAGCCGATCCCGACCACCGACAAGGCGACCCGTGCAAGGTGGATGCGTCGGTCCGACGCGCGCCAGGCCCACGGTGAGTTGAAGACACAGGCGACGACGTAATAGGTGAGGCCGAGCACCGCAACGGGGATCCCGAGCACGTAGGACTGCGGGCTCGTGGTCACGAGCTGGCAGTTAATCGCCCCGCTCTCGGCGCACACGAGGAAGTGCGGCTCGTAGTGGGTGATCGTGAGGTAGACCGACAGCGCCAGGCCGATCAGCGCGAGCACCCCGGAGAGCGCGATGCGCCAGTTCGCCGCGGGCTCCACTCGGGGCCCCCCGGAGCGCAACGCCCGGGTCAAGACGTCCATCGGCTCAGCCGAGCTTGAGCGCCTTCGAGGCGGCGGTCACGCCCTTGCTCGTGCACACCGCACTGGGCTGCTGGCCGTCGATGGCACAGATGGAGGCGGTCATGTAGTTGGCGCCCGCCACGATGACCTGGGTGATCGGGTTGTGCGCGTCCTTGAGCCCGCTCGCGATCTGGTCCCGGCTCACGTTCTGGAGGATCGAGGGGTCATAGAGCGTCGACTGGAGGAGCTTGTTGCCGAAGTCGATGAAGGGGAACCCGTTCTGGTTGGCCGGCAGCGACGGGAAGTACTGCGTCGAGTCGTACTTGGTGACGAGCGCCTGCTCGGACTTGGTCGGCCGCTGGAGCACGGTGTAGTTCGTGCCGGCCGCGTTCACCTGGTTGCTCAGGAACTCGTCACTCTTGAAGACGATGTAGGGGCTCGTGTACGTCGCCTTCGAGAACGTGAAGGTCTGCGTGTTGGGATCGACGTCGGTCGAGCTCGACTGCATGTCGCCGAGGTTGTGGAAGGTGCCGAAGCGAGATAGGGCAGCGATGAGCGACCAGCGGGCCGCCGCACAGAACGGGCAGTACTCGGCGCCGTAGTAGTAGACCCCCGGGAGCGACGCGCCGCTGCTCGAGGTGAACGTCCGGGGCTTCTGGCCCGAGGTCGCGACCGGCGGGTTGATCGCGGAGACCTGCGCGTTGGTGCCCACCGCGTCGAAGACCGCTGCCGGGACGTGGGTGATGTCAGAGACGACGGCCGGGCTCGCCGGCGACCACGTCTTGCCGCTCGCGAGCGACGGGTTGGCGCCGGTCAGCTTGACGATGACCAGCACGACCACGATGACGACGACCAGCGCCGCTGTGCCCCAGGTGAGCAGCGCGGTCGGGGAGCGGCGCGACGGTCGGCTCGGCGACGGGCGTCCGGTGGGGCGCCGGCCATTCTGGGGGCCCCGACCAGAGGGCGGCCGGCCGCCCGAGCGGGGGTCGCTCCGCCGAGGGCCGCCGCCCTGGCGCTTTTGGGGCTGGGTCCGGGCGTTGCCCTGCCCGGTGCCGCCCTTGGCGCTCTGGCCGGCCACCGAGCGCGACATCTGCTTGCTGCGTTCCTTGTCGGCCTGGGTTCGGTCCGATCCGGTGTTGGCCATGATGCGGTCGGTGTCCTCGCGAATCGTCGGTCGGTTGGCCGCTTCCTCGGGGGTGGTGAGGTCGTGGCAAGCGGCCCACCCAGCGTAGACGAGCAGCTGAAGTCCCCGGCATCGGGCGGCCGGGATCCCGTCGCGCCAGGGCGGCCCGGACCGTCCACGGATAACCTCGCCCGGTGAGCGTGCTCGTCCCCCGCCCGGCCTCGACGACGATGGTCGTGCGTGACGGCGAGGAGTCGCTCGAGGTACTGATGCTCCGGCGCAGCCTGCGGTCGGACTTCGTCGGCGGGGCGTACGTGTTCCCCGGTGGCGCGGTCGACGAGGGGGACCACGCCCCCGAGATGCAGGCGCTCGTCACCGGCCGCAGCGCCGAGCAGGCGAGCCGGGTCCTCGAGCTCGACTCGGGCGGCCTCGGGTACTGGGTGTCGGCCGTGCGCGAGTGCTTCGAGGAGGCGGGGGTCTTGGTGGCCGACGGGCCGGACGGCGCACCGCTCTCCTTCGAGGATCCCGAGGTGGAGAAGCGCTTCGTCGAGCACCGGGGGGCGCTCAATGCCGGCGAGCGCTCGTTCTGCGAGATCTGCCTGGAGGAGTCGCTGACGATCCCGGCCCACAGCGTCTATTACGTCGGCCACTGGATCACACCCGAGGGTCCGCCCCGGCGCTACGACACGCGGTTCTTCGTGACGCTGGCGCCGGCCGGGCAGGTCGCGATGCAAGACGACCTCGAGACGATCCACCACATGTGGGTGGCCCCCCACGACGCGCTGGCCCAGCACGAGGAGGGCCTGATCGAGATGATCACCCCGACGATCTGGCACCTCCGCTTCCTCGAGCGCTACGCCACCACCGGCGAGCTCGTGGCGTCGATGTCCGAGCTGGGCGCGGTGCCGACCATCCAGCCCCAGGTGGTGGTGGACGAGTACGGGGAGCGCCAGGTCGTCGTGCCGATCGACCCCAACGACTTCGGCCCGCGCAACTCGAGGCGGGACCCCTGAGCCTCACCGGCGCCCCGGTGCCCGTCCCCGACGCCGGCATCGGCCCCGACGTCGTCGTCGGCGAGCCGGTCGAGCTTCGTCCGGGCCTCCTGCGGCTCACCGCTCCCAACCCCGGGCTCATGACCGGACCGGGGACCAACACCTACCTGCTCGGGGCACGCGACGTCGCGATCATCGACCCGGGCCCGGTGCAAGACGGCCATCTCGACGCCGTCGAGCGCGCCGTGCCCGCCGGTGGGCGGATCCGTTGGGTGCTCGTGACCCACCACCACCCGGACCACGCGCCCGCCGCGCCCGAGCTGTGCGAGCGGACCGGCGCCGAGCTCGTCGCGTTCGGCCACCCAGAGGGCGTCGACCCCGACATCGCGGTCGACGACGGCCTCGAGCTCGCCGCCCCGGACTTCTCGCTGCGCGCCCTGCACACGCCCGGACATGCGTCGGACCACGTGTGCTGGCTCCTCGGGGAACATTCGATGCTGTTCTCCGGCGACCACGTGATGCAGGGCTCGACCGTCGTGATCAAGCCGCCCGACGGGAACATGGCCGTGTACCTCGCCAACCTGGGCCGGCTCCTCGAGCTCTCCCCGCCGCTCGCGGCGATCGCCCCGGGCCACGGGCGTCTCATCGGGAATCCCGCCCGCGTGATCCGCTCGATCATCGACCACCGCCTGGCGCGCGAGCGCCGCGTGCTGGCGGCCCTGGGGGAGGCGGGGCCGGCGAGCGTCGACGACCTGCTCCCGCTCGTCTATGACGACGTCGACGAGCAGCGGATCCCCGTGGCGCGCCACTCGCTCCGGGCGCATCTGGAGAAGCTCGCCTCCGAGGGGCGGGTCCAGTGTCACGGCGATGGGACGGACCCGGGCGCGCGCGACCGGGTCCGCTGGGAGACGGTCGCCAGTTAGGTGCCCGAGACGGCCCGCTCGACCCGCTCGAGCATCCGGGCCGAGCACCCGGCGGTCTCGATCACCGGCGCGATCTCCTCGGCGATCGCGCGGGCCATTTCGGCGAAGGTCGCCGCCAGCTCCCCCTCGCCGTCGGCGACCGGCCGGCCGGCGTCCCCCGCGCTCGCCATGTCCGGATGGATCGGCACCGCGCCGATCAGCGGCACGCCGATCTCGGCCGCCAGGCGCTCGCCGCCGCCGCTGCCGAACAGCCGGTAGGTCGTGCCGTGCTCGCAGGTGAAGTCGCGCATGTTCTCGATGACGCCCGCGACCCGGAGGTAGCCGCGCCTCGCCATGTCGGCGGCACGGGCCGCGACCTTCTGGGCGGCGACCGGCGGGGTGGTCACGATGATGAGCTCGGTGCGGGGCAGCATCCGGGCCAGACCCATCTGGACGTCGCCGGTGCCCGGGGGCAGGTCGACCAGCAGGTAGTCCAGGGCGCCCCACTCGGCGTCCTGCAGGAACTGTTGGACCGCCCGGTTGAGCACGAGTCCGCGCCACATGATCGCCCGGTCCTCGTCGGCAAGGAACCCCATCGAGAGCACCTTCAGGCGCCCGGCGCCCGCCGGGCGCTCCAGGGGGATCATCTTGCCCCGGCGCGCCTCGACGTCGCCGTCCATTCCGAGCAGCCGGGGCACCGAGAAGCCCCAGATATCCGCGTCGAGGACGCCGACGGTGAGGCCACGCCGGGCGAGCGCCACGGCGAGGTTGACCGTGACCGAGGACTTCCCCACCCCGCCCTTGCCCGATCCGACGGCCAGGATCCGGGTCGTCGGATCGATGCCGGTCTCGGGGGCCTGCTCGCGCACCTTCCAGCGGGCCCGCTGCATCACCTCGGTCCGCCGGGCGGCGTCCATCACGCCCATGGTCAGCTCGACCGGACCGGCGCCGGGCAGGGCGGCCAGGCGGGCCCGCACGTCGTGGTCGAGCTGGCTGCGCAGCGGACAGCCGGCGATCGTGAGCGCCACCTCCACGTCGATCCGGCCCCCGGCCCCCACCCGGACACCGGTCACCATGCCGAGCTCGACGATGTTGTCGCCCAGCTCGGGGTCGATCACGGCGCGCAGGGCCTCGAGGACGTCGGCCTCCGAGGGGCCGGCCGGATCGGGGGGGATTCCCACGAGGGAATCCTACGGGCGCCCGGGAGCAGGTCCCCCGATGGCGGGTCGCTAACATGGAGGGCGAATCGAAAAGGGAGGCCGCAGGAGATGACGATCGCCACCTCGGTCAGCATCGGGAAGAAGCCGGACCCAGTGACGCTGAGCGACCTCGCCGCCTCCAAGGTGGCCCAGCTCCTTGCCCATGAGGAAGGCGAGAGCCTCGTCCTGCGGGTGGCGGTGCGTCCGGGTGGCTGCTCGGGCTACAGCTACGAGATGTTCTTCGACACCGAGGTCGCAGACGACGACGTCGTGCGCACCTTCGGCGAGGTGAAGGTCGTGGTCGACCAGACGAGCGCCGAGCTCATGACGGGCTCCACCCTTGACTACAGCGACGGGCTGAACGACGCCGGGTTCCACATCACGAACCCGAACGCGACCCGCACCTGCGGCTGCGGGTCCTCCTTCAGCTGATCCCCGACGCCGGCGAGGGCGAGCGCCCGCCCGGCGGTCCGCTCACCATCGAGCTGAACGGCCTCGCCGTCGAGTTCGACGACGACGGGGGCTCCCTCCTCGACCTCTTGCGTGACCAGTTCGGTTGCCTCTCGGTCAAGGACGGCTGCGCGCCCCAGGGACAGTGCGGGTGCTGCACGGTATGGGTCGACGGCCGGCCCCGGGTCGCGTGTGTGACAGCGGCCCGTCGGGTGGCCGGCCGCTCCGTCACCACCCTCGAGGGGTTGGACGCCGACCTGCGCGGCCGGTGGGTCGAGGCCTTCACCGACGCCGGGGCCAGCCAGTGCGGCTTCTGCACGCCGGGGATCCTGATGCGCCTGGCGGCCCTCGACGCGGCGGGGGCCAAGCGCGACGAGGGCGCCGTCCGCACGGCGCTCCTCGCCCACCTCTGCCGGTGCACCGGGTGGCAGAGCATCGTGGAGGCGGCCTCGGCGGCCCTCGGCGATCGTCCCCGCGAGGTGCGCGCCCGCGACCCGCTCCTCGCCTCGTGGCGGGCTCAGGTCGAGGGTCCCGCCTTCCAGTCCTCGGGGCCGGCCGCCGCGATGGGCGAGGGCGGCTTTGCGAGCGACACCGCGCCGGCCGGCTCCCTCGTCGCGTTGCGCGACGAGTCGGGGGTCTCGGTCGGATCCGACCTCGCATCGGCCCGCCGGGGGCTCGCCAAGGTCCAGGGGCGCAGGAGCGGCGAGCCACTCGGGCACCCGGTGCCGCTCCCCGAGGGGCAATGGGCGCTCACGCTGCAGACCACCTGGGTCGAGCCGGCCTACCTCGAGCCCGATGCCAGCTGGTGCGGCCCCGGCGCAACGCCGGCCTCGCCCCTCGCCAACGGCGGGGCCTTCGGTGGCAAGCGAACCTCGCCGGTGACGGGCGAGGCGAGGGCCCTCGCCGACGAACGAGGCGCCCCGGTGCTCGCGCTCTGGACGCGCGAGGAGGTGGTGCGCCGGGGTCCGAAGCGACCGCCGATCGCCCTCGCACTGCGTGCCGACGGCACCGGGGTCATCCGCGTGGCGCGGCCCGAGGGGTCGGCCGACCTCACCCCCATGCAGGCGGCCGTCGCCGAGGCGGCACCGGGGCTCTTGTTCGAGGAGGTGGTGGTGCCCGGCCCGCCGGTCGCACCCGAGCTGCGCGCCGCCGGCTGGGCCGAGGCGAGCGCTGCGGTGGCGGCGCTACGGGCGCTCGGCGAGGGCAGGGTCGGGCCCGGGGTGCCGGTCGAGGTGGTCGGCCGCACCGGGGCGAGGGCCCGGGTCGAGATCGGGGCCGACGGCCGGGTCGCAGTCGAGGTCTCGGCCGGCGAGCCGCTCGACGAGACGACGCTGCGGTCCTACTGCCTCGGCGCGGTGCACCAGGCCCTCGGCCTCGGGTGGAGCGAGGGTGTCGCGGTGGACCACGATGGGCGGGTGCAGGACCTCACGGTGCGCTCCTTTGGGATCCTGGCCGCCCGCGACATGCCCGAGGTGCGGGTGACCCTGCACCGCTCGGACCGCCCCCCGGTCAACGGTTCCGACGCGGTCTTCGCGGCGACCGCCGCCGCGGCGTGGCTCGCCGACGGCCTGGCCCCGCGCTGGCCGACCCGGCGGCGGGGACGATGAGCCGCCCGGTCGGTCCCTACTCGCCGTTCCGGCGGGCCGGGGAATGGATCGTCACCTCGGGCCAGATCGGCATCGTGGCCGGCGACCGGGGCCCCGAGCTCGTGGAGGGGGGGACCGAGGCCGAGCTCCGCCAGGCGCTCGCCAACGTGGCGTCGGTGCTCGCCGAGGCCGGGGCGGCGATGTCCGACGTGGTCAGCGCCACGCTCTACCTCGTCGACATGGCGGACTACCGCGTGGCCAACGAGGTGTGGATCGAGGCCTTCGGCGACCAACCCCCGGCGCGCACGGCGGTTGGCGTCGCAGCGCTCCCGCTCGGCGCCCGCGCCGAGGTCGCCGTCTTCGCCTATGTCGCCGAGGACGCTCAGCGCTCGGCCGCGAGGCGCGCCTGAGCGTCGGGGCCGATTCCCGGCTCGGGTCCCTCGGACGCCTCGAGCGGCTGGGCCCCGGCCCAGGCGGTCTGCCCCAGCCGGTAGCCGACCGAGCGGACGGTCTGGATGAGGTGGGCGTGCTCCTCGCCGAGCTTGGCCCGCAGCCGCCGGACGTGCACGTCCACCGTGCGGGCACCGCCGTAGTACTCGTAGCCCCAGACCTGGTTGAGCAGCGTCTCGCGGGTGAAGACCTTGCCCGGGTGGGTCGCGAGGAACCGCAGCAGCTGGTACTCCATGTAGGTGAGGTCGAGCGTCCGGCCCGCGATCCCGGCCTGGTAGGTCTCGAGGTTGAGGACGAGGGGACCGTGCTCGACGACCGCGTGGTCGGCGGGTTCGCCGCTGCGCCAGTAGAGGTGCTGGATGCGTGCCCCGAGCTCGCCGGGGTGCAGCGGAGCGACGCAGAAGTCGTCGAACAGGTCGTTGCGCAGCCGGAGCTCGTGCACCTCGTGGCGGGCGACGATCAAGAGGAGCGGGGCGACCGGCTCCTCGCGCCGGCGCAGGTACCGGCACAGGGCCATGGCCTCGGCCATGTCGTCGGTCGCGCACACCACCGCGCCCGTCCAGGCGGCCTCGCCGGAGCGCTCGAGGGTCGCCGCCGCAGCGGTGTTGGGGACGCAGACGAGGTCGTACCCCGCCTCGCGCAGGGGCCGGGCCCACTCGGCCGGCAGCGGGTCGGGGTAGCAGAGCAGCGGCTCGACGCCGCGGGCCACCTTGACGAGGCGGCGCGAGAGCATGCCGGGCGCCATCTCAGAGCACCGGCAGGTAGCGCTTGAGCTCGAAGGGGGTGACCTCGGCGCGGTAGGCCGTCCACTCGGCGCGCTTGTTGCGCAAGAACCACTCGAAGACGTGGTCGCCCAGGGTGTCAAGGAGGAGCTTGGAGCGCTCCATCTCGTCGACGGCGTCGTTCAGGCTGATCGGCAGCGAGCCGATGTGGTTGGCCGCGAGCTCCTCGGGCGAGAGGTCGTAGAGGTTGGCGTCGGCCTCGGGGGGCAGCTCGTAGCGCTCCTCGATCCCTCGCAGGCCGGCGGCGAGCACGACCGCAAACGCGAGGTACGGGTTGCACGCGGAGTCCGGTGCCCGGTACTCGACGCGGGTCGATTCCACCTTGCCCCGCTTCACGACGGGTACCCGCACCAACGCGCTGCGGTTGTTGCGGGCCCAGCTCACGTGGATGGGGGCCTCGTAGCCGAGGACGAGGCGCTTGTAGGAATTCACCCACTGGTTGGTGATCGCGGTGATCTCGCGGGCGTGGCGCAGCAGGCCCGCCATGAAGTGCTTGGCGACCGGCGAGAGCCCGTAGGGGTCCTCGGGGTCGCTGAAGGCGTTGCGCTCCCCCTGCCAGAGGGAGAGATGGGTGTGCATCCCAGAGCCCTGCACGCCGGCCAGGGGCTTGGGCATGAAGCTCGCGTGCACCCCGTCCTGACGGGCCAGCTCCTTCACGACCAGGCGCACCGTCATGACAGTGTCGGCCATGGTGAGCGCGTCGGTGTAGCGGAGGTCGATCTCCTGTTGTCCGGGCGCGTCCTCGTGCTGCGCGTGCTCGACGGGGATGCCCATCTCCTCCAAGACGAGCACGCTGCGCCGGCGAAGGTCGCTCGAGAGGTCGGCCCCGGTCAGGTCGAAATACGAGCCGGCGTCGATCGGCTGGGGCGGCCGGGTCGCCTCGAGATCCGCGCCGGCGAAGTAGAAGTACTCGACCTCGGGCGATGCGAAGAACGTGTAGCCGGCGCTGCTGGCCCGCTCGAGCGTGCGGCGAAGCGCGTGGCGCGGGCAGCCCTCGAAGGGGGTCTGGTCGAGGTTGAAGATGTCGCAGAACACCCGGGCGACCGGCTCGGCGTGGCCGTGCCACGGGATGAGCTGGAAGGTGTTGGCGTCCGGTCGGGCCAGGACGTCGGACTCCTGGACCCGGCTGAAGCCGTCGATGGCCGAGCCGTCGAAGGTCATGCCCTCGTCGAGCGCGTTCTCGAGCTCGGCGGGGGTGATGTTGAAGGTCTTGGGGGTGCCGAGCACGTCGGTGAACCAGAGCTGCACGAAGCGGATGCCCCGCTCCTCGACGGTGCGCAACACGTAGTCCCGGCGGTCCTGCACCGCCCCATTCTTCCAGGTCGCAAAGGGGGCCCGGAATGGGTTAGCGTCCGCCGAGCCCCAGCCCAGCGCCTTTGGCCGAGGAGTTCACGCTCCGTTTACACACGGGCAACAGCGAGGAAACCGAGCGCCACCAGACTCTCGGGCGAGGGCCCCACCCGGCCGGACGAACCGCGTTCGCACGCAGCCGGCGGTCGCAACGAATTGCCCGGCGAGTCCGGGTCAGTCAGGAGGAAACGTGATCAAGCGCACCCCATCGGAGGTGCTGAAGCTCCTCAAGGACGAGGCCGTCGAGATCGTCGACATCCGCTTCGTCGACCTCCCGGGCATGACCCAGCACTTTTCGGTGCCCGCCCACGAGCTGACCGAGGAGAAGTTCAGCGAGGGGTTCGGTTTCGACGGCTCCTCGATTCGCGGGTTCCAGGAGATCCAGGAGTCCGACATGATCCTGCTCCCGGACTCCAACACCGCCGTGCTCGACCCCTTCAGGCAGCACAAGACGCTCAACATCAACTGCTTCGTCCACGACCCGGTCACCCTCGAGCCCTACTCGCGCGACCCGCGCCACATCGCGCGCAAGGCCGAGGACTACCTGCGCTCGACCGGCATCGCCGATGTCGCGTACTTCGGTCCCGAGGCCGAGTTCTTCATCTTCGACCACGTCGAGTACGGGCAGGGCACCAACTTCGCCACCTATCGCGTCGACTCGGTCGAGGGGCACTGGAACATGCCGAGCCCCGAGTTCCCCAACCAGGGCTACAAGCTCCGGAGCCAGGAGGGCTACTTCCCGGTCCCGCCCAACGACAAGTTCCAGGACCTCCGCAGCGAGATGATCCTCACCATGGAGAGCATGGGCATCGAGATCGAGGTGCAGCACCACGAGGTGGCGACCGGCGGCCAGGCCGAGATCGACATGCGCTTCGACACCATGGCGACCATGGCCGACAAGCTGACCCTCTACAAGTACGTGGTGAAGAACGTCGCGTACGCCAACGGGTACTCGGCCACCTTCATGCCCAAGCCGCTGTTCCAGGAGAACGGCTCGGGGATGCACTGCCACCAGTCGCTCTGGAAGGACGGCGAGCCGCTCTTCTACGGCGATGGCTACGGCGGGCTCTCGGACATCGGTCGCTGGTACGTGGGGGGCCTGCTCAAGCACGCCCGGGCCATCCTCGGGTTCGCGGCGCCGACCACCAACTCCTACAAGCGCCTCGTGCCCGGCTACGAGGCGCCGGTCAACCTGGTGTACTCGCAGCGGAACCGCTCGGCGGCCTGCCGCATCCCGCTCTACTCGTCGAGCCCCAAGGCCAAGCGCATCGAGTTCCGTTGCCCCGACCCGGCCTGCAACCCCTACCTCGCGTTCTCGGCGATGCTCCTCGCCGGGCTCGACGGGGTGCAGAACAAGATCGAGCCGCCGGCGCCGGTCGACAAGGACCTCTTCGACCTTCCGGCCGCCGAGCTGGCGCAGATCGCCCACACCCCGGGCTCGCTCGAAGAGGCGCTCGAGGCCATCGAGGCCGATCGCGAGTTCCTGACCGTCGGCGGCGTCTTCACCGACGACCTGATCGACACGTGGCTCGAGTACAAGCGCTTCGAGGAGGGCGACGCGGTGCGGCTGCGCCCTCACCCCTACGAGTTCGTCCTCTACTACGACATCTAGGGAATAGGTGCTCTGACCGGGGCTTTGCTCTCGAGAGCGGGTCTTGGGCCGTCGTGGGGCCGTCAGACGATCTCGCGGGCTTCCTCCCGGCCGTCGGCGCGGCCACTCGTTGGTCACTGACCGTGGTCAGGAGTGCCGCTCGATCGGGAGCGCCCCGAGGCGCGCCCGGCCAGGCGTAAGAACCAGCACGGCGCCTCGCTCCGGTTCGCTCTCGGCCGACTCGACGTTGGCAAGAAGGAGTCCCAGCTGAGCTTCGGGGCGCCGCGGTGCTTGCCACAGCAGCACGACGCTTGGCCCGGGTTGCCGGTCCAGAGCCAGAAGCTCGCCCCGGGTCCGCGTCTGACGAAACGAGGACCCGGGTGCTCAGCCGCTGCAGCCGCCCGTCACCTGAGTGTCTTCGGCGCCGAACAGGCCCCGGTCTTCGACATGGACGGTGTCGTGATCCGCGACGCAGAGGAGGGCCGGGACGCGGTCCGACAGAGACGCGTCGACCGGGAAGCTCACGATGTGGAGCACAGGGGCAGCTCGCGTTCGTCGACGACGATCGCGGCGTAGGCAGGGCTCCGTGGATGTCCTCGGCCGAGAGATGGGGAAGGTCGCCAAGATCTCCTCGGTCGTCATGTTGTGGGCCACCATGCCCACAACCGTGGCCGCCGGGGATCCGGGTGCCCCGGATGCAGGGCACCCCACCCATGGTCCGGGGTCCACCGAGATCCGCTCGAACGGCATACCGAAATGGGAGGACCGGGTCGTCCCCATGGCCCGGCTCTCCGTGCGGGCCGCGCCCGACGTGCCGCGCACCTGGACGTCCTCCAGGCAATCCGCAGCGAATGGCAGATGGTGTCCCGCAACAGGGGCTGCGGGGAGATGCGGACCTCCAACTCCGTGGTGTCCTGGCTCCTGGCAAAGGCAGGCCTCGGCGGCGTGGCAGGGACTCCGCCCGACAACGGACGCGCACCCGGCTGGGGCGCCGGCGTCACCGCCGCGGGGCGCGAACAGGGACGACCCGCAGTGCGACTCGGGAGTGCGGCCTGAACAAGCGCGCCAAGTGGTCGCGTCAACGAGAGTTTGGAGTTTCCAACGTCAGATCGTCACTTTGGCGAGACGTTCCTGGTCAGAGCCCTGCCGAACTGGATCCACGACCTCTGAGTCCCGGACGGTCACCCCGACGGGGAGGATCCCTCTACGAACTCGAGCTCGCCGGTCGAGATCAGCCGGCGGTAGAAGCAGGTCGGGCGGGCCGCACCCGAGGGGCCGGTCGTGTGGCAGACCCCGCCGGTCACCGGCCGCACCAGGTACAAGAGGGCGTTCTGCTCGCAGTTGACCCGGACCTCGGCGAGCTCGAGCTCGTCGCCCGAGGTCGCCCCCTTGCGCCAGAGCTCGTCGCGGGACGCCGACCAGAGCACCGCCTTGCCGGTGGCGAGCGTCTCGGCGAGCGCGAGCTCGTTCGCGTAGCCCACGAAGAGCACCTCGCGGCTCTCCGCGTGCTGGAGGACCACGGGGATGAGACCCTGGGGGCTCGCGGCCGCCCTCCGGATCTTCTCGAAGTCGATGCGGGCGGCGGTGCCTTCCTCGAGCGCGTTCACGCCGCCGATTGTCGCACCCCCGGAGGGCCGCCCCGGTCGGCTCGGCCAGCCCGCGGGCCACGAAGTCCGTGGTGGGAGCGCCGGTAGGCTGCACGTCGTGCCTGCGCTCCGGCTGGCGATGGCCCAGCTCAATCTCGTCGTGGGCGATCTCTCCGGCAACGTCGCCCGCATCGTCGACGCGCTCGAGCGGGCCGAGGAGGCGGGGGCGGACCTGTGCCTGTTCCCCGAGCTCGCGATCACCGGGTACCCGCCCGAGGACCTGCTCATGAAGCCACGCTTCCTCGCCGACACCACGGCGGCCATGCGCGAGGTCGCGGCAGCGACCCGGCGCACCGCCGCGGTCGTGGGCTACGTGGAGACCGACGAGCATCCGAGCGGCGAGCAGATGGGCGACGGGGGTGGCACGAGGCCCCCGGCGCGCCTGTGGAACGCCGCCGCCCTGTGCGCCGGCGGTCGGGTGATCGCGAGCTACCACAAGCGGGACCTGCCCAACTATGGGGTCTTCGACGAGCGCCGGTGGTTCAGCCCCGGCACCGAGCCCCACGTCCTCTACGAGGTGGCCGGGGTGGCGGTCGGCATCTCCATCTGCGAGGACGTCTGGTCGCCGGAGGGGCCGGTGGTCGAGCTCGGCCGGGGCGGCGCCGAGGTGGTGGTCAACATCAACGCTTCGCCGTTCTCCGAGGGGCGTTGGGGCGAGCGCCTGGCCATGCTCCGCGAGCGCGTCGCGCTGGGCGGTGCCGCGATCGCGTACTGCAACCTCGTGGGCGGCCAGGACGAGCTGGTCTTCGACGGGGGGAGCGTGGTGGTGGGCGCCGACGGGTCGGTGCTCGCGGCGGCCCGGCAGTTCGCCGAGGAGCTGGTGGTCCTCGAGGTGGCCGTCGCCAGCGCGAACGGCTCGCGCAGCTCGGCCCTCCGCGTCGTGCCGGTGAGCGACGCCGTCGAACTGCGCTCGCCGCTCGTCGCGCCGACGATCCACTCGCCGCTCGAGCCGACCGCCGAGGTCTACGGGGCCCTCGTCCTCGGCACCCGGGACTACCTGGCGAAGAACGGGTTCACCGACGCGGTCGTCGGGCTCTCGGGCGGGATCGACTCGGCCCTGGTGGCGACGATCGCCACCGACGCCCTCGGTCCCGAGCACGTCCACGCCCTCTCGATGCCCTCGCGCTATTCGAGCCCGGGCTCCATCGGCGACGCCCTGGCGCTGGCCGGCCGGCTCGGGATCGACGTGCGCGTGGTGCCCATCGATCCGGCCCACGTGACGCTGAGCGACGTGCTCACCCCGGTGCTCGGGGCCCCGCCGTCGGGCCTGACCGACGAGAACCTCCAGTCACGACTGCGGGGGATGATCCTCATGGCCGTGTCGAACGCCAAGGGCTGGATCGTGCTCACGACCGGGAACAAGAGCGAGATCGCGACTGGCTACTTCACCCTCTACGGCGACGCCGTCGGCGGCTTCGCCGTCATCAAGGACATCGCGAAGACCCAGGTCTACGAGCTGTGCCGGTACCGCAACGACCGGGCCGGCCCGGGCCCGGTCGACCCGATCCCCTCCTCGGTGCTGGAGAAGGCGCCCTCCGCCGAGCTGCGGCCCGAGCAGCGCGACGACCAGAGCCTGCCCTCCTACGAGCTGTTGGACCCGGTGCTCGAGGCCTACGTCGAGCGGGACCGCACGAAGCCCGAGATGCTGGCCGAGGGCTTCGCGCCCGAGGTGGTCGACGCGGTGCTCAGGCTCGTCGACACGGCCGAGTACAAGCGCCGGCAGCTCCCCCCCGGCGTGCGCATCACCGCCAAGGCGTTCGGCAAGGATCGCCGGGTGCCGATCACCAACCGCTACCGCGCCGAGGCCCCGCCCGCGCCGACCCCGGGCGGGTCCCCGTGAGCCAGGCGCCCGCGCCGGGCGGTCTGGACCTGCACGCCTCGGGCGCGATGCTCGGGGCCTACTGCGCCATCGAGCACCGCCTCTTCGAGACGACCGGATCGATGGCGGCCGAGGAGGCCTATCCGCCCGAGATCCAGCTCTATCTCGACGCCGTGAGCCACCAGCACGCCTGGCACGCCGAGCTGTGGGCCGACCGCCTGCCGCGCACCGCCGCGATCGACGCGGAGGCCCTGGTGGTCCTGCCCGCCCCGGTCGAGGAGGTCTTCGGCGCGCTCGGGCCCCTCGGGCCGCTCGAGCGGCTGGCGGGGCTGTTCCGGGTGCTCCTGCCGAGGCTGGTGGTCTCCTATTCGAGGCACGCCTCGCAGACCTCGGCGGCGGCCGACGCACCGGTCGCGAGGGCCCTGCATCTCGTGGTGCGCG
This sequence comes from Acidimicrobiaceae bacterium, assembly GCA_027315315.1. Classification (GTDB taxonomy): domain Bacteria; phylum Actinomycetota; class Acidimicrobiia; order Acidimicrobiales; family RAAP-2; genus Palsa-461. The sequence goes on along the minus strand of DAHUYG010000039.1, from coordinate 56,377 downwards.
ACGAGACCGACGAGCTCGTGGCGGGGGAGAGCCTCGTGCAGCGGGTCCTGGGCACGCCCGAGGCGGTGCGGGCGGCCGGGGCCACGGTGGTCGACCTCGAGGGCCGCCTCGCCCTGGGCGGGATCGTTCCCGGGATCGTCCCCTGGCCGGTCTGAGGGGTTGACGGCGCCGGTAGACTAACAGCACACGATCGTCACGCCGGGGCGAATCGGCGGCGGACCAGGCAGTTGACCCCGAGCCATGGCGCCAGGGTGATGCCATCGGGCACGGAGGGATAGAGCGGACCTTGGCCAAGGAACGGATTGAACGGGACGACGAGGACCTCGTACGGCTGTACCTGACCGACATCGGTCAGTACCCCCTCCTCACGAAGGACGACGAGGTCCGCCTGGCCCAGGCCATCGAGTGCGGCCGGGACGCCGAGGGCGAGCTGCGCAAGGCGCCCAAGGGGACGACCACCTCCAAGCGCCGGGAGCTGCGCCGGGCGGTGATCCATGGCGAGCAGGCCCAGCAGACCTTCGTGCAGTCGAACCTCCGCCTGGTCGTCTCGATCGCGAAGAAATACCAGGCCTCCGGGCTGCCGTTGCTCGACCTCATCCAGGAGGGGAACCTCGGCCTCATGCATGCCGTCGAGAAGTTCGACTGGCGCAAGGGCTTCAAGTTCTCCACCTACGCCACGTGGTGGATCCGCCAGGCGATCACCCGGGGCATCGCCAACACGGGCCGCACCATCCGCCTCCCGGTCCACGCCGGCGACACCCTCGCCCGGGTCCAGAAGGCCCAGGCTCGCCTCGAGCTCAAGCTGGGCCGGCCGGCGACGCTCGCCGAGCTCGGGGTCGAGGTGGAGATGCCCGCGGACAAGCTCGTCGAGGCGCTCCGGTTCCGGGCCGAGCCGCTCTCGCTCTCCGAGCCGCTGCGCGAGGACGGCGACGCCGAGCTCGGCGACGTGGTCGAGGACCGCTCGGCCGAGTCCCCCTTCGAGGTGGCGGCGGTGTCCCTCCTCCCCGAGGAGATCGGTCGGCTCCTCTCCCCGCTCGACGAGCGCGAGCGCGAGATCCTCCGGCTGCGCTTCGGCCTCGACCGCGGCGAGCCCCGCACGCTCGAGGAGGTGGGCGAGCACTTCAACCTGACCCGGGAGCGGATCCGCCAGATCGAGGCCCGGGCCATGTCCAAGCTGCGCCACCCGTCCTCGGACACCGGCGCCCGAGACCTGCTGACGGTGTGAGTCGATGAAGAAGCTGCTGCTCGTCGTGTTGTTGCTCGCCGTGGTGGGCGGTATCGCCGCCCGCCGCCTGCGCGAGGCCTAGCCCGAGGTCCTCTAGGGAACGAGCGCCGTCCGGCGCTCGGGGCCCGTCGTGCCCTCGCGCTCGAGGGTTGCCGCGTTGCGGCGCCGACCCCAGAACCCGAGCACGACCGCCGCTCCGGCCACCGTGAGGCTCGTGAGCACCGGGGCCGCGGTGGCGGCCCGGTCCCGCAGGCGGACCGGCTTGGTGAAGTGGGTCGACTCCCATCCCCGCTCGCGCGCCAGGCGGGCGAGCTTACGGTCGGCGTTGACGGCCACCGGCCGCCCCACGAGCTCGAGCATCGGCACGTCGGTGGCCGAGTCCGAGTAGGCGGTCGAGGCCCTGAGATCGAGCCCGAGCTCCTCTGCGAGCTCGGCGATCGCCTGGGCCTTGTGCTCGCCGTCGGCGAAGTAGGCCATTTTGCCCGTGTAGCGGCCCTCCTCGTCGACCTCGGCGCGCGAGCAGATCGTCCCGTCGGCGCCGAGCAGCTCGGCCATCGGCAGGACGATCTCCTCGGGGGAGGTCGAGACGAGGAAGACCCGTTGGCCGGCCAGGTGGTGGCTCGCCATCAGCTCGAGCGCCTCGGCGTAGATGAGCGGCTCGACGGTCTGGAGCAGGCGCTCGCGCACGATCTGGCGCACCCGGTCCCGGTCCCAGCCCTTGGTGAGCGCGAGGAGCGACTCGCGGATCTTGGCCATCCGCTCCTCGCCCGCCCCGAGCTGCACGTAGAGGAACTGCGAGCCGATGGCGCGCGCCACGGTCCGCCTCGTGATGAGGCCGTCGCGGCGGAAGTGGTGGCTGAACGCGGCGACCGAGGCCTTCGTGATCACCGTCTTGTCCAGGTCGAAGAACGCAGCGCTCTCCACGCCACCATGCTACGGGCGGCCCCACCGGCGCTCCGCGCATGGACCGCCGGTGCGCCCGGTGCGCAGACCCGGCGGCGGTCGCCCGGCCGCCGGGCTACTCGCCGACGAGGACGCTGCGAACCTCGGGCTCTGCGTCCTGGGTGACGATCACGAGCACCTCGTCGCCGCTCTGGAGGACCACCTCGGGCCGCGGCACGACGAGGTGGTCGTCGCGCACGATGGCCACGATGGCGGCCTCACGGGGGATCCCGAGCCTGGCGAGCTCGTTGCCCGCCGCGGGCGACTCGGGGGCCAGCGTCACCTCGACCAGGTGGGCGCCGCCCCCCTCGAACTGCAGCAGCCTCACAAGGGAGCCGACCGACACGGCCTCCTCGACGATGGCGGTGATGAGCTGGGGTGTCGAGACCGAGATGTCGACGCCCCAGCCCTCGTTGAAGAGCCACTGGTTCTTCGAGTGGTTCACGCGGGCGACGACCCTCGGGACCGCGAACTCCTGCTTGGCGAGCAGCGAGATGACCAGGTTGTCCTCGTCGTCGCCCGTCGCTGCAACGACCACGTCGACCGTGGCGAGGCCCGCCGCGTCGAGCGAGGCCACCTCGCACGCGTCGGCGGCGATCCAGGTCACGTCGAGCTCCTTGCGGCGGCGCTCGACGACGTCGGGGTCGCGCTCGAGGACCAGCACCTCGTGGCCGCTCGCGTGCAGGTCGCCGGCGATCGTCGTGCCCACGCTGCCGCCACCGCAGATGGCGACCCTCATCGGGGGCGCTCCTGTGCGCCGACCGGGTGGACGGGGCCGAGCCGCTCGGCGAGCAACTCGAGGGAGTCCTTCGTCGCTGCGATGTGGAGCACGTCGCCCTCCTGGCCGACGAGGTCGTGCACGTCGAGACGCGGGCTCCCGGCGCGCACCACCGCGACGAGCTTGATGCGGGTGTTCTCCTCGACGTCCACCAGGGTCCGGCCCGCCCACCCCTCGGGGAGGCGCCGCTCGACCAGCACGAGCCTGGCCGTGGCGTCGACCCACTCGGCCGACTGGCCGTCGTGGACCAGGCTCCGGTGGACCTGGTCGATCGTCCAGGGCACCGTGGCGACGGTCGGGATGCCGAGGCGCTTGTAGATCTCGGCCCGCCGCGGGTCATAGATGCGGGCGACCACCCGCGCGATGCCGTAGTTCTCCCGCGCGATGCGGACCGTCAAGATGTTCGTGTTGTCGCCGCTCGTGACGGCCGCGAGCGCGTCCGCCTCGACGGCCCCGGCCGCCTCCAGGTCGTCGCGGTCGAAGCCCGAACCCACGAGGCGTTGGCCACCGAAGGCCTCGGGGAGCCGGCGGAAGGCCCGGACGTTGAGGTCGAGGATCGCCACGGTGTGGCCGTCACGCTGGAGCGCCATCGCCAGCCCGGAGCCGACCCGGCCGCAACCGACGATGACGACGTGCATCGCACAATGCAACACGCCCCCCGCGGGGTTGTAAAGAACGCTCTCGGTCGCGGGGCCCATGAAAACGTGGGGCGTCGCGCTGCCTTACGCTGAGCCGGTGAGCGGTCAGGCCCCCCGTGACCTGGGGACGGCACCGGGGGTCAGCGGCGGCGAGGCGCCCTCGCGCCTGCCGCCGCGCCCGGCGCCACCCCCGAGCGCGCCGCCGGCCATGGCGATCGACGCCGCGGCCCAGATTCCCGAGACCTTCTCGTACCGCCTGAAGAACCGGCTCCTCGGGCCGCCACTCGTCACCGAGCAGCTCACCACCGAGCGGCTCTCGAGACCCCTGGCGCTCGGCGTGCTCGCCCCCGACTGCATCTCGTCGTCGGCCTACGGCACCGAGGAGACCCTGACCCAGCTCGTCCCGGCGGTCGGGCTGGCGGCCTTCACCCTCGTCGTCCCGATCATGCTCGCGATCCTGGGCGTCTTGTTCTTCGTCACGCTCTCGTACCTCGAGGTCATCCAGCGCTACACGAGGGCGGGCGGCGCGTACGTGGTCGCCCGGGACAACTTCGGCCCGAAGATCGCCCAGATCGCTGCGGTCGCGCTCCTGATCGACTACACGGTCACCGTCGCGGTCCAGACCGCGGCGGGCACCGACGCGCTGACGAGCGCGTTCCCGAAGCTCATCCCCTACTCGGTCCCGATCTCGGTCGCCGTGGTGCTCGTCCTCGTATACGGCAACCTCCGGGGGATCAGGGAGGCGGGCAAGCTCTTCGCCTTCCCGACCTACTTCTTCGTGTTCTCGGTCTCCACCGTCATCGTGGTCGGCTACGTCAAGGCGGCCCTGGGCGACATCCATGCCCACCCGCTCCCGCCCACCTCGCTCCTCGTGGGCGGCCAGCTCGGCCATCGCGGCTCGGGCCTCCTCATGGGCCTCGCCTTCATCACCCTCCTGCGGGCCTTCGCGAACGGCGGCTCGTCGCTCACCGGGCTCGAGGCGATCTCCAACGGCGTGGCCAGCTTCCGCAAGCCCGAGGCCTTCAACGCCCGGCGCACGCTCGTGCTCATGAGCAGCGTGCTCGCCTTCTTGTTGCTCGGCGTGACCCTCCTCGCCCGCTGGACCCACGCGGTGCCCTATGCGGCGGGCTCGCCCACGGTGCTTTCCCAGGAGGTGCGCTACGTCCTCGGCTCGACCTGGGTCGGGAAGGCGCTCTTCTACATCGTCCAGGCCGCCACGCTGTTCGTGCTCTACACCGGGGGCAACACGAGCTTCAACGGGTTCCCCTACCTCGCGAGCTTCGTCGCCGGGGACCAGTTCCTGCCCCGCCAGCTGACCCGGCGCGGGCACCGGCTCGCCTTCTCCAACGGCATCCTCGTCCTGGCGGCGGTGGCGGTGACCCTGCTGCTCGTCACCCGCTCCAAGGTGAGCGCGCTCGTCGCGCTGTACGCGATCGGCGTGTTCACCGGGTTCGCCATGGCGGGGGCGGGCATGGTCAAGCACCACCTGACCCATCGCGAGGGGCACTGGCGCAGGAGCCTGGCCATCAACGGGTTCGCGGCCTTCCTGTCGGCCACCGTCGTCCTCATCTTCACCCTGGCCAAGTTCACCGAGGGCGCGTGGGTGGTGGTGGTCGTCGGGCCGCTCCTCTTCATCGGCCTGATCCGCCTCCACCGCCAGTACGTGGCCGAGGACCAGCTCCTCGAGATCGGCGCCGTGCAGGTGACCGAGGCGCCCATCCGCAGCCGCCACGCGGTGATCGTCCTCGTCGACAACCTCGACCTCGCCACCGCGCGGGCGCTGCAGTACGCGAGGGGCCTCGCCCCCGACAGCCTCCGGGCCGTCCACTTCGACATCGACTCCAGGCGGGCCCGCCAGCTCGAGCGGGACTGGGGTCGCCTCGGCCTCTCGAGGCTGCCCCTCGACATCGTCGAGTGTCGCGACCGCCGCCTCACCCGGGCGACCGTCGAGCTCGTGGCCGGGGTGGTGGCCGACGGCGAGACCGAGTGCACGGTGCTCCTCCCGAGGCGCAGCTTCAGCTCGGGCTGGAAGCGCCTGCTCCACGACCGCACGGCCGAGCGGATCGCCGCCGGGCTGAGCCCGGTGCCCCACGTGAGCGCCACGATCGTCCCGTTCAACGTCGGGGACATCGTCTCGGGGCGCCACCAGCGGCTCCGCTCGGCCGCCCGCCGGGTGGTCGGCTCCGGCGAGCCGCCGGTGCCCGAGACCTCCGGCAAGACGAGGACCCTGAGCGCCCCCGACGCCGCCCTCGCCCGGCGGGCGGGGGGCACGGTCCCGATCGGCGCGGTCCAGTGGCGCCACCGCGTGCGGGTGGCCGGCCGGGTCCACTCTGTGCGGGTGCAGCCCCGCGGCGGGACCTCCAACCTCGAGTGCGTCCTGGTCGACGACACCGGGGCCATCCTCCTCGTCTTCCAGGGCCGGCCCAGGATCCCGGGCATCGAGACCGGGGCCCGCCTGGTCGCCTCGGGCATGGCGGGGTCCTGGGACCGCCGGCTTGCAATCCTCAACCCCGACTACGAGCTGGTCGCCGGGGCCGGGGCGGGCGACGACGATCCGGACGGCGATTGAGCCCGCCCCCGGGGCTTCCTTGCCCTTTGGCGGGTGGGGTCGCTAACCTCCACCCGCCCATGAAGGGGCCGGGGACCGCGCTGCACCGCACTCCAGCTCCTGCCGGGCGCGGTCGACCGAGCACGTCAGAGGGAAGCGCCACCGGTCGCCGCCGCAGGGGAAATGGCCGGTATCGATCTCCGGGGCCCTGGGCACGAGCCAGCATCAATAGAGCACGAGACAGCATCAATAGAACAGCAACGGGAAGGGAACCAGTCCGCGTATGCCAGCCGTGACCCAACTTGCCGCCGAGGGCAGCTACCAGAACTTCCACCTCGGCGGGACCGACAAGGTCTGGCTGGTCCTCGCACTCGTGGCCGGCCTGATCGGGATCCTCTCGGGGCTCGCCCTCATGCGGGGCGTCCTCCGGGCCGACCAGGGGTCGGTCAAGATGCGCGAGATCGCGAAGGCGATCCAAGAGGGCGCCGAGGCCTTTCTTCGGCGCCAGTTCAAGGTGATCGCCATCATCGTGGTGCCGCTGGCGATCCTGATCTTCTTCACCGCCACCAAGGTGACCCGCCCGAACGGCTCGATCGCCTTCAGCTTCCCCGAGGCGGGGATCCTCCGGGTTGTCTGCTTCCTCTTCGGTGCGGCCTTCTCCGGGCTGACCGGGTTCATCGGGATGAGCATCGCCGTGCGGGGCAACGTCCGGACGGCGGCCGCCGCCACCGGCGGCAAGCTACCCGGTGCGCTGCGGGTCGCCTTCCGCTCGGGTGCGGTGACCGGGATGCTCTGCGTCGGCCTCGGCCTCCTGGGGGCGACCGCCATCGTCTTCATCTTCCAGAACACGGCCACAGCGGTCCTCGTCGGGTTCGCCTTCGGGGCGTCGCTCCTCGCCCTGTTCATGCGGGTCGGCGGCGGGATCTTCACCAAGGCCGCGGATGTGGGGGCCGACCTGGTGGGCAAGGTCGAGGCGGGGATCCCCGAGGACGACCCCCGCAACGCGGCCACGATCGCCGACAACGTGGGCGACAACGTCGGCGACTGCGCTGGGATGGCTGCCGACCTCTTCGAGTCCTACATCATCACGATCATCTCGTCGCTCATCTTGGGCTACGCGGCGTTCCGCACGATCCACCACAACCCGACGCCGGCCGTGCTCTTCCCCCTTATCGTCCCGGCCATCGGGATCCTGGCCTCGCTGTTCGGCGTGCTGATCGTGCGCTCACGGGCGAAGGACCGCAACGCCCTCAGCGCGATCAACCGGGGCTTTTGGAGCGCGGCCGTGATCACGGTGATCGGTGCGTTCTTCGTGGCCCAGTACTACGTGCACGACCTGAAGGTCTTCTACGCGGTGCTCACCGGCGTGATCCTGTCGCTCGTCGCCAGCCAGATCACCGAGCAGTTCACCTCGACCGAGCGCGGACCGGTGCGTGAGATCGCCGAGTCGGCCCGCACCGGCCCGGCGACCACCGTGCTCTCGGGCATCTCGATCGGGCTCGAGTCCTCGGTGTGGGCGATCATCGCGATCGCGATCGCGATCGCCGTTGCGGTCGGGCTCGGGGGCGGCAACATCGAGTTCTCCCTCTACCTCGTCGCGCTGATCGGCATCGGCCTGCTCGCGACGACCGGCATGATCGTCTCGGAGGACAGCTTCGGGCCCGTCTCGGACAACGCGGCGGGCGTGGCCGAGATGTCGGGCGAGTTCACCGGCGAGGCCGAGCGGATCATGGTGAGCCTCGACGCGGTGGGCAACACCACCAAGGCCATCACCAAGGGTGTGGCGATCGGGTCGGCGGTGATCGCCGCCGTCGCCCTCTTCGCCTCCTTCGTCGAGACCATCGGGAGCCAGCTCAACCTGCACGTGAGCGGGAGCGCGCTGTTCAGCGCGGCGGCCACCCAGATCAACGTGGCCAACCCGACCATCTTCATCGGGCTCCTGATCGGTGGCTCGGTGGCCTTCTTGTTCTCCTCGCTCGCGATCCGGGCCGTCGGGCGCTCGGCGGGGACGGTGGTCCAGGAGGTCCGCCGCCAGTTCCGCGAGCATCCCGGGATCATGGACTACTCCGAGACCCCCGAGTACGGCCGGGTGATCTCCATCTGCACCGCAGCCGCGCAGCGAGAGCTCGCCACCCCCGCCCTGCTCGCGGTCCTCACCCCGGCCATCGTCGGCTTCGGCATCAACTACAAGGCCCTGGGCGCCTTCCTGGCGGCGGCGATCCTGACCGGCCAGCTGATGGCCAACACGCTGTCGAACTCGGGCGGTGCGTGGGACAACGCGAAGAAGTTCATCGAGGACGGCTACGAGGGTGGCAAGGGATCCGAGACCCACAAGGCGGCGGTCATCGGCGACACGGTCGGCGACCCTTTCAAGGACACCGCCGGACCCGCCCTCAACCCGCTCATCAAGGTGATGAACCTCGTCTCGCTCCTGATCCTGCCGGCCGTGATCACGCTGCGCCACAACAACGGGGCCCGCTTCGCGATCGCCGGCATCGCCCTCCTCGTGCTCCTGGCGGCGATCGCCTTCTCGAAGCGCAAGACCCAGAGCATGATGTCCGGCGGCGAACCGACGCCCGAGGTCACGCCGGCGGTGGTCGCCGAGTAGAGGAGAGCCCCTGCTGCTGGCCACCCCCGCGAGCGGAAGGGCCGCTCACCGACGCCGGTCGCCCGACCCCTTCGGGTCCCGTGACCAGGACCGTTTGCCCGTCTCGGGGGGGAGGGTATTGACAGGGCCGTCGCCGGCCCGAGATCGTGTCCCGTCGGGAACCCCCGCCCGTCACCTGAGCGCGCCGTCCGGCGAAGGAGCACACGTTGCCTAGGGCACTCGTCATCGTCGAGTCACCGGCCAAGGCGCGAACCATCGCGGGCATGCTCGGCCCGGACTTCGTCGTCGAGTCATCGGTCGGCCACATCCGCGACCTGCCGCGGGGCGCCGATGAGATCCCCGCCGCCTACAAGGGCGAGGAGTGGTCGCGCCTCGGCGTCGACGTCGACAACGGGTTCAAGCCGCTCTACATCGTCTCGCCGGAGAAGAAGTCGGTGGTGGCCAACCTGAAGCGGCTCTTGAAGCAGGCCGACGAGCTGTATCTCGCGACCGACGAGGACCGCGAGGGCGAGTCGATCGCCTGGCACCTCTTCGAGGTGCTCTCGCCGCAGATCCCGGTGAAGCGCATGGTCTTCCACGAGATCACCCCGGCAGCGCTCCAGCGGGCCGTCGAGCAGCCCCGGGAGCTCGACCGTCGCCTGGTCGACGCCCAGGAGGCCCGGCGGATCCTCGACCGCCTCTACGGCTACGAGGTCTCGCCAGTGCTCTGGAAGAAGGTCATGCCGCGGCTGTCGGCCGGGCGGGTCCAGAGCGTGGCCACCCGGATGATCGTCGAGCGCGAGCGGGCCAGGATGCACTTCCGCACCGCGACCTGGTGGGGCGTCGAGGCCACCCTCGCGGCGCCCGAGGGCTCCGAGGAGGACTCGACCTCGCCGCGGAGCTTCACCGCCAATCTGGTGTCGCTGGGCGGCGTGGCCATCGCGACGGGACGGGACTTCAACGCCGACGGCGACGTCGCTTCGAGCGGCGCCGTCCGGGTGCTCGACGAGCAGGTCGCCGGCGCCTTGGCGGCCGGGCTCGAGGGGCGCGACTTCACCGTCCGGTCGGTCACCGAGCGGCCGTTCCGGCGCTCGCCCGCCCCGCCGTTCATGACCTCGACCCTCCAGCAGGAGGCCGGCCGAAAGCTGCGCTTCAGCGCGCAGCGCGCCATGCAGGTGGCCCAGCGCCTCTACGAGCAGGGCTGGATCACCTACATGCGCACCGACTCGACGACGCTCTCCGATGAGGCGCTGTCGGCCGCCCGCACGCAGGCCACCGAGCTCTACGGCCCCGACTACGTCCCGACGGTCCCCCGCCGCTACGAGCGCAAGGTGAAGAACGCCCAGGAGGCCCACGAGGCCATCCGGCCAGCCGGGGACACCTTCCGCACCCCCGAGCAGGCCTCCCGCACGCTCAGCGGCGACGAGCTGCGCCTCTACGAGCTGATCTGGAAGCGGACGGTCGCCTCCCAGATGCAGGACGCCACGGGAACGAGCGCCCAGGTGCGCCTGGTCGCCACGGTCCCCGAGGGCACCGCGCACGTGGCCGGGGAGGAGGCGGAGTTCTCCGCCACCGGCCGCGTCATCACCTTCCCGGGGTTCCTCCGGGCCTACGTCGAGGGCGAGGACGACCCAGAGGCCGAGCTGGCCGACCGCGAGGTGATGCTGCCCCGCCTCGCCGAGGGTCAGTCGGTCGCCGCCCTCGGCCTCGAGCCCGGCGCGCACAGCACCCAGCCGCCGGCCCGCTACACCGAGGCGTCGCTCGTGAAGGCGATGGAGGAGCTGGGCGTCGGCCGCCCCTCCACCTACGCCTCGGTCATCTCCACCATCGTGGACCGGGGCTACGTGTGGAAGAAGGGCTCGGCCCTCGTGCCGAGCTTCACCGCCTTCGCTGTCGTCGCGCTGCTCGAGCGCCACTTCGGCGAGCTGGTCGACTACGGCTTCACCGCCTCAATGGAGAACGACCTCGACGAGATCGCCTCGGGTCGCGAGGAGACCCTGCCGTGGCTCACCCGCTTCTACTTCGGCGGTCCCGAGGCGCACCACGACGCCAACGGGTCCAACGGGTCCAACGGGGCGGCGGCCGACCGCCCGGGCGGGGACGAGGCGAATGGCGGCCTCGGCGGCGACACGCTGCGCCTGGGCCTCAAGCGGGCAGTCGCGCTCCATCTGGCCGAGATCGACGCACGGGAGATCAACTCGATCCCGATCGGAGCCGACTCCAACGGGGAGCCGATCGTCGTACGGGTCGGCCGCTACGGCCCCTACCTCCAGCGCGGCGAGGACCGGGCGTCGATCGCCGACGACCTCGCCCCCGACGAGCTGACCGAGGCCAAGGCCGAGGAGTTGCTCGACGCCCCCTCGGGCGACCGGGTGCTCGGCACGGATCCCGAGACGGGCCTCGACGTCTCGGTGCGGGCCGGCCGCTTCGGCCCCTACGTGCAGCTGGGCGAGGTGGTCGACGGCCAGGCCAAGCCCCGCACGGCCTCGCTGTTCTCCTCGATGGAGCCCGCCACGCTCACCTTCGAGCAGGCCCTCGAGCTCCTCTCGATCCCGCGGACCGTGGGCACCGACCCGGCCACCGGCGAGGAGATCGTCGCCCACAACGGGCGGTTCGGGCCCTATCTCAAGCGGGGCCAGGACACCCGGAGCCTGAACGAGGAGAGCCAGATCCTCACGATCGGCCTCGACGAGGCGGTGGCGATCTTCGCCCAACCCAAGACGCGCCGGGGGGGCCGGACGCCGGCGGGGCCGCTGCGCGAGCTCGGGACCGACCCGGACACCGACCTCCCGGTGGTGGTCCGCGACGGACGCTTCGGGCCCTACGTCACCGACGGGACCACGAACGCCTCGCTCCGCCGGGGCGACAACGTCGAATCCATCACGATCGAGCGGGCCTCCGAGCTGCTCGCCGAGCGCCGCGCCGCCGGCCCGAGCCAGCGCCGGGGGGCGAAGAAGGCCCCGGCCAAGAAGGCGGCCGCCACGAAGCGGGCACCGGCCAAGAAGGCGGCGAAGAAGGCCCCGGCCAAGAAGCGGGCCCCGGCCAAGAGCCCGGCCGCCAAGAGCCCGGCCGCCGAGGGCCGGGACGAGGGGTAGCGGCGAGCCCGCACAATAGAGAGGTGGAGCACACGGCGACCCGGAGGGGGCGCTTGATCGCGCTCGAGGGCGTCGACGGCTGCGGCAAGTCGACCCAGGCCCGGCTCCTCGCGGATTCGCTCGGCGCACTGCTCACCTTCGAGCCCGGTGCCACCGCCGTCGGATCGGGGCTTCGCCACCTGATGCTCCACTCCGAGGGCGCGATGTCGCCCCGGGCCGAGGCGCTCATCGTCGCTGCCGACCGGGCGCTGCACGTCGAGGAGGTGCTCGAGCCGGCACTCGTCGCTGGCCGCTGGGTCGTGACGGACCGCTACAACGGCTCGACGCTCGCCTACCAGGGCTTCGGCCGGAGGCTCGACCGGGAGCGGCTCGAAGGGCTGCTGGCGTTCGCCACCGGAGGCCTCGATCCCGACCTGTCGGTCCTGATCGACGTCCCCCTCGGGGTGGCGCGCGGCCGGATCGGCGCGGCGGCGGCCGACCGCCTTGAGCGCCTCGACGCGGGCTTCCACCGGCGGGTGGCCGAGGGCTACCGCACGCTCGCCGCCGGGGACCCCGGGCACTGGGTGCGGGTGGAGGGCGAGGGGAGCGTCGAGCAGGTGGCGCGGTCGGTTGCCGCAGCGGTCCTCGGTCGCCTCGGGCCCCCGTCGTGACGCTCGCCCCCGACGAGCGACCGGTCGCCGCGCTCTTCGAGGGCGTCGTCGGCCAGGCCCCGGCAGTCGCCACGCTGCGCCGGTCGGCTCGCCGCCCAGTGCACGCGTACCTGTTCCTCGGCGCCTCGGGCTCGGGGGTGCGGCCGGCGGCGAGCGCGTTCGCCGCCGCCCTGCTGTGCCCCTCGGGGGGTTGCGGCGCGTGCAACACCTGCCGGCGGGCGCTGGCTGGGACCCATCCCGACCTCGTCGTGGTCGAGCGCTCCGGCGCCGCCCTCGCGGTGGACGACGCCCGGCGGATCTCGCTCCTCGCGCAGCGCAGGCCCTACGAGGCCGAGCGCCAGGTGCTCGTGGTGGCCGATGTCCATCTGGCCATCCGATCGGCCCCGGCGCTCTTGAAGACGGTCGAGGAGCCGCCGCCCGCCACCGTCTTCGTCCTCCTCTGCGACACCGTGCCACCCGAGCTCGTCACCATCGCCAGTCGCTGCGTCGAGGTCCGGTTCCCACCGGTCCCCCCCGGGGTGCTCGCGCAGTGGCTCGTGTCGCGCGGGGTGGAGCCCGGCCGCGCCCGGGTCGTCGCCGACGGTGCGGGCGGCGAGGTCGACCGGGCCCGCCTGCTCGCCGAGGACGATGGCTACGTGGAGCGCCACGAGCTCTGGCGCTCGGTGCCGGGCCGCCTGAACGGCGACGGTGCGGTGGCGGCCGAGCTCGCCCGCGAGCTGCTCGCGGCGGCCGAGCAGGCGGTGGCCCCCCTGCGCGAACAGCACGCCGAGGAGCTGCGCGAGCTCGAGGCCGAGGCCGAGAGCCTGGCCGAGCGCAGCGTCCCCCGCCGGCGCGAGATCGTCGAGCGCCACCACCGCGAGGAGCGGCGCTGGCGGACCGACGAGATCCGGGCCGGGTTCGGCGTGCTGGCGAGGGCGTACCGGGACCGGCTGGCCGGAGCGCTGTCGGCGGGCACCAACCCCGGGGGCGAGGTCGAGCGCTGCGCACGGGCCACCGAGGCGATCACGGCCGCCGCCCTCTCCCTCGAGCGCAATCCCAACGAGTCGCTCATGGTGGAGTCCCTGCTCCTCAGGCTGGGGACGGAGGGCTGAGCGGGCGGCCTACGATACGGCGCTCGGCGCGCGGTGCGTCGCCGATCCGCCTGGGTAGCTCAGCCGGTAGAGCAGCGCACTCGTAATGCGCAGGTCAGGAGTTCGAGTCTCCTCCCAGGCTCCCTCACGCCCGAGTCCACGACCGCGCCCGGCCCGAGTTCCGACGGCAACCGCCCCGAGGTGGGCGCACCGCCTATTGGCGCCCCCGAAGAATGAAGACGTGGCGTCGGTGAGCGCAGGGGGTCTCGTCTTGGTTCGTCAAACGTGACAGGAGGGGAAGCCTGGCCCCGCAGCGACGGTGTGGTCGCCATCCGCCCGCCGGCGCCCGGCGAGGATCGGCTCCTAATCGCCGGCCGGGATGCCGAATGGGAGCGCTGGCTCGGCCCGGGGAGCGACCACCCCGAGCCGAGCGCGGTGATCCTGGCCGGCGAGGAACTTGTGGGCTGGGTCGACGCCGATCCCTCTCCTGGATGGTTGGAGCCCGGAGGGGTGAACCTCGGCTACAGCGTCTTTCGGCCGCACCGCCGGCGTGGCTACGCGCTCCGGGCGCTGCGCCTGCTCCTCGCGCACCTCTCGGAGCACACCGCTTGCACGACGGCCAGCCTCGTGATCGACCCGGCCAACGTGGCCTCCCTGGGCGTCGCCCGGGCCCTCGGCGCCGAGGCCCGCGGCACCTTCAGCGGCGGGGGCCACGAGGCCATCCGGTTCGTCGTCGACGTCGGCCGCCCGGGAGGCCGTGGCCTACGATCCGACGGGTGACGACGGCACAGGCGCAACCGGCGGTGGCCGGGACGGCGGGAGGCGCGGTCATCCACACCGAGCAGCTCACCAAGGTCTATCCGGGCACCGACTTCGCCGCCGTCGACCACCTGGACCTCGACGTGGGCGCCGGTGAGATCTTCGGCCTGCTCGGGCCGAACGGCGCCGGGAAGACGACGACGGCCGGCATCCTCACCACGCGCGTGGTGCCCACCTCGGGCCGTGGCTTCGTGGCCGGGATCGACGTGGCGAGGCACCCCGCCCTCGTCAAGCAGATCTGCGGCATCGTGTCCCAGGAGAACACGCTCGACCGCCAGCTCACCGTCTGGGAGAACCTCTACTTCCACGGGCGCCTGTTCGGCATGGGGGCGCGCACCTCGAGGGCGGTCGCCGACGAACTGCTCGAGGACTTCCAGCTCACGCGGTGGGCCAAGGCGTCGGTCTACGCGCTCTCGGGCGGGATGGCCCAGCGGCTCATGGTGGCCCGCGCGATCTTCCACCGCCCGACCGTCCTCTTCTTGGACGAGCCGACGGCCGGCCTCGACCCCCAGAGCCGGCTCGTGCTCTGGGACCTCCTCGGCCGGCTGCACGCTCAGGGGCAGACGATCATGCTGACGACGCACTACATGGAGGAGGCGGACCGCCTCTGTGACCGGGTGGCCATCATGGACCACGGGCGCATCCTCGCCCTCGACACCCCCGCCGCCCTCAAGCGCAGCGTCGGTGCCGACACCGTCGTCACCGTCCAGACGACCGGAGACGCGGCGCAGCTGGCCGAGCTGCTGGGCCGGGAGCTCGAAGGGGTGACGCGGCACCGGGTGGCGGAGCACGGCGTGGTCGAGCTGCACGTGCAGGGAGAGGACCGGATCGTGCCGAGGCTCGTCACGCTCGCCGAGCGCGGCGGGTTCCCGATCGTCGATCTCAGCATCTCGGAGCCGACCCTCGAGACCGTCTTCATCAACCTCACCGGCAAGGACCTGCGCGAGTGAGCGACGCCACGCTCGTCACCGAACGCGTCGAGGGGGGAGCGGGCACCGCTCCGCCCGGCCTGCGCTCGGTCGTCTCGGCGAGCTGGATCGCGCTCGGGGGGCTCCTCCTGCGCGACCTGGTGGTGCTGTACAAGCACATCTGGGAGTTCGTGCTGCGCACCTTGATCCAGCCGTTCCTCCTCTGCTTCGTGTTCCTCTATGTGTTCCCGAAGATCGGCCAGGGCATCGGCGGCCACGGCTCGGCCCAGCAGTCGGACTTCGCCACGGTCCTCGTGCCGGGCGTCGTCGGGATCTCGGTCATGTTTCAGGGCGTGCAGTCGATCGCCCTCGCGATGTCCCAGGAGTTCGGCTTCACCCGGGAGATCGAGGACCGGGTCCAGGCCCCGTGCCCGATCTGGCTGGTGGCGATGGCCAAGGTGCTCTCGGGCACCGCCCAGTCGATCATCTCGGCCGCCATCGTGCTGCCGATCGCCTCGGTCGTCCATGCGGCGGGGGTGGAGGCCCACCTCCAGCTGCACTGGGCGTTGATCGTGACCCTCGTCCCGCTGGCCAGCGTGGCCATGGCCGGGCTCGGGCTCCTCCTCGGCACGAGCTTCGAGCCCCGCAACATCGGACTCATGTTCGGCTTCATCATCCTGCCGATCACGTTCCTCGGGGGCACCTACTACGGCTGGACGACCCTCTCGCCGGTGCGGGTCGGCGGCTGGCACTGGCTTCAGACGCTCGTGCTCATCAACCCGCTCATCTACGTGAACGAGGGGATGCGGGCGGTGTTCACCGCAGCGCCCCACATGCACCTCTACGTCATCTATCCGGTCGTGGCGGCGTTCGGGGCGCTGTTCCTCGCGATCGGGCTGCGCAACTTCCGCCGCCGCGTCCTTTCGTAATTCGCCGGTGCCGGCCCCCTACGCCGGCACCACGGCGGGCGGGCGGCCCGCCGCTCGGATCTCGACCCGGGCCCGCCGGGCCAGGACCACGAGGAGCGCCGCGCCCCCAAGGGTGAGCGAGTCGGCGAGCAGTGCGCCCGGCCATCCGTGCACCGACCACCAGTAGGGGGCGGCCAGGGCGAGCACCATCAGCACGCCGAGCGCCGTTCCGAGTGCCCGGTCGCTCCGCCACCGCTTGACCACGAGCGGCGGGGCGAGGATCACCCATGACCAGTGGTGGGACCACGAGATCGGGCTGATCAACAGCTCGGTCATCGTGAGCGCGACCAGCGCGTCGACCGGGCGACCGAGGGCGATGAGCCACCGGGCGGCGAGCACCCCGAGCGCCACGGTGATGACGAACGCGCCCGCCCACAGGGCGACGCCGGCCGCCCCGGCATGGAACGGGACCCGGTGCACGATGCCGTACCACGACTGGTTCGAGACGAGCCCGGGGTGCCCCGTGCGCGAGGGTGAGAACGCCTCGTGGAGCCAGTAGCGCGACGAGCCTGACGGCAGCACGATCCACGAGAGCGCGCTCAGGCCGAAGAACGTGACGATGCCCCGAGCGGTCGATCGCAGGTCGCGCTGCACGAGGAAGAAGGCGAGATAGACGAGCGGGGTGAGCTTGATCGCGGCGGCGATCCCGCAGAGCACCCCGCGGCCCGGGCCCCGCACCTTCAGCACGTCGAGGACCACCAGCACCATGAGCAGCACGTTGATCTGGCCGTAGTCGAGGTTGCTGCGCAGCGGCTCGAGGGCCAACGTCCCGACGGCGGCCGTCGCGGCCGCGACGAGGAGCGCACGCCTCGGGGATAGGGAGAACAGCCGCGCCACGACCACCTCGATCAGCGCGACGAGCGCCGCCTCGTTCAAGAACCACCAGAGCGCCTTCATCGCCGGCAGGGGGCCGACCGACAGGGGGCTCAGCACGAGGAGCGCGAAGGGCGGATAGGTGAATGCGAGTTGGTGGACGGTGAACTGCTCGCTGTAGGGATGGCCGCCGCTGTAGAGGCTGTGGCCGGCGGCCCGGTACACGCGCAGGTCGAGCGCCCAGTCGGTCCCCCAGTGGGCCAGGTAGAAGGCGACGGCCGCCCACCCGGCGCAGGCCAGGGCGAACAGCCAGCGCTCGTCGGACGCGAGGGTGACGCGAGCCGCCTTGGTCTCGGCCATCCTGGACCATACGCCACGGGTCGATCGCACCGCCCCTTTCGGCCGGGACCCCGCGGCGTGCGACCATCGTGTCGTGGTCGATCCCGCCTTCTTCGACGAGGCCGTCTCGATCGTGGGTCCCGAGCACGTGCTCCGCGACGCCGACGTGGTTGCCGGCTACACGGTGGACTGGACGGGGCGCTTCTCGGGCTCCTCGCCCGGGGTCCTCCGACCCGGCTCGACCGAGCAGGTCGCGGCGCTCGTCGAGCTGTGCCGCCGCCACGGCGTCGCGCTCGCGCTGCAGGGCGGTGCGACCAGCCTGTCGGGGGGCACCGTCCCGCTCGAGGGCGAGGTGGTCTGCAGCCTGGTGCGCCTCTGGGACCTGGAGGTCGACGCGCTGTCGGGGCAGGCGAGCGCCGGGGCGGGTGTGCGCATCGAGGCGCTCCAGTCCGCGGCCGAGCGTGCCGGATGGGCCTACGGGGTGGACCTGGCCAGCCGGGCCAGCGCCACGGTCGGGGGGACGGTCGCCACCAACGCCGGGGGCATCCGTGTGCTGCGCCACGGCGACACCAGGGCGCAGCTGCTCGGGGTGAGCGCGGTCCTCGGCTCGGGGGAGACGGTCTCGCACATGTCGGGCCTCGTCAAGGACAACACCGGCTATCACCTCCCGAGCCTCCTGTGCGGCAGCGAGGGGACCCTCGGGGTGCTGACCGAGGCCCGCCTGCGCCTCGTGCGGCGGAGCCCCGAGCGGGTCGTCGCGCTGCTCGCGTTGCGCGACGCGCACGCCGCGATCGAGGCGGCCTCGGATTTGCGACGCGGGCTCGCCTCCTTGTCCGCGGTCGAGCTCTTTTTCGCCCCCGGCCTCGCCCTCGTGCGTGGGCACACCGGGCTGCCGGACCCCTTCGAGCGCCCCCACGGCGCCTACCTGTTGGTCGAGGCGTCGGCCGACGACGACCCGACGACCGAGCTCTCCGAGGCGGTCGACGCACTCGGGGGCGTCGAGGAGGTGGCCGTCGCGCTCGATGCGACGCGCGCCGGCGAGCTGTGGCGCTACCGGGAGGCGCACACCGAGGCGATCAACCGCCGCGGCACCCCGCACAAGCTCGACGTCGCCGTCCCGATGGGTGCGATCGCGCAGTTCGTGGACCGGGTGCCCGGCGTGGTGCGGGACGTCGCGCCCGGGGCCGAGGTGTGGCTGTTCGGCCACGCCGCCGACGGCAACGTGCACGTGAACGTGACCGGCGTGGCACCCGAGGACGACGCGCTCGACGCTGCGGTGTTCGAGCTCGCCTCGGGCCTCGGGGGCTCGGTCAGCGCCGAGCACGGCATCGGGATCGCCAAGCGCAAGTGGCTGCATCTGAGCCGCAGCCCCGCCGAGCTCGCCGTCTTCGGGGCGATCAAGTCCGCGCTCGATCCCGACGGGGTCCTCAACCCGAGCGTGCTACTCGGCGGCTGACCCCTCGTCGTCGTCGGGCCGGTGCGCCTCCATGGCCCGCCGGAACGCCCGGGCCCGCTCCTTGTAGTCCTTGAACTGCCCGAAGCTGGCGGCGGCCGGTGAGAGCAGCACGACGCTGCCGGGCGCCGCCCAGCGCAGGGCGAGCTCGACGGCCGCGTCGAGGTCGCCCGTGTCGCGCACCTCGCCGCCGCCCCCGGTGCCCCTCGCCTCGTCGATGGCCCGGTGGATCCGCGGGCCGTTGGCCGGCAGGGTGACGATCAAGGTGGGCTCGGCGCGGCGGGCCAACTGGCGGGCGAGGGGTCCGTAGTCGATGCCCCGGTCGGCGCCGCCCACGATGAGGGCGACCGCTCGGCCGGCGAAGGCGTCGAGCGCCGCCATGGTGGCGAGCGCGTTCGTCGAGAGGCTGTCGTCGACGAAGCTCACCCCGCCGACCGATCCGATCTCGCTCAGGCGGCTGTCGAGCGCGACGAACCCTCGCGCCGCGGCACCGAGCGCGTCCTCGTCGTCGGCCTCCTCGATCCCGAGCGCCACCATGCAGGCCCGGGCGACCCGTGCGTTCAGCCGGTTGTGCCGCCCGGGCAGCCCGAGGGGCGCCGCCCAGGGTGCGGGCCCGTCCTCGACCCACTCGATGCGTTCGCCCAGCCACCGGGCCTCGGCGCGCAGCTCGGCGCTCTCCCCGTTCGCAATGGTGAGGTCGGCGCCGGGCCGCGAGCAGATGGAGAGCTTGTCGGCGTAGTAGCGCTCGACGCTCCCGTGCCAGTCCAGGTGGTCGGGGTGTAGCGAGGTCAGCGCGACGACCGGTGGCGCGCAAGCGAGGTCGGTGGCCTGGAAGCTCGAGATCTCGAGCGCGGTGAACTCGTGCCCGCCGGGCACCTCGGGGTCGTAGGGGAGCCGGCCGATGTTCCCCGCGACGAGGCAGGGGCGCCCGAGACCCGAGAGGAGGTGTCCGAGGACCGAGGTCGTCGTGCTCTTGCCCTTGGTCCCCGTGACGCAGACGACCCTGGTGCGGTCGGTCTCCTCCAGCCAGAGGCCGAGCCCGCCCACGACCGCCACGCCGTGGTCCTCCAGCGCGACGACCTCGGGCCGGTAGCGGCTGATGCCCGGCGTCTTCACCACGACCTCGCACGCTTGGAGCGCGTCCCAGCCCCCGGCCGCCGTCGGGCGGACCGGGATGCCGTCTATGTCCTCGACGGTCGGGTGGTCGTCGGCGATGACCGGGGTTACCCCGAGGGAGCGCAGCTTGCGCAGGTTGGCCCCGCCTTCGACGCCGAGGCCCCACACGCCGACGGTGGCCCCGGCGAGGTCAGACCAGCTGATCCTCGGTCGCGTAGTCATCGGGGACGTCGTTCGGGCGATGGGGTGCGAGGAGCATGGCGACCTCGGCCGGGGAGACGGCCGGCAGCCGGGCGGCCAGCGCCTGGAGCAGGGCCGTCTCGTTTCGGTCGCCGCGCACCGCGCCGAGCGCGGCGGCGGCCCGGCACTCGCCGACCTCACCCACGCACTCGAAGGGCTTCGGGTCCGGCGAGAGGCCGACCAGGCGCTCGAAGCGGTCGGCGAGCTCGGGCCGAGCCAGCGGCTCGCGCCCGGCGAACACCGCCTCGAGCTCGACCCGGGCCATGAACGGGGCGAGCACCAGGTCGATGAAGCAGCACTTGTCGCACTCGCCGCACCAGTGCTCGAGGCGCCTGGCGGGGTCGATCGGGAACGCGCGGTTGCAGCTGCGGAAGGCCCGGTGGTACTCGCCCATGCGCGCGAACCGCTCGGCCACCCACAGCTCGCTGTAGGGGCGGAGAAAGGAGAAGACGCGGATGCGGTCGCCCAAGGCGTCGCGCACCATCCGGGCGAAGCGCTCCTCGAAGTCCTGGCTCTTCGAGTACTGGTGATTGACGACCCGACCCCCGACCACCAGGTTGCCGACGGACGCCGACCACTCGTTGGACATCACCACCGCGTCGAGGCCCCGCCCGATCGCGACGAGGGTGGCGAGCGCGGTGATGATCCCGGTCACCGGCACGTGGCCCTGCAAGAAGCCCGAGATCGCGGGGTCCTCGAAGAGCTGGGGGTCGATGCTCCGGCGCACCCGGGCGACGGGGAGCCCGGTGATGGGGACGACGCCCTCGATCGCGGCGAAGGGCTCGGTGTGGGGCTCGACCACGAAGAGGGTCGCGCCCGGGTGGCGCCCCTTGAGCGACTCGACGGTCACGATCGAGTCGATGCCCCCGCCGAAGGGGACGAGCGGGGCGGCGGTGCGCGGCACGTAGTCGGCGCCGGGCGCGTCGCGGGTCTCCGCTGCGAACTCGACGCGTCCGAGGTCGATGCCGTTGTGGTGGGCGAACTCGCCGAGGCCGCGCACGTAGTGCTCAACGAGCGCGTCGCGCTCGGCCGGGCGCAGCGCGACGTCGAGCTCGACGCGACGGGGCGCCGCCGTCTTGTAGTACGAGACGGCGGCCAGCAGGTAGACGAGCCGGGCCGCCTCGATAGCGGCGGGGGTGTCCCAGTCGCCCTCACCGAGCTCGAGGACCTCGGCGAAGGACCGGTCGCCGAGCGCGTAGCGGCACCTGAGCACGCCGTCGGACGCGTCGAGCTCGTGGCCGGCGTAGCGGAAGGACGGCCCGCTCACGGTTCGATCCGGGCCAGCAGTCCGAAACGGCCGCAGGTTCCCTCGGCCCGCGCGCTGAAGAACGGCCCGGGCGGGCCGGTCTCGAGTGCCGAGCGTTCGATGTGCCCGGCCGCGACCCCGGCGCGCTGGAGGAGGACCTCGAGATACCCGGCGAGGTCGAACCAAAAGTGCCCGGCGCGCCCCGGCCTCGCCCAGGGCCCCGCGGCACCGAGATGGCGTCGGGCCGCGTCCAGGACCTCGCCCCCGACCTCGTAGGCGTGCTCGCCGACGCAGGGGCCGATGCCGGCGAGCACGCGGCCCGGCCGGGCCCCGAGCGCGGCCATCGCGCCGATCGTCGCCTCGATGACGCCCCCCGTCGCGCCGCGCCATCCCGCGTGCGCGCAGCCAAGGACCCGCGATGCGGGGTCGAAGAGCGCGACCGGAGCGCAGTCGGCGACCAGGATCGAGACGACGACGCCCCCCTCGCTCGTGACGAGCGCGTCGGTCGCCCCGATCGCGTCGGCCGTCGAGCGCGCCCCGCGTGAGCGCTCCGCCGCCCCGACCACCGAGACGTGGGCTCCGTGGACCTGCTCGGCGACGATCAGTTCCTCGAGCCCGGCCCCGAGGAGCGAGAGGGCGCGCCTCCGGTTCTCGAGCACCCGGTCGGGTTCGTCGCCCACGTGGAGCGCCAGGTTGAGCGAGGCGAACGGCCCCTCCGAGACGCCGCCGTCCCGGGTCGTGACCACCGCCTCGAGCCCCCGACCCTCGAAGATGCCCCAGGTGGCGACGTCGGCCCCGTCCCGTTCGACCAGGCCGGTGGGACCGTGGGGGCCGCCGCTGACACGGGATTCCGATGGGGTCATCCGGCGGTCACGTTAGTGGAGCGACCCCCGGGGCCGGCGCCCGGTTAGGGCTGGCTATCGTGACCCCATGGCCGATCAGGCTCGTTTCACCGAGCTCGCCATGGAGCACATGCCGGCGCTGTACAGCGCGGCGCTGCGCATGACGCGCAATCCGAGCGACGCCGAGGACCTCGTCCAGGAGACCTACCTGCGCGCCTATCGGGGGTTCGGGGGCTTCACCGAGGGGACGAACCTGCGGGCGTGGCTGTACCGCATCCTCACCAATACCTACATCAACTCGTACCGGGCGGCGAAGCGCCGGCCCGAGGTCGCCGACGTCGAGGACGTGGAGGACCTCTACCTCTACAAGCGCCTGTCGCCGGCCAACGGCGCCTCGAGCCGGAGCGCCGAGGAGGAGGCTCTCGCCAGCTTCACCGACGACGAGGTGAAGTCGGCGATCGAGTCGCTGCCCGACGCCTTCCGGATCGCCGTCCTCCTGGCCGACGTCGAGGGGTTCTCCTACAAGGAGATCGCCGAGATCACCGACGTGCCCATCGGCACGGTGATGAGCCGGATCCACCGGGGAAGAAGGGCCCTGCAGAAGGCGTTGCACGACTTCGCCGAGTCACGGGGCTTGGTGAGTTCCGCACCGGGGCGGTCCGAATGAGCGAAGGTCACGATCGGATGGATTCGCACGATCCCCTCTTCGGGGCGGCACAGGTCGACTGTGGCTCGGCGATCCACCAGCTCTACCACTACCTCGACGGCGAGCTCACCGACGAGCGCCGGACCCAGATCGCCGACCACCTCGACTACTGCGGTCCGTGCGCCGGCGCGGCTGGCTTCGAGACCGAGCTGCGCCGGGTCATCGCCGACCGTTGCAAGGACCACGTGCCCGATTCGCTCCGCCAGAAGATCGCCGATCTCATCGAGGCCGAGCGGGTGGGCGACGCGTGAGGGGCCCGCGCCCGGGCCGGCCGGCGTGAGCGACGACCAAGGCGAGCGCGCCGAGCAGCCGCCCGTCGTCGACTGGGCCATCGCCGATCGGGTCGCCCGGTGGGCGGCCGGTCGCACGGCGACCCCCGCCTCGTACCGCCCGGCGGCCATGCAGCGCGACTTCGACGAGATGACCGAGCGGGCCGAGTCCCTGGTCGGTGTGGCCACCGGCCTCGTCGTCCCCACCAAGGCGCGCGGCCGGGTCATCGACCGGGCCGACTGGGTGAGCGCGAACGTCGCCTCGTTCCAGCGCCTGCTCGGCCCCACGCTGTCCAAGCTGGCCGAGCGCAAGCCGGCCTCGCCGCTCTCGGGGGTCGCCCCCGGGCTCTCCCGGCACCTGGCCGGGGCCTCGCGCTCGATGAACGGGGCCCAGCTGGCCCTCGTCCTGGCGTGGATGTCGACGAGGGTGCTCGGCCAGTACGACCTGCTCCTGACCGACGGCGTCGACGAGGAGCACCAGGACGTCGTGTACTACGTCGGGCCCAACGTGGCGGCGATCGAGGCCCGCCACGGCTTCGAGCCTTCCGAGTTCCGCCTGTGGCTCGCCCTCCACGAGGTCACCCACCGGGCGCAGTTCATGGCGGTGCCGTGGCTGCGCTCCTACTTCCTCTCCCTCGTGCAGGGCGGCCTCGAGCCCTTCGGCTCGGACCCCCGCCAGATGCTCGAGGCAGTGCGCCGGGCGGCCCAGGAGATCCGGGCCGGGCGCAGCCCGCTGCGCGACACCGGGGTGATCGGGCTCGTCGCGACCGACGAGCAGCTCGAGGCGCTCCAGCGGATCCAGGCCCTCATGAGCCTGCTCGAGGGCCACGGCGACGTGACCATGGACCGGGCCGGGGCCGAGGCGGTCCCGGGGGCCGCCCACTTCAGCGCGGTGCTCCAGCAGCGCCGGGAGCAGGCCAAGGGCGCCGCCCGGCTCCTCCAGCAGATCCTCGGGCTCGAGGCCAAGTTCCGCCAGTACGCCGAGGGCGAGAAGTTCGTGCGCTCGGTCGAGGAGGCGGGCGGCCGCCGGCTGTTCGACCGGGTGTGGCAGGGACCCGAGTGGCTGCCCTCGCTCGCCGAGATCAGGGACCCGGCGGCGTGGGTCCGCAGGGTCTCGCCCCCCGCTCTGGCGGGGTGAGCCCCGGCCCGGCCGGGCCCGGCGACTGGCCCGGCTCGGTTCCCGGGCTCCTCGCCCGCTGCACCTTCCCCGCCCCCGGCGTCCCGCTCGCGTGCGCGGTGTCGGGGGGCCCGGACTCTCTCGCCCTCCTCGCCCTGGCGGTGGCGGCCGGATGCGCCGTGACGGCGATCCATGTCGATCACGGGCTGCGCCCCGGCTCGCACGCCGAGGCCGACGTGGTCCGCTCGGCCGCCGAACGCCTAGGCGCGTCCTTCCGGGCTGAGTCGGCCTCGCTCGGCGACGGCCCGAACCTCGAGGCGAGGGCCCGGGCGGCGCGCTACGCGCTCCTGCCGGCGGACGTTGCCACCGGCCACACGATGGACGACCAGGCCGAGACGGTGCTGTGCAACCTGCTGCGCGGCGCCGGACTCGACGGGCTCTCGGGGATGGCGCCGGGCTCCCGGCACCCGATGCTCGGGCTGCGCCGGCGCGAGACCGAGGAGCTGTGCGCCGCCATGGGGTTCGACCCGGTCCGGGACCCCTCCAACGACGACCCCCGTCACCTCCGCAACCGCGTCCGCCACGAGCTGCTGCCGCTCTGTGCGGCGATCGCCCGTCGCGACGTCGTGCCGGTGCTGGCGCGCCAGGCCGAGCTCCTGCGCGACGAGTCGGAGCTCCTCGGGGCGCTCGTCCCCGGCGCGGTGCCGGATCCGACCGACGCGAGGGCGCTCAGCGCGGCCCCGCTGGCCCTCGCGCGCCGCGCCGTCCGCCAGTGGCTCGCCAGCCCCGGGTCGCCGGGGGGACACCCGCCGAGCGCCGCCGAGGTGGCCCGCGTGCTCGAGGTGGCGTCGGGGGCGCGCGTCGCGACCGAGCTCGCCGGGGGCCGCCGCGTCCGCCGCTCGGAGCGCCGCCTGGCCCTCGAGGGGCGTTCCGGTAAGGTTCCGCCGGTGAAGACGGAGCGTGCCGCTTCGTCGGTGCCGCGCTGGGGCCTCGCCGAGGTCGGCGAGCCGGTGGTCACCGCCGAGGCCCTGGCCGAACGGGTGGCCGAGCTGGGCGCCGCCATCACCGCCGACTACGCGCAGGACGCGCCGCTGCTCGTCGGGGTCCTGAAGGGCGCCATGATCTTCATGAGCGATCTGGCCCGCGCCATCGACCTCCCCGTCGACGTCGACTTCATGGCGGTGTCCTCCTATGGGAGCGCCACGCGCACCTCGGGCGTCGTGCGCATCGTGAAGGACCTCGACGCCGACCTCGAGGGCCGCCACGTGCTCGTGGTAGAGGACATCATCGACAGCGGGCTCACGCTCAACTACCTGCGCCGCTATCTCCAGGCCCGCCGGCCGGCCAGCCTCGAGGTGTGCGCGCTCTTGGTGAAGGAGGGCGAGCAGCGGGTGCCCCTCGACCTGCGCTACGTCGGGTTCAAGATCCCCTCGGCCTTCGTCGTCGGCTACGGGCTCGACGTCGACGAGCGGTACCGCAACCTCCGGGCCGTCCACCTCTACCGGCCCCCCGAGGGGCGCTGAGGCGGCGTGGCGGTCGACATCGCGCGCGTGGAGAAGGCGGTCGCGGAGATTCTGGAGGCCATCGGCGAGGACCCCTCGCGAGACGGGCTCACAAAAACGCCGGCCAGGGTCGCCGCAATGTACGAGGAGCTCTTCTCGGGCCTCGCCGACGACCCGGGGCGCCACCTCACGGTCACCTTCGAGGCTGGCCACGACGAGATGGTGATGGTGCGCGACATCCCCTTCGCCTCGCTGTGCGAGCACCACCTCGTGCCCTTCATCGGGCGGGCCCACGTCGCCTACATCCCGAGCGCCGACGGGCGGATCACCGGCCTCTCCAAGCTGGCCCGCCTGGTCGAGGGCTACGCCCGGCGCCTGCAGGTCCAAGAGCGGCTGACCACCGAGATCGCCGACGCCATCGAGGGCGCACTGGACCCCCGGGGCGTCCTCGTGGTGGTGGAGGCCGAGCACCTGTGCATGTCGATGCGCGGCGTGAAGAAGCCCGGGACCCTCACGGTGACCTCGGCCGTGCGGGGGCTGTTCCGCCGGGACCCGGCCACGCGCGCCGAGGCCATGCAGTTCGTCCACGGGCGCTGAGAATTCGGCCTGAACCCGGCGCCGCGGCCGAACCATTCGCCTACGCTTCCAGGCGATGACGGGCGAGGGCGTCGATCGTCCCCTGGTGATGGGGGTGCTCAACGTGACCCCCGACTCGTTCTTCGACGGTGGGCGCTACCTGACGGCCGAGGCCGCGATTGTGCGGGGCCAGGCCATGTTCGAGCAGGGGGCCGACGTGGTCGACGTCGGCGGCGAGTCGAGCCGGCCGGGCGCCCGGCCCGTCGAGGAGGCCGAGGAGCTCCGCCGGGTGCTCCCGGTGCTCGAGGCGCGGGCGTCGATCGGGCCGGTCTCGATCGACACGGTCAAGCCGGCCGTGGCCCGCGCCGCGCTCGCCGCCGGTGCGGGGATCGTGAACGACGTCTCGGGGACGCTCGCCGGGGTCGCCGCCGAGTCGGGGGCCGGGTGGGTGGCGATGCACTCCCGGGGCACGCCGGCCGACATGCAGGCGCGGGTGCACTACGACGACGTCGTGGCCGAGGTGCACGCCCACGTGCTCGACCTGGCCCGCCGGGCGCGCTCGGCGGGGGTGGGGGAGGTGTGGGTCGACCCGGGCATCGGGTTCGCCAAGACTGCCGCGCACAACCTCACCCTCCTCGCTCACGTGGGCGAACTGGTCGAGGCGGCCGAGCGCATCGGGGCCCGGGTGCTCGTCGGGACGTCCAACACGTCGTTCCTCGGCCACGTCGGCGCCGCCGGCGGCGAGCCGCTCCCGGCCGAGGAGCGCCTCGAGGGCACCATCGCGTCGAGCACCTGGGCGATGGCCCGGGGCGTCCAGATGGTGCGGGTGCACGATGTGGTCTCGGCGCTGCACGCGGCGCGCCTGGTGGGCCGGGCCGGGCCGGGCCCGGGACGATGAGGGCCAGGCCGTGGTGAAGGGCAAGTGGGCGGCGGGCATCGAGCCGCGCAATTTCACCTGGGTGCTGCGGGACCGCTTCGCGGTGAGCGAGCGCCCCGGGGGCTTCGCGCCCAACCACCGCCGGGTGCGCCGCCAGGAGGAGATCATCTGGCTGCGGGTCCAGGGCTTCGACCGGGTCATCTCGCTGCTCCCGTCCCCCCACAACCTCCATGCGTACGACGAGGGGGAGCTCGTGTGGGCCCACTACCCGCTCCCCTCGGGCACCGACCCGCGGGCGGTCCTCGAGGAGTGCTACGCCGACCTGCGCAACTCGCTCGCCAACGGACAGCGGGTGCTGCTGCACCAAGAGGAGCTGGGCGACCGGGTGATGGGGGTCGTGGCCGGCTTCCTCGTGTGGTCGGGGCGGATCCCGGTGGTCCCCCAGGCCGTGGCGACCGTCGAGCGCATGATGGGCCGCCAGATGGGGCCGGCCGGACGCGAGCTCGTGGTCGCGCTCGAGGGGCCTGCGCCGCGCTTCGCCGGGTGAGCGGGGCGCGGTGAGCGGGTCCGAGCCCGGTCGCATCGAGATCCGCTCCCTGCGGGTCGTCGGCACCCACGGCGCCCTGCCCGAAGAGCGCGAGCGCCCCCAGCCCTTCGAGCTCGACATCGACCTCGACCTCGACACCGCCCCGGCGGCGCAGAGCGACGGCCTCGCCGACACGGTCGACTACGGCGCCGCGGTGGAGGCTGCCGCCGCTCTCGTGCGGTCGAGCTCCTTCGCGCTGCTCGAGGCGCTGGCCGGCGCGCTGGCCGGCGCGATGGTGGCGCTCGACGAGCGGGTCGAGGCGGCCCACGTGGTGGTGCGCAAGCTCCGGCCCCCGATCCCCGAGGACCTCGGCTCGGTCGGCGTGCGGGTCACGCGGCGGCGGGACCGACCGGCGGGGTGAGCCCCGGGGCGCGCCGGGCCTTTGTCGGGCTCGGCTCCAACCTGGGGGACCGTCTCGAGCACCTCGAGCGCGCCGCCGAGCTGCTGGCGGCGCCGGGCGACGTCGTGGCGGCCTCCTCGGTCTATGAGACCGAGCCGGTCGGCGGCCCCGAGCAGGGCCCCTATCTCAACGCGGTGATCGAGCTGTCCACCTCGGACTCGCCCCACCGGCTCCTCGAGCGCTGCCGGGCGCTCGAGGACGACGCGCAGCGCGTCCGGACCGTCGCCTTCGGCCCGCGGACGCTCGACGCGGACGTCCTTTTGGTCGGCGACGAGAGGGTGCACGAGCCCGACCTCGTCGTCCCCCACCCCCGCATGTACGAGCGGCGCTTCGTGCTGGTCCCGCTGGCCGAGCTCGCCCCGGGGTTGGTCCCCCCGGACGCCCTCGCCTCGGCTGTCGGCCGGGTGAGGCCGGTGGGTACACTGACGCGGTTCGCGACTTCGGTCACGAGATCCGATCGCTGAGGCGACCGACACCCCGAGGGGGTTGGATCGCCGGAGGAGGTCCTTCGTGAGATCCGTTCGTCTGATCGGCCCCGGGCGGGCCGGTCGCTCCATGGCGCTCGCCCTGGCCGCCGCGGGGCACCGGGTGGAGGGCATCCTCGGACGCCACGACGACCAGCGCCACGCCGCGCGCGGGGTCGACGTCCTCGTCCTGGCCACGCCCGACGACGCCGTGGCGGCGGTCGCGGCGGGCGTCGAGCCGTCGCCGGGTTGCGTCGTCGTGCACCTCGCGGCCTCCCTCGGGCTCGACGTCCTCGGCCCCCATCCCCGGCGGGCGTCGCTGCACCCGCTCGTGCCGCTCCCGAACGCCGAGATCGGGGCGCATCGGTTGGGCTCGGGCATCGCGTTCGCGGTGGCGGGGGACCCGGTGGCCGACGAGCTCGCCGCGTCGCTCGGCGGGCGACCGTTCGTGGTCGACGACGCCGAGCGCGCCGCGTATCACGCAGCGGCGTGCGTCGCCGCCAACCACGTCGTCGCCCTGCTCGGCCAGGTCCAGCGGATAGCCGAGTCGGCGGGCCTCGGCGTCGACGCGTTCTTGGCCTTGTCGCGCGCGGCGATCGAAGACGTCGA
The DNA here is from genome assembly GCA_027315315.1 of Acidimicrobiaceae bacterium. Lineage (GTDB taxonomy): Bacteria > Actinomycetota > Acidimicrobiia > Acidimicrobiales > RAAP-2 > Palsa-461. The sequence goes on along the minus strand of DAHUYG010000039.1, from coordinate 26,994 downwards.
GCGCCTCGGCCCGGCCGGCGCGCTGACCGGCCCGGCGGCCCGCGGCGACTGGTCCACGCTCGAGGCGCACCGGCGGGCGCTCGCCCCCGAGGAGCGGCCCGGCTACAACGCCGGCGTCGCGCTCGCCCACCGCCTGGCCGAGGACCACCGGCCCGGGATCGCGACGGCCCCGGTCGAGGGTCGCCGGGCCCGCGGGCCCCGGGTGCCGAGCGGGGTCTGAGGTGGAGGTCCTGACCACCACCGCAGCGTGGCGCGACCGGCTCGATGCGGCCCGGGCGTCGGGACGCAGCGTCGGGCTGGTCCCGACGATGGGCGCGCTCCACGCCGGGCACGAGTCGCTCGTCGTCCGGGCCCGGGCGGAGTGCGACGTGACCGCCGTGTCGATCTTCGTCAACCCCCTCCAGTTCGGCGACCCCGCCGACCTCGAGCGCTACCCGCGCACCCTCGACGCCGACCTCGAGCTGCTCGCCGGGCACGGCGTCGACGCGGTCTTCGCCCCCGGCGTCGCCGAGATGTACCCGGACTGGCCCGAGGCGCCCTCGACGGTCGTGCGGGTCGGCGCCGAGGCTGCCCCCTTCGAGGGGGCGTCGCGCCCGGGCCACTTCGAGGGCGTGGCCACGGTCGTGGCCAAGCTCTTCGCCCTGTCGGGCCGGTGTCGGGCGTACTTCGGCGAGAAGGACTTCCAGCAGCTCGCGGTGGTCCGTCGCATGGCCTCTGACCTGGGCTTCGCCGTCGAGATCGTCGGGTGCCCGACCGTGCGGGAGCCCGACGGCCTCGCGCTCTCGAGCCGCAACGTCCGGCTGTCGGCCGAGGAGCGTCGGGCCGCCGCCGTACTGTGGCGGGCCCTGACCAGCGCCCAGGTCGCGGTGGCCTCCGGGGAGCGCCGACCCTCGGCGGTCGCCACGCTCATGGCCTCGGTGGTCGGCTCCGAGCCGCTCGTCGCTCTCGACTACGGCGCCGTGGTTGACGCGAGGGACCTGCGCGTCCCGGCCGTGCTCGACGGCCACCGGCCGCTCCGGCTGCTGATCGCGGCCGAGGTGGGACCGGTGCGGCTCATCGACAACGCCCCGGCCGAGGTCGCCCTCCGCTCGGCCCGCCGCGACGCCCTCCCCGGGCTCGTCGGAGTTGCGACCGGGGCATAGTGGTCCGATGATCGGCGCAGTCGGGGCGGGCGGCACAGCACCGGCGCGCCCGGAGCGGTGACCCCCGGCGCCGGCGCGGCGGCCGGCCCCTTCGACGTCCTCATCGTCGGCAGCGGCGTCGCCGGGCTCTCGGCGGCGGTCCGGCTGGCCGAGGGGCCCGGACGGCTGCACGTGGGCGTGCTCACGAAGGGCGAGCTCTCCCAGTCGGCGACGCGCTGGGCCCAGGGCGGGGTCGCAGCGGTGCTGGGCGGCGACGAGGACTCGACCGACCTGCACCTGGCCGACACCCTGGGGGCGGGGGCGGGCCTGTGCGACGTGGACGCCGTCCGCGCGCTGGTCGACGAGGGGCCCGCCCGGGTCAACGAGCTGATCGCCATGGGCGCGGCGTTCGACCGGGAGGCCTCGGGCGTGCTCTCGCTCGCCCGGGAGGGTGGGCACTCGAGGGCCCGGATCGTGCACGCCGGCGGTGCCGCGACCGGCGCCGAGGTCGAGCGGGCGCTCGTCGAAGCGACCAGGGCCTCGGCCGGGGCGGTCCTCGAGCGCTGGTTCGCCCTCGACCTGCTCGTGGAGGCGGGCCGCTGCCGGGGCGTGGTGGCCCGGCCACCCGCCGGCGGCGAGCTCGAGATCCGCGCCGAGCACGTGCTGCTCGCGACCGGCGGCGCCGGGCAGCTCTTCGCGGTCACCACCAACCCCCCCGAGGCGACCGGCGACGGCCTGGCCATGGCGCTGCGGGCCGGCGTGCCCGTGGCCGACGTGGAATTCGTACAGTTCCACCCCACCGCTCTGCACCACCCAGCCATGCCCCGGCCCCTCCTCTCGGAGGCCCTCCGGGGCCACGGCGCGCTGCTCCGGGACGGGCGCGGGGAGCGCTTCGTCGACGAGCTCGCCCCCCGCGACGTGGTGAGCCGGGCCATGGCCGAGCGGATGCGCCGCGACGGCACCGACCACCTGTGGTTGGACGCCACCGGCCTCGAGGCCTTCTCGGTGCGGTTCCCGACCATCGCGGCCTCGCTCGCCGAGGTCGGGCTCGACCCGGCGGTCGACTGGCTCCCGATCGCGCCGGCGGCCCATCACCTCTCGGGCGGGGTGGTCACCGACCTCCACGGCGCGACCGCGCTCGGGGGGCTGTGGGCGGCCGGCGAGGCGGCGTGCACCGGCGTCCACGGCGCCAACCGCCTGGCCTCCAACTCCCTCCTCGAAGGCATGGTCTTCGGGGCCCGCGCCGCCGAGGCCATGGTCGCGGGCATCGACGGCCCCGCCGCCACAGGCGCGATGCGCACGGTGCTCGGCGGCCCCGACGAGGAGATACCCGGACGCCCGGTGGGCCCGGTCCCGTCGCTGCGGCCCGAGGACGCGCCGCCCGCCGCCGGCGAGGATCCGGCGAAGGGCCGGGTCCGCCTCCAGGCGGCCATGACCGCGGGGGCCGGCGTCGTCCGCTCGGCCGGGTCGCTCGACGCCGCCGAGGCGCAGCTGGCCGAGCTGGCCGGGGCCTGGGCGGGCTCGGAGGCCCGCGACGGGGTCGCGTCGGGCGAGCTCCGCAACCTGCTCACCGTGGCCGCGGCGCTGCTGGCGTCGGCCCGGCTGCGCACCGAGTCGCGCGGCGCGCACACCCGCTCGGACCATCCGGGCACCGACCCCGCCTGGCGACTCCGCCTGATCCACGCCGGCCCGGCTGGGCGCGGCTAGACCGGCGCACCGATGTCGACGCCGCACGACCCCCATCCGCCCGAGGGCGCGGTGCGCCGAGCCGTCGCCGCCGCGCTCGAGGAGGACCTGGGCGGCCTTGGCGACCTCAGTGCGGCGCTGGTGCCGGCGTCGGCGAACGCCTCGCTCTCGATCGTGGCTCGCGCCGCGGGGGTCCTCGCCGGCGAGCGCTGCGCGCGGGCCACCTTCGCGCTGGTGGACCCCTCCCTCGAGGTGCGCTGGCACCTCGGGGACGGCTCGCCCGTCGCCCCGGGCCAGGTCGTGGCGGAGGTCTCGGGCGCGCTCCGCTCGGTGCTCACAGCTGAGCGCACCGCGCTCAACTTCCTCGGCCGGCTGTCGGGGGTCGCCTCGCTCACCCGGCGCTACGTCGAGGCGGTCGAGGCGGCCAACCCCTCGACGCGGGTCCTCGACACCCGCAAGACGACGCCGGGGCTCCGCGCGCTTGAGAAGGCGGCGGTGCGCGCCGGGGGCGGGCACAACCACCGCTTCGGGCTCTCCGACGGCATCCTCGTCAAGGACAACCACCTGGCCGGTCTCGGCATCGCCGACGCGGTCGGCACGGCGCGGCGCATGTGGCCCGGGCGCAGCGTCGAGATCGAGTGCGACCGCATCGGCCAGGTCGAGGAGGCCTGCCGCGCCGGTGCCTCGGCGGTGCTCCTCGACAACATGACCCCGAGCGAGGTCGCGGCGTGCGTCGAGCTCGTGGGGGGCCTGCGCCCCGACGGGTCCATGCTGGTCGAGGTGTCGGGCGGGGTGACGCTCGAGTCGGCGCCGCGCTATGCGGCGGCCGGCGCCGACCTCATCTCGGTCGGCGCGCTCACCCACTCGGCGAGCGTCCTCGACCTCGGCCTCGACCTCGGGCGCCCGGGCGCGGTGGCCCCCTGATGCTGCTCGCCATCGACGTCGGCAACACCGAGTCGGTCGTCGGGCTCTACGCGGCGGAGGGCGAGGTGGCCGCCGACGAGCAGGGGGGCTTCGGGATCGGTCTTGAGAACGACCCGCTGCGGGGCCTGCGCTACCACTGGCGGCTCTCCTCGGTGCCCGACCGGACCCCCGACGAGCACGCCGTGCTCCTCACCCAGCTCTTGGACCTCGAGGGGCTCGACATCCACTCCTCGCTGAGCGGGATCGCGGTGTGCTCCTCGGTGCCCGCCATGACCGCAGCGCTGCGCCAGATGGCGCTGCGGTGGTTCTCGGGCGTGCCGCTCGTGGTGGTCGGCCCCGGGGTGCGCAGTGGCATGCCGATCCTCTACGACGACCCGCGCGAGGTCGGGCCGGACCGCATCGCCAACGCCCTCGGGGCCTTCCATCTCTACGGCGGCCCGTCGCTCGTCGTCGACTTGGGGACCGCGACCACCTTCGAGGCGATCTCGGCGGCCGGCGAGTACCTCGGTGGGGCGATCACCCCGGGCGTCGCCATCAGCCTCGAGGCGCTCTTCCAGCACGCGGCGGCGCTGCGGCGCGTCGAGCTCGTCGAGCCCCGGGCGGTGATCGGGCGCTCGACTGCCGAGTCGATCCAGTCGGGGGTCCTCTTCGGCTTCGCAGCGCAGGTCGACGGCCTCTGCCGGCGGATCCGTGGCGAGCTCGGCGAGTCGGCCACGATCATCGCGACCGGCGGGCTGGCCGAGCTGATCGCCCCCTACAGCGAGCTCGTCCAGCACGTCGAGCCGTGGCTGACCCTCGAGGGCCTCCGGGTCCTCTACGACCGCAACGTGGGCGGTCGGCGGTGAGCGAGGTCCCGTACCGCTTCGAGGTGACCCACGCGGCGTCCGAGATCGCGCAGCGCTGGGGGGGCCTCTCGGCGGGCGAGGAGTCCGGCGACGTCGTCTCGGTGGCCGGCCGGGTGATGCTGCTGCGGACCCAGGGCAAGGTCGCCTTCGGCGAGCTGCGCGACTCGAGCGGGTCGATCCAGCTGTTCGCGCAGGCCGGCGCGACCGAGGACCTCGAGGACTTCGTTCGCCTCAACCTCGGCGACTGGATCGGGGCCAGCGGCGAGGTCGTGCGGACGCGGCGCGGCGAGCTGTCGGTCAGGGTGCGCACCTGGACGCTGCTCGCCCGGGCCAGGCGCTCCTTCGGCGACAAGTGGCGGGGCGTCACCGACACCGAGACCCGCTCGCGCCAGCGCGAGGTCGACCTGTGGGCCAACGAGTCGACGCGCTCGCACCTCCTCGTGCGCAGCGAGATCGTCCGGGCGATGCGAGAGCGGCTGTGGGCAGGGGGCTTCGTCGAGGTGGAGACGCCGATCCTGCACCCCATTCCCGGCGGCGCGCTGGCCCGGCCCTTCGTCACCCACCACAACGCGCTCGACGCCGACCTGTACCTGCGCGTCGCGCCCGAGCTCTACCTGAAGCGCCTGGTGATCGGGGGGTTCGAGAGGGTCTTCGAGATCGGGCGGTCCTTCCGCAACGAGGGCATCTCGCCGCGGCACAACCCCGAGTTCACCACCCTCGAGCTGTACTGGGCCTACGCCGACTACCTCGACATGATGGGGCTCGTCGAGGAGCTGGTGGCCGGGGTCGCGAGCGACGTGGTGGGCACCGCCCGCCTCACCTACCAGGGCCGCCCGCTCGACCTCACGCCGCCGTGGCGCCGGGCGACGATGGCCGAGCTCATCTTGGAGCAGACCGGCCACGCGGTGGATGTGGGCATGGAGCGCGACGAGCTGGCGGCGCTCCTGGCCGAGACCGGGGCGGCGGTGGACCCCTCCTGGGGCACCGGCAAGCTCATGGCCGAGTACTACGAGAAGACGACCGAGGGCGCGCTCTGGGGCCCGGTCTTCGTCCTCGACTACCCCGAGGAGGTGTCGCCGCTCGCCCGTCGCCACCGCGCCGGGCCCGGCCTCGTCGAGCGCTTCGAGCCGGTGCTCGGCGGGCGCGAGCTCGGCAACGCCTTCAGCGAGCTGATCGACCCCGACGACCAGCGGGCGCGCTTCGTCGAGCAGGCCCGCCGGCGCGCCGCGGGCGACGACGAGGCGATGGTCCTCGACGAGGAGTACCTGCGGGCCATGGACTACGGCCTCCCGCCCACGGCCGGGCTCGGCATCGGGATCGACCGCCTGGCGATGCTGCTCACCGACACGGCCAACATCCGCGAGGTGATCGCGTTCCCGACGCTGCGACCCGAGCGGGCGGGGGGCGACTCAGCCGGGTAGATCGGCGAAGAGCGTCTCGGTGAGGGCCCCGAGCGCCGCCGCCAGGTCGCCCGACGCCACGCCCTCGAGGGCCCGGGCGGCCTCCGCGGCGAAGCGACGGCCGACCGCCATCGTCTCGGCCACCCCCCGGGACGCCGCGACCATGGCCCGGGCCTTGTCCCGCTCGGGCTGGGCCAGCGGCTGGCCGAGGAGCAGCGAGAGCTCCGGCCCGATCTCGGGGTCGGCCAGCGCGTGGAGCACCGGCAGGGTGTAGACGCCCTCGGCCAGGTCCTGGCCGGGCGGCTTGCCGAGCTCGCCGTTGACCGCGGTCACATCGAGCACGTCGTCGCGCAGCTGGAAGACCATGCCGAAGTTGCGGCCGAACTCGCTCAGCGCCTCGATCTCGGCCCGGCTGGCGCCGCCGGTGATGGCCCCGACGCGGCACGAGGTCGCCATGAGCGCGGCGGTCTTCCCCGAGACGGCCTCCAGGTACTGCTCGACGGTGCGCGAGGTGGAGAACGCCGTCTTCACCTCGGACACCTGGCCCCGGCACAGGAGCCCGAGGGTGGTGGCGAGCAGCCCGGCCACCTCGGTGCCGAGGCCGGCTGCGATCTCGGCGGACCGTGCGAGCAGGTAGTCGCCGCCGACGATCGCCATCAGGTTGCCGAAGCGGGCGTTCACGCTCTCCACGCCCCGGCGCATGGTGGCCTCGTCGATGACGTCGTCGTGGTAGAGGGAGGCGAGGTGCACGAGCTCGACGGAGACCGAGCCGAGGAGGTCTTCCTCGCTCGCGCTGCGCACGCCCCGGGTGGCCGCGGCGAGGGCGAGGGTCGGGCGCAGCCGCTTGCCGCCGGCCTGGATCAGGTGGGTGGCGACCTCGTCGAGGAAGGGGTCGCCGGCCGAGACCACCGAGACCAGCATCGGTTCCACCCGCTGCAGGTCCTGGTCAAGGCCGGGAAGACCGAGCAGGCGCACGGCGTTCACCATGGCCACGATAGGCGACGCCCCGCGCCGCCCGACACCCCGTCCCCGGGCAAAGCCGACGGGGGCCCGCCCACCGGGGTGGTGCGTCGGGTTCGAAGGGGCGCCCCGGGTAGACTTCGATTGCTCGACAACGGGTCCTCAGACCGTCTGAGGCTCCCCGACCAGAGCCGAGATGGAGGCGGTCCGTGTTCGAACGATTCACAGACCGGGCGCGACGGGTGCTTGTGCTGGCGCAGGAAGAGGCGCGCCTGTTGAACCACAGCTTCATCGGCACCGAGCACATCCTCCTCGGGCTCATCCACGAGGGGGAGGGCGTGGCCGCCAAGGCCCTGGAGTCCCTTGGCATCACCCTCGAGGCGGTGCGTGAGAAGGTCGAAGAGACGATCGGCATGGCCGGCTCGGCCCCCTCGGGCTCGCCGCCGTTCACCCCCCGGGCGAAGAAGGTCCTCGAGCTCTCGCTGCGCGAGGCCCTCCAGCTCGGCCACAGCTACATCGGCACCGAGCACATGCTGCTCGGCCTCGTGCGCGAGGGCGAGGGCGTCGCCGCCCAGGTCCTCGTGAGCCTGGGCGCCGACCTCGGCCGGGTCCGCCAGCAGGTGATCCAGCTGATGTCGGGCTACCAGGGCAAGGAGGCCGTCGGGACCGGCAGCGGGGCCGCCTCGTCGGACGCCCCGAGCGGCTCGCCGGTGCTCGACCAGTTCGGGCGCAACCTCACCCAGCTCGCCCGGGACACCAAGCTCGACCCGGTCATCGGGCGCGAGCGCGAGATCGAGCGTGTCATGCAGGTCCTGTCGCGGCGCACGAAGAACAACCCCGTGCTGATCGGCGAGCCCGGCGTGGGCAAGACCGCGATCGTGGAGGGCCTGGCCCAGCGCATCGTGGCCAACGACGTGCCCGAGACGCTCACCGGCAAGCAGCTCTACACGCTCGACCTCGGCGCGCTGGTGGCGGGCAGCCGCTACCGCGGCGACTTCGAGGAGCGGCTGAAGAAGGTCCTAAAGGAGATCCGCACCCGGGGCGACATCATCTTGTTCATCGACGAGATCCACACGCTCGTGGGTGCCGGGGCGGCCGAGGGCGCCATCGACGCCGCATCGATCCTGAAGCCGATGCTCGCCCGGGGCGAGCTGCAGACCGTCGGCGCGACGAAGCTCGACGAGTACCGCAAGCACCTGGAGAAGGACGCCGCCCTCGAGCGGCGGTTCCAGCCGGTGAAGGTCGAGCAGCCCTCGGTGTCGCTCACCATCGACATCTTGAAGGGCCTGCGAGACCGCTACGAGTCGCACCACGCGGTGACCATCACCGACCAGGCGCTCGTCGCTGCGGCCAACCTGGCCGACCGCTATCTGGCCGACCGCTACCTGCCCGACAAGGCCATCGACCTCATCGACGAGGCCGGCAGCCGCCTGCGCATCCGCCGGATGACCACGCCGCCCAACTACAAGCACCTCGACGAGCAGATCTCGCGCATCCGCTCGGACAAGGAGACGGCGATCGAGCGGGGCGCCTTCGACCAGGCGAAGAAGCTCTCGGACCAGGAGAAGGAGCACCTCGACCGCAAGGAGGCCATGGAGGCCGAGTGGCGGCGCGAGGGCGTGGACCTCTTCGACGTCGTCGACGAGGACGTCATCGCCGAGGTGCTCGCCAACTGGACCGGCATCCCCGTCTACCGCCTCACCGAGGAGGAGACGGCCAAGCTGCTCCGGATGGAAGACGAGCTGCACAAGCGGGTCATCGGCCAGGAGGAGGCGCTGAAGGCCCTCTCCCGGGCGATCCGCAGGACGCGGGCCGGCCTGAAGGACCCCAAGCGGCCGAGCGGGTCGTTCATCTTCCTCGGACCGACCGGGGTCGGCAAGACCGAGCGCGCGAAGACCCTCGCCGAGTTCCTCTTCGACGACGAGGACGCGCTGATCCAGCTCGACATGAGCGAGTACATGGAGAAGCACACGGTGTCCCGGCTCGTGGGATCGCCCCCGGGCTACGTGGGCTACGAGGAGGGCGGCCAGCTGACCGAGGCCGTGCGCCGCCGCCCGTTCTCGGTGGTGCTGTTCGACGAGATCGAAAAGGCGCACCCCGACGTGTTCAACACGCTGCTGCAGATCCTGGAGGACGGCCGGCTGACCGACGCCCAGGGCCGCAGCGTCGACTTCAAGAACACCGTGCTCATCATGACCTCCAACCTCGGGACGGCCGATCTGCGCAAGGCCTCCCTCGGGTTCGCCAAGAGCTCCGAGGCGGTCACCTACGAGCGCATGAAGGCGAAGGTGAACGACGCCCTCAAGCAGCACTTCCGGCCGGAGTTCTTGAACCGGATCGACGAGGTCATCGTCTTCCACGAGCTGTCGCGCGAGGAGGTCATCGAGATCGTCGACCTCATGGTCGCCCGCACCGCCGAGCAGCTGGCCAGCCAGGGGCTCTCGGTCGAGCTGACCCCGGCCGCGCGGATGCTGCTCGCCGAGCGCGGCTACGACCCCCAGCTCGGGGCGAGGCCGCTGCGGCGGGCCATCCAGCAGCTCGTGGAGGACCCGCTCTCGGAGCGGATCCTCTGGAAGGAGTTCCGGGTGGGCGAGACCATCGTCATCGACGTCGAGCCCGACCCCGAGACCGGCGAGCAGCGGCTCAGCTTCAAGGCGGTCGAGGGCTTCCAGGCCCCGCCGATGGAGATGGCCGGGAGCGGCGCCGAGTAGACCGCCCTCAGCTGGGCCCGGGGGTTCCCGGGCTCAGCTCGAGCGCTCGGACCTGCGATGGACCATGTGCACCCGGGCCTGGTCGCGGGGGCGGACGACCATCTCGTCGATGTCGACGTGGCTTGGTCGCGTCACCACGAAGACCACGCACTGCGCGATGTCGTCGGCGAGGAGCGGCTCGACCCCCGCATAGACGGCCCCGGCCCGCTCGGCGTCGCCCCCGAAGCGGACGAGGGAGAACTCGGTCTCCACCATCCCGGGGTCGATCTCGCTCACCCGCACCGGCTCACCGAGCAGCTCCATGCGCAGCACGTCGGTGAACGCGCGCTCGGCGGCCTTCGCCGCGTGGTAGCCGGCGCCCCCGACGTAGCGCTCGAAGGCGGCGACCGAACCGATGTTCACGACGACGCCGTCGCCCGAGGCGACGAGCTTCGAGAGCAGCGCCCGGGTCACGCGCATCGTGCCCATCACGTTGCTCTCCCACATCTGTCGCCAGTGTGACTCGTCGGCCTCGGCGATCCGCTCGAGCCCGAGCGCACCGCCGGCGTTGTTGACGAGCACCCGGCACTCGTCGACCGCCGAGCAGAAGGCCTCGACCGAGGCGGCGTCGGCGACGTCGAGGGGGAGGGCCCTCGCGCCGGACAGCCCGCTCGCCACCTCCTCCAGGCGCTCGACGCGGCGCGCCCCGAGCACGACCGAGAAGCCGGCCTCGGCCAGGCGCCGGGCGCTCGCCGCGCCGATGCCGCTCGAGGCCCCCGTGACGACGGCGGTGCCCCGCCCCTGTGCGTTCGTGATGGCGCACCTCCCCGACGGTCCTGTCTACCAGCCCGCCCCGGCCCACCCACGACCCCCCGGCCCCGCCGCGTGCCAACATGCCACCGTGCACATCGTCGGGCTGGACCACGTCCAGTTCACCCTCCCGCCGGGCCGGGAGGAGGACGCCGACCGCTTCTACGTGCGCATCCTCGGCTTTGAGACCGAGGAGAAGCCCCCGGTCCTCGCGGCGCGCGGCGGCCGGTGGTACCGCTCGGGACCGGTCCGGTTCCACCTCGGCGCCGACGCCGAGTTCCGCCCGGCCCGCCGGGCCCACCCCGCCTTCGTCGCGGCCGACCTCGAGGCCCTGGTGGCCCGGCTCGCGGGGGAGGGGTTCGAGGTCGAATGGGACGACACCATCCCCGGCGTCGGGCGCTGCTACGTGCGGGACCCCTTCGGGAACCGGCTCGAGCTCGTCGCAGCGTCCTGACCTCGGCCGGGATCGAGGAGGCCGTCATGTAGAATGGTTCGTTCCCTCGCCCGAGAAACACCGGGCAGCGAGCCGCGAGACCACCTGCCGGAGCCGTCTCGCCGCGGGCGCTGACCGTCGAACCCTGCTCGAAGGAGTGCCGTGGCCGTCAAGTCGAAGTTCAAGGTCGGGGACAAGGTCGTCTACCCGCACCACGGCGCCGCCGTGGTGGAGAAGCGGGAGACCAAGGAGGCCTTCGGCGAGAAGCGCGAGTACCTCGTGCTGCGCCTCGCCTACGGCGACCTCACCCTCATGGTCCCGGCCGACAACACCGAGGGCGTCGGGCTGCGCGAGGTGATCAACGACGAGGAGGTGGAGGAGGTGTTCGCGGTGCTCCGCAAGAAGGAGGCCCGGATGCCGACCAACTGGTCGCGGCGCTACAAGAACCACTCCGAGAAGCTGCGCTCGGGCGACATCTACCAGGTGGCCGAGGTGGTGCGGAACCTCTCGATCCGGGACAAGGACAAGGGCCTCTCCGCCGGCGAGAAGCGCATGCTGTCGCGGGCCCGCCAGATCCTCGTCTCGGAGCTCACCTTCGCCCTCGCGGTCGACGAGGAGACCGCCGAGCAGCGCCTGAACGAAGCACTTCCCTAGCCTTCGCCATGGGCGGCGTGTGGGGGATCGTCGTGGCCGGCGGGTCCGGCTCCCGCTTCGGCGAGCTGAAGCAGTTCCTCCTCCTCGACGGGCGACCGGTCGCGGCGCGCGCCGTGGCGTCGTGTCGGAGCGTCTGTGACGCCGTGGTCCTCGTGGTGCCGGCCGGGGCCACTGGGGGCGACCACGGGGCCGACGTCGTGGTGAGCGGCGGGGCGACCCGGGCCGACTCGGTGCGCGCCGGGCTCGCAGCGGTGGATCGCTCGGCGGAGATCGTCGTCGTCCACGACGCGGCCCGCCCGCTCGCCTCGCCGTCGCTCTTCTCCTCGGTGCTCGACGCCCTTCGCGATGACGAGGACGCGGCGGGCGCGATCTGCGCGGTCGCGCTGAGCGACACCGTGAAGCGCGTGGAGCTCGACGGGCGCGGGACCCGGGTCGCCGAGACGCTCGATCGCTCGTCGCTCGTCGCGGTGCAGACGCCGCAGGCCTTCCGGGCGGGCCCGCTCCGACGTGCCCACGAGAACGCGCCCGAGGCCACCGACGACGCGGCGCTGGTCGAGTCCCTCGGGTTGAAGGTCCGGGTCGTCCCGGGCGACCCCGACAACCTGAAGCTCACGACGCCGGCCGACCTCGCCCGCGCCGAGCGGCTGGTGGTGTCCTGAGATGCGGATCGGCCAGGGCTTCGACGTGCACCGCTTCTCGGCCGACCCCTCCCGGCGCCTCGTGCTCGGCGGCGTCCGGATCGACGGCCGGGGGCTCGAGGGACACAGCGACGCCGACGTCGTCGCCCACGCGCTCGCCGACGCCGTCCTCGGCGCCGCCGGGCTCGGGGACATCGGGACCCACTTCCCCGACACCGACCCCGCCCTCGCCGGCGCCGACAGCCTGGAGCTCCTGGCCCGGTCGGTGGCGATGGCCCGGGGCGCCGGCCTCGGCCCGGTCAACGCGGACTGCACGATCCTGGCCGAGGAGCCCCGCCTCGCCCCCCACACCCCCTCGATGGCCGGGCGCCTGGCCGAGCGGCTCGGGGCGCCGGTCTCGGTGAAGGCGACCCGGGGCGAGGGCATGGGCGCGATCGGCCGCGCCGAGGGCATCGCGTGCCTCGCCGTCGTGCTCCTCGCACCGCTCGAGCCGTGACCCCGCCGGCCCGGGGGCGTCCCCGCCCGCCCCGACGAGCGCGCCCGTCGCGCGAGGCCGGCCCGCAGCGCCGCGCCGTGGACCCGCTCGGGGGCGACCAGGTCGAGGGTCGCCGGGCCGTCCTCGAGCTGCTCTCGGCCGGCCGGCGGCGGGTGCGGCGCATCCACGTGGCCGACGGCCAAGACCCCTCGCCCCAGCTCGACGAGATCGAGCGCCTCGCGCTCGGCCGGCGGGTCCCCCTCGAGACGGTGCCCCGGGCTCGCCTCGACACCGAGGCGAGGACCTTCGCCCCCCAGGGCGTCGTGGCGATCGCCGAGCCGGTCCGCCCGGTCGACCTCGAGCGCCTGGCCCGTCCGAGGGGCCGGCCACCGTTCTTGCTGGTCGTGGCCGGCGTGACCGACCCCCAGAACCTCGGCGCGCTGCTCCGGAGCGCAGCCGGCGCCGGGGTCACCGGCGTCGTGCTGGCCCGGCACCGCTCGGCGCACCTCTCGCCCTCGGTGGTCAAGGTGGCGGCGGGCGCCGTCGAGCATCTCGCCTTCGCGCTCGTCGGTGGCATTCCGACGGCGCTCCATGCGCTCCAACGGGCCGGGCTCTTCACCGTCGGCCTGGCCGCCGAGGCCGGGCGCTCCCTCTACGACCTCGCACTGGACGACGAGCCGGTCGCGCTCGTGGTGGGCGGTGAGGAGCGCGGCCTCCCCCCGCTCGTCCGGCGTCGCTGCGACGAGGTCGTGGCCATCCCCCAGCGCGGCGGCGTGGCGTCGCTCAACGTCGCGGCCGCCGGGACGGTCGCCTGCTTCGAGATCGCGCGGCGCCGCGCCGCGCCCCGGGGCCCGGCGACCCCCTCGCGATAGCTAGGTGGCCGGCGGCGCGAGCGGCCGGCCCAGCCACACCCAGAACCCCTCGTCTGAGACCTCTTCGTAGCCGAGGCGCTCGGAGAAGGCGCGCTGGGTGGCGAGCGCCTTGCGCACGCCCAGGCGAACCTCCCGCGCCCCGGCGCGAGCCAGGTCCCCGTGGATCCATTCCATGAGCGCGCGACCGACACCCCTTCTCTGATGCGCGGGGTCGACGGCGACACGCCGGACGACCGTGTGCGCGTCCTCGAAGAGGAGTCGGGCCGCCGCCACCGGACGGTGGTCGAGGAACGCGAGGACCCCGCACCCGGCCGCCAGGTCGGCCCGCACCACCTCGATCGTCTCGCGCACCGCGCCGCTCGGAGGGTCGAGCGCCGCCTGGGAGGCGAAGGCGGCGCGGGTGAGCGCGTGGACCTCGGCCGCTCGCTCCGGGCCGCACCGGCCGGCGACGAGCCCGCTCTTCAGTTGCATCGGGCCCCCTTTGCTCGTGGGGCGCCGGTAGGCGGTCTCGGGATTCCGGGCACGGCATGTCGCAGGATCGTGGGAGACCCCGGCGGCGGGCGCCCCGTGCAACCGTCGCCCGATCCGCCACGGCCCCATGGAGCCCGGGGGGGGAATCGAACCCCCATCAACCGCTTACAAGGCGGACGCTCTGCCATTGAGCTACCCAGGCTGGAGATGCGAGCCGGCACCCGCCGCCTCCGGCCGTCCACAGGTTCGCACAAGGGCATCTCGGGCTGAGCGGAGGGTGCGGGGGCCCAGTCCGAGTCGGGCGCTCGACATCCACGGGTCTCCACCGCGGTGCCAAGTCGCCCGGGCCTCGAGCCGGGCCGCGCCGGAGTCGAGGGGGCGATGGCGGCCCGGCGGGGCGACCAGCCGCCGGACCGAGTCGCGCCCCGGTTGCGTGGACGGTTTCCCGTTGGCAGTCTGGCGCGGTGGACCGACCCGACGCCGAGCCCTCGGGCGGTGCCCCGGGGGGCCATCAGCTCGCGCTCGGCCGGGGCATCGTGGTGATCGTGGTGGCGATCCTGGTCGGGGTCCTCGCACTCCGCTCGACCCCCAATGCCTCCAACGCGGCGACGCCGCCCGAGACGAGCACCACGATCTCGTCCACGACGACCACGACCGCACCGGTGGCCGCCCGCTCGAGCGTCAAGGTGCTCGTCGCCAACGACTCCACCACCAACGGGGTGGCCGGCGGGTACACGACGGTGCTCCAGCAGGCCGGTTGGTCGCTGCTCCCCCCGACGAACGGCAAGCCCCCGCCCCGCTCGACCAGCGCCGTCTACTACGCGCCGAACAAGCGGGCCGACGCCAACGCGTTGGCGGCGGCGCTCGGTCTCCCCGCCTCGGAGGTCTTTCCGCTCAGCCCGGCGACGCCGGTCGCCAGCACCACCGGCGCCGACGTCGTGCTGGTCGTCGGGGCGGACCTCGCGGCCAAGACGCCACCGTCGACCGTTCCGCCGACGACCACCACGACCAGGGTGCGCAACACCACCACCACTACGAGGGCCGGGTAGCACTGAGCCTCGCGATCCCCGGCGTCCTCGCTCCCATCGCCGCGCGCCCCGACACCTCGGCGGTCCTGCTCGACTTCGACGGGACGCTGGCCGAGATCGTCACCGATCCGGCGAGCGCCCGGCCGCTCCCCGGCGTCGTCGACCTCCTCGTCGCCCTCGGGGCCCGCTTCGGCGTGGTCGCGGTCCTCTCGGGGCGCCCCGCCGGGTTCCTGGGCGAGCACCTCGGCCACCCGACCGGCGTCCGGCTGGTCGGCCTCTACGGCCTGGAGGAGGTGGGCTCGGTGGCCGGGCCGACCGTCGAGGCCGCCGAGGTCGAGCGGTGGGCCCCGCTGATGGCGGCGCTGGCCGCCCGGGCCGCCCGGGAGGTCCCCCAGGGCGTCTCGATCGAGGAAAAGGGGCTCGGGTTCACCCTGCACTACCGCGAGGCGCCCGAGCGCGGGCCCTGGGTCGAGGCCTACGCGGCGCAGACTGCCGACCGCGACGGGGTCGTCGTGCAGCGGGGCCGGATGGCGGTCGAGCTGCGACCCGGGATCGACGTCGACAAGGGCTCGGTCGCGCGGGCGCTGGCCGGCCGCTGCCAGGCGGCGTGCTGCTTCGGCGACGACCTCGGGGACCTCGCCACCTTCAAGGCGATGGACGACCTCGCCCGCCAGGGCCGCCACGTCGCCCGGGTCGCTGTGCGCGACGAGGCGACACCCCGGTCGCTGCTGGCCTCGGCCGACCTGGTGGTCGAGGGGCCGGCGGGCGCGCTCGAGGTCCTGCGGGCCCTCGCCCGCGCCTAACGGCGCGCCGCCGCGAGCTGGTCGTCGAGCCAGTCGGTGGCGGTCCGGGCCCGCACCGCCGCCGAGAGCCCCTCGGCGCGCGCCCTGCGTTCTTCGGGGCGCATCAAGAGCGCGACCTCGAGCGCCTCGGCGGTGCCGGTGATGTCGAAGGGGTTGACCCCGAGGGCCGAGCCCGAGAGCTCGTCCCACGCGCCGGCGCGACGGGAGAGCACCACGACGCCGTCACGCTCGTTCACGAGCGCGCCCTCCTTCGCGACCATGTTCATCCCGTCGCGCACCGGGTTCACGAGCAGGACGTCGTAGGAGACGAGCGCGGCCAAAGAGCGCGGGTAGTCGTCGGCCGGGTCGTAGAGGATCGGCGTCCACTCGGCGGTCCCGAAGCGCTCGTTGATGCGCTCGATTGCGTGCTCGACCTCCGAGCGGTAGCCGGTGTACTCGGCGAGCGACTCGCGCGAGGGGTACACGAAGGCTACGAACACGACCTCGCCCCGCCACCGGGGCCGGGTCTCGAGCAGCTCCTCGAAGGCCTGGAACCCGCGGAGCAGGTTCTTCGACAGCTCGATGCGGTCCACCCGGGCGACGATGCGCCGGCCGCCGACGGCCTCCTCGAGGCGCTTCAGAGCGGCCCTGGTCGCCCCGTCCCGGGCCGAGGCGGCGAGCGCCCCGGGGGCCGGCCCGAGCGGAGCCACGAAGGTGCGCGGCGCGTGGGTGCCCCCGGCCGCCTCGGCCAGCGCGGGGTCCTCGAAGGCCCGGCGGAAGCACGACGCCCAGGCCTCGGTGTGAAAGCCGCAGGCCCCGAAGCCGGCCAGGCCGCCGAGCAGCTCGCCCGACGCCGAGGCGGGGAGCACGCCCAGCATGTCGGGCTCGGCGAAGGGGGTGTGGAGGAAGTGGACGGTCGAGAGGTCGGGCCGCGCATCGGCGAGCATCGAGCCGAGGAGCGAGAGGTGGTAGTCCTGGACGAGGACCGTCGCGCCCTCCGGCGCCCCCTCGATGACGGCGTTGGCGAACTCCCGGTTGTATCGGCGGAACCCGGCCCAGGCCTCGTGCCAGTGCCAGTCGAAGCGCGGGCGCCGGGCCAGGTCGAACAGGTGGTGGTGGGCGAACCACAGGGTCCCGTTGGCGATGACGTCGTAGGCCATCTGGTACGCGGCGGGCTCGACGTCGACCGGCACCACTCGGATGCCGTCGGTCTCCATGAGCCCCTCAGCGGCCGCCGCCCGGTCGCCCTCCCCGAGCATGGCGGCGACCCAGGTGGTCCCGGACCCGGCGAGCAGCGGGCGCAGCGTCCCCGCCAGCCCGCCGCCGGCAGCCGAGGGGACCGGCCTGCCCCCCTCCAACCGGAAGGACACTGGCCCGCGGTTGGAGACCACCACGATGTCGGTCATCGCACCGACGCTAGCGGTGCGCCCCGGGGACCCCCGGGTGAGCGTCCCGCGCCGCCGCTCAGGCCCGTTCGGCGAGCCCGGCCCGGGCCAGTGCGGTCCGCAGCACGTCGTCGGCCTGGGGCCGCAGCTCGGCGAGGGGGCGGTTCCGGTGCACCCGCACCCCGAGGTCGACCTGCGCGATCGAGTCCGCCCCGAGCGCGCGCGCCACGTCGATCAGGAGGCCGATCTCCACGCCGTAGCCCTCGGCGAAGCCGACCTTCTCGAACACCCAGCGGTGGGCCGCCGTCTCGCCGGCCAGCGGCTGGAGGACGCACGAGAGCGACGGGAAGAGCAGGTCGAGGAGCGGCTTGGCGAGAAGCTCTGTCACGCGCCCTCCCCCCGAGGGCCGGCCGTGGATGGGGCGGTCGTAGAAGGCCTTCACGAGGACGGCGTCGTCCGCCACGAGTGGGCCCACGAGCCGCGGCACGAACCGGGCGCTCGCGTTCTCCACGTCGGCGTCGAGGAAGACGACGATGTCCCCCGACGAGGACTCGAGCGCGGCCGCCATGGCCCTTCCCTTGTCCCCGCCGGGGCGCCTCGAGACGACCCTGGCGCCCGCCTCCCGTGCGACCTCGGCCGTCCGGTCGGACGACCCGTCGTCGAGCACCACCAGCTCGTCGACGAGGCCCGAGGAGCCCGGCCCGAAGTGCGGCATCACGGCCGAGCCGATCACCCGGGCGATCGTGGGCTCCTCGTCCCTGGCGGGCAGGCAGACCGAGATCCGCCGGTCGCCCTTGGCCCCCAGGACCTGCTCCAGCCCGAAGCTGCCCTCGCCGTACGTGCGGACGTTCCCCACCGGGGGCATCATCGCATCCCCCGTCGGGCCCCCCGAAGTCCCCGGCGGCGGCCGGCGGCCGGCATGCATTGACGTGGGGGCCGCCATCGACCAGCATGGAGGCCATCATCCAGAGCGGCTGAGGGACGGGCCCTGCGACGCCGCGGCAACCAGTGCAATGCACCAGGTGCCAATGCCCGATCGATGAGGAGGTCCTCATGAGTTTCGTCACAGGGCTGCGCTGTCGGGAATGTGGGCGCCGGTACCCGACCGAGGCGCTGCACGTCTGCGACTTCTGCTTCGGCCCGCTCGAGGTGGACTACGACTACGAGCAGATCGCCCAGGTCGTCTCGGCGGCCAGCATCGCCGCCGGTCCCCGTTCGATCTGGCGCTACCGGGATCTCCTGCCCGTCGACGACGCCGCCCCGGTCGACCTCGGGGCGGGGTTCACCCCGCTGCACCGAGCCGACCGACTGGCCGCCGAGCTCGGCCTGGGCGAGCTGTGGATCAAGGACGACACGGCCAATCCGACCGGCTCGTTCAAGGACCGGGTGGTCTCGGTGGCCCTCACCAAGGCCCGGCAGCTCGGCTTCAAGGTGGCGGCGTGCGCGTCGACCGGGAACCTCGCCAACTCGGTGGCGGCTCACGCCGCACGCGCCGGCATGGCGTCGATCGTCCTCATCCCCCACGACCTCGAGGCGGCCAAGGTGACGATGACCGCCGTCTACGGCGGCACCGTCGTCGCCGTGGAGGGGAGCTACGACGACGTGAACCGGCTGTGCGCAGAGCTGGCGAGCGAGCACCCCTCGTGGGCCTTCGTCAACGTCAACGTGCGCACCTACTACTCGGAGGGCTCCAAGACCCTAGCCTTCGAGGTCGCCGAGCAGCTGGGCTGGCGTGCGCCCGACCACGTGGTCGTCCCGATCGCCTCGGGCAGCCAGCTCACCAAGGTGGCCAAGGGCTTCGGCGAGCTCGCCCGGGTCGGCCTGATCGAGCCGTCTCCGGTGCGCGTGTCGGGCGCGCAGGCGGCCGGGTGCTCGCCGGTCGCCACCGCCTTCGCCACCGGGGCCGACGCCATCGCGCCGGTGAAGCCCAACACCATCGCCAAGTCCCTGTCGATCGGGAACCCGGCAGACGGGTGGTACGCGCTCGAGACGATCCGTCGCTCGGGCGGCTCGTGCGCCGCAGTCAGCGACGACGAGGTCCTCGAGGGCATCAGGTTGCTGGCCCGGACCGAGGGGATCTTCGCCGAGACGGCCGGCGGGGTGACGATCGCCACCCTGGCCAAGCTGGCTGCCGCCGGCGAGGTGCGCCACGACGAGCGGGTGGTCGCCCTCGTGACCGGGCACGGGCTGAAGACCGTGGAGGCGCTGTCGGGCACCGTGAAGCCGACCGCCACGATCGTCCCGACGCTCGCCGCCTTCGACGCGGTGGTGGGCGAGGACCTGGACCCGGGGTCCGGCCGATGAGCGTGCCGGTGCGGGTCCCGACCCAGCTGCGCACCCTGACCGGGGGGGCCGGCGAGGTGGAGGTGGAGGCGACGACGGTGGGCGAGGCGCTGAAGGCCCTGGACGCCACGCACCCCGGCTTCGCCGAGCGGCTCTTCGACGAGCAGGGGCAACTCCGGCGGTTCGTCAACGTCTTCCTGGCCGAGGAGGACGTCCGCTTCCTCGAGGGCCTCGCCACCCCCATCGCCCCAGGTCAGACTGTCTCCATCGTCCCGGCGGTCGCCGGGGGATAGCCCTCGTGGGCCCCCTTGCGGCGCCCTCCTCGGCGTGGTTTGCTGTTAGCACTCGACAAACGAGAGTGCCAACGACCCGCTAGACTGTGGACCGGCACGGGGCCGGCCAGAGGGTCGGCCGACCAACGGAGGATCTGACCACATGCCCAAGCTGATCGCCTTCCAAGAGGACGCCCGGCGTGCGCTCGAGACCGGGATGAACCGCCTGGCCGACGCCGTACGCGTCACCCTTGGCCCGAAGGGCCGCAACGTGGTGCTCGACAAGAAGTGGGGCGCCCCCACGATCACCAACGACGGTGTCTCGATCGCGAAGGAGATTGAGCTCGAGGACCCCTACGAGAGGATCGGGGCCGAGCTGGTCAAGGAGGTCGCGAAGAAGACCGACGACGTCGCCGGTGACGGGACGACCACCGCCACCGTCCTCGCCTGGGCCATGGTCCACGAGGGGCTCCGCAACGTGGCGGCGGGGGCCAACCCGATGTCGCTCAAGAAGGGCATCGAGGCCGCAGTCGAGACGGCGGTGAACGCCATCCACTCGATCGCGAAGGAGACCGAGTCCAAGTCCCAGATCGCCCAGGTGGCCGCCATCTCGGCCGCCGACACCGAGATCGGCGAGATGATCGCCGAGGCCATCGACAAGGTCGGCAAGGACGGCGTCATCACCGTCGAGGAGTCCCAGACCTTCGGCATGGACATGGACCTCGTTGAGGGCATGCGCTTCGACAAGGGCTACATCTCGCCGTACTTCGTGACCGACCCCGAGCGGATGGAGGCCTCGCTCGAGGACGCCTACATCCTGCTCGTCGGCTCGAAGATCTCGGCGGTGCGCGACCTGCTCCCGGTGCTGGAGAAGATCATGCAGACCGGCAAGCCGCTCGTGATCGTGGCCGAGGACGTGGAGGGCGAGGCGCTCGCCACCCTGGTGGTCAACAAGATCCGGGGCACCTTCAAGAGCGCGGCGGTGAAGGCCCCGGGCTTCGGCGAGCGCCGCAAGGCGATGCTTCAGGACATGGCGATCCTGACCGGCGGCCAGGTCGTCACCGAGGAGGTCGGCCTCAAGCTCGAGAACGTCGGCCTCGACCTGCTCGGACGGGCCCGCAAGGTCGTCGTGACCAAGGACGAGACCACGATCGTCGAGGGTGCCGGCGAGGAGTCCGACATCAAGGGCCGGATCAACCAGATCAAGGCCGAGATCGAGAACACCGACTCGGACTACGACCGGGAGAAGCTCCAAGAGCGCCTGGCCAAGCTCTCGGGCGGCGTCGCGGTCATCAAGGTCGGCGCAGCCACCGAGGTGGAGTTGAAGGAGAAGAAGCACCGCATCGAGGACGCAGTGTCCACGACCAAGGCGGCCATCGAGGAGGGCGTCGTGCCCGGCGGTGGCGTCGCTTTGCTCCGTGCCCAGAAGGCCATCCTCGAGCGCGCCGAGAAGCTGGAGGGCGACGAGGCCACCGGTGCCCGGATCGTGGCCCGTGCCGTCGAGGAGCCCCTGAAGCAGATCGCCGTCAACGCCGGCCTCGAGGGCGGCGTGGTCGTCGAGCGGGTCCGCGAGATGAAGAACCCGTCCGAGGGGCTGAATGCGGCCACCAACGAGTACGGGGACCTCTTCGCTGCGGGGGTGATCGACGCCGCCAAGGTGACGCGCTCTGCGCTGCAGAACGCCGCCTCGATCGCAGCCCTCTTCCTCACCACCGAGGCCGTCATCGTCGACAAGCCCGAGGAGAAGGCGCCCGCCATGCCCGGCGGGGGCATGGACGACTTCTAGAGCCCGTCGGTCCCGGGGGTGGGAGCCCGCCCCCGGGACGGCAGCTCGCCGTTTCCTAGACTGGGCGCGATGAGCGCTCCGTCCGGGGCCGTGGTGCCCTCCGAGGGCATCTGCGTCCTGCACCTCTTCTGCCACCTGACCCATGAGACCGATGCCTCGGCGGTGCAGGACGCCGAGAAACACCTGGTGAACGAGGGTGGCCAACTCGTCACGGCCGCGATCGTGGGCCACAAGGCCGACGTCGGGTTCGTGGCCCTGTGCCCCGACATGCGCCCCCTGTGGGCGTTCCAGCGGGCCTGCGCGTCGGCGGGGCTGGCCGCCTCTTCCTCCTACGTCTCGCTGACCGAGCTCTCCGAGTATGCGGCCGGGCTGCCTGAGGAGATGCGCCAGGCCCGCCTCTATCCGAGGCTGCCGCCCGAGGGCATGCCGGCGTTCTGCTTCTATCCGATGTCCAAGCGCCGGAGCGAGTCGCACAACTGGTACGCGCTGGACTTCGAGGAGCGCAAGCGCCTGATGCTCGGCCACGGCCTCGTCGGGCGCAACTACCGGGGCCGCATCGTGCAGCTCATCACCGGATCGACGGGGCTCGACGACTGGGAGTGGGGCGTGACCCTCTTCGGCCGCCGGCCCGACGACCTGAAGGCCTGTGTCTATGAGATGCGCTTCGACGAGGCCTCGGCGCTCTACGCAGACTTCGGTCCCTTCTACACCGGGATGGTCGGCGAACTCGGCGCCGTCCTCGAGGCCGGGGCGCCCCGGTGAGCCCGGTCGCTTCGCTCGACGAGCTGAGCGGGCACATCGCCGGCCTCGGGCGCGTCGTCGTCGCCTTCAGCGGGGGCGCCGACTCCGCTTTCTTGGCCAAGGTGGCGCACGACACGCTCGGCCCCGGCGGGGCGCTCGCCGTCACCGCCATCTCGCCGTCGCTCGCCCCCGACGAGGAGGCCGACTGCCGCAGCATCGCCCGGGAGTGGGGGCTGCGGTGGATGGGCGTCGCCACCCGGGAGATGGAGGACCCCGACTACGTCGCGAACGGTCCCGACCGCTGCGCCCGGTGCAAGGGCGCGCTCATGGAGGCGCTCGTGCCGATCGCGGCCTCCGAGTCGGCCACCGTGGTCCTCGGGGTCAACCTCGACGACCTGGGGGACCACCGCCCGGGCCAGGAGGCCGCGAGCGCGCTCGGGGCCCGGTTCCCGCTCGTCGAGGCGGGCTTCGACAAGGCGTCGGTGCGGGAGTGGTCGCGCCGGCTCGGATTGCGGACCTGGGACAAGCCCGCCGCGGCCTGCCTGTCGTCGCGCATCGCCTACGGCACGCCGGTCACCCTCGGCTCCCTGCGCTCGATCGCGCAGGCCGAGGCGCAGCTGCGCGCGCTCGGCTTCGCACAGCTGCGGGTCCGCCACCACGGTGCGGTGGCCCGCATCGAGGTGGAGCTCGACGCGCTCGGCGCCGTCCTGGCACAGCGGGAGGCCGTCGTAGACGCCGTGCGCGCCGCCGGCTACACCTACGTCACCGTGGACCTCGCCGGGTTCCGCTCGGGCTCGATGAACGAGGTGCTGGCCCGGTGAGTGCGCCGATAGAGGTGCGCGTCAAGCTCACGTTCCCCGAGGGTCTCATCCGGGTGCCGATGCTGGCCCGGCTGACCCGGACCTTCGACGTCGACCCCAACATCCGGCGCGCCAATGTCGGCGAGCACGAGGGGTGGATCGTCTGCGAGCTGGTCGGCGAGGCCGGGGCCATCGAGGCCGCCGTCGAGTGGCTCCGGGGCGAGGGGGTCGGCGTCGACCTGCTGGGCGACGTCCTCGAGGGTTGAGGGCGACTAGCTGCTCTCGGGGTCCCTCGGCTTCGGGACGTGCCAGCCGGCCGACGAGGTCCGCCTGGCCTCGTAGAAGACGCAGCCCTGCGGGCAGGTGAAGGGGAGCGGCTCGTTGGCGTCGACCTTGCAACGCTCGAGCTTGTCGCCCGAACGGGTGGTCTGCATGACGTAGTGGCGGCAGTCCTCGTAGACGCCCATCCCCACCATTGTGCTGCACCGGCCGCCCTGATCCGACGCGGGGGCTAGCGTCAACCTGTGGCCGACGACGTCCCGCACAAGGTCCTGCTCCGCTGGAGCGAGGCATTGTCGGGGATCGCCCGGACCGGGCTCGGGTTCACCGAGAGCCTCTACGAGAAGGAGCGCTTCGAGGAGATCCTGCGGGTCGCGGCCGACATCCGGGTCGCCGCCAACCAGGGCTTCGAGGGCGTCGAGGACGCCGAGGGGCTCGTCGAGGAGTGGCTGGGCGAGGTGGTCCCGGGGATCCCGGGCTACGTCACCCCGAAGGTCGCGATCGGGGCGGCGGTCGGCAACGACAAGGGCGAGCTCCTTCTCATCCGGCGGGCCGACTCGGGGGTCTGGCTGTACCCGACCGGATGGTGCGACGTCGGCTACTCGGCCGCCGAGGTCGCCGCCAAGGAGGTCCAAGAGGAGACCGGGATCGAGGCCGAGCCGGTCCGCCTCATCGCGGTGCTCGACGGACTCCGGCTCGGCTTCACCAGGATCCCCCTCTACTCGCTGATCTTCTACTGCCGCGCCACCGGGGGCGAGTTGCAGCCGCACCCGCTCGAATGCAGCGACGTGGGGTGGTTCACCCCCGACAACCTCCCGAACCCCCTCGTCGGCGTGGAACGGTGGGGCGACGCGGTGTTCGGTGCGCTGCGCGGCGAGGTGCGCGAGGTGCTCTACGACCGGATCCGCCGCCCCACCTGGCGCGGCAATCTCGCGGAGGGGGAGAGCGAGGCCGACGGCCGGTGATCGATCCGGGGCGCGTGCGTGTCGAGGCCGTCGTCACCGCCGACCCCGAGCTGCACCATGCCATGGCGCGTCTCGTGCCCCAGCTCTCCTCGAGCGCGCCGGGTCCGACCGCCTACGAGCTCGAGACCATCGTCGAGTCGCCGGCTACGACGCTGTTCGTCGCGCGCGACGGCGGCGGCGAGATCATCGGCTCGCTGACCCTAGCGCTGTTCAGGACGCCGACCGGGGTGCGGGCGTGGATCGAGGACGTGGTGGTGGACTCGGCGGTGCGCGGCGGGGGGATCGGCTCGGCGCTCGTGGGCGAGGCGGTCGAGCTGGCCCGCAAGGCCGAGGCGCGGACCGTGGATCTGACCTCCCGCCCGGACCGGGAGGACGCCAACCGTCTCTACCAGCGCCTCGGCTTCGAGCGTCGCGAGACGAACGTCTACCGCCTGATCCTCGCGGGCTGAATCACCGCAAGAGCCGCGACAACCTCCGGTCCGCCAACACCTTGCCCTTGGTCTGGCAGCGGGGGCAGTAGACGACCTCGTGGGACCCGAAGCTCACGTGTCGGAGCGTCTCGGCGCAGTTGAGGCAGGGCTCCCCGGCCCGGTTGTGGACCAAGAACCGCTCGCCGAGCCGGGCCTCGGACAGCGCGCCCTCCCGGGTCCGCTCGCGCTCGAGCGCCTCGGCGAGCACCGAGCGCACCGACTCGACCAGGAGCTCGCGCTCGGCGCGCGACAGGCCTCGCAACGAGGCGAACGGCGAGATTTTGGCCCGGTTGAGGGAGTCGTCGGCGTAGCCCCGGCCGACCCCCGACACGAAGTGCTGGTCCCGCAGCAGCGTGTGCACCTGGCGGGTGCTGTCGCCCTCCATGAACAGGGCGGCGAACGCCGGATCGTCGGGCTCGGGCCCGAGGGTGGCGAGCGGCCCGTCGTCACCGCGCTCGAGTACCCACCACCCGGCCTTGCGCTGGGTGCCGTGCTCGCGAAGGAGGAGCGCGGTGTCCTCGAAGACCAGCCGGACGAGCGAGCCGCGGGGCTTCGTCGTCTTCGGGGGCGACTCGAGGTCCATCCGGCCACCCTGGGAGAGATGGACGAGGATCCGGCGGCCGCCGGCGAACGCGAAGACGAGGTACTTCCCCCGCCGCCGGACCCCGTCGAGCTTGCTCCCGTGGAGGTCCTCGGGGGTGGGGGAGAAGGTCTTCAGGCTCGAGAACCCGAGCAGGTCGGTCCGCGTCAGCGTCTTCCCCGAGAGCAGGGTGTCGAGGCGCTCGGAGAGCGCTTGCATCTCGGGAAGCTCGGGCATCGTGGGCTCGCTCGGGCCCAGTGTAGGAGGCACTCCCCCCTTAGGATCGGGCCGTCGTGCCGCGACGTCTCGCGACGCATCGCGCTTTTGAGGAGGACGTTGTGACCCCACACAGCATCGACCTGGCGCTCTTGGCGCTCCGCGTGATGGTGGGCGGCGTGTTCCTCGCCCACGGGATCAACCACGTCTTGGGCGGGGGCAAGATCGCAGGCACCGGGCGGTGGTTCGAGAGCCTCGGCATGCGGCCGGGCTGGCTGCACGCCTGGACCGCCAGCCTCACCGAGATCGGTGCCGGGGCACTGCTCGTCCTCGGCCTCCTCACCTCGGTGGCGGCGGCCGGCGTCATCGGCGTCATGCTCGTGGCGCTCGTCACCAACCACATGAAGCACGGGTTCTTCATCTTCCGGCCCGGGGAGGGCTACGAGTACGTCCTCACCCTGAGCGTCGTCGGCTTCGCCCTCGCCATGCTCGGCCCGGGCGGCTGGAGCCTCGACCGGGCCTTGGGGCTCGACGCCCACATCCTCGGCTGGACCGGGCTGTGGATCGCGCTCGGCGCAGGGGTGGGCGGCGCGCTCGCCCTGCTCGGGGCGTTCTGGCGTCCCGAGCGCAGGCCACCGGGCGCCTGAGGCGGCGCCGGGCCACCACCCCTGCGCCCGTACGCTGCGGTCGTGAGGTGGCGAGAGGAGCGATCCCAGGGCGAGGTCGACGAGCGCCGCTTCGACGTCGAGCGCAGCGGGCGGACGATCCCGGGGGTGCTGTGGACCCCGCCCGAGGGTCGCCCCGCCGTCGGGCTCGTGCTGATCGGGCACGGCGCCTCGGGCCACAAGCGGGCCGACTACGTCGCAGGGCTCGGGCGGGCCTTCGCCCGTCGGGGGATGGCCGCCGCCGCGATCGACGGTCCGGTGCACGGAGAGCGCCGGGCCGACGGCGGGTCCAACTCGCAGCTCACGTTCCTCGAGTTCTGCCAGGTGTGGTCCTCGGACCCCTCGATGATCGACGAGATGCTCGCGGACTGGCGGTCCGTCCTCGACGAGCTGCTCGCCCTCGGACAGATCGACGGGCGGGTCGGGTGGTGGGGGGTGTCGATGGGGACCATCATCGGGCTCCCGCTCGTCGCGGCCGAGCCGCGGATCGAGGCCGCCGTCTTCGGCCTCATGGGCCTGACCGGTCCGACGAGGGAGCGCTTCGCCGAGGACGCGCCGCGGCTCGCCTGCCCGCTCTTGTTCCTCGTCCAATGGGACGACCAGATCTTCCCCCGCCAGTCCGCCTTCGAGCTCTTCGACGCCTTCGGCGTGGAGGACAAGCGCCTCTACACCCACCCCGGGCGCCACGGCGATCTCCCGCCCGAGGCGTTCCGGCTGAGCGAGGCCTTCTTGGCCCAGAAGCTCGGGGCCAAGATCGGCTAGG
>DAHUYG010000041.1 GCA_027315315.1 Acidimicrobiaceae bacterium | reverse complement strand
GGCGCCCATCAAGCTGCGCCGCGCCCTGCGAACCCTCGAATGCATCGTGGACGACTACGTCGACGACGCGCGTCTTGGCACAGCTGCCTGAAGCTTGTCACAAAATCCAGAGACCCCAGGACCAAGAAGATCTAGGTGTTGACCCACGCGTCGGCCGCCTCGGGATCCCGGGCGCGGTGGCTGCTCGCCCGGTCCCGCGTCCTGAGCCCCTCGCTCGTGTCACCGGGCGTTGCCACCCATCCACCGCTTTGGGCATCCCGAGACAGGGAACACCCGAGACTGAGGGGCGCCCGCCGGGCGCCCCTCAGGAACGTCGCCGTCCGGACTCCCGCTCGACGGTCCTGGCCAGAATCCCGAGCGTCGCCCGCAGGGCCGACTCAGGCACCACCGGGAAGATGTCGGCCTCACGCCAGCTCTGCTCGATGTCGGACCAGTCGTAATAGGAGGTTACGAGGGTGCCACCCTCGGCAGGCTCGAGCCGGTAGCCGTAGACGTGGCCGATGGGCGGCTTGATCGCGCCCTCGACCACCCAGGCGATCTCGCGGTCGGGCTCGAAGGTCGTGATCCTGACCTTGACGTCGTACTTGCCCAGCGGGTAGTCGTTGAGCGACTCGCGGTCCATGTGGACGACGAAGGTGTCCCCGACCGCTGCGACCCGCTCCCCGGTGGCGTCCATCAGCATGCCCGAGCTGTCGATGGTCACGTGGCCCTGAGGGTCGCTCAGCACCGCGAAGATGGCGCCGGGATCTGCGGCGATGGTGCGCTGCACCTCGATCCGGTCGTCGCTCATGACTCGGGGACCTCCTCCCACCATTGGCACCACCAGTTCTCCCCCACCAAGATCCGCAGCTTGGGATGCCAGCAGTAGGAGAGGTCTGCCGTCTCATCGAGGTAGTAGCGGCAGTTCACGCAGCGCTCATCCCCCGATGGGTGCCCCCGGAGCACCGCGTTCGACGACAGGATCTGGAGCTCCATCGCCAGCTTCTCGTCGATCGGCTTGGGCTCGGGCTCCGGGATGACGTAGTCGGACATGGGTCAGAGGGTACAGGCCCGCGGATCGGCGGGGATCGGGCGGCGGGCGTTCAGGACCGCTCGGCCAGGCAGCCGTAGAGCGCGTCGATGAGGGCGCGGTTGCGGGGGTTCTGCCACCTCGGGCCCATCGTGTTGATGACGTAGCCGAAGGCGACGCCCGCCCCGGGATCGCAGAACCCGAGCGAGCCTCCCGCCCCGAAGTGGCCGAAGGAGCCCGCTCCCGGGCCGAGAGGGCGTTCGGGCTGGGTCAGCTGGAACCCGAGTCCGAAGCGCGACGGGCGGTGCAGCACGAGGTCGGTCCCCGACGAGCGCTCGGCGCTGAACGCTGCGATCGTCGCCGCGTCGAGGACGTCGACGCCGCCGAGCACACCGCCCGCAGCGAGCGCCTCGTAGAGGCGTGCCACCCCGCGCGCCGTGCCGTGGCCGTTCGTCGAGGGGATCTCGGCCGAGCGCCACGCCGCCGTGTTCACACACCCGGCACCCGAGAGGCCCGAGGGGTTGAAGTAGGCGTTGTACTCCATGAGCTCGGCATCGCCGAGACCGGCCGGTTCGGCCTCGGCCGGCGCATAGCCCGGCCAGAAGAACTCGCTCACTCGGGGGTGAAGCGCCTCGGGGAGCCCGATGTGGACGTCGGCTCCGAGCGGACCGGCCAGGTCCTCGCGCAGGGCGGTGCCGAGCGACCGCCCGTCGACGCGGCGGAAGAGCTCGGCGACAAGGAACCCGAAGGTGTTGGTGTGGTATCCGTGCGCCGTGCCGGGCGGCCACCACGGCGCTTGGCCAGCAAGCTCGGCGCACATGGAACCGTGGTCGAACATCGCGCCGGGTGGCAGCCGTCGCCGCACCGCCGGCAGGCCGGCCCGGTGACTCAGGAGGTCGGCGACCGAGACCGCCTCCTTGCCGGCCGCCCCGAACTCGGGCCAGTGGCGGCACACCGGGTCCTCGACGCCGATCGAGCCGCCCGCCACGAGCCGCGCCAGGCACAGAGCGGCGAATGCCTTGCCAACCGAGAAGAAGTTGACAAGGGCGTCACGGCGCCAAGGCACGGTGCACGCGGCGTCGGACCACCCCCCGCCGAGGTCGACCGCGACCTCGCCCCGGACGACGACGCAGAGCGACGCGCCGAGCTCGCCATGGTTGGCGAAGTTGTCCACGAAGGCGTTTCGGACACCCTCGAAGCCTGGGCGGCAGGTCCCCTCGACGGGGACTTCCCGCGTCCGATGCGCCATTGCTCAGTTGCCCGACAGATGGTCGAGGCCGCCGAAGATCCGGCGCAGTTTGGCCGTGTCCTCCGGAGGGAGCGGGGGGCCATTGATGGACTCGACGTTCTGGGCGAGATGCGCGGGATTGCCCGTCCCCGACAACACGACGTGGCAGCCCGGCTCGTGACGGGCGAAGCGGTAGGCCGCCTCGACGACGCTCCCACAACCGTCGTGGACGAGGAAGGAGAGGGGGTCCGCCAAGTCGGGGTCGCCGGGTTGCAGGTGCCCGTCGGCGACAAGCTCGGTCACCACGCGTCGCAGCTCGTCGGGGCGGCTGAGCGCACGGCGCACCGCGAACATCACCTCGATACCGACGCCGTGTCGCTCTGCCCACGGCAGCACGCGCTCGCGGGCGCTCTGGTTCAGCGGGTTGAACCCGACCATGGCGACGTCCCAGCAGTCGTCGCCGGCCGCGAGCCCGAACATCTCGTGCGCGGGGTCGGCTGCGAACGCCTCGGAGATGGCGAGGAACCGGATCCAACCCTCGTCCCGCAGCGCCAGGAGCTCAGGGACGAGCACCTCGCGACTGTGCCGGTAGGTCGAGGCGGTCACGCCGTGGAGATGCAAGACGTCGACCCGGTCGGTCGCGAGGCGCTCGAGGGAGTCTTGGACCGCGGCACGGAGCGCCGCCACGCCGAGCGGACCGGCCCCGTCGGTCGGTGCCACCTTGGTCGAGAGCACGACCTCGTCGCGTCGCCCGGCCAGGGCCCGGCCCACGATCGACTCGGTCCCGTAGGCCCGGGCCGTGTCGACATAGCTCACCCCGAGATCGAGCGCCTGGGCGACGAGGTGCACCGACTCGGCCTCGGTTGAGCCGGTCGCCTGCCCGAGCCGACTGTGCCCGCCACAGCCGAGGCCGACCACCGAGACCTCGAGCCCGGTTCGGCCGAGCACCACCGTGTCCATCGCCGGTCATCGTAGGGAGGCCAGGGCCCGGGGGCACTCTGGGTACCGGCCGGTCACATGACTTCCGATCCGAAGTACGCCAACATTGCCGGGTCATACCGGAGTGCGGGAGGTCCGACCAAGCCGATTGCGATCGAGGGGCCGCCGAGCGCGGGCGCGACGATCCGGGCCGATCACTCCGATGGGACACAACCACGCAGCAGCGTTCACCGCCGTCGCCAGCGCCCTGCCCGAGCGCGAGTGCGTCGTCTTCCGGGATCGTCGGCTGACCTACGGGGCCATCGCCGAGCGCGCGACCCGGTTGGCCAACCTCCTCCTCGAGCACGGCATCACGGTGCGGCGCGAGCGCGACGGACTGAAGGGGTGCGAGTCGGGCCAGGACCTCGTCGGGCTCTACCTCCATAACGGCAACGAGTACCTAGAGGGCATGCTCGGCGCAGCCATGGCCCGGGCCGCATCGTTCAACGTCAACTACCGCTACATCGACCAGGAGCTCGCGTACCTGTTCAACGACGCGTCGGCTGCCGCGATCGTCTACCACGCGACGTTCGCTCCGACGCTCGAGTCCGCGCTCGGTCGCCTCGACCGGCGCCGCTCCTCCTCCAGGTGGCCGACGAGAGCGGGAACCCCCTCCTCGAGGGGGCGGCGGCGTCCTCGCCGGCGGTCCCCGGGGTCACTCCCTCTCCCGAGGACCTCTACGTCCTCTACACCGGCGGCACCACGGGGAGCCCGAAGGGCACCCTGTGGCGCCAGTGCGACATCTTCGACACGACGCTCGCCACCCTCGTCGCCGGCGCCGGCATCGACACCACCAGCCTCGAGTCGATCGCGGCCGGGGCGGCGGCGAGCACGGAACGTCGGGCGCTCCCGGCGCCCCCGCTGATGCACGGTGCGGGGCAGTGGATCGCGCTCGGCGTCGTCCTCGGTGGCGGCACCGTCGTCTTCCCCGACGTGGTGAGCACGCTCGACCCCGCGATCCTCGACGTGCTCGAGCGCGGGTAAAATCGAGCGCCATCGTGGGCGATGCGTTCGCCCGGCCCCTCTGCGAGGAGCTCGAGCGGCGGCCCGCGACCTGAGCGCCCTCGGCGCGATCGTGAGCGGCGGGGCCGCGATCAGCGTCGGCATGAAGGCTCGGCTCCTCGAGCTGCTACCCTCGACGTTGCTCATCGACTCTGGCGGCGCGTCGGAGACCGGGCCGCAGCTGAGCAACGTGAGCGCGAGCGGCGGGGAGCCGACGAGCGGGCTGTTCCTGCCGAGCCCGGCCACGTTCGTCCTCGACGAGGAGCGCACCGAGGTGCTGCCCGCCGGCCACGACGGCATCGGGTGGCTCGCGCACGACGGACCGATCCCGCTGGGGTATCTGGACGACGAGGCCAAGACCAATGCCACCTTCCCGACGGTCGACGGTCGACGCATGGTGGTCCCGGGCGACCGGGCGCGCCTGCGCGCCGACGGCTTCGTCGAATTGCTCGGGCGCGAATCGATGACCATCAACTCGGGGGGCGAGAAGATCTTCGCCGAGGAGGTCGAGCAGGCGCTCCTGACGCACCCCGACGTGCTCGACGTGCTGGTCGTGGGCCGGACCAGCGAGCGTTGGGGCCAGGAGGTCGTGGCGGTGGTCCAGCTCGCCCCGGGATCCGACGCAACCGACGACGCGCTGCGCGAGGCGGCGATCGGGCACCTGGCGCGATACAAGGTGCCCAAGGCCTTCCTCCGGGTCGAGCAGGTCCAGCGCAGCCCTTCGGGTAAGCCCGACTATCCGTGGGCGAAGCGGGTGGCCGAGGAGGCACGGGGCTAGGCGAGCGAGCCGACGGGCTGGCGGGTTGCGACTCGAGGGGCGCCTACGGTGCCGAGGGTGACGACGGACGACCGTAGACGGCTGTCCTTGCGCCTGGCGGCGGCCGGCTGCGTCGCCGCTGAGGAGGAGGCCGACGAGCTGATCGAGGCGGCCGCCGGTTCGGCCGAAGCCCTGGCGGCCATGGTCGCGCGGCGGGTGGCGGGTGAGCCGCTCGCCTGGGTGACCGGGACGGCGCGCTTCGACGGGCTGGCGGTCCGGGTGCACCCCGGCGTCTACGTGCCACGTTGGCAGAGCGAACCGCTCGCCCTCCGGGCGGCGGCGCTCCTCCCTGCGGAGGGAACCGCTGTCGACCTGTGCACGGGCGCCGGCGCGGTCGCCCTCGTCCTGGCGGCCCGGCGGCCCCGTGCGCGAGTGGTCGCCACCGAGATCGACCCGGTCGCCTGGCGGTGCGCTGCGGAGAACGGGGTCGAGGTCTTCCTGGGCGACCTCGCGGCGCCCCTCGGCCACCGCCTCGACGGCCGGGTCGACGTCGTGACCGCCGTCGCGCCATACGTGCCGACCGATGCGATCGCCTTCTTGGCGCGCGACGCCCGGGACCACGAGCCCATGGGAACGCTCGACGGCGGCCCGGACGGCACCGGCGTGCTCCGGCGCGTCGTGGACGTGGCCTCCCGGCTCCTGCGCCCCGGCGGAAGCCTCCTCGTCGAGCTCGGTGCGGGCCAGGACGAGGCGCTGTCGGGCCCGCTCACCGCGGCCGGATTCGAACGGGTGGTCGGACTGCGCGACGAGGACGGCGACCTGCGGGGGCTCGAGGCTCGGCGGGCCCCGGCTACTTGATGGCCACCGCGTTCGGCGGGGAGCCGATGCCGCCGGGGGCATGCAGCGGCGCGCTCACGAGGAAGCACTCGTAGACGCCGTCCTTCGCGCAGTCGGCCGCCAGCTCCTCGGTCCACCACAGTTCCCCGAGCGCCATGCCGAACTGGCCGATGAGCATCCGATGGATGAAGCCGAGCGGCCCGAAGGACTCGGGCGGGAACGCTTCGACGGCGAACGTGTCGCACGCGACAGCGGCCACGTGCGCGTCCCACAGGTACCGGCACATCTCCTCGCCGGCCGCGATCCCCGGGGTCGTCATTGCCCGCGCGACCGACGTGCGGACGGGGGCCGGTTGCGCGACGAACCAGGCGGCGAACCCGGTGTGGAGGATCACGATGTCACCCTCGCGGAACTCGATGTTCGATCGCGTCCGGGCCGCCTCGAGGTCCTCCACGCTGAACCGGGTGCTCGTGCCGGGCTCGTATGGGCGGCCGGCCTCCGCCAGAGTGCGCGCCATGTCGAGCACGACGCCCCGGCCGGCGATCCCGTGGCGGGCCCAGTGGTCGATGGTGTTGCGGCGCCCGTGGGCGACGTCCTCCTCGCTCGCGCCGTTGTAGAAGGCGTCGGGCGCGTACCCGACGTGGCCGAGCGAGTCCCATTGGCTCGAGCCCTGCGGGAAGAAGTTGTCGTAGACGTCGTCGAACCCGAAGGTGCCCGGGGCGTGCAGCACGTGGTGCCGGGGGATCCCCCGCCCGGACGCGATCGGCGGGCTGAACGCGTCGAGCGGCGCGTTCAGCGAGAAGAGCGCGCCCCGCCGCACGAGCCTGGCCGCGTCGGCGACCCGCTCGGGGGTGAGGAGGTTGATGAGCCCGAGGTTGTCGTCGGGGCCGAACAGCCCCCACGCGCTGCGCCCCCCCTCGGGCGCGAGCGGCAGATCGTCGTAGAAGGGCAGATCACTCACCGGGACTCCTTCCAGCGGACGTCGCCGCGTCTCCCGGCATCATGCCAAGCCGGGGCCCGGGGGGCGCAATGGACGCGGCGGACCTAGCCTCGGCGCCTATGTCCGGAGACGAGGAGTTGCTCTCGGGCGGCACCCTCAACGCGGTCGTCCGGATCGGCGACACGGTCCGGCGCCCGGCGGGGGCGTGGACCGAGACCGTGCACGCCCTGCTCCGCCATGTCCGCTGTCGCGGGTTCGACCTGGCACCCGAGCCGCTCGGCTTCGACGAGGAGGGCCGGGAGGTGCTCTCCTTCATCCCGGGACTCACCGTCGGGTGGTCGCTCCCCTGGCCCGGACTCGTCCGGAGCGACGAGCTGCTGGCGGAGATCGGCGCCGCCATCGCCCGTTACCACGACGCGGTGGCCGACTTCCGGCCAGCGGGGATGGTGCCCTGGCAGTCGGGTGCGGCCGAGCTCGGTCCCGGGCAGATCATCTGCCACCATGACCTCGCCCCCTACAACGTGGTCCTGGCCGAGGGGCGGCTCGCCGGGATCATCGACTGGGATCTCGCCGGACCCGGCACCCGACGCTCCGACCTCGCCTTCGCGGCCTGGCAGTGGGTGCCCCTCCAGAGCCCCGACGTCGCCCGGGTGCTCGGCTGGGCGGATCCGGGCGACCGCCCCCGGCGGCTCGCCCTCCTACTCGAGGCCTACGGTCTCGACGAGAGGGAGGGCTTCGTCGACGACGTCATGGCGCGGATCGCCTCGAATCGGGATCTCATGGTGCGGCGGGCCGAGGAGGGCAACGCCGCCTACCGGGCGCTCGTCGAGCTCGGCCACGTCCGGGGGATGGAGGCGGCGCTGCGCTACCTCGAGGCCGAAGGCGCCCGCCTCCAGCGGGGGCTCTGAGGGTCTCGGGGCGCGCCCCGGTTAGCGCCTCTGGTGGGCGGCCAGAAACGACCAGACGGCCAGGCTCGAGTCGAAGCCCAGGTAGGGCGGCCCGAGCCGCTGGACCGTCTGGCTCGGCGCCGGGTGCCCCATCCAGTCGTGGTTGGCGCCGGCGACCTTGGCCCACTCGACGATCGCCCCCCGCCGGCACCCGCTCCAGGTCTCGATGGACACCGCGCGATTCGAGGGGTCCGGGCGGGTCGTGGGCGCGGCACATCGGTCAGCGGTCGCGAAGGTCTCGAGCGCGTCGAGCGGGGGTGGGAAGACCGTGCCCGAGATGCCCTTGGGGCCGCGTCCACCGTTGATCGGGATGTTCTCGTCGGCGGTGCCGTGGATCTCGAGCACCGAGACCGGGTCGGGCGGGTCGCACGTCGGCTCCATGAGCGCGCCGGACTGCACCGCGATCGCGTCGATGGTCCCCGAGGCTGCGCATGCCACGGCGAAGGCCATGAGCGCCCCGTTCGAGTGGCCGGTGAGAAACACGCGATGCCGGTCGACCCGGTACTCGGATTCGAGATGCCCGATGAGCGCTGTGATGAACCCGACGTCGTCGACGTTCTCGTGGGAGACGTCGGCGACGCCGCAGCATCCGCCGGCGTTCCAGACGTCGAGCTCGGTGCCCGGGCGCTGGGGCGTGCCGTTGGGATAGGCGACGATGAACCCGTTCGCCTGGGCGAGCCCGTCGAAGCCCGTCTGGCTCTCGAACTGGGCCCCCGAGCCAAGACCGCCGTGGAGCGCGACGAGCAGTGGGACCGGCCGGCTCGGGAGGTGCGCCGGGACATAGAGGCGGTAGGTGCGCGTCGTGCCTGCGACCTCGATGCTTCCGCTGAGGTGGCGCCCGGCTGCCGGCGTCGCCCGGTGCACCACCGCCCCGCCGGGTATGTAGGCCCGTGGGGGATCGGTCGCGCCGGCTGCAACAAAGGGCGCCGCGAGGAGGGCTGCGCCGGTCAGGAGTGACCCGAGGCCGGCCCGGAAGGCCGAGGTGCGCAACCGTCGGGGCGCTCGCACCGCGACAGCCTACGGAGGGCCTGTGAGCTCCCGGTGTGCCGAGCGTGCGGGAAATGTTAGGGGTGCTCGGAGCCGTCCCTCGGGGCCCGACGATCGATGAACTCCAAGAACACCGAGAGGCAGAGGTCCGGCCGGGCCATCACCGACCCGTGGCCGACGGCCTCGAGGACCGTGAGCTCGGCGCCGGGGATCAGCTCCTGGAGCCGCCGGCTGGCCGGGAGGTTCGGGTCGTGGTCGCCCGTCGCGATGAGCACCGGCATCCCGAGCCCCACCGCGTAACGCGAGTGGTCGGGGTCCCGGTAGGTGGCGGCCAACGAGCGCCGGAGCGTCTCCTCGTCGTCGTGGTGGAACCAGGACCGTTGCCGGGTGACCTCGGGTAGGCCGAGCGCTGCGCGACGCTCGGCCGCCAGCTTGGCGCCGCTCTTCTGCGCCTCGGGGTCGGGCGCCTCGACGGAGGCGTCGAACAGTGCGAGCGCGCCGACCAGGTCGGGGTGCCGCGACGCGAAGGCGAGCGCGACCCTCGCGCCGAAGGCCATGCCCCACACCACGACCTCGTCGATGTCCAGCTGCTCGAGGATCGCCTCGGCGTCGTCGGCATAGCGGTCGAGGCCGTACTCGGCGTCGGGGGCGGCGCGGCTGTGCCCGGTCCCGCGGATGTCGTGGCGGACCACGCAGAAGCGCTCGGCCAGCCCCGGAAGCACCGGCTCCCACATGCCCGTTGCGCACCGCGCGCCTGAGAACAGCAACAGGCCCGGACCGTCGGGCAGCCCATCGACCTCCACGTGGAGCTCCGCACCTTCGACTGTGACCGAATGCGAGGTCATCGCTACTCCTCTCTCTGCGCGCCGGCCATCGGCACGCCCTGGCCGATCGTCCGCTCGAAGAGCGGATACTCGCGCATATCCCAAAAGACGCGGCCGTTCGGACCGCCTTGTGGGAGGGTCGCGAGCGCGAGCGCGGTCGGGTACACCTCGTCGGGGGCTTGGAGCTCGGGGCGGGGCCGCCCCCAGATCCCCGTGTTGGTCATGCCGGGAATCAGCCCGTTGACGAGGACGCCGTCGTCGATGAGTTCGCCGGCGACGCTGCGGGTGAGCGCCCAGAGCGCCGCCTTCCCAGCGGAGTACGCGCTGTTGGCGGCGGAACAGGCCTCTGCTGCGCGCGACAGCACGTTGACGATGCGACCGTGGCCCTGCCGCCGCATTTGCGGAACGACCGCCTTGATCCCGTAGAACGCGGCGAAGAGGTGCACGGCGATCGTGCTGCGGAACGCCTCCTCCGCGAGCGTCTCGATCGTCCCCGGGGCGCCGAACCCGGCGTTGTTCACGAGGACGTCGATCCGCCCTGATCCCTCGAGGACGAGGTCGACGGCGGCCCGGAGCGTCGCTGGTTCCGTTACGTCGCCGACGACCGCGCGAACCCCCTCCCCCGCGAGCTCGGACAGTCCCTCGCCGTTTGTGTCGACCCCGACGACGAACGCCCCGTCCCTCGCGAAGCCGCTCGCCAGCGCCCGCCCGATCCCGCTGGCGGCTCCGGTCACGATGACCGACCGACCTGCGATCGCCTCCTTGCTCGCCACTTCCAGTTGCACCAGGCCTCCTCTTTTGTGTTCCGTTCGATCCTCGGTCCGTAGCACCTTCGGAGCGGCGCCGTGCCTCAGTCCCCTTCGGCCCGGATCCTCGCCAGCGTCGCGACGAACCCGGCAGCGCTCGCCTTGGCGATCATCGCCTTGGACGCCGCCACGGCCGCGCCGTCGTGTGCACACAGCTGGCCGGCCAACGAGCGCGCCACCTCGAGGGCCTCGTCGTCGGCGGCGAGCCGCGTCGCCACCCCGAGTCGGAAGAGGTCTTCGCCGTTATGCTTCCCCGCTGCGACGACCAGCTCCAGCGCCCGAGCGGTGCCGTGCTTCGCGACCAACCACGCGACGTTCATCGGCGCGGTCATCCCCCGGGCGACCTCGCTCACGTGGAGAACCGCTGTCCGCCCGGCCACGAGGAAGTCGCACGCCAACGCGAGGGCCGAGCCGGCGGCCACCGCCGCTCCTTCCAGCACGGCGACCGTCGGTTTCGGACATCCGGCCAGCGCCAGGTGGAGGTCGTTCCAGGCTGGGCCGAAGGCCATCCGGTGGGCCTCATTCGCGACCACCTCTTTCAGGTCGAGGCCGGCGCAGAGGCAACCGCCCTCCCCGCGCACGAGGATGGCGGCCACCTCCTCGTCGGCCACGCAGTCTGCGAGTCCCCGAGCGAGCTGGACCACGAGATCGGTGGTGAGAGCGTTCCGCCGCGCGGGCCGGTTGAGCACGAGCTCGGCCCAGCCCTCGCGCTTGTCGACCTTCACCAGCTCAGAACCGTCCATGGGGCCTCCAGATCGTCGTGGTGCGTCGGGCTTCGCCGTCGGCCGGTCGCCGGCGGCGCAGACAGTCAGGCAATCGTCGCTCCTGGGAGATCGAATGGTCCCCGATCGCGCCAGCGTCGGCAAGCCGACGGCTCGGCGCCTCGGTGTCTGCGCGGGCGGGGTCGGTACACTCGCTCTGGCCCCGATATCCAGGGCCTTCAGGCGACACCCCGGGGACAAGATGCCAGAGGCAGAGCGATCGGACGGTTCGGCGGCGACTCATCGTCCGAAGCGAGGGAGTGACGGGCGGTCGCTGACACCCCGCAAGCCGAGCGGTTTCGTGACGATTAAGGACGTCGCGGCGCACACCGGGGTCAGCATCGCAACGGTCTCCCGGGCAATCAACGACAGCGGCTACGTCGCCGCCGACGTCAAGGCGCGCGTGCTGGCGTCGATGCAGGAGCTCGGCTTCCGGCCGAGCCAACGCGCCCGCAGCATGCGCAACTCGCGGACGATGACAATCGGGGCGATCGTCTCGGAGCTCGTGAACCCGGTGTACCTCGAGTTCCTGCGCGGCGTCGAGAGCGCCGCCAACGAGAGCGGCTACGTCGTCCTCGTGGTCTCGAGCCAGGGATCGCCGGAGAAAGAGCACGAAGGCCTCCAGCGCATGGTGGCCGAGCGGGTCGACGGCGTCGTCCTCGGCACCTTCGTCGGCGGAAGCAACAGCCTGGCGATCCTCGCCGAGCACAATATCGCCCACGTCCCCCCTACTGGGCCGGTGTCCGAGGCCTTGAACTCGGCGTGGGTGGTCGCCGAGGCCGCCGCGACCCGCGAGATGGGACGCCGGCTCGTCGAGCTCGGCCACCGGCGGATCGCGTACGTCGTCTTGCAGGACATGCCCGGCCGGCGGACGCCCGGCTTCTACCACAAGGCCCGCTACGGAGTGCTCCACGAGCTGTGCAGCGAGGCCGGGGTCGCGCTCGACCTCGTCACCTTGGTGCGCCTTCCCGCCGACGGCGCGCGGTCCGACGAGATCGTCGAGGTGACGAGGTCCGACGAGCCGCCCTCGGCCTGGGTGACGTGCAACCACTCCCTGCTCCCCTACGTTCTCGATGCCCTCTCGGGGCTGCGCATCCCCGAGGACGTCTCGGTGGTGGGCTACGGCGACTCGATCTGGGCCGCCGCCTACCGCCCGCCGATCGCGGCGATCGGTCACGACACCTACAGCGAGGCCCGGGCGCTCACCTCGATGCTGCTGGACTCGATCAACGGCCGGCCGCCCGCCCCCGATGGGGTCGAGTACAAGAGCTGGTTCATCGAGCGCGAGTCGATCGGTCCGGCGCCCCGCTGAGGGGGCGGCCCCGGCGCGCTCACCCACTGCGGCGCCCGCCGAGCTCGAATACCCCCGGGCCGGGCTTCCGGCGACCACCGGCCAGGAAGGGCCGGACCCTGGTCTCGAGCAGCTCGTCGAGTACCTCGCGCGCCGAGGGGTCGTCGAGCAGGTTCTGATCCTCGGTCGGGTCCTCGGCGAGGTCGAAGAGCTGTGAGGGCTCGAGGGTGTCCTCGTGGAAGACGAGCTTGTGGGAGTCGGTCCTCACCATTGCGAACCCGTAGTTCTCGCTGTACACGACGGACCGAGACGGCTCCCCTCCCCCGCCGAGCAGGTCCCGGCCCTCGAAGGTCTGCTGACCGCCGGCCCCGGCGAGGCCCCGGATGGTGGCCGACACGTCCATGTGCTCGACGAGGCCGGGCACCACGCCTGCCGCGGTCCCCTTGGGCGGGCGGATGATGAGGGGCACCCTCGTCGCCTGGTCGTAGAAGACCATTTTCATCAGCATCCGGTGCTCGCCCATCATCTCGCCGTGGTCCGAGGTGTAGATGATCCAGGTGTCCTCGTCGATGCCCTTCTTCACGAGCGCGTCGCGGATCTTGCCGACCGCGTCGTCGATCACGGAGATGTCCGCGTAGTAGTAGCGGCGGATGTCCTCGATGCGGTCGTCGCTGAGCGTCTCGGAGCTGCTGTGAGTCCACAGGAAGAACTCGATGAAGTCTCGGAAGGGCCCAGAGGCAGGGACGTCGGGGCGCCGGAGCGTGCCCGGCGTGGGCATCGCGACATCGCGGTAGAGGTCCACGTACTCGGCGGGCGCGTCCCAGGGGTCGTGCGGGCCCGGGAACCCGACCCAGAGGAACCACGGCCGGTCGCCGTCGCGCTCCTCGATCCAGCGGACCACCCGGTCGCCGTGCCAAGCGTCGATGTAGTCCTCGGGGGGCAGGGGGATCGACCCGGTCGCGGAGTTCGGCAGGTGCTCGGTCCCCGGACCGTAGTTGCGCTTCTGGACGAACGACCGGTACGTCTCGAGCAGGCCACGCGCCGCGAGGTGGTCCGAGTACTCGGTGTTGATGTTGACCGAAGCAAGCTTGCCCACGGTCTCGATGGGCTCGTCGAACCCGTAGGCGTGCATCTGCCCGGCTCGGTCGCGGGCGTCCTTGGTGCGCCGGCCGTTCGGCCCCCGCCGGCCGTGGACCCAGAGGTGCATCTTGCCGATGCAGGCCGTGTGGTAACCGACCTCCCGCAGCGAGTGGAGGAAGGTCGGGAGGTCTGTCGGGGTATCCCACCCGTTCTCGAACACGCCGTGGTCCCGAACGTAGCGCTCGGTGAGGAACGAGGCCCTCGCCGGCATGCACAGCGGCCCCTGGCAGTGGACGTCCTCGTAGCGGATGCCCTCGCTCGCCAGTCGGTCGATGTTCGGGGTGCGGACGACGGGGTCACCCGCACACCCAAGGATGTCCGCCCGATGCTGGTCCGGCATGAGCAACAGGATGTTTGGAGCTCGGTCTGCCAAGGCCCTCCCCCTTTTCCGGCGACTGATAACGTTTTCAGGTTGCCGCGTTTCCTCGACGGTGTCCAGCGTCGCTTCTTGACGTTGTCGACCGCCCCGGCATATTTCGGTCGGAACTCGATTCCAGATTCCCTGCGGGGAGGAAGCGGACCCTGGAAACGATGTCTGATCCCCCGGGTCGTGTCCAGAGCACCCTCGTCGAAGCCCCGTCGTTCCTAATCAGCGCACCGGAGGAGGCGGCTCGGACCCCCGGCTGGTGGCCGCCCGGATCCGTCGCCACAGCTCCTCATCGACCGCCGCCCGGGCGTCCACCGGGCCACCCCTCCTCGCGAACGCCACCCCGAGGCTTGCGCTGAACGACAGGCGCTGACCGCCCGCGCCGAAGGCGGCCTTGGCGTCGGCGGGCGCCGAAGGAGCGAGGGGGTGGTTCACCCGTTGTCCACCGAAGGATTTGCGCGGGTCGGGCTCGCTCCCGGGGTCCGGACCCGGGATGACCGCCCACGGCCGGTTGGGCAGCCACCAGAGCAGGCCGTAGGAGGGATTGAGCCCCTGGGAGGTCTCGAGCGCGACCTCGAGGTAGCCCTCCGGTCGCAGCACCGTCGAGCCGCCGAAGCGCCCGCCACGCTGCACCATCAGTCCGAGCCGGACCAGGTCTCGGGCGCTCGTCTGGAGCCCGGAGAGCACCCATCCGGACGGGTCCACCATGACCGGTCGGGGCACCCACGCCGAGGCTGCCATGCCGAGCGGCCCGAACACCAACTCCGCGCTGAGCTCCTGGGTGCTCCGCCCGGTCGCGACCTCCAGGACCTTGCGGACCTGGTGATACCCGTTGTTGTTGTAGTACCAGACGGTCTCGGGAGGCGCCTCGAAGCCAAAGTCGTCGTAGAGGCCCGAACACATGGAGAGCAGGTGCCTGATCGTGATCACGGCCTCCTGCTCGGGTGACGCCTTCGTCCAACCCTCTCCGAGCCACCGCGTCACGGGGTCGTCGAGCGCGAGCACCTCGCGCTCGACGAGCACACCCACGAGGATCGACGTGAGTGCCTTCTGCACCGAGGCCACGTCGCCCACCGACGACGGCCGGGCACCCCGCCAGCACCGCTCGAAGACGATCCGCCCGTCGACTGCGACCACGAGCTGATCGGTCCCCTGGCGCTCGCAGAAGTCGGCGAGATCCTCGAGCGCATCGGCATCCCAACCAAGGTCTCCCGGATCGACGGTCTCCCAGGACCGGTCGTCCGCGGGCACGTAGTTCTCCATCGGCGGCCGATCAGATGGCGGTCAGCCCGCCGTCGACCATGATCGCGGCCCCGGTGATGAACGAGGCGTCGTCCGAGGCGAGGAACGCAACCACCGAGGCGATCTCGGACGGATCGGCGGCCCGCTTCATGGGTGACTGGATCGTGATGCTGGTCGGCGACGACGGGTCGGCCGTGGTCCAGGCGGCCGAGTCCTCCCGGACGTGGCGGCCGAGGTTCGTGCGGACGGCGCCGGGGCATACGCAGTTGGCCCGGATCCCCTGGGTCGCGTAGTCGACTGCGATCTGCCTCGTGAGCTGGAGCACTCCGCCCTTGGCAGCCTTGTAACTGGCCGCCGAGCCACCCGAGCCCACGATGACCGAGGAGACCGAACCCATCGTGACGATCGCGCCGCCGCCCGCCTCGAGAAGGGCCGGGAGCGTGTGCTTGCACGTGAGGAAGACCCCGGTGAGGTTCGTCCGCAGCACCAACTCCCAGTCGTGCAGGGTCAGCTCGTGCACCAATCCCGCGCTGGACGTCCCGGCGTTCGCCACGACGAGGTCGAGCCCGCCGAGCGTCTCGAGACCCCGGGCGACCGCCAGCTGGACCGACTCCTCGTCGCCGACGTCGCAGTGCACCGCGCCGGCGCTCCCGCCACGTTCGACGATCGCAGTCGCGGACTCCGCGGCCAGGGACTCCCGGATGTCCGCACACCAGACCTGTGCGCCCTCGTCGGCCAGCCGAAGCGCGCTCGCACGTCCGATCCCGCTTCCGGCCCCGGTGACGAGAGCCCGCCGCCCAGTGAGCCGACCTGTTGTTGTCTCCACCGCGCTCGCTCCTCGAGCATCACCTTATGTGTGAACTCCGAGGGCGGGCGAGTCCTGTGGTTACGGTGTTCGCGCCCGGGCGGCGCGGACCAATCGGACATCGCCCCCTCGCGCCTCAGTGAAACTGCCGCGCTCGGCCACGGCCTCTGCGGGCTCGAGGAAGCGGCCGATCGAGGCGACGAGACGACGCAGCGCCTCTCGGTCGACCTTGTCGGCTCGGCCGAAGTTGTGGATCACCTTGGCGACCGGCGAGCCCGTCACCGGGTGGCGCTCGTTGTGGGCGAG
>DAHUYG010000035.1 GCA_027315315.1 Acidimicrobiaceae bacterium | reverse complement strand
TGATGCCCTCGCGCAGGTAGTCCATCTCGGCCAGGTGGTCCCTCCAGCGCTGGTCGATGATCTGCAGCATGACGTCGCGCTCGATCTGCCGGGCGGTCTCCTCACCGCCGGGCATCTCGGCCGAGCGCTGCTCGTAGTACGCGGTCGCCTCCTCCACGAGGCCCTCGACGATCTGGGCGACGTTGGTCGCCTCTGCCAGATCGGCCGTCGTGAACTTGCTCGGGTAGTACTGGGTGACCTCGGTGAGCAGCCGATCGAGGTCCCAATCCTCCGCGTAGTCGTTGGGGCACGACTCGTGGACGAGGGCCTCAAGGGTCTCCTCGAGGAGCTCGAGGGTGCGGTCGTGGAGGTCCTCCCCCTCCAGGATCCCGAGGCGGTTGGCGTAGATCACCTTGCGCTGCTCG
This sequence comes from Acidimicrobiaceae bacterium, assembly GCA_027315315.1. Classification (GTDB taxonomy): domain Bacteria; phylum Actinomycetota; class Acidimicrobiia; order Acidimicrobiales; family RAAP-2; genus Palsa-461. Next base: position 23,116 of record DAHUYG010000035.1, on the reverse strand, counting down.
TTCATGACCTCGTCGTACTTCAAGAGGTCCTTGCGCTGTTCGGAGTTCTTGCCCTCGACGGTGTTCTGGGCCCGCTCGATGGCGCGGGTGACCATCTTCGCCTCGATCGGGACGTCCTCGGGCAGGGCCCGGTCCATCACCCAGCTCATCGCCCCGGTGGCGAAGAGCCGCATCAGGTCGTCCTCCAGGCTGAGGAAGAAGCGGCTCTGGCCCGGATCGCCCTGTCGACCGGAGCGTCCCCGGAGCTGGTTGTCGATCCGCCGGCTCTCGTGACGCTCGCTGCCGAGCACGTAGAGGCCCCCGGCCGCGCGCACCTTCTCGCCCTCGGCCCGGCACAGCTCGGTGAACTCGGCGGTGAGCTTGGCCAGCTCGGCCTTGCCCTCGTCGGTGTCGAGGTCGACGCCCCGGGCAATCGCCTCGTGGCGCCCGAGCAGCTCGGCGTTGCCGCCGAGGATGATGTCGACGCCGCGGCCGGCCATGTTCGTGGCCACGGTGACCGCACCCAGGCGGCCCGCCTGGGCGACGATCTCGGCCTCCCGGAAGTGCTGCTTCGCGTTCAGGACCTGGTGGTCGATCCCGCGCTGGGAGAGCATCCTCGAGAGGATCTCGGACTTCGCCACCGACGCCGTGCCGACCAGGATCGGCTGGCCCTTGGCGTTGCGCTCGACGATGTCGTCCACGACCGCAGCGAACTTCGCCTTCTCGGTCTTGAAGATGAGGTCGGGCTCGTCCACCCGGATGAGCGGGAGGTTCGTCGGGATCGGAACGACCGGGAGGTCGTAGGTGCTCGCGAACTCGCCGGCCTCGGTCTCCGCCGTCCCGGTCATCCCGCAGAGCTTCTCGTACATGCGGAAGTAGTTCTGGAGCGTGACCGTCGCCCAGGTGTGGTTCTCCTCCTTGATCTGGACCCGTTCTTTGGCCTCGACCGCCTGGTGCAGGCCGTCGGACCAGCGCCGGCCCTCAAGGGTGCGCCCCGTGAACTCGTCGACGATCTTCACCTCGCCCTGGTCGACCAGGTACTCCTTGTCGCGGTGGTACAGCTCCTTGGCCTCCAGCGCCTTGATGAGCTGGTGGACGTAGTTGACGGCGACCGCGTCGTAGAGGTTGGCGATCCCGAGCGCGTGCTCTACCTTCTCGATGCCCGACTCCATGGGCACGACCTGGCGCTTCTCCTCGTCGACCTCGTAGTCCTCGTCGCGCTCGAGGTTCCTCACCAGGGCGGCGAACTGGTAGTAGAGGCGCGCCGCCTCGTCGGCCGGCCCCGAGATGATGAGCGGGGTCCGGGCCTCGTCGATCAGGATCGAGTCGACCTCGTCGACGATCCCAAAGACGTGCCCCCGCTGGACCATCGTGTCCTTGGAGCGCGCCATGTTGTCGCGCAGGTAGTCGAAGCCGAACTCGGTGTTCGTCCCGTAGGTCACGTCGCACAGGTAGGCGGCGCGCTTCTCGTCGGGATCGGTGATGTCCGGGCCCACCCGGCCGACGGTCAGCCCGAGCCAGCGGTGGACCTGTCCCATCCACGCGGCGTCGCGGTCGGCCAGGTAGTCGTTCACCGTGATCATGTGCACCCCGCGGCCCCCGAGGGCGTTCAGGTACACCGGCATGGTCGAGACGAGGGTCTTGCCCTCGCCGGTCTTCATCTCTGCGATCCACCCGAAGTGGAGCGCCATCCCGCCCATCAGCTGGACGTCAAAGGGCCGTTGGCCGAGGACCCGCCAGGCAGCCTCGCGGACGACTGCGAAGGCCTCGATCAGGAGGTCGTCGAGCTCCTCGCCCTCGGCCAGGCGCGCCTTGAACTCGACCGTCTTGTGCTGGAGGGCGGCGTCGTCGAGCGCCTCCATCTCCTCTTCGAGCGCGTTGATCATGGGGACCAGCTCGGCGAGGCGCCGGACCTTCTTGCCCTCACCGGCCCGGAGGACCTTCGTCAGTACGCTCATTTCTCGGGAATCCTACCGGTCTCGTGTTGGCGGAAAGGTCCCGCCTCCTCGGATTTCGGGTGGGCTGCGTGCGGCTGACCTGGTCTTTGACCCCACACTCGCCTGCTGCGGGGTTGACGGGCCCGACGTCGGCGGTCCTTGACCCTTCGACGGCGGAACTGGTCCGCATCCCCCCGTCTCCGCCATGACCCGAATCTCGGATCCGACGGGCAGGGCTTACCTCTAAATCGCACCATGCTCAGCAACCACGAGTTGCCTTACGTGGGTCGTTTCGCCTGCGACTGGCATCGACTTGCAACCACAGACCCGCACGCAGCCCGGGCCAATTGTAGGCAGGGGCGACAGAACGCCGATAGGGGCGGGGCCGAGAGGCACAACGCGACGGGATCGACCGACGCACGGGAATCGCCGTTCCAAGAGGTCGATGTGGACCGGGCGACGCGGGCACGAGCCGTCCCGGGCCCCGGGTGTCGGGTCCCGGCGAGGCCCTCACTCGCTCCGCGGTCGGGCGGGTGGCCGGCCGGCGACCGGGTCCCCGGTCGCCCGGGCGCCGAGGACAAGGACCCTAGTCAGCCCGGCCAGCTCGCGGAGGGCGTAGGCGGAGCCGAGGAGCCGCCGGTACTGGCGGAGCTGGCGGGCAATCGTGCGCAGGCCCGGCCGCCGGCGGTCCGCCAGGATCGCCGCCAGGGCGCTGTCGGGGAACACGAGGGCGCGTCCGGCGTCGCCGGTTCCCCGGCGCACCTGGTCCGACAGCCAAGAAAGGTAGGCGGCGGTGAGGTCAAAGCCGGTGCTCCAGGCCGCGAACAGCGCCCCGTACACGCGCAGGTTTACGTCGTGGACGAAATACCGGCCCCGGTGGTCCCTGATGGCGTCGACGTTGACCATGCCCCGGCACGGGAGCGCCTCGGCCAGGCGCCGTCCGAGCGCCCGCAGGGCGTCGTCGGTGGTGCACTCGATCTCGGCCGAGGGCGACGACGGGCCGCTGCCGCGTCGTAGCGTCCGGTAGGTCATGTCCCGCTCGACGGACTCGCCGACGATGGCGCAGTAGCTGACCGACTCCCCCTCGATGAACGCCTCGAGCTGGGTGTCCCCCGGCGAGACCGAGGCGAGGTGCGCCGCGAGCTCGGCGACGCCGGGCGCCACGAAGACCCCGCGGCCATATGCACCGACCCTCGGCTTCGCGACGACCGGTAGCCCAAATTGGCGCGCCGCCTCGGTTGGATCGGTCGTCCCCGGCAGCGCGTCGGGATGGCCGATCCCGGCCGCGTGGATCAGCCGGAGCATGTTCGTCTTGTCGATCAGATCGGCGCGGTTGCGCCAGCCGGCGCCGTCGGCGCCCGGCAACCGGTCGAGCGCACGGTACGCCGCCACGGCCAGCTTCTCGACGCAGTGGACGTCGAGAAGCTCCTCGTCGGCCAGCAGTGCGTCGATGGCGTCGATCCCGGGCTCGTCTACGTGCCAGACGCGGTCGAACGCGAACCTCCTCGTGACAGCCGCGCCCATCGTCGTCGGTGCCGTGGTCACCCGCAGGGTCCGGTAGCCGGCTCGTCGGAGCGCCGTGGCCAGCTGGACGAAGGGGGTGAGCCCGCCGTCGTCCACGAAGGCGACGGCGGGCCGGGTCGAGGCGGCGGGCGTTCGATCAGGTTCGATGGCGGCGCCCCGCTCGCTTGCTGGCGTGAACGCGTCTGCCGGCGCCAGCCGGGATTCGTCCGTCGCCGGCGGCAGGCCCCTCAGGTCGCCACGGCGCACCCTCGCCACCTCCTGTGATGGGGGTCGTCAGTCTACGAAGACCCGTCGTCTCCCCCGCGAATGGGGGCGGGACCGCCCCGGCGCGCCCGCGCCCCGTCGATCGCCATCGCCCCCCACACGGCCATGAGGCGCGCCCCGAGGCCGACGGCTGCGAGGGGCAGCAGGACGCGCCTCGGTCCCGACATCGTGCGCGAGGCGAAGCGCAGGGCGCCGCGGTGGTGCTCGAGCGCCATCCGGTAGGGGTGCTGTCGCCGCGAGATCCCGTGGTGATGGGTCACGGCGGCCGCCGGCTCGAACCCGACGCGCCAGCCGGCCGCCCTCGCCCTCCAGCACAGGTCCATGTCCTCGGCAAACATGAAATAGCTCTCGTCGAACCCGCCGATCGCCTCCAGCGCGCTGCGTCGGGCGAGGAAGCACGCACCCGAGACCCAGTCGACCTCGGTCGGCTCGTCCTGGAGATCGGGCGTCCGGTAGCGGCGGGTGAAGCGGTTGCGCGGGAACAGCGCCCCGAGCAGGGCGTGGCCGGCCGCGACCCACGGCGCCGGGAACATCCGGGCCGAGGGGTAGGGCTCGCCCTCCGGGGTCATGATCCGGGGACCCACGATCGCCCATTCGGGATGCTCGTCGAGCGCCGCCTCGAGCGGCCCCAGCGCGCCTGGGTGCACGACGAGGTCCGCGTTGGAGACGAGGGCGTATTCGCCCAGCTCGACCGCCGCGAGACCCCGGTTGGCACCGGCGCCGTAGCCGAGGTTGCGGCCGGTGGCGAGGAGCGGCGTCCCCGCCAACCCGCCGCGCTCGAGGGCCGCCGCCGCCGTCGCCGCGTCGCCGTTCTCGACGACCACGAGCTGGGCCACGCCCTCGGTGCCGAGGGAGCGCACGCACTCGGCGAGGTACTCGCCGCCGTTGTAGTCGACGACCACCGCGGCGCTGCGGCCGTCGCTCCGGGTCATGCCCCGCCTCTCAGGCGGGAGACCAGCCGGGCCAGCCCGTCGCGCCATTCGGGGAGGCGGTCGTAACCCGCAGCGGCGAACGCGCCGTTGTCGAGCACCGAGTATGCAGGCCGGCGAGCCGGCCGGGGCGGGAGCAGCTCGTCGGTCGAGATCGGGACCACGCGCTCGGGGTCCCCGCCGGCGAGCGAGACGATCTCTTGCGCGAGCTCGTGGCGGCTGGCCTGGCCGCCGTTGGTGACATGGAAGCACCCGGGCCGCCGGTCGGCGGCGAGCCGCAGCAGGGCGGGGGCCAGGTCCGCGGTGAACGTCGGCGTCGAGCGCTGGTCCTCGACGAAGCGCAGCTCGCCCCCGCCGGCCGCCAGCTCGAGCACCGCCGTGACGAAGTTCGTCCCGTGGGTCCCGGCCAACCAGGCCGTCCGGACCACGGTTGCATCGGGCCCGCACTTGCCCTCGCCCGCCAGCTTCGTGGCGCCGTACACCGAGATCGGGTTGGGCGCGTCGGACTCGACGTAGGGACGGACCCCGGTCCCGTCGAAGACGTAGTCGGTCGAGACGTAGAGGAGATGCGCGCCGACCCGGGCGGCCGCGTCGGCCACGTGCTCGGTGCCGAGCGCGTTGGCGGCCTCGGCCGCTCTGGGCTCCTCCTCGCAGCGGTCGACGTTGGTCAGCGCGGCACAGTGGATGACGACGTCGGGGCGGGCGGCGTCGAGGGCCGCATCGACGGCGCGGCGGTCCTCGAGCGACAGCGAGCCGTGGGTCGCCCGCACGACCCCGTCCCCCGCTGCCTCGGCGCGCTCGGCCACCTCACGGCCCAGCTGGCCACCGGCGCCGGTCACAAAGACGCGCATGGACAAGGGCCGGAGCGCCCGGCCCTCAGCGGGCGGCGTTCGCCCACGCGTGCTCGTCGACCGATGCGGCGCCGAGCAGGGGCTCCCACCAGTCGCGGTGCGCGGCGTACCACTCCACGGTTTCGAAGATCCCGTCGCGCAGCGCGACGGTGGGCGACCACCCGAGCTCGCGGCGGAGCTTGGAGGAGTCGAGGAGGTACCGGGTGTCGTGCCCGGGGCGGTCCGGCACGATCTCCTTCAGCGACGCCGGCTTGGCCGCCGCCTCGAGCACGAGGTCGGCCATCTGCTCGATGGTCGCCTCGACCCCGCTCCCCACGAGATAGGTCTCGCCCACTCGTCCCCGCTCGAGGACGGCCTCGATGGCGCGGCAGTGATCGGCGACGTGCAGCCACTCGCGCTTGTTGGCCAACGAGGCGTAGAGCGGCAGGGGCCGGTCGTCGAGCGCTCTCGTCGCGCACAGCGCCACCAGCTTCTCGGGGAACTGGTAGGGGCCGTAGTTGTTGGCGCAGTTGGTGATCGTGACCGGCAGTCCGAAGGTCTCGGCATAGGCGCGCACGGCGTGGTCGGCGCCCGCCTTCGACGCGCTGTAGGGGGTCCGGGGTCGATAGGGGCTCTCCTCGGTGAACGGGTCGGCCGCATCGAGCGCCATCTCCCCGTAGACCTCGCAGGTCGAGATGTGGTGGAACCGCGCCACCCCGTGACGGCGCGACGCCTCGAGGAGCACCTGGGTGCCCACCACGTTGGTGCGGAAGAAGATGCCCGGGTCGATGGCGCCGCGGCTGTTGTGGGACTCGGCGGCGAAGTGCACGACCGTGTCGATCCGGTGCTCGTCGAGCGCCCGTCCGACGGCGGGGGCGTCGGCGATGTCGGCGTGGACGAGGTCCACCTCCAACGCGGCCAGGTTCGCCCGATTACCCGCATAGGTCAATGCGTCGAGGACCACGACCTCGTCGCCCGCGTGTTCGCGCACCCAGTGCCGAACGAAGTTGGACCCGATGAACCCAGCCCCACCGGTCACGAGGAGCCGCATGGAAGACCAGCCTACGGCACGGTCCGGGTTGAACCGGCACCTAACGGAGGTGGATGACGTCTCCCGCCGAGACGATGCGCTCCCCCGCCGCGCCCTGGACCACGAGCCGCCCGGCGTCGTCGAGCCCGACGGCCGTGCCGGTGAAGGACTCCCGGGCGAGCTCGACCCGCACCGCCCGGCCGATCGTGACGGTGCGCCCGGCGATCTCGCGCACGAGCGCGCCACGGCCGTCGGCCTCGTCGAGGAGGGGGCGCCGCGGCGCCAACGCGTCGAGGAGGACCTCGAGCAGCTCGCGGCGGTCGATCGGCCGGCCGCTCAGGCCCTCGAGGCAGGTCGCGCCGAGGGCGTCGGCGTCGGGGCCGGGCATCGGCCAGCTCACGTTGAGCCCGAGCCCGACCACCACGGCCAGCGGGCCCGGGCCGGCGCCGCTCGTCTCGGAGAGCACCCCGGCGAGCTTGGCGTCGTCGACGACCAGGTCGTTCGGCCACTTCGCGCCGGCCCGGACCCCGGCCACCGCCTCGAGCGCGTCGAGGGCGGAGAGCGAGACGGCCGCTGCGACCGCGAACAGCTCGGGAAGCCCGACCGCCGGGCGGAAAAGGATCGAGGTCAACAGGCCCGACCCGGGCTCCGATGCCCAGGTCCGGCCGAGCCTCCCCCGTCCCGCCGACTGGCGGTCGGCCACCACGACGGTCCCCTCGGGGCACCCGTCGGCCGCCGCCTCGAGGAGCCAGGTGTTGGTGGAGGCCAACTCCTCGAACCACCGGATGTCGGTGAAGGCGCTGCGTCGCCGCGGGGGGGTCACGGGGCGCTTCCCCCAGGCACGATCGGCGTCCTCCTCACGGGACCGCCGTCACATGGCGGCCGCCCTCGGCGCCGTGTCAGTGTATTTCCCCGAAAGAGGGCGTTGTCGTGTCGGCACCGCGCGGTCCGACCCCGGGCGGCTGAGAGGAACAAGTGCTCAACAAGGTACTTATCGCGAACCGGGGCGAGATCGCCGTGCGGATTATGCGCACGTGCCGCGAGATGAGCGTCGGCACGGTCGCCGTCTACTCGGAGCTCGATCGTAACGCCCTTCACGTGCGCATGGCCGACGAGGCCTACGCGCTCGGCGGCCAGACGGCGACCGAGAGCTACCTGAACGTGGAGGCGATCCTCGCCGCCATCGAGCAGAGCGGCGCCGACGCCGTCCACCCCGGCTACGGGTTCTTCTCGGAGAACGCGGACTTCGCCCGGGCGATCATCGACAAGGGCGTGACGTTCATCGGGCCGCCGCCGGAGGCCATCGAGACGATGGGCGACAAGATCAGCGCGCGGCTGGCCGCCGAGCGGGCCGACGTCGCGGGGGTCCCGGGGCGCTCCGAGTCGGTGACCGACCCCGCCGAGATCGTCGCCTTCGGCGAGGAGTTCGGCTGGCCGGTCGCCATCAAGGCCGCCTTCGGCGGCGGCGGCCGAGGGATGAAGGTCGTCGCCGGCCCGGCGGATGCCGCCGACGCCATGGCCTCGGCCCAACGCGAGGCCCAGGCCTCCTTCGGACGGGGCGAGATCTACCTCGAGCGTTACCTCGAGTGGCCCCGTCACATCGAGATGCAGGTGCTCGCCGACGGCCACGGCAACACGCTGTGGCTCGGCGAGCGCGACTGCTCGTGCCAGCGGCGCCACCAGAAGCTGATCGAGGAGTGCCCGGCCCCCGACTTCCCCGACGACGTCCGCGTCGCCATGGGCGAGGCTGCGGTGAAGGTCGCCCGGGCGTGCGACTACACCAATGCCGGCACGGTCGAGTTCCTCTACCAGGACGGCGCCTTCTACTTCTTGGAGATGAACACCCGCCTCCAGGTCGAGCACCCGATCACCGAGCTCGTCACCGGGCTCGACCTCGTCGCGTGGCAGCTCAAGATCGCGAGCGGCGAGGCCATCGACTTTCGCCAGGACGAGGTGCGGCGCTTCGGGCACGCCATCGAGGTGCGGCTGAACGCCGAGGACCCGAGCGGCGGCCGGTTCCTCCCCTCACCCGGGACGATCCTGCGCTTCGACGCGCCCGCCGGACCCGGCGTGCGCTTCGACACCGGTTATGAGCCCGGCGACGCGGTGAGCCAGCACTACGACAACCTGATGGCCAAGCTCTCGGTGTGGGCCGAGGACCGCGAGTCGGCCCGACTCCGCATGCTGCGCGCGCTCGAGGAGACCCGCATCGAGGGCGTGGCAAGCACGATCCCGGCCGACGTCGCCATCCTCAGCCACCCGGACTTCGCGGCGGCCAGGCACTCGACCCGGTGGGTAGAGGACCGTCTCGACCTCTCGGGCATCTCGAGCACGGCGGCCCCCGCAGATCCCGATCCCGACGAGCCCGAGAAGGTCCTGCGCGAGGTGACCGCCGAGGTCGACGGCCGGCTCTACCGCGTGAAGCTCTGGGTCCCCGCCGCCGAGCCGGGCGCCCGGGGACCGTCGGGAGCGAGGCAGCCGGCCCGCCGGGCCCGGGCCCACGCACCGAGCGCGGCGACCGGGTCGGGCAACGTCGCGGTGCCGATGCAGGGCACGATCGTGCGCGTGCTCGTCTCGGTCGGCGACGCCGTCGAGCTCGGCCAGACCGTCTGCGTCCTCGAGGCCATGAAGATGGAGAACGCCATCGCCGCCGACAAAAGCGGCACCGTCAAGGAGGTGCGCGTCGAGGAGGGCGCCTCGGTCGGCGGTGGGGACATCGTCGTCGTCATCGAGTAGACCGGGCTCGTGACCACCGACGTCGCCCGGGCCAAGGAGCGGGTACGGGCCTTCCTCGAGTCCGAGCGCGCCGGGCTCGTCGAGCTCAGCCACGACCTGCACGCCCACCCCGAGACCGCCTTCGAGGAGCACCACGCCGTCGAGCGCCTCGCCGGGAGTCTCGGCGCCCACGGGCTCGAGGTGCGCGAGGGCATCTGTGATCTGCCGACGGCGTTCTCGGCCCGGGCCGGGAGCGGACCGCTCGTGGTCGCCATCTGCGCCGAGTACGACGCGCTGCCCGGGGTCGGCCACGCGTGCGGGCACAACATCATCGCCGCCTCGGCGCTCGGGGCCACCCTCGCGCTGGCCGAGGTCGCCGACGAGATGGGCCTCACCGTCGAGGTGCTCGGGACCCCGGCCGAGGAGGGCGGCGGCGGCAAGGTCCTGATGCTCGAGCGGGGCGCGTTCGACGACGCGCACCTGGCGATGATGGTGCACCCCTGGCCCGAGGACCGGCTCGAGGCCCAGTGCCTCGCGGTCTCGCACTTCGACGTCCACTTCGAGGGCAAGGAGGCCCACGCGTCGGCGGCCCCCTACCAGGGGATCAACGCGGGCGACGCCATGATCGTCGCCGAGGTAGCGCTCGGCCTCCTGCGCCAGCAGTTCCGGCCGGGCGACCAGGCCCACGGCGTGATCCTCGAGGGCGGCAAGGCCGCCAACATCATCCCCGCCCAGGTGACCGGGCGCTTCATGTGCCGGGCCCGGACCATCGAGGACCTCGAGGTGCTCGAGCCGCGGGTCCGCCGCTGCTTCGGGGCCGGGGCGCTCGCGAGCGGGGCGACAGTGCGCTTCGAGGAGCTCTCGCCCCCCTACACCCACATGGTGATGGACCCCGAGCTCGTGGCCGCCTACCGCCGCAACGCCGAGGCCCTCGGCCGGAGCTTCGCCGCCGACGACGCCGGGGCGCCGCCCCCGACCGCCTCGACGGACATGGCCAACGTGTCGCTCCGGGTCCCGACCATCCACCCCTGGATCGGGATCGACGCCAAGGGCGCGGTCAACCACCAGCGTGAGTTCGCGGCGGCCTGCGCGACCCCGTCGGCCGACGCCGCGCTCTTCGACGGCGCGCTCGCCATGGCCTGGACGGCGATCGACGCCGCCTCGAGCGACGGGCTGCGCGAGCGGCTGCTCGCCGGTCGCTAGACCGGCTGGTAGGTGCCGAACTCGGCCCGCAACACGTCGGACACCTCGCCCAGCGTCGCCATCGCGGCGAGGGCCTCCTTCATCGGGACGAGCAGGTTGTCCGTCCCGGCCGCCGCCTTGGCCACCCGCTCCAGGGCCGCGTCGACCGCCCCCTGGTCGCGCTCGGCGCGCACCCGTCGGGTGCGCTCCACCTGCGAGCGCTGCAGCTCGACGTCGATCGGAAACACCTCGGCGGGGTCGTGGACCTCCTCGGCGAAGCGGTTGACACCGACCACGACCTTCTCGCCGTCCTCCACCGCCTTGGCGTAGGTGTAGGCCGCCTGCTCGATCTCGCCCTGCATGAAGCGGGCCTCGATGGCGGCCACCGCGCCGCCCATCGCGTCGATGCGCTCCAGGTACTCGAGCGCGGCCCGCTCCACCTCGTCGGTGAGCGACTCGACGTAGTAGGAGCCGGCCAGCGGGTCGACGGTGTCGGCCACCCCCGACTCGAAGCCGATCACCTGCTGGGTCCGCAGGGCGAGCTTCGCCGCCCGCTCGGTCGGGAGCCCGAGCGCCTCGTCGAAGCCGTTGGTGTGCAGGCTCTGGGTGCCCCCGAGCGCCGCCGCGAGCGCCTGCACCGAGACCCGCACGATGTTGACCTCGGGCTGCTGGGCGGTGAGCGTGGAGCCGCCGGTCTGGGTGTGGAAGCGCAGCATCTTGGACCGCGGGTCCTTGGCGCCGAAGCGCTCGGTCATGATCCGGGCCCACATGCGCCGGGCGGCTCGGAACTTCGCCACCTCCTCGAAGAGGTTGTTGTGGGCGTTCCAGAAGAACGAGAGGCGGGGCGCGAACGCGTCGACCGCCAGACCGGCCGCGATCGCCGCCTCCACGTAGGCGATGCCGTTTGCAAGGGTGAAGGCGAGTTCCTGGACGGCGGTCGAGCCCGCCTCGCGGATGTGGTAGCCCGAGATCGAGATTGTGTTCCAGTTCGACATGTGCTCGGCGCAGTAGTTGAAGGTGTCGGTGATGAGCCGCATGGAGGGCCGGGGCGGATAGATGTAGGTGCCCCGGGCCACGTACTCCTTCAAGATGTCGTTCTGGATCGTCCCGCCGAGCCGGTCGCCCGGCACGCCCTGCTCCTCGGCGACGAGCTGGTAGAGCAGCAGCAGGATCGCCGCCGTCGAGTTGATCGTCATCGACGTCGTGACCTTGTCGAGCGGCAGGCCGGCCAGGAGGAGTCGCATGTCGGCCAGCGAGTCGATCGCCACCCCGACCTTGCCGACCTCGCCCTCAGCGCGGGGGTGGTCCGAGTCGTAGCCCATCTGGGTCGGGAGGTCGAACGCGCACGACAGCCCGGTCTGGCCCGCCGCCAGCAGGAACTGGAACCGGGCGTTGGTGGCCTCGGCGGTGCCGAAGCCCGCGTACTGGCGCATAGTCCACAGGCGCCGGCGGTACATCTCGGCGTGGACGCCGCGCGTGTAGGGCGCCTGTCCAGGCTCGCCGAGCTTGGCGTCGGCGTCCCAACCCTCGAGATCGGACGCCCGGTAGACGGGGCGGATCTCGATCCCCGAATCGGTCGTCCTCTTGTCCTGCGCTTCGTCCGGGGGGCTCACCCCTCCAGGTTATGCCGCCGTGCGGACCAGCTCAGCGGGGGTGGGGCATGCAGAGCTCGTCGTACTCCGCGATCACGATCTCGCCCGCGTTGGGGCCGCACGCCGGGCACTCGGGGTCGCGCCGGACCTTGAAGGTCCGGAAGGTCTCCTCGAGCGCGTCGAAGGCGAGCAGCCGGCCGACGAGGGTGTCGCCCAGGCCGAGCAGCAGCTTCAGGGCCTCCAAGGCCTGTATCGAGCCGACGATCCCGGGCAGCACGCCGAGCACCCCGGCCTCCGCACACGAGGGGGCGAGCTCGGAGGGCGGCGGCTCGGGGATGAGGCAGCGATAGCAGGGCCCGTTGTAGGGATCGAACACCGTCACCTGGCCCTCGAAGCGGAAGATGGAGCCGTGGACGACCGGGATCCGCTTCAGCAGCGAGGCGTCGTTCACGAGGTAGCGGGTCGGGAAGTTGTCCGTGCCGTCCACGATGACGTCGTAGCCGTCGATGATGTCCAAGATGTTGTCGGCCCCGAGCCGGACGTCGTAGGTCGAGACGTTCACGTCGGGGTTCATCGCGGTCAGCGTCTTCTTCGCCGAGTCGACCTTGCGCTCGCCGATGCGGTCCATGTTGTGGAGCACCTGGCGCTGCAGGTTCGATGCGTCGACCACGTCCATGTCGATGATGCCGATCGTGCCCACGCCGGCCGCTGCGAGGTAGAGCGCGGCGGGTGAGCCGAGCCCGCCGGCCCCGAGGAGCAGCACCTTGGAGTCGAGCAGCTTCTGCTGGCCGACCTCGCCGACCTCGGGCAGGAGGAGGTGTCGCTGGTAGCGGTTGCGCTGGTCGGGGGTGAGGGTCGCGGGCGTCGCCCACGGGCGGCCCTCGTCCTTCCAGCGGTTGAACCCGCCGATGAGCGAGGACACGTCGCTGTAGCCGAGTGCCTGCATCGTCTGGGCCGCGAAGGCCGAGCGCACGCCGCCGGCGCAGTAGACGACGATCGGGGCGTCCTTGGTCGGGATCCTTCCCTCGATCTGGAACTCCAGGTTGCCCCGCGGGAGGTGCACCGCGCCGGGGATCGCCCCCTGGTCGTACTCCTCGGGCTCGCGGACGTCCAAGAACACCGACGAGTTGAGCCTGGTGGCGGCCTCGTCGGGCTCCACCTCGACGATCGCGGCCTTGGCGGCGTTCAGCAGATCTCTCGGGCTAGGCATGGGTCAGACTCCACCTCGGGCATCTCGCCGACACTTTGCTGGGGGTAAAACCCTACCAGCGCGCTCAACATTCCCGGCCCGGGCGAGCCGGCCCCCGACGAGGAGGACGACCATGGAGCTCGCCGAGGCCATCGGCCGGCGGCGGATGATCCGCAGCTTCGCCGCCGACCCGGTCGACCGGGCGGTCATCGACCGGATCCTCGACGCCGCGCTGTCCGCCCCCACCGCCGGCAACACCCACGGGGTGGCATGGATCGTCCTCGAGGGCGAGGAGACCGCCACCTACTGGGAGCTCACGACCGACGAGTCGTGGCGGGCCCCCGGGGGCCGCTACCCGCACCTCGCCCGGGCCCCGGTGGTGGCGCTGGCGCTGTGCTCGCCCGCCGAGTACATCGAGCGCTACAGCGAGCCCGACAAGGCCGGGTCCGGCCTCGGTCGGGGGGAGACCGGGGATCCCGAGTCGGCCTGGCCGGTCCCCTATTGGTGGGGCGACGCCGGCATGTCGACCATGCTGGTCCTGCTCGGGGCCACGGCCGAGGGACTGGCGGCCGCGTTCCTCGGGACGTTCCGGGGCGAGTCCGAGCTGCTCGGCGCACTTGGCGTCCCGGGCGGCTGGCGCATCTTCGGCGCGGTCCTCCTCGGACACCCCGACGGCCAGGACCACCCCTCGCCCTCGCTCCGCCGCGCCCGGAGGCCCGGGGCCGGAGCGGTGCACCGCTCCGGCTGGTAGCTATTCGGCGGGCGCCCCGAAGAGGCCGAAGAGGCCGCGCGAGCGCATGTTCTCCCAGAAGTCGACGTCGTACGCGTGCTCGGGGTCCCGGCGGACCTCGGCGTCGATGACCTCGGCGTCGTGGCCGACGATGATCCGCCACCGGTTGGCCCGCACGCCGTCGAGGATGATCTTGGCGGCCTCCTCGGCCGAGGTCGGGGCGTTGTCCCGGAACTGCTCCCCCATCATCTGGACGCCCTTGCGCAGGTCCTCGTCGGAGATCCCGTCGGCCGGGATGCCCTGGCGGTTGAGCTGCCTGCGGAAGCGCTCGAGGTCGCGCTCGGTCATGTCGTCGGCCGAGTTGCCGTGCGCCTTGGCCGAGTTGAGGACGATCGAGGTGCCGATGTGCCCGGGCATGACGACCGAGACGTGCAGGTGAGGTGCGTTCACCCGGAAGTCGGCGATGAGGGCCTCGGAGAAGCCCCGGACGGCGAACTTGGCCGCGCTGTACGCGGTGTGGGGCATCATCGGGCCGATCGAGGCGAACAGCCCGTTCAGGCTGCTCGTGTTGACGAGATGCCCCTCCTCGGCGGCCATCAGCATCGGGAGGAAGGTGCGGGTGCAGTGGTAGACGCCGCCCCAGTCGACGCCGAAGGTCCGTTCCCAGGTGCTTCGGTCGTCGGCGATCATGCTGCCCCCGCCACCGATGCCCGCGTTGTTGAAGAGCAGGTGGATGTGGTCGGTCGAATGGTCCCTCTCGACCGCCTCTCGCAGGGCGCGGACCTGGGCCTCGTCGGAGACGTCGGCCCGGTGGGTCGTGACTCGGGTCCCCTCGGGCGCCGCCTCGAGAGCGAGATCCCGGGTTTCGGCCATCGGCTTATCAAACACGTCACAGGTCGCGACGTGGCACCCCTCCTTGGCCAGCTGGCGGACCAGTGCCCGGCCCATACCGGTCCCCCCGCCGGTGACGACGGCCATGCGACCCTCGAAGCGCTCCATCGCGACCTCCCTCAATCGACGTCCGCACCCTAGCCAGCGCTCGGCACGTCGTCCGGGGAGCAGTGTCACTCAGCGTGCGGCCGTCGCCCCTCGGGAGGACGCGCGATGGCGGCCGGGTCGTGCGGTCTCATCGAGCGGTCACAAAGAAGGCTGCGCTCTTGTGCGGTTCCCCGGGGGCACGAGGGCAGCGGCAAGCGGGTTGGCCGCTACGCACACACGCCCTTTCCACCGTTCAGCACCGACACCTTCCCGTTGACCTGACGGCTCTCGAACCAGCAGTCGAGCACGTGGGTCGTGCCGTGCTGGTAGGTGATCGGCGGGGCGAGGCCCCCGAGGGTGTCGCCCTTGAGCGAGTACAGCCCCTTGACGATCAGTTTCGAGGTGACCTGCTCGCTCGGCGTGAGGTGCGCGGCGACGAGTGCGTCGTGCAGCAGGAGGCCTCCCTCGTAGGTGCTGATCTGCACCTCGGGATCGAGATTGGGATTGTTGAGCTCGCCTGGGAAGTACTTGTTGACCGTTGCCCGCCAGAGCCGTATCGCGGGAATGCTGGTGTCGAACGGTGGCGCCGTCGCGCTCGACATGTACGAGTCCTTGGCCAGCGCCGGTGAGATGCCGTTCCAGTTCTGGGCGCTGACGAAGTAGACGGGCTTGTAGTTCTCGAGGCTGCACGACGATGCCGCGTTCTCGACGTTGAGGGGAGCCCCGGTGCCGTCGATGAGCCCGGTGGCGCCGGCCTGCTCGGCGGCAATGCATTCGGCCTCATAGTTCGTCTCGGTCAGCGAAGTGGCCACCGAGTAGACGACCTTGATGCCCACCTTGGCCGCGGCCGCTTGGAGCTCCGAAGTGGTGAGGCCCGTGCTCGCAGCCGTCGTCTCGTAGAGGTAGCCGAGCTTCTTGACGTGCGCCGCCTTGGCGAGATCCACGTCCTCGGTCGCGCTGAGGCTGGCGGGTGCCAAGGTGTCTGTGGTGCCGAAGACGTCGGTGTTCTGCGGGAGGCCGGCAACGCCGTAGGCCTCGCCGACGACCGGGATGCCCGCCGATGCAAGCACGGGCAGAATCGCCTGCTGGACGATCGAGGAGACCATCACCGCGACCACCTTGTCGGACACGAGGGTCTCGGCGTCGGTGATGGCGGTCCCCGGTGTGCTCTGGTCGTTAACCTCGATGACGTCAATCTTGTGCCCCGCGATACCGCCCTTGTCGTTGGTCGCCTTGGACCAAGCGAGGTAGCCGTCAGTGACCTGCACGAACGCGATCCCGGCCGGCCCACTGCAGCTGCAGATGACCCCGACCTTGATCGGTGCCGACGCAGCCGCCGCCTCGGTGGCGGTGACGGCCGATACGCCAACCAATCCGCCCGCCACGATGCCGAACGCGAGGACGATGCTCGCAACCCTTTGCTGAATCACTTTGGATCCCCCCACGGCCGGCTCAGCCGGCCTTCGTTCACTGATTGTCCAACTGCTCTGCGGGTGCGCCGCCTACTCCCGCTCCCAGACGATGGCGTTCTCGGGACAGTTCTGGACCGCCCTCAAGACCTCCTCTTCATCGACGGCTGCATGCTCGATGACCTGCCCGTAGCCGAACTCGTCGGAGGCGAACAGATCGGGTGCCACCGCGTAGCAACGCCCGTGCCCGGTGCACCGCTCCGAGTCGATCTGGAGGCGACTCACGCCACGACCTTGTCGAAGACGAGCGGCAGGTGCTCCACCTGGCGCAGCAACGCCGCATACTTCAGCTCGACGCCGTCGGGGATGTGGTACTCGGGGATCCGACGGTGCCACTCGCGCAGGCTGATGTGGAGCTCGAGCCGGGCGAGGTGAGATCCGAGGCAGCGGTGGACACCGCCCCCGAAGGCGTAGTGGCGCATCGCGGGCCGATCGAAGTCCACGACGTGGGGGTTCTCGACCACCGACTCGTCGTTGTTCGCCGACCCGAGCAGCGGGACGATCCGGTCCCCGGCGTGCACCGGACATCCGCCGAGCTCGGTTTCCTCGGTGACGAGGCGAGGCAGGACCATCGTCACCGGAGACTCGTAGCGGAGCATCTCCTCGACGGCCTTCGGAATGACGTCGGGGTCCTCGACGATGCGCTGGCGATGCACCGGATTGGTGGCCAGGAACGCATAGAAGCACGAGAGGCTGTCGGTCACGGTGTCAAGGCCAGCGATGAAGAGCAGATTGCAGGTCCCCATCAGCTCCTCGTGGGTGAGCGGACGTCCCTCGATCTCGGTGTTGAGGAGACGGGTCAACAGGTCGTCCCTGGGCTCTCGTCGCCGTTCGTCGAGAAGCTCGGCGATCCGGGTATCGATCTGGTCTCGCGCCTGTCGCTGCACCGGGTCCTGGGACTGGAAGCTCTCGCCGCCACCCCGGAGGATCCGCTCCTTGATGTCGACGAAGGTCTCGAATTCCTCGAGCGGGAACCCCATCAGCTGCATGAACACCAGGCAGGGAAGGGGCACGGCGTACTCGTTCGCGTAGTCGCACTCCCCGCGCTCGACGAACCCGTCGATCAACCCGTTTGCTCGTTGGGCGATGCCATCCTCGAGCTTGGCCATCTCGCGGGGGCTGAACATCGGATCGAGAATCCGACGCCACTTGGAGTGCTCCGGCGGGTCGAAGGTGATCGGGATCAGCGGATCTCCCGACTGCGACTCGTCGGGTCTCGAGGAGAAGAGCCTTGGGGCGTGCAGCACCCGATCAATGTCCTCGTGCCTGGCGATGAAGACGAACTCCGTCACACCGTTCCCCGCTCGGAGAACCGGGTTCGTGTCACGCATCTGCTTGTAATAGGGCCACGGGCACTTCGAGAACTCGGGCTGCATCAGTGAGTTGAACTCGAAGACAGGCTCTGCGGGAGTGCCGACGTCTGTCATTGCGTTACCAGTCCTCCATTGATCGCGACTTCGAGCCGATGGGAATGGCGATGTCCGATTTCGACACTGGACCGCC
This sequence comes from Acidimicrobiaceae bacterium, assembly GCA_027315315.1. GTDB lineage: Bacteria > Actinomycetota > Acidimicrobiia > Acidimicrobiales > RAAP-2 > Palsa-461. Next base: position 5,265 of record DAHUYG010000035.1, on the reverse strand, counting down.
TATGTTTCCGGGGACGGGCCGGCGAGCATCTTGGTCTCGAGGTACTCCCCGAGACCCTCCAGGCCGTTCATGCGCCCGACGCCGCTCGCCTTGTACCCGCCGAATGGGGCGTCGGGACCATAGAACATCCCACCGTTGATGCTGATCGTCCCGGTCCGGATGCCTCGTGCGACGGCACGCGCCCGCTCCTGGGAGGCTGACGTGACCGCTCCGGCCAACCCGTACTCGGTGGCGTTGGCGATCCGGACGGCGTCGGCGTCGTCCTCGAAGGGGATGACCGTGAGGACGGGACCAAAGATCTCCTCTTGGGCGATGGTCATCGATGGCGTGACGTCGGCGAACAGAGTCGGCTCGACGTACCAGCCCTTGGGATGGTCGGCGGGCCGTCCTCCTCCGACCACCAGGCGTGCTCCCTCCTTCACGCCCTGCTCGATGTACCCGAGGACACGGTCGCGCTGCTTGCTGCTGATCTGCGGCCCCTGGATCATGTTCATGTCGTTCGGGTCCCCGTAGGGCACCGCGCGCATCCCGAGGGCCGCGAGCTCGACGGCCTCCTCATAGCGATCGCGGGGCACGAGCAGGCGGCTGTTCAGCGCACAGACCTGCCCGCCGTGGTAACAGGCTCCCGCCGCCGCCATCGGGATGACGGATGCAAAGTCGGCGTCGTCCAGGACGACATGCGCTGACTTACCGCCCAACTCGAGAAAGAGCCGCTTGATGCCCGGTGCCGCCCTCTCCATGATCCGGCGACCGGTCGCAGTCGATCCGGTGAAGGAGATCATGTCGACCCGCCGGTCGATCACCAGCTCCTCGCCGACGGCGTGGTCCGACGACGGCACCACATTGAAGATCCCGGCCGGAACGTCGGTGTTCTCGGCGACGAGCCTCCCGAGTCGGGTCGCATTCCAGGGAGTATCGGGCGCCGGCTTCAGGATCAGGGCATTCCCCATCGCCAGCGCCGGCAGGATCTTCGACAGCGTGACCTCGATCGGAAAGTTCCATGGCACGATCGCGCCGACGACACCGACGGGTTCCTTGGTCACGCTTCGCCAGGAGCGCGACCCGAACGCAGTCCCTAGAGGCAGTTCGCGCTCCCATGCGAAGGTGTCGATGACGTCGGCAAACCACAACATGTGCTCGCCGGTCGGGATGTCGAGCTGTGCGCCATAGGTGGTGCTCAGTGGACAGCCGACCTCGGCGACCAGCTCCGCCCGGAGCTCTTCTCTTTCGGACGCGATGGCTTCGTGCAGCTGAAGCAGGCAGCGCTTCCGCAACTCTCCGTTGGTGGACCAGTCCGAGTTGTCGAAGGCGTTGCGCGCCGCTTCGATCGCCCGCCGCATGTCCTGGGCGTCGGCGTCGGCGACCTCGCCCAGCACCTCCTCGGTCGCGGGATTGACGTTGTCGAACCGCCTACCCGAAGCGGCCTCGACGAGCTCGCCCCCGATCAGCATGCGAACCTCGCCCCGAAACGCCGTCGGATGCCGATCGACCTTCGTGGTCATGCCCAAGTCCCCTCAATCACCATGGTCGGGCGCGGGCACCGGTGGACCCGCATCGCCCGAGAGAACACGGCGCGGTGTTCGGATGCGCCCAACCGGACAAGCAGCCCCCCGTTGAACATCTGCTGTGGTGTGTCACTTTACATTGTAGATAGCGTCACTTCAAGATGTGTAGTGTCAGATTCCGCCGACTCGGAGGGGAGGGATCAGTCCGGCGCCGCAGCACCGGTGCCCGATGGAGTGCCTGTTCAGGGTGCTGCGGGGGGGCTTCCGGGCGAAGCAAGACCTGAACTCAGCTCTTGGGAGTTCCGCCGATCAAAGGCACGATCACGGAGCCGGGCGACTCTGTTTTCCGATTTCGCAAAATCCGGTTTGCCTTAGCCGGCCATCAACGATTCAGGAGATGCCGCAATGCCGCTAGAGAACTACGACCTCTTTCGTTACGACCGCAAGCGAGCAGTCGTCGTTGGATGCGCCACGGGCATGGGCGCAGCAACAGCGCACGTCGTCCAGGGCCTTGGCGCTGAGGTAGTCGGCGTCGACTACAAGACGCCGACCTACGAGACCGCCAGCTTCGTCGAGTGCGATCTACGCGACCCCGAACAGATCGCCTCGATGGTCAAGGCTGTCGGTGGGCCGATCGACCATCTTTTCTACTGCGCCGGATTGCCGCCGACCTATCCTCCGATCGAGGTCATGAGGGTCAACCTGGCGGCCACCCGGATGGTGGTGGAGCAGCTGCACCAATTCATGTCGGCGGGGAGCTCGATATCGATCGTGTCGTCCTCCGGCGGCCTCCAGTTCATGCAGCACCTTCCCCAGATCATGGAGCTCCTCGCGACCGACGGCTATGACTCAGCGGTGTCGTGGTGCAAGGAGCACAGCGAGCTCGTCGCCGATGGGTACGTCTTTTCAAAAGAGGCAATCATCGTGTACACGATGAAGCGTGCGCTCGAGGTGGTCGGCGACGGCATCCGCGTGAATTGCGTGAGCCCGGGACCGACGGAGACGCCGATGATGCCCGACTTCGAGCGATCGAGCAGTCCGGCAATCATTGCCGCCTTCCACGGGCCGATGGGTCGAAAGGCCAAGCCCGAGGAGATCGCATGGCCCCTGGCCTTCTTGAACAGCGACGCCGCTTCTTGGATCACCGGCTTCAACTTGGTGCTCGACGGTGGCTTCCTCGCTGGGGTGATGACCGGAGCCATCGACGTCGGAGCGCTCCTCGCGTCGGCGACACAAGGTTGAGCCCGCCAGCCCCAACGGCGGCACCCTTCCGGCACCGACGAGCGTCGCGGGCGCTCCGTCGGGGGTGCGCAACACGGCCGGCTCGGGGTGGGAAATCGGGGCGCCGATGGGACGAAGGGCCGAATTCGCAGGCCGGTAGGCCGCCCGGGGCCGCCGGAGCGCCGACTGCTTGGAGGGAACTGGCTGGTGGTTGAACGGAGATCCCTGAACGGCCCACAGAACGGGGCCGGCGCCCTGTCGGGCAATGGGGACCTGGCTCGCCATGGTGAGCAAACCGGCGGGGAGAATGGACTCCCACAAGGTGGGCTGATTGCCTACCGTTCTCAGCATCAGATGGCCTCGATCCGTACTCGCACTACGGGTCGGGGCCATCTTTCCTGATGGGGGTACGCCAGCTAAACGCGCTGGTCGCGGACGAGTTTCAACTCGGGTTTTTCAGGTCGAAGTAGCTAGGACCCTCATCTCCGGGCGCCCTGAGACGGATCCGAAGGGCGATGGAGCCGCTCAGGAAGCCCGCACGATCGTCTCGTCAGCGCCCGGCGTCGCCGTCCGCGCGCTTCCCACAGGTCGGATGTAAGTGATCCATTATCCGACACCTTGTACTGTCGTGCTGCACTCTGCCCGGCAGGATCAGGATCGAGGAGTTGGGGTCCGTGGACATTTCACGATTGCGCGGGGCGCAGCCGTCCGCGCCCCGCGCATAGCCGCCGCCCGTGCAGTCACGACCGATGGAGGCACGATTGTCTCGCGTTCCGAGCTCGGGGTTGCCGAGGTCGGGTGGTCTGGATCGGGCCACCCGTGGAGCGCTCCTCATCGTCATTCTCGGCGGCTTCATGGTGATCCTCGACACGACGATCATCAACATCGCCCTGCAGTCGTTCCGCCGGGACCTGCACATGACGCTCGGCGGCGTGGAGTGGGTCGTGACCGGCTACCTGCTGTCGATCGCGGTCGTGATCCCGCTCACGGGATGGATGGCTCGGCGCACCGGCTCCAAGCGATTGTTCATCCTGTCCCTGGCCGTGTTCACCCTGGGGTCGGCGTTGTGCGGCTTGTCCGGCGCACCGTGGGAACTCATCCTGTTCCGGGTCCTCCAGGGGTTGGGGGGCGGGGCGATCGTGCCCGTCGGCCAGATGATCCTGGTGCGGGCGGCCGGACCGACGAACCTCCCGCGCGTGATGGCCGCATACGGGGTTCCGACCATCCTCGCCCCCGTTTTCGGGCCGACGCTCGGCGGCCTGCTGCTGGCCAACGCCAGCTGGCGCTGGCTCTTCTACATCAACGTCCCGATCGGCGTCTTCGCGCTCGTCGCCGGGACCCGCAAGCTCCCCGACGAAAGACCACGGGAGGCGGAACGCCTCGACCTGTTCGGTCTCGCCCTCGTCGCGACGGGGCTCGTCGGGCTCACCTACGGGCTCTCGCAGGTCGGCTTGCCCGGCGCCGGGCTCCTCCAGGTGGAGCTCCCAGCGGTCGGCGGCCTCGTGTTCGTGGCCGCCTTCGTGCTGCGGGCGCTGCGGGTCGATCGACCGCTGCTCAACATGCGGCTCTACGCGAACAAGATCTTCGCGGCCGCCTCGCTCACCACCTTCTTGCTCAGCTCGGTGCTGATCGGGGCCGCGATCTTGATGCCGCTCTACTACCAGACGATCCGCGGTCTCGGCACGCTCACCACGGGGCTCCTCGTGGCGCCGCGGGGGGTCGGCGCGACCCTCGGGACGTGGGTGTCGCGCCGGATGATGGAGCGGTTGGGCACGGGCGCGACCACGGGGATCGGCGTCGTGGTCACGCTGCTGTGCAGCATCCCCTTCGTGATGCTCGGCGAGCACACCCCCTACCTGACGATCTGCATCGTGCTCACGCTCCAGGGATTGGGAATCGGGTTGACCATCACCCCTGCGCTCACCGCCGGATACCGCGCCCTGCAGGCGCACGAGATCAACGACGCGACCCCCCAGCAGAACATCGTCCAGCGGATCGGCTCGTCGATCGGGACTGCGATCTTGCTGTCCCTTTTGCAGCGGTACCTGGCCGCCGCCGGACCGTCGGCCGCGGCCCAGGCGCGGGCCTTCGGCGCCACCTTCGGCTGGCTGCTCGCGATCGGCGCCGTGGCCCTCCTCGCCGCCGGCCGCCTGTTCGTCTTGGAGCGGGGCCGGGACCGCTCTTCGCCGCTGCACGAACCCGACCAGGTCGAGTCGGCGGGGTCCCTGGCGGCCGAGGTCTGACTAAATTTAAGAGGCTCTTCGGCACCACAGCCAGATCGGGGTTCAACGGTCCGGACGCCGGAGCCTGGCGCACACTCAGCCGGCTCGTCCGGAACGATCTACTTCAACTCGCGGCGGGCCCCCGAGCTGGCCCCAGTAACTGACTACTCGGGTTCGACAACCCCGGCGAGCTCCAGGATCCGGGCCGGAGGGAGGTGCTGCTCGTGGATCCGGGCTCCGAAGGGGGCCAGTGCGTCCTCGACCGCGTTCACGATCGTCGCCGGCGCCACGATCATCCCGCCCTCGCCGATCCCGCG
>DAHUYG010000023.1 GCA_027315315.1 Acidimicrobiaceae bacterium | reverse complement strand
GTTGGCGTCCCGTCGAGTGGTGGGCTTTTGAGGCGACCGGAGGGTCCACCACGTAGGTGAGCCATCGGGTGATCCTCGGTGTGTTCCTGGAAGAACGCACCCCAAGGAGACAACCCGATGGCCCTCGAGCAGTCTGACCTGTCCGAACTCCTCGCCGCGCTCAAAAGCGGTGACGGCGTCGATCTTGTCCGCGACGCCGTGCGTCTCGTGCTCCAAGAGCTCATCGAGGCCGAGGCCACCGCGGTGATCGGGGCCGGGCGCTACGAGCCCAGCGGCGAGCGGGTGACCGAGCCCAACGGGCACCGCGCCCGGGTGCTCGCCACCAAGGCCGGCGACATCGAGGTCGGGATTCCCAAGCTTCGCCAGGGCAGCTTTTCCCCCTCGATTCTCGAACCTCGCCGGCGCATCGACCAGGCCCTCTACGCCGTGGTGATGGAGGCCTACGTCAAGGGAGTCTCCACCCGCTCGGTCGACGACCTGGTGGCCGCCTTGGGGGTCTCGAGGGGGATCAGCCGCTCTGAGGTGAGCCATCTGTGAGCGCCTCGACGCCCAAGTCGAGGCGTTCACGAGCCGCCGCCTCGACCACGCCCGCTTCCCCTACGTCGAGCTCGACGCCACGTACCTGAACGTGCGCGACGACCACCACGTGGTATCGAAGGCGGCGGTGATCGCCACGGGCGTGCGGGAGGACGCCCATCGCGAGGTACTCGGCCTCGATGTCGGCGACTCCGAAGACGAGCTGTTCTGGCGCACCTTACTCACCGACCTCAAAGCGCGCTCCCTGCGCGGCGTCCAGCTCGTGATCAGCGACCAACACGCCGGCCGCGAGACGGCGAGGTGTAGCCAATGCTTTCTGGGCTCACCGGTCTGCCGGCGAATGGGTTGCCATACCACCGATCTGGTTGCCTGTGCGGCATTGAGGGGACGGTAGGTCACCGTTCTGGGCTCGCCCGGCTCGGTCATTGGGAAGTAGTAGCGGTGGTGCTCCCTGTCGAGGCTGAGCCCGAGCCGCCCGGTCACCTTGTTCAAGCTGCGATTGAGGAGATCCGTGAACCAGCGTGACTGGTCCGGGTCTTGCATCCAGTCGTCGACGCGGTGAACTTCGACCGCGCCGGAGATCACCGCCTTGAACGGATTGCCCCTCACGCGTAGGTCCTGAAATGCGAATAGGCAATCACGACGCAGGATGAACGGCGCTGCCTCCCTACCCCGAAGTGGAGCCAACTGGGCTCTGATCTCGGGTTCGGTCTTGAACCGGGCGGCCGCGCCGAACACGTGATCCGGCATGCCGGCGAGAGGTAGAAGTGTGCTGTACAGGTCGTCGCGCCGAATGTGAACCGGAGCCAACTCGGGGATTCCCTTGGCCAGACACTCCTCGACCCAACGTTCATGGTCCTCCTTGATCCCCCGCAGACGCTCGGCCGTGTACGTCGCCTCCTGAGCATCGACGAGCTGGTGATGCGTGTTGCACAGCAAGATGAGGTTCTCGTAGCGGTTCCGATCTGCAGGTGCCACGAACGGGTCGCCTCTCGGACCAGCGGGGCTGGCACCGAGAATGTGCGCCACGTCCCCCAGGACCACCGCGGGCTGACCGGGAGGACCCTCCGACGACGAGTACGCGGCGGCAGGAACTGAAAGCGTCAGGCGGGTCACGACCGGGATCCGTCGGTCGGTCTTGGCCTCGTAGCCAGCGAATCCAGCGAATCCAGCGAATCCGGGATAGTCGGTCTCTTGCTTGGTCCAAACGGGTTCGCGCTCGTCAGCTTGAGACGACGGCTAGAAAGCGCCCGGCGACACGGGGGTCATTCTTCAGGGCGGCGCGGACAGCTCCGTCCCGTTTTTATCGTGCATTGGTCACGATGAAGGCAAGGAGCTCGACCCTGGGAAATACAGCGTTCCCAGTCGCCTGGCGTCAGGTCGTACTGCGGACTAGCCGGCCGTCGGTGACGACCACCCCCGGTATCCCGAAGCGCTCCGCCAACAGCGCCGGCACCTGAGCGATGGGAACCTCGGTCAGGCTCGACGCGCCGCCGACGGGGCGTTCGATCAGGACGGCTTGCTCGAACACGTACAGCGTCAGGCAGCGGTCAGGTCGGCGCAGACCGGCCATCACGCCGGTGACAAAGCTCGACCCGGGATGGGTCGAGGTGTACCAGTTGTTCACTTCGATGTCGATACGCTCGGCCGCCTGGGGCACGAAGCCGTACATGTCCGTCCACCCGCCGTCCTGGTGGACCTGGAGCACCCACTCCAGACCGTCCTCGACAAGGCGATAAACCCAGCCGGACTGGTCGGTCTCGGTTCCGATCTCGAACGGCATGGGGTCGAGCAACCCCCCACCCCCGAACCCGACATCGGCCAGCCATGTGCCTGCTGAGTCCGACACCCTCAAGAGAAGGTGGTTCAGTGGTCGGGGGGAACCCGGCGGGCCTAGTCGGACCCGGGCCAGCATCGGCTCGACATCCAAGCCGAGCGCCTCGAGTGCCGCGGCCAACAGCAGGTTGTGCTCGAAGCAGTAGCCACCCCGGCCTCGGGTGACGATCTTGTGCTCCAGGTCGGCCGGGTCAAGCGAGACTGGCGAGCCGGAGAAAGAGTCGAAGTTCTCGAACGGGATCGTCGTGGCGTGAGCGCGATGCACTTCGGCCAGGCCATGTCGGGTCCGGCCGGCAAGGCCGATTCGAAGCAGGTACGCGTCGAGCGAAACCATCGCGAGTATCGATCAGTTCTTCCGAGCGATAGCGACGAGGGGGATCGGCCGAGAGGTCTTGGACTGATAAGCGTCGTAGCGCCTGTTGTTGGTTTGGTTCATGAGCTCCCAAAGCCGTGGATATTCGGAATCGGAGGCGTCGATGACGGTAGCGCTGCCTGAGAAATGCTCTCGTCCGATCTGCACCTCGACCTTCGGCTTGGCACAGAGGTTGTGAAACCAGGCAGGAGCTTGGTCCTTGCCCTCGTTCGAAGCGGCCAAGATGAGCCTCCCGCCGTCACGAGCGAACACGAGGGCGCTCGTCCGGCGCTGTCCGGTACGGCGTCCGGTGGTCTGGAGCAGTAGCGTCCACGCCCCGATCATCCCCGGACCGATTCTTCCGTCCGTCGTCTTGTAGATCCACTTGTGGAGCCGCAACTCCCAAGCCGGACCGGTAATCGGAGAAGTCAGCCTGTTCATCGTCCTGGGGATGAGCGGTGGCAGTTTCTCGTGTCCTGCCGCCTGTTGGGTTGGTTTCATCGCCGTCTCCTTTCTTTGCCGGGTGGTCCCGTGATGAGCGCTGGTATGAGCAAGGCAAGGACTTCGTCAGTTCGTTGAGCCAGGTCCTTTCCAGCGGAGCCGAGTAGTGAGAGCGAGTCCATGCCCACGATCCAGGCGAAGATCGCTCTGGCGGTGGCCTCCGGATCAAGCTGACGGCGGAACTCACCAGAACGGATAGCGCGGCGGATCAGACCAGCGAGGGTGTCGGTGGCCGTCTCCATGAACGAGGCGTAGTCCGAGCCGGGGCTCGATCGTGCGCTCAACTCGCCACCAAGCCGGATGACGCAGTGCAGCGAGGGATCGTCGCTCACCAACTCGGCCCGATGGCGAAGGATCGCCGTGAGCTGGTCGACGACGTCGGCGTTGGCATCGACTTCCACTGCCAGGCGCTCGATCAGCTCGATTTGTTTCGAGCGGAAGGCAGCACGGGCGACTTCCTCCTTGGTCGAGAAGTGGAAGTAGAAGGCTCCCTTGCTCATCCCCGTTGCGGCGACGAGTTCGTTGAGCGACACACCTTCGAAGCCGTGTTCGGCGAAGGCTCGAGCCGCCGTCTCGATGATCAACGAGCGCGCGCTCTGCTCTTACCTGACGGGGTCGAGTCCCGCTCTGGGTCACCCTCCTAGTACAACATACCGATCGGTCGGTTTACAAGGTTCTTAGCGCGATCTCTCGTTCTGAGGACGGGAGGAGCCGGGAAGGTTTGACGGGCAAGCGTGAATCGCCCTCGGACGTTCCTATAGATGTCATCTCTGAAGGAGCGCCCCCGGACTCGGTGAACACGCAGCGGTCGGTCATGGCGAAGCTGAATTCCGGGGACTAGACGGCCAGGCCCCGCTTCTCGATCTCGCGGAACCCGCCCGGTCCGCCCAGGTCGTGGATGACGTGGCGGTCCACGTGCAGCAGGTCGTAGCCGCCTGGGAGGGCCGTCACGGCGTGCGCGTCCCATATGCGGTCGAGCAGGATCGCCTTGGTGCCCGTTTCCGAAGAAGCCGGATCACTGCGACGGGTTCGCGGGTCGGGTGAGCATGGCAAGGTCACGTCCGCCCGCGAGATCCAGCGCTGCCTGGCGCAGGCGGTCGGCCCCCTTCTTGCCGAGCACCGGACCGGCGAGGCCGTGGAACTTCGAGGACAGCCGATCCATCTGCAAACCCAGATCGGTGGCGGGTATCCCGGTGTCGTCCTCGGATTGCAACTTCCGTCCGTCGGTCGTCGTGACGACAACCTTCGATCGCGTGCCGGGCCGGTCGCTTACAGGAACCACCCGAACCTTGTCGCGCAGCGCAACTAGGTCGGCGTCGGCCATCCGCGTGTCGCGGTAGGCAGCCATGTCGGTCGTGTCGTCCCCGAGTAGCGCCATGGCCGTGGTGACACGAAGACTGAACTTCGCCTCCAACCCGGTTGCCGGCTCCGCGATGTTGCACACCTTCAGCGAGTCTTCGGCGACGTGCACCTCGACCGAGTCGACCTCGTCAGGAGCGACGTCCAGCGCCAGCGCGGCGTTGATAGAAGCGTGAGTCAGATAGCACGCCGCGTGGTACTTGAAGAGCGTCTCGCGGATCGTCCAGCGGTCCTCGAGCCCGTCCAGCCTTGCCGGGTCGAGGTCGACACCGCCGGCTGCCTGAGCGAGCCCCTGCGCAGCCTCGAGCACCGCAGGGTTGCCCGTGAACCCACGTGCGGCCAGCATCGCCGCTAGTAGCCCGTCGGCAGCGGCCTTCCCGGCATGGAGCGGCTTGGCCATGGTGCCGAAGCTGGCCTTCAGCCCGGCCGCCTGCGTAGCGGCGAGCGCCATCGCGTTGACCGTCCGTTGCCGATCGAGGCGCAGGAGATGGGCGACGGCCGCGGCCGACCCTATCGTCCCTATCGTCCCCGTCGCGTGCCAGCCGGCCAGGTAGTGGGCTGGAGCGAGCAGAGCTCCGATACGGCACTCCACCTCGACCCCGACGACGAACGCCGTCAGCAGAGCCGCGCCGTCGAGGTCGCGCTCCTCGGCGACCGCCAGCACGGCTGGGAGCACGGGGACGGTCGGGTGCCCCGACAGCAGCATGTGGGTGTCGTCGAAGTCGAGGGCATGTCCGGCCGCCCCGTTGATCAATGCCGCATCCCGCGCCGACGCCGTCCGGCCGGTGCCCACGACCGTCGAGGCCCCCGGCGTCGCCAGCTCGAGACGGATCAGCTCGGCCAGAGGCTCACGGCTGCCCGCGAGCGCGCAACCGAACCAGTCGAGCAAGCAATGCCTGCCGACCCCGGTGACGTCGTCGGGGAGATCCTCCGGAGTGACGCAGCTCCATCTGGCGGCCAGACGCTCGAGCACGGTGCTCACGGGTCCCCCTTTCGCCGGTCGGTGACGCGGTGACGATCGTAAGGGAAAGACTGGCTCGTACCTCTTAGGGGCGCCGTGGGGACGGCAGTTGTGGCGCAGCTGCCCTCGCTTAGGGGCAATACTTCGATGCGAACGTCTCTCGGAGATGCGCGGAGACCGGAGGAGGGTTCCGATGAAGGCCCCGGACAACACCACGCAGGCGGCCCAGTCGCTGTGACGGACGTGGACTTGGACTCCTTCCCGCTGATGGCCAAAGGCCGCGGGTTCGAGGACTTCGGGGAAGGTCAGGTCTTCCGGCACCATTGGGGCCGGACCATCACCACCGGCGACAACGCCCTTTTCAGCACCGCCACCTGTAACTGGAACCCTCTCCATCTCAACGTCGAGTACGCCCGGTCCCTCGGCCACCCTGACGTCGTGGTCAACCCGATGCTCGTCCTGTGCACCGTGGTGGGGTTGTCGGTCGAGGACCTGAGCGAGGCGGGCGGCCCGTTCCTCGGCATGGAGGACGTGGTCTTCCACAGGCCCGTGTACCCGGGGGACACGCTCACCGCGCGCTCCGAGGTCGTCTCTGCCGTCGAGTCCTCCAGCCGCCCCCGCGACGGCATCGTGACGTGGCGCACCGAGGCCCGCAACCAGCGAGGCGACCTCGTCGTGTCCTACCGGCGTACCAACCTCGTTGCCAAGCGGGGGCGCTGAGATGCCCCGACCGCTTCTCGACCCGCGACCCCCCATACCCTCCACCTACCGGACCGACGATCGGGTCGCCATGCAGGAGATGGCGAGGGCTTTCGCCATGGACAAGGTGCTGCCCGCCGCCAACGAGCTCGATCCGCAGCGCGGCCTCATACCCGAAGCCATCCGCGAGGAGATGGGCCGGCTCGGCTTCTTCGGGATCATGATCCCCGAGAAGTACGACGGTCTCGGCTTGGGCGTGTTCGAGTACGCCCTGGTCACCGAAGAGCTCGCCCGGGCCTGGATGAGCGTCGCCAGCATCATTGCCCGAGCGGGTCTGGTAGCGGCGCTCGACCCTGGCCAGCGGGCCGTCTACCTGCCGAAGGCGGCCCGAGGCGAGTGGCTCGGGGCGTTCGCCATGTCCGAGCCCGGCGCCGGCTCCGACATCGCGTCCATCCGGACCCGGGCGGACAAGGTCGACGGCGGCTGGGTGCTCAACGGTCAGAAGATGTGGTGCACTTTCGCCGATCAGGCGGATTGCATCGTCGTCGTAGCCCGCAACACGCCCTACGACCCCATGAACCGGCACGCAGGGATCCGCCAGTTCGTGGTCCACAAGCAACCGGGGTCGTTCCCACCTGGTGTTTCCGGCAACCCGATCCGGAAGATCGGTTACCACGGGTGGCACACCTACGAACTGTCATTCGACGACTGCTTCGTTCCCGATGACTGCCTCATCGGCCACGAATCGGACAGCGCGAACGGGGACGAGGGATTCAAACGGACCGCCGCGGGCATGACCACGCCCCGGATCCACACCGCGGCCCGCTCGATCGGCCTGGCGCGAGCGGCGCTCGAGGACTCGATCGTCTACGTACAACAACGCGAGCAGTTCGGGCGGCGCATCTCCGACTTCCAGGTGACCCGGTTCAAAATCGCCACCATGGCCTCGGAGATCGCTGCCTGCCGGGCCCTCATGTACCAGGTAGCCGCGGACATCGACACGGGAGAGCCCTCGGAAGCCCAGGCGGCGATGGTCAAGTACCTCGCAGCGGAGATGTCCGAGCGGGTCACCTCCGAGGCGCTCCAGCTCCACGGCGGAGCCGGTTACACCACCGACCTGCCGATCGAGCGCTACTGGCGCGACGCCCGTCTCACCAAGATCTTCGAAGGCACGAGCGAGATCATGCTCCGTCTCGTCTCCGACCGGCTCCTGCCCCCGAGCGCGCTCGGCTAGGACCGTCATGGACGACGACACCACCCACCTCACCGGTGACTCGAACTACTTCGAGGACTTCTCCGTCGGCCAGCGGATGCGTCACTTCCGCGGCGCCACCATCGGCGAGGTGGAGAACAACTACCTCACCAAGCAGGTGATGAACTCCGCGCAGGCACACTGGAACGAAGAAGCGCTCCGCGGTTCCCAGCTCGGCGACGGTCGGCTTGTCTTCGGTCTGATCACCGGTTCGCTGACCGTCGGCCTTGCCAGCCAGGACACCGCCGAGAACGCGCTCGCGGAGCTCGGGCTGGACAAGGTCCGTTTCCGGCTGCCCGTGCACCACGGCGACACCATCACCGCTTTCAGCGAGGTGCTCGCCACCGAAGACGCGCCCGACGTGCCCGACGCCGGCGTCGTCAGGTTCAAGCACTGGGGGAGAAACCAGCACGGCCAGGTGGTGTGCGAGCTCGAGCGCACCGTGCTGGTCAAGCGCCGCGGCTACGGCCGCCCCGACGCCGGTCGACCGCCCGGGGCACGAGAAAACGAGCCCGGATGATCAGGAGAGCCATGACCGACCGACCCGAGCGCCTACGCCGATCCGAGCTGTCCACACCGGCCACCTCAACCAAGATGATCGCCAAGGCGGCCGCGAGCGAAGCCGACCTGGTGTTCCTCGACCTGGAGGACGCAGTAGCCCCGGCCGCCAAGCCCGGTTCCCGACGCAACATCTCCGAGGCCCTCAACGACCTGGACTGGGGCCGGAGCGTGCGCAGCTACCGCATCAACGGCGTGGAGACACAGTGGTGTCACGACGACCTCATGGAAGTGGTCGGCGAGGCGGGCGCCAACGTCGACGTGATCATCATCCCTAAGGTCAAAGGCGCCCGCGACGTCTGGTTCGTCGACGACATGCTCACGCAGCTCGAAAAGAAGCTGGGCTTGGAGGTGGGGCGGATCGGCATCGAAGTCCTCATCGAGGAGGTTCAAGCGCTCCAGAGCGTGGACGAGATCGCCAGATCCAGCGACCGTCTGGAGGCGATGATCCTCGGGGTCGGCGACCTCTCGGCCAGCCAGGGGATGCGCCTGTCTCATATCGGCGGGTCCGAAGGCGCCTCCGGAGAGCCGTACCCCGGCGACGTGTGGCACTACGCGCGCACCCGCATGGTCGTGGCAGCCCGCTCGGCCGGCGTCGACGCCATCGACGGGCCCTACGCGAACTTCGGGAATCCCGGGGGCTACGAGCGGATCGCCCAGACCTTCTCCATGCTCGGAGGGGTCGGCAAGTGGTGCATCCATCCCAGCCAGATCGAGATCGCCAACCGGGTGTTTGCCCCCACCCGAGAGGAGATCGAGGAGGCCCTGGCCGCCATACGGGCCGTGGAGGAAGCCGAGGCGGAGGGATTGGGTGCCGCGAGCTTCCACGGCGTCATGATCGACGCCGCCACCGCCCGCCTGTTCCAGGTAACCGTCGAGCGGGCAAGACAGTGCGGCCTGCTGTGAGCCGATGAGCGGACCCCTGGCACCAATGAGGGTATTGGACCTCACCGCCATGCTGTCGGGCCCCTACGCCACCATGCTCCTGTCGGACCTGGGCGCCGACGTCGTAAAGGTGGAACCGCCCACGGGAGATGCCACCCGACACGTGGGACCGTTCAAGGGTGACGGACCCGACTCCGGCTTGGGCGGGTACTTCCAGTCGGTCAACCGCGGCAAGCGCAGCATCGTCTTGGACCTCAAGACGAAAGAAGGCCGTGACCGCTTCTTGGCCCTCGTGGAGCACGCCGACGTGGTTGTCGAGAACTACTCCGCCGGGGTGATGGAACGCCTTGGGCTCGCGTACGAGACCCTGGCGGCGGTGAATCCCCGGCTCGTCTATGCCGCTGTCAGAGGTTTCGGCGACCCGCGCACGGGCGAAAGCCCGTACGTGTCATGGCCGGCTTTCGACGTCGTCGCCCAGGCCATGGGCGGGTTCCTGAGCGTTACCGGGACAACCGACGGCGCCCCGATCAAGGCCGGGCCGGGAATCGGCGACATCTTCCCGGGCGCCCTGGCCGCGCTCGGCATCGTCGCCGCCGTCCGCCACGCCGAGCAAACCGGCGAGGGGCAGTTCCTCGACGTGGCCATGTACGACGCGGTGCTCGGCCTGAGCGAACGGATCGTGTACCAGCACTCCTACACCGGCGCGGTCCCGAGGCCGCAGGGAAACGGTCACCCGCTGCTGTGCCCTTTCGACATATTCAAGACGGGGGATGGATGGGTGGCCGTCGCCGCGCCGAGCGACCGCCACTGGAGGATCATCGCCGAGGTGATCGGCCGGCCGGACATGGCCAGCGACGAACGCTACGCGACCAACTCGGCGCGGGTCCGCCATTGCTCGGAGGTTCGGTCGGCACTCGGCGACTGGCTCCTGGCCAGAACCAACCGGGAGGTGGTGTCCTCTCTCGGTGGTTCCGTCCCGATCGGGCCGGTTAACGACGTCAGCGCCGTCTTCGCCGACCAGCACGCGGCTGTCCGGCGAATGCTGGTCGACGTGGAGGAACCCGGTTGCCCCGACCCTGTCACCATCGCCGGGCAACCGATCAAGTTCACGCGCACCCCCGCCGATCCGACCAGGCGGGGTCCCCTGCTCGGGGAAGACCAGCCGGACGAGATAGTCACCGAGTGGGCACGTGCTCGCGCTGAACAACATGCTGGCCCATCCGCAGCGGGGCTCGCTGGCGTCCCGCCAGCGTGAGTCGGTCAGCCGGGCGGACCCTCGGTCTCGTCCTCGAACCGTTCGGGATCCGCCGGGATGCACTCGACGTAGGTGCCTTGTCGCCGCTTGGCCCGCCTCCTGGGCTGGGCCGGCCACCCCGGCGAGCTTGGCCCGGAAGCTCCGGACCCGGTCGACATTGAGTGCTGCGACCGTGAACCCGAGCAGGATCGTGATCTTCACCACCCCGAAACCCGGACGAAGCCCCGAGCGACGTTGGCGAAGGAGCCCTGGAGGGCTGCGTTCACCGATTCCACGGCCTGGCGCCGATACATGGAGATGCGCCACGCCGTCGTGCCATAGGGGATCTTCTGGGTGAGCGGGAGCTCGGCCGGGGGCGCCGACAGCGTCCCGTTGCAGCACTGGGTCACCCATTCGGGAAGCTCAACCAAAGGAGCCGAGCGCGAGTTGGGCATGGTGGAGGGCAGCTGTCGGCTCCGCAGGGGCCCTGCGCAGAAGGGGCACTTCCACCGGGTGGCCCTGTCGTTGTCGGGCTTTGCGTGTCGGACATAGCGGTAACCGTCTTCTCATAGGAGGCGCGGAGGGGTCCCGGCGCACCCCCGAGGCGGCATGGCCAGGTCGGCGATGTCCCGGACCTCGGGGCTTGGAGGTGCCCGTCCTCCCCCCGGAGTTCCCGGCTATCGGGAGTTTGGTGGCACGTCCGCGGGAAGGTTCCGCACTAGGAAGGCCCCCTCGATCGCCCGACACAGCGAGGCCTCGTTCCTCGGCAGCGTGCAGGAGAGCACCGAGACATATGTTGCAAGGAGCTGCGGGCAAACGACGCCGCCTTCTCCATTCCACTTGTCAGCGGAGCTGCCGGACCCTCGCGTCGGAACCCCAGCTGACGTCGGCGGTCCACACGTCGACGCCCAATCGCCCGCCGAGAGCGAGACATAGTCGATCAGCGAGCGATAGGCCCTCGCCCTTGCGCCAGCGATCGGCTGCCCACTCGGCATCGTCCTTGATGACCGGTTCAATCGTGAGGTTGTAACTGTCGAGCAGTGCCCGCACCAGACCCCAATCGCAATCAGCGGCACGGACCTTCTGAGCGACCTCTGACCAGTTCGCGGCACCGCAGCTGGCGCCATCAATCAGAAGGGTCTCAGCTCGGTCGCTGCCCTCCTCGCCCTGGACGAACGCGAGGAGGACCGAGGCATCAACAACATTCACGCGAGATCCTCGCTCGCGGCCGTGAGGCGGCGCTCGGCGAGCAGCTCGCCAACTAGGTCGAGACCAGAGAGCTCCGATCGAACCCGGTCGCGGAGCTGTCGCTGGGTCATGAGGACGATCCCCGACGGCGTCTCGAGCAGCACAAGAGTCGAGCCTTCAACCAGGCCAGCGTGATTACGAACCTCGACGGGTACCACTAGGCGACCCCTGTCACCCACGACAACAGTATATGTCCCACTCATAATGTTATGATACCACTTGAGCTACGCCAGTGGGATAGACGTCTTTGCTGCGCGGGCACGGGTCCGTCAAGCTCTCGTCCCATCCCCCGATCGCCTCGATCACGGTGTGCGCAGGCCTTGCCTGGTGCTAGCAACTCAGGACGGACCTCCTGACGTCGAAGGGGATCCCCTACCGCGTGAGTGGCACCCAGTCGCGATGCTCGAGCAGCAGGGCATCAACCATTTCGGTGATCTGATCGAGGTCGAGTTCCGCGGAAGTGTGTGGGTCCATCATGGCCGCTTGATAGACGTGATCGAGACGCCCGGTGAGGGCGGCCTCGACGGTCAGCTCCTGCACACTCACGTTCGTCGAGATTAGCGCGGCGAGTTGCGGAGGCAAGCTGCCCACCTTTGTGGGCTGGATGCCGTTCCCGTCGACAAGGCATGGGACTTCGACCGTGGCGCCTTGGAGAAGATTGTCGATGAGTCCGTTGTTCGCCACGTTGCCGTAGACGACCCGCGGCTTCCCGGTCTCGATGCTCCGGATGATCGTGGCCGCGTATTCGAAGCTCCTACGTACTTCGACCGGTGCGTCCGAGTACATCCGGGCTCGCTGCGCCTCCCAGCCGGCGATCTGCTCACGGCAGCGCCGCGGGTACTCGTCCAGCGGGATGTTGAAACGCTCGATGAGATCAGGCCGATCACGCTTGATGAACCAAGGGACATACTCGGAGAAGTGTTCGCTGGATTCGGTCACGAAGTACCCCAGATGTCGCAGCATCTCGTAGCGGACCCGGTTATGCGGCGGGACCGCACCCGAACGTGCGAGCTCCCGCAGCCGGGGGTAGAGGTCCTCGCCCCCGATCTCGAACTTCAGGTAGAAGGCCATGTGGTTTATCCCAGCGGCCAGATAGTCGAAGTCCCTATAGGCAAGGCCGAGGTCCTTGGCCAGTTGGAAGGCCGTTCCCTGCACGCTGTGACACAGCCCGACGGTGCGGATCCTGGTGGCCCGGTGCACGGCTCGACAGTTCATCGCCATCGGGTTCGTGTAATTCAAGAACCAGACATCTGGACACAGCTCTTCCATGTCGGCGCACATCGAGAGGATGACCGGGATGGTCCGAAGGCCACGCATAATCCCCCCGATCCCGACCGTGTCGCCGATCGTCTGACGCAAGCCGAAACGCTTCGGCACC
This sequence comes from Acidimicrobiaceae bacterium, assembly GCA_027315315.1. Taxonomy (GTDB): domain Bacteria; phylum Actinomycetota; class Acidimicrobiia; order Acidimicrobiales; family RAAP-2; genus Palsa-461. The sequence continues at coordinate 44,456 of DAHUYG010000023.1, read as the reverse complement.
TCGAAGTCCGTGACGGTACACGGCTCGTACCCGCCGACCTGGATCATGTTCACCGCGTAGTCGGCACCATCGAGGGCCTTCCTCCGGTCAAGCTCCGAGCTGATCTTGGCGTGGGCATTGAGTGCGCTGGACACGCGGCGGGCCACCAGCTCGGAGGTCTCCAATCGTTCGCGATCGATGTCGTGCAACACAATCTCGGACTCCGCGAGCTCCTCATAGCCGAGGATGTCCCCGAGCAGGTTCCGAGCGAAGACGGTGCTTCCGGCTCCCAAGAACACGATCCTGGCCATGTAGCGGACTCTATCGATAAGGGTCAGGCCGTCAATGGCTGGGTGTGCGTCCCGCCGAGTGGTGGGCTTCGAGGTGCGCCGAGCGATCCTCGTATAGGGATACCGGCTGATGGTGTACGGGCTCGTGTCCCGCTGAGGTCCGCTCCGAGCGCCGAGGCAGAACGGACCCGTTGAATCGGGCATCGGCAGAAGGCGGTTCGCGGTGATTCGCCGCGGCCGTCGGCGGCGATCGATCCAACCCTCCCAGGACGGCGCACGGAGGACGACGGATCTTCTCCTGGACGGAAGGCGTGGAACTCCGTCCAGCCGCGACCAGGCGACCGACCGGTGCCCACATCGGTTGCGTTCGACGCGCGGGCGGTTGCCGACCGAAGATGGAGGGGTGACTGACATGCCTAACATCAACGGGACCTGCCGTGCAGGATTCGAACCAGTTCGAGAGGCGTTCGAGGGAAATTTCCGTGATCACGGAGAGGTCGGCGCGGCGTTCGCACTAACCATCGACGGGGAGAGTGTCGTCGATCTGTGGGGTGGTTGGGCCGATCGGGATCGGACCCGACCGTGGACCCGGGACACGCTCGTCAACGTCTACTCGACGACCAAAGGGATGACGGCGCTGTGTGCCCACATCCTGGCCGACCGGGGCCAGCTCGACCTGGACGCTCCGGTGGTCGAGTACTGGCCGGAGTTCGGCCAGGCCGGCAAGGCACGGATCCCTGTCCGCCAACTCCTCACCCACGAGGCGGGCCTTCCGGTCGTCGATGAGGAGCTGGCTCCCGGCGCCGCCCTGGACTGGGAGCGGATGGTCGAGGCGCTCGAACACCAAGCACCCGTCTGGGAGCCCGGGAGCAGACAGGGCTACCACGCGGTCACCTACGGCTGGCTCGTGGGCGAGGTGGTTCGACGAGTGTCCGGCGCCGATCGATTCGGCGATTTCTTCGCAGAATCTGTGGTCGAGCGCCTCGGCCTCGACGCCTATGTCGGCACCCCGGCGTCGGAGCACCATCGGGTGGCCGACCTGGTGAGAAGCCCGGCCAACCCCTCGGCGACCGCCGCTGGGGCCCCCGTCGACGAGACACCCGAGGCGAAGGCCATGCGGGAGCGCCTCGCGGCGATGCTCAATCCCGAATCGCTCGCCGCCCGTTCGCTCGGGCTGGCTTCGGTGCCATTCGCCGCTGGCAACAACAGCCCCGAATGGAGATCCGCCGAACTGCCCGCAGCGAATGGCCACACCAACGCCCGGTCGCTCGCGCGGATGTACGGCGCACTTGCGAGAGGCGGCGAGGTTGACGGGGTCCGGCTGCTCAGCTCCGACTCTGTTCGCCGAGCCGCAACCGAGCAGGTATGCGGGCCCGACGCGGTGCTCGTCGTGGAGACCCGACGATCCCTCGGCTTCATGTTGCCGGTGCCGGGCCAGCCGGACAACCGGGGTCCGGCCTCCTTCGGCCACGCGGGGGCGGGTGGGTCGCTCGGCTACGCCGACCCTGACCGGGGCATCGGTTTCGGCTACACGATGAACAAGATGTGGGATCTGGCGTCCTTCATGACGCCAGATCCAAGGGCGCAGTCCCTCGTCGCCGCGGTCCACCGCTGCCTCGAAGCCCGATAGCCGAGGCGACGCCCCCATCGGTCGGCGGCTGGGACGTCTTGGGGCGTCAGGCAGCCGGGGGTCCGCCGAACTACTGCATGGTCCTCAAGCCGCAACCTCCGAGATGCGGGAAGCGAGGGGGGTCACCCTCCCCCGCTGGCATTGGCTTCGGCCAGGGCGCGGAGCTGGCCGTAGTCGACCTTCCCCGACGGGGATCTCGCGATGCTCTCGACGACGAGCAGATATCGCGGCGCCTTGTATGCAGCAAGCCGCTCGGAGACAAACGCCCGCAGCGCGGCCAGCTCGAGCTGCGTGCCGAGGTCGAGCTCCACGACGGCGGTGACCGCTTGTCCGAAGCGCTCGTCGGGCACTCCGACGCAGACGGCGTCGCGGACGCCTGGGACAAGCTTGATCACCTCCTCCACCTCCTCAGCGAAGACCTTCTCGCCTCCAGTGTTGATGACGGCCGAGCTCCGCCCGAGCAGCTCGATGCTCCCATCGGCGCGCACCAAGGCGAGGTCCCCCGGGACTGAGTAGCGGACCCCATCGATCGTCCGGAACGTCTGGGCCGACTTTTCCGGATCCTTGTAATACCCGAGCGGAACGTGCCCCGGGACCGCCACAAGTCCGGGCACGTCGCTGCCGGGCTCGACGTCCCGGTCGTCGGGCCCGAGCACCCGGACCGCGGTTCCGAGCCTGAACTCGGCGGTCTCTGCCGCATTGCCCGTGGACGACACGCTGGCCCCCATGCCGACGGCCTCGGACGACCCGAGCGTGTCCAGAACAATGACGTTAGGCAGATGCCGCAACAGTCCTTCCTTGGTGGCGTGGCTCCACATGACCCCGGAGGACACGAGGAGCCGCAACGACGACAGGTCGTAGTCGCCACGGTGAAGTTCCAGGTCGGCGAGCAGCGGCCTTGCGAAGGCGTCTCCCACGATGGCGACTGCCGAGACGCCGAATCGGTCGATCGTCCGCCAGAGCTCGGCAGGGTCGAAGTGGCGACCCTCCTGGGTCACGACCGTCCCCGCCGCGTTGAACGCGATGAACGCGCTGAACTGACCGGTCCCGTGCATCAATGGGCACGCAGGCAACACCGTGTAGGGAGGTTCGTCGACTTGGGACTCGAAGCGCTTTCGGAGCTCGTCGAGGCTCTCGACTGGACCGTTCGCCCGGATCAGGTCGCCACCGCCACCGATGACTTGGAACAGCTCGTTCTGCTCCCACATCACCCCCTTCGGCATTCCCGTCGTCCCGCCCGTGTAGAGCAAAATCAGATCGTCCCCCGACCTTGACCAGGGTGTCTCCAGCCTGGCCCCGGTGCGGCTCGCGACGTCCTCGTAGGGGACGGCCCACTCCGGGGCGTCCTCCCCATCGGCCACGACGTACCAGCGCCGCACCTTCGGCAACCGGCTTCGGATCTCCTCGAGCGTCGGCGTGAAGGTGGCGTGGAAGACGACGGCCTCGGCGTCGGCATCGTCGAGGATGTAGCGCACCTCCTCCGGGCCGTACCGGTAATTGACATTGAGTGGGACGAAGGCGCCCTTCAGTGCCGCGTAGTACACCTCCATGTACTCGGGGCAGCTGTAGAGGTACGCCGCGACCTTGGATTGACGGCCGAGCCCCGCTTCCAGGAAGTCGGTTGCCAGGGCTTCCGCCCGTTGGTCGTATTCCCGCCAGGTCGTCGTCCTCGCACCCTGGCCCTGCGCGATCCGATCCGGGACCACCGCAGCTGCGATCTCCCAGACATCGGCCAGATTCCACCCGTGTTCGGGCCCCATGTGCTCTTCCCGCCTCCCCTGGTCTCACCCCTCGCGCCGACGCCCGGCGACCCTGGCCAAAGCTTGCCTTGCAGCCTCGCGTGGATCGACCCGGGAGAGACAACTCGGCACCGGCCAGCCTTCGGGACGCGGGGCCGCGACTTGGTGGATGTCGCGGCACGAGGTGCCTGTGATCAGTTTTATCCGACGTCGATCGACGACCTCGGAAGTGGCAGAGTCGTCGCTGCCGCCGCCCACCCGAAGCGGTGAGAGATGCCCAGGCGCTCGCGAGACGTGGTGCCAAATGGGTGCCTCACGACCCTCGGGCCGACTCCCAACGGCCGAGAGGTGTCAAGGCTCCTGGCCATCGGGGTCGACCACGGAGAGAATGAAGCATGCCGCGCTCCGGGATCCGATACGGCGGTGACTACAACCCCGAACAATGGCCCGAGGAGGTGTGGGCCGATGACGTGGCGCTGATGGCCGAGGCCGGAGTGGACCTCGTGACGGTCGCCGTGTTCGCATGGAGCGAACTCCAGGGTGGTCCCGGTCGGGAACTCGAGGGGGGCTGGCTCGACCGCGTGTTGGACCTCTTGGACCAAGCGGGAGTGCGCGTTGATCTCGCCACCGCAACCGCCTCCCCTCCCCCGTGGCTGGCCGCGTCCCATCCCGAGATCCTCCCGGTCACCGCGGCGGGGGTCCGGCTGTCACCGGGCGGACGCCAGCACTACTGCCCGAGCTCGCCGGTCTACCGGGAGGCCGCCGTCGATCTGGTCGAGCGCATGGCGCGGCGCTACGGCGGCCACCCAGCACTCGAGCTGTGGCACATCGGCAACGAGTTCGGTTGTCACGTGCCAGCCTGCTACTGCGACGTCTCGGCCGCTGCCTTCCGGGCGTGGCTGCAAGACCGCTACGGCGACATCGACGAGCTCAATCGAGCATGGGGCACGGCCTTCTGGAGCCAGCGGTACCGATCCTTCGACGAGGTGCTCCCGCCACGGATCGCCCCCACCTTCCCCAATCCGGCCCAGCGCCTGGACTACCGCCGCTTCAGCAATGACGAACTGCTGGCTTGTTACCAGGCAGAGAAGGCCGTCCTGCGCGAACTGACACCCGAGGTGCCGGTCACCACCAATCTCATGGGCCTGTTCCGTCCCGTCGACGGCTGGCGGTGGGCGGCCGAGATGGACGTCGTGTCCGTCGACCGCTATCCGGACCCGGCGGATCCCAACGCGCACATCGGAGCTGCCCTCGTCGCCGACCTCACACGTTCGCTGGCCGGCCCCCGACCCTGGTACCTCATGGAGCAAGCCCCTGGGGCGGTCAACTGGCGACCCATCAACGCCGCGAAGTCGCGGGGCCAGTACCGAAGGTGGAGTCTGCAAGCGGTGGCTCGAGGCGCCGACGCGATCTTGCAGTTCCAGTGGCGAGCGTCGGCTGCCGGTGCCGAGAAGTTCCACAGCGCGATGGTCCCCCACGCCGGCACCGACACCCATCTGTGGAGGGAGGTCGTCGCACTCGGGGCGGATCTCGTGCGCCTGGCCCCGGTGGCGGGGCGGCCCGTGCCGGCAGAGGTCGCCGTCCTGCTCGACTGGGAGAGTTGGTGGGGTCTCGAGCTGGACTCACATCCATCGGCGGAGGTGCGTCAGGTGGCGCTCCTCCTCGAGTTGTACACACCCCTCTTCGAGGCCGGCTTCGTCGTCGACGTCGCGCACCCGGCGGCCGATCTGTCGGCCTACGCGCTGGTGGTGATCCCGGCGCTCTATTCCGTGGGCGACGGCACGGCCGCCAACATCGATGGCTACGTGAGGCGAGGCGGTGTGGCGGTCGTGACCTACTTCTCGGCCGTTGTCGACACCGCCGACCGGATCCAACTGGGCGGCTATCCGGCTCCATGGCGGGAGATGCTCGGCCTCGCAGTGGAGGAGTTCGCGCCGATGCCGGCCGGCACCACCGACCGGCTCACCGGTGTCCTGGCGGCCGCGACGTCGTCGGCTCGGCGCTGGGAGGAGCGGATCCAGCTCCGTGGGGCCGAGGCCCTCCTCAGCCTCGCGAGCGGCCCCCTCGAGGGCGGGGCCGCGGTGACCGTCCACGACCATGGGCTCGGTGCCGCCTACTACATGGCCACCAGTCCGGACCCCGCCACCACCGCCGAGGTGCTGGCCCACGCTGCTTCCCGAGCCGGCGTGTCCCCGGCGGCGCGGGTCCCGTCGGGAGTCGAGGTGGTCCAGCGGGGCGATCACCTCTTCCTCATCAACCACGCCGAGGACATGCGCCAGGTGGATATCGGCGAAGCGGAGCGCGAGGACCTCCTCGCGGGGGGCCGGCACTCCGGGGTCGCGAACCTCGGACCGGGCGAAGTCCTCGTGCTCGGCGCCGTCGAGGTGCCACCCGGGCCGGATGCTCCGACACCGCCACGGTGAAGACCAAGACCTGCGTTCGGGGCCCCGCGTTGCCAGGGCCGATACCGACCGTCGCGGCAGGACCACCCGTCGTTCGTCGGTCCTGAGTGGCTTTCCCCGCCTCGGGCTGCGGCTCCTTCGATATGCGAGCGCCGAGGGCGAAGGTCGAGGCGATCTCGGGAGCTCGGACCCAGGCGCCAGGTGGCCGGGTCCCCCTCAGCTCGGGCTCCGCTGTGCCCCCTCGGCCGCCACCTTCAGCGCATCGAGCGACCTTCGCAGGTTGGCCTCGAGATCGGCCTGGCGATCGTCGACGCCCATCCCCCACCGGTAGAGCAGCGGCGCGACGAGGGGTGGGTCGCGCAGCATCTCGAAGGACTCGATGACCTCGGTGCCAGTCCCTCTCGGCTCGAAGCGGTAGGTCCACCGGGTGTTGTCGCGACCAAGGGGGCTCGGCACCACGAACTCGAATTTCCGACCTCGATCGGCAACGACGACACGGGGCTTGGTGGACCAACGAGCTCGTCCATGGCGGTTCCGCCCTCGGAACCTCGCCCCCACGGTCGGTCCGGTGGCCCCGTCCAACCACTCACCGCCGACGCACTCGGGGCTCCACTCTCCCATCCGAGTCACGTCCGAGACGAGGTCATAAACCTCCTCGGGCGACTTCTCGATGTGCTGGCGGGCTTCCCCGGTCGTTCCCCGTCGCATCCCGTCACCTCCTCGTGTGCGGGGCAGTGTCGCGCCAGATGGGCGCCCGATCCACCGACACCGTGCGACGGGCGGAATGTGCTCCGCCAGGCGCGACCGGCGGATTCCCACTCGCCGAGCCGGAGCCGCCCTACCCGCCGATCACCTCACGCAGCGCACCGAGGAGCAGTTCGACGTTGCGAGGTCGAGCTGTGTGGCCCATGCATCCAATCCGCCACACCGTTCCAGCCATCGGGCCGACCCCGGCGCCGATCTCGATCCCGTATCGCTCGAGGAGAGTTCGTCGCACGTCGGCCTCCGACACCCCCGCTGGCAGCGACCGGGGCACGTGGACCGTCGTCAGCTGGGGCAGTCGGCATGCCGCCGGCGCGACCAGGGCGAGGCCCAACTCCTCGAGGCCCGCTTGGAGCTGTCGGCCACATTCCTCGTGTCGGCGCCACGACGCCTCCAACCCCTCCTCGAGGATGACGCCAAGGCCGGCGTGCAGCGCGAACACCATCGAGATCGGGGCGGTGTGGTGATAGGCCCGACCGGCTCGCTGCTCGACATAGCCGGAAATCAGGCTCAGATCCAGATACCAGGTGGATCGATCTGCGACGAACCGACTCCGGGCCCGATCCGACACGGTAATGGGCGAGAGTCCTGGCGGAACCCCGAGGCACTTCTGGGTCCCGCTGTAGCTCACGTCGATGTCCCAATCGTCGATCGCGACGGGAATCCCGGCCAGTGAGGTCACCGTGTCCGCCACGACGAGCGCGTCGCCCTTCCCCCTGGCGATCGCCTCGACGTCGTTGCGGACACCGGTCGAGGTCTCGGCGTGCACGACTGCGATCACCGACGGAGAGGGGTGTGCGCGCAACACCTCGTCGGGATCGAGGGGCTCGCCCCAAGGGGCCGCGACCTGGATCACATTGCCCCCGAGTCGACGAGCGATCTCGGACATGCGCTCGCCGAACATGCCGTTGACTCCCACCACCACGGGCGCCCCTTCGTCGACCGTGTTCGCGAGCGCCGCCTCCATGCCGGCCGACCCCGTCCCGCTGATCGGGAACGTGAGCCGGTTCTGGGTCTGGAAGACGGCGCGCAACCGATCGCTTGTCTCGTCGAGGATCGCGAGGAACTCCGGGTCGAGATGCCCGAGCATGGGTCGGAGGAAGGCGGCCATCACCTCGGGGTAGGGGTTGGAGGGGCCCGGGCCCATGAGCACACGATCGGTCTGAGGCACCCTCGAAAGATAGGACATGACCCTGCTCCGACGGTCCCTCAGCCGGCCCGGGTGTCGTTTCGACGTGGCCCGCGCTGTGGTGAAGCGGCGGCCGGGAGCGGCGCGCCCGTGGCCCGACGCTTCGTCCAGCCCCTGCTCGGACTCATGTCCGGCCCCGGCGACTTCGCCATCCCGATGAACCAGCCCGCCGTGGGCGATTCGCCGGTCCGATCACCGGGAGCTTCGCCTTGCGGGCGAGGAGCTCGGTCAACCCCGGGGGCCCATGGGGCGATGCATGGCTGGCCGGGCGCGACCCGAGGGGGACCTTCGGCCCTGTCCGAGCGGGGCGTGATCCCACATCGTTGAGCCATGGCAGACATCGTCATGGGAGGTTCGCTCCCCATCTCCGAGCTGATCGAGGAGTCCGTCGTGCGGGTGTGCCCCGAGGCGAACCTCGAGGGGGTTGCCGATCTCCTCGCCGCCGGCGAGATCGGCGCACTCGTCGTGGGCGAGGAACGGGTCGCCGGGATCGTGACCGAGCGTGACCTGATCCATGCGATCGCTCAGCGCAAGGACCTTGCCCGCACGACGGCGATCGAGATCGCCCACACCGAGCTCATCTGGTGCGACATGACGTCCACCGTGAACGAGGTTGCCGAAGAGATGCTCAGCCACTACGTGCGGCACATCCTCGTCGAAGAAGAGGGCCGCTTCGTCGGCATCGTCTCGGCCCGAGACCTGCTCGGTGCCTATGCCGCTGCGGAGGCCGAGGACCTGAGCGAATAGCTCGCCGGAGGAGGTCGAAGCAATCACTCGCCCGCCAGCTCGAGGGTCCTCTTGCCCTTGGCGCAGGACCTCGAGTGATCTCCAAGCCCTGGCGCCACCGGGTCGCGCCCGGCGAGCCCGGAGGAAGGTCTCCGAGCACGCGGGCCCGGCCGCTCGAGGGCTGCGACAGGCCGACCAAGAGATGCAAAGGCGTGCTCTTCCCAGCGCCGTTGGGGCCGACGAGTGCTGCGACACGCCCCTCGGGGATCGCGAGCGAGCAGTCGCGCAGCGCCTGGGTTGCGCCGGAGGGCTTCGCCAACCCCTCGGCCTCGACGATGTTCATGCGACGCCCTCGGACCGGGGGCGATCGCTTCCCCGGCCGGACGCATCGCCGCGGGAGCGATCATAAAAACCACGCATCACGCTCCCGAAGAGGGCGACGATGCCGTCCTGGTCAAGACCGGCCGCACCGGCGCTGGCGACCCAGCGCAGCAGCGTCCGACGAAGACCGGTCAGCTCCGGGAGTGCGACCTCGCTCACTGTCGCCTGGATGAACGTCCCCTGTCCCGGTCGCCCGCTCGTCAGGCCCTTCACCTCGAGCTCGCGATACGCCTTCAGGACGGTGTTCGGGTTGATGGCGAGCGAGGCGACGACATCGCGGACCTTGGGCAGCTGATCGCCCCTCTTCAGATAGCCGAGTCGCAGTGCGTGCTCGACCTGCTGGACGAGCTGCAGGTACGTGGGTACCCCCGAGGAGGGGTCTAACCGGAAGGCGATCGGCGAGGCCGCGCTCCCCTCGACGGTGTCTCGGCTTTTATCTACTGTCATAGGACAAGCCTACAATGGGACAGTGGCGCCAAGGGCGGACCCCGGGCCGCGGGGGTGAGCACGCCTCGGAGCGGGCCGGAAACGCCCAAGGGCGCCCGCCCCATGGCGCACAAGTCGGTACTCAGCCGAAGCGGGGAGGACCGACCGCGTCTCGGCTACCGTGGATATACCCCACGGGGGTACCAGCGGGAGGGCGGGCATGGAACGGGGCTACACGAGCCACAAAGACGACGTCCAGCGCCGTCTTCGGCGGATCGAGGGACAGGTCCGGGGGCTCGAGCGCATGGTCGAGGAGGACGCCTACTGCATCGACATCCTGACCCAGGTCTCGGCCGTCACCCGGGCTCTTCAGGCCGTGGCGGTCCAGCTCCTCGGCGACCACCTCGACCACTGTGTCCGCAACGCCATCGCCTCAGGCGGTCCCGACGCCGACGCAAAGGTGCGCGAGGCGACCGAGGCGGTCGAACGCCTGGTGCGCTCGTGAAGAGGGGCTCGTCGCCCCGGGCGACGCGGGTCCAGGCGTGCTCGGGGGATGCGGGCACAGCGAGGTGTGGGTCGGGCCCAATCGGCCGGCTCCGCTTCGTGGTGCGTGAGCTCAGGGATCTGACCCGCGCCCGGCACAATGCACGCTGAGCTCCTCGCACCGGGCCTGGCCGGTCCCCTGGTCGACATCGGCCGGAGCGTCCGGGAGTCCTTCTACATGTTCTGGGACACGCTGTGGGCGCTCCTGTTGGGCTTCGGTCTCTCGGGCGTTGTCCAGGCGTTCGTCTCCCGCCGCGCGATGCAGCGCCAACTCGGTGACCATCGGCCGGCGAGCGTCGTCCGGGCCTCGCTCTACGGCATGGTGTCCTCGTCTTGCTCCTATGCCGCGTCGGCGATGGCGCGCTCGCTCATCGTCAAGGGCGCCGATTTCCTCGCTGCGATCGTCTTCATGTTCGCGTCGACGAACCTCGTGATCGAGCTCGGGATCGTGCTCGTCGTCCTCATCGGGTGGCAGTTCGTGGCGGCGGAGTTCGTGGGCGGAGTCATCATGATCGCCCTCCTCGTCGCGTTGGGTTCGCTGTGGTTGCGTGGCCGGGTCGTCGTCGACGCGAGAGAGACGGCCCGCAGCCGAAGCGGAGGCCACGAACACGACGAGGAGGCGGAGGCGGCGCTCGAGCGCGAGGGCTGGCGGAGCCGCATTCGCTCCGCCGGTGGCTGGGCGGACGCCGCGAGCTACACGATGAGCGATCTCACGATGCTGCGCAAGGAGATCGGGATCGGCTTCCTCGTCGCCGGGTTCCTCTCGGTCCTCGTGCCCGGGCATCTCTGGGCCGACGTGTTCGTCCGGGGCCACGGCTTTTGGACCAACCTCGAGAACGTCGTCATCGGACCCTTCGTCGCCGTCATCAGCTTCGTCTGTTCGGTCGGGAACGTGCCTTTGGCCGCTGCGCTGTGGCGGGGCGGGATCAGCTTCGGCGGCGTGGTGGCCTTCATCTTCGCCGACCTGATCGCCATGCCGCTCCTGCTCATCTATCGCAAGCAGTACGGCGGTCGAATCGCCATCCGGCTGCTCGGCCTCTACTGGCTCGTCATGTCGGCGACCGGCCTCGTGATCGAGTACCTGTTCAGGGCCGCTGGTTGGGTTCCCACCGCGCGGCCCGGGGTCGTGGTCGGAGACACCGTTCGCCTGAACCTGACGACGTTCCTCGACATCGCCGCCGTGGTCGCCTTCGCCCTCTTGTACTGGCTCTCTCGAAATCGAGAGCGCCTTGGCGGAGGCTCCGGCTACGCCAAGGACCCGGTCTGCGGCATGCAGGTCGAGATCGCGCACGCCCCGGCCAGCACGCTGCACGAAGGCGCCCGGGTGTACTTCTGCTCCGAGCATTGCCGCGATCGCTTCGAGGTCGAACCCGGGCGCTTCGTCCGCGACGGCGCCGCGACCGACCGAGAGGGGCAGGGCTCGCACGAAGGCGCCACCGACCCGGTGTGCGGCATGACCGTCGATCCTCGGCACGCTCCGGCCAGCACCGAGCACGGTGGTCGCACCTTCTACTTTTGCAACGCGGGATGCCGGGACCACTTCGTGGCCGACCCGGAGCGCTTTTTGAGGGATGTCCCAGGTGACGAGCCACGACGCCACCCGTTTCCATCCTCTTCCAGCCCGGCTTGATCGGGCAGCGCTGACCGCCATTTCGCTCTCGCGCCCGAGGACCACGGGACTCGGACCGTTCAACGCGAAGAGGACGCACCTGTTCGGGGGCTGTGAGGGGTGTTCCCACTGCCCTGGGCGAAGCGCACGGCTCCTCGACGTGCACCTCCTGGGTGGTCAGGTGGCCGGCCAGGACGAACCGGACCGCCATCTCCTCGGCGCCTCGTCGGGCACCGGCGGGTCGACGCCCACCCACTGCCGCGACGTCCCTGCTCGGGTCCTTGCGGCTCGCCCGAGCACCGAATCGACCTCGGCGTTCGAGTTGTGACGAGCCCTCGTCGCGCCGGCCGACCGCGAGAAACGTGTGCGGCGTGGACGAGCCAGGCGCGCGAGGCATCGGCGAGGTCCCAAGGTCCGACGGTGGCCCGGCGACGGCTGGCTCCCCGACGGCATGGATCGCTCCCGAGATTGGAGATCCCTGCCGCGGCGCCCCTGGTCACCCGAGCGCCCGGGACTCCTCTCGCCGGTGCACGATGAGGAGCAAGAGCGCGAGCGCCGCTCCGTAGCCGAGCAGCACCAGCGAATGGCTGATCGCCGGCGGCCGGCCCGCCAGCAGCGAGATACCGAGCGCAGTGTTGTGGAAGCTCGGGAGGAGGTGCGCGACCACCTGCAGCGCGTGGGGCATGCTCGCCACCGGCACGAACAGCCCACCGAAGTAGCCGAGGGCGAACATGAGCGCCGTGACCACCGGGAAGGCCGTCTCGGCGTGCACGAGCAGGCCGATGAACACGCCGAGGAATGCGAACGGCAGCGAGCTCAACCAGAGGAGCCCGCTCAGCTCGAACCACATCCCCGCCCCGAGGTGCACCCCGCCGAACCCGACACCGACGGCCTCAACGAGAACGAGCACCGGCAGGACCACCAGCATCGTGGCGGCCACCTTGGTGACGACGTAGGACCACGACGCGATCGGGGTCACCCGGAGCTGGCGCGACCAGCCCGAGGCCCGCTCGGCAGAGAGCCGGGCCCCGCCGGCCGTGAGCGAGGCGACCAGGGCTCCGAAGGAGCACATCGAGACGAGGAGGTAGGAGCGCCACGGGAGGACCCCGTCGACCACCTTGTTCGGGGAGCGGTCGCCCAGGAACAACATGTAGAACACGACAGGGAACCCGACCGTCACGACGAGGAACTTCCAGCTGCGGAGCAGGCGGCCTACCTCGAAGCGGGTGAAGGCGAGGAGCGGGATCACCGATCCTCGGCCAAGTGGTTCGGCTCCGCACCGGTGAGGGCGATGAAGGCGTCCTCCAGGCCGGCCCCCGTGACCTCGAGGTCCTTGAAGCCGACCCGGCGCTGCACCAGAGCCTGGACGGTCGCGTCGGCGTCGAGGGAGTCGATCACGACGCCCGTCCCGTTGACCCTGACATCGGTGACCCCTTCCAATGAGTCGAGCAGCTCGCGGTCGGGGCGCTTGCAGACGAATCGCACGCGGCGGGCCACGACGGCGGCCTTGAGGGTTGCCCCGGGGCCGTCGGCCACGACCCGGCCGTGGTTGACGACGACCACCCGACCGGCGTTCTGGTCCGCCTCCTCCAGGTGGTGCGTGGCGAAGACGATGGTCCTCCCCTCCTCGCCGTAGGTACGGATCATCCGCCAGAATGCCCGACGGCCCGACACGTCCATCGCCGCAGTGGGTTCGTCGAGAAAGACCAGCTCCGGATCGCCCGCGATGGCGATGGCGAACCGCACCCGCTGGGCCTGGCCGCCCGAGAGGCGTTGGGTCTGGCGACCGAGAAACTCCCCGATGCCCGCACGCTCAACGGTGGCGTCGAAGGGGGCGGGGTGCCGATAGAGGCGCTGGACGAGGCGGAGGACCGCCTCGACCCGCACGCCGGGCGGGAGCCCGGAGCCCGATCCGGTCTGCAGCATCGCGCCGACTCGGCCCTGGGCGACGGCGCGGCGCGGCGTCGTCCCGAGCACCTCGACCTTGCCTGCGTGGGGCTTGCGGAGGCCGAGTAGGAGCGCGATCGCCGTCGACTTCCCGGCACCGTTCGGGCCGAGCAGGGCGACCGTCTCTCCCCTGGGAACCGCGATGTCGAGATGGTCGAGGGCGACGCGAGATCCGTATCGGTGGCCGACTCCGCTGAAGCGCAGGGCAAGCTCCGACGTGGGCACCGGCTTCCCTGAGGGGTCGTGACCTGGGCGATCGATCTCGGGAGCGGCAAGCATGTGGGTTTCAATCCCCGCCAAACCGCGCTCGGACGACGACATTCGCCCACCGGGTCGGTGAGGGCAGTCTACGGTCGACGGTCCGCAAAGTCCTCGCGACCCCCGATCGCACCGGGCGCCCCGCGATGGATCCGCCGGGAAGCCCGCTCACCCGCCGTGGTCCGCTGTCCAGGCGCTCCGTTCCTCCCGGCGCGCTCCATGGCCGGGTCGACACGAACAGGCCGACCACGGGGACGAGACAGGCGATGGCGAGCCCCACCCCGGCGGGTGCCCAGCGCCCCGACCCCGACGAGGGTTCGCGCCGAGGCTCGCCGTCGCCCGGCCCCCGAGGGCGGTTCGAACCACACTCGCTCGTCGATGTTGGGCGGCGAGGACCCGGACCCGAGGTCTCGGGCCTCGTGGTTGGGGCCTGCGCCGAGCCGTCATCCGTCGGCACGCCGAGCGTGCCCCGATGCCGGATCCGCCCGATCATGGCGCCTCGCCCCTTTTGACCGGGGCCCCCTCGGTGCCCCGGTTCTTGCGACTTGTACGCGGACAAGGCCTCATCGACCCGGCCCGCGTCGGACTTTGGATCCAAGCTTGGTGAACCGCAAGCGACCGAGATAGAGCCGAACGTCCTCTCTCACCGGGCGGCGGCGCAGACCTCGCGAACGCGAGACGAAGAGGGCCGCGGGCGCTAGCGCGGCGCCGGCGCGAGAGACTAGGTCCCGTGCGCTGGCCGACCGGGTTCATGTGGGGTACCGGGGCGTCCTCGACCCAGACCGAGGGCGCCGCTCCGGCGTCGGACTGGTGGGAGTGGGAGCGGAGCGGCCATGCGCCGATTTCGGGCGAGGGCAACGGGTTCGCCACCCGCTACGCCGACGACTTCACGGCGCTGGCCGAGCTCGGCCTCGTCCACCATCGGCTCTCCATCGAATGGGCGCGCATCGAGCCAGCCGAGGGCCGACGTGATCCCGAAGCGGTCGCGCACGCCCGCGACGTCCTCCGGGCGGCCAACGACGCTGGGGTGACGCCGTGGGTATGCCTGCACCACTTCACGCTCCCCCGGTGGTTCGCCGAACGCGGCGGATTCCTGGTGGACGCCAACCGCACGACGTACTGGCGCCGCCACGTCGAGTTCATGGCCGAGACCTTCGGCGACCTCGCGGGTGGCTGGAAGCCGGTCAACGAGACGAACTACTACGCGGGCATCGCGTACGGCGGGCGCGGCTGGCCGCCGGGCCGCTTCGACAGGGACGAACGCGCCCTTGCCGCAGAGCAGATCCACCTGGCCTCGGCCGAGGCCGCATCGATGCTCCGAGAAACGGGCGCTCCGGTGGCGTCCATCTTCGGGCTCAGCTGCGAGGTCGCGCTCGACGACGATGAGGCGACGGCGAAGACGGTCCGGTCCCTGCGCGCCATCAACTGGGACGCCGCGATCGGGCTGTTCCGGGACGGGGTGCTCCGGGTGCCCGGGCGCCAACCGGTCGAGCGTCCCGAGCTCGCCGGTTGTTACGACCTCTTCGGCTTCTCGTACTACGCGACCTCCGGCGTTGCCCACGGGCGCGTCGTCCCCTACCCGGTGGACGCCCCGGTCTCGCCCCTCGGCTACGGCATCTGGGCCGAGGGCCTCGGGCTCGTGCTCGATCGGCTGCGCGAGGAGCTGCCGGGCACGCCGCTGTTGATCGACGAGTACGGCATCGGCACGGCGGAGGACGCCCAGCGGGCCAGGTACCTCGAAGACGGGCTTCGCGTGGTGCACGAGGCGCTCGGGCGCGGCGTCGACGTGCGCGGGTTCTTCCACTGGACCGCCGTGGACAACTACGAGTGGCTCCACGGCTACGACGTGGCGTTCGGCATCATCGACATCGACCGCCGCGTCCGACCGAGCGCTCGGGTCTTAGCCACCGAGGCCAGGAGCGACAATTGATCCCGGGCTCCGTGCGGGCGACCCGCCGCGGAGCCAAGCGGCGGGCCGTCGGTCGAACCGCCTCGCGCGCCCACTTCATCGACCTCGGTGCACAACCGTCCAACGCTCCCCCAAGAGCCGGTAGCGACCGGGCCGGTGGTACTACGCGTTTGTCACGACCTGGAGCACGACGAAGGTGACCGGCAATAGGACCCCGCCAGGCGCCGACACCTCGCCCACGGCGAGGCGTATGCCATCACGATGCGGATCGCCGCGTCGAGTGCGCTAATCCCGCAAGGCGGGAGGCCATGGCGCTGGGAGGACTCGACCAGGAGACCGGTGCGCATTTCTCGCAGGCTCCCGTGACCTTCTCCCCTAGTCCACCCACCAAAGCCGGGCGCACACTGAACTCGAGAGGAGGGACGGCGATGCAGGCACAAGTTGGCGACCAGATCGTGATCCGGGGCCACCGGATCGGTGAACCCGACCGGGACTGCGAGGTCCTCGAGGTGCACGGCGAGCAGGGCGAGGCCCCTTATGTCGTTCGGTGGGGCGACGACGGCCACGAGAGCCTCTTTTTCCCTGGGCCCGACGCCACGGTCAAGCACCTCCATGGGGCGGCGGACTGAGCCGGCCACCCCTCCAGGTAACGGTCAGAACGGAGGTCGTCATGCAAGCTCGTGCAGCAATTCGGCGCTCGGGCGTCGCTATCGGGGCCGAGCGCACCGTTGGCGAAGCGGCCAGGATCATGGAGCGTGCCGGGGTGGGTGCGCTGGCGGTGGTCGAGGACGGTGAGTTGCTTGGGATCGTCACGGACCGCGATCTCGTGACCCGGGTGCTCGCGGCCCGCCGCCCGGCCGACGCCAGGGTGGACTCGGTGATGTCCATGCCGGTCGTGACCATCGACGCCGACGACGACGTCAACCAAGCCTTCGGGTTGTTCCGCACGCATGGGAACCGCAGGCTCCCAGTCCTCGAAGGCCGCCGCTTCATCGGAATGCTGAGCGTCGACGATCTCCTGATCAACGTCATCGGCGACCTGGTGGACCTGGTGCGGCCGGTGACGGCCGAGGCCATCTTCGGCCACCGCGACAGCCCGACGCCGGCGTACCGCTGAGACCCGCGCCCAGGGTCGCGACCCCGGGGCGCACTCTGCTCGGCACCCGGGCCCTTGTGACGTTGTGCCCTATTCGCCCGGAGGGTGAGGCGCGACCCTCTCGCCATGGGAGAGCGCACGCGATGACCTTCTCGCAATTCCAGGTGCGCTTCCACGGCCGCGGGGGCCAGGGCGTCGTGACGGCGGCCGAGCTCCTGTCGGTAGCGGCCTTCTACGAGGGCCGCTACTCGCAGGCCTTCCCAACCTTCGGATCCGAGCGAGCCGGGGCCCCCGTCGCGGCGTTCTGCCGGATCGCCGAGCGCGAGATCCGCACCCGCGCCCCGATCATCCGGCCCGACGCCGTGGTCGTCGGCGATCCCACCCTCTTGCACAGCGGGGACCTCTTCGCCGGGATCGGGCGCGAGGGGTACGTGCTCGTCAACACCTCGGGGGACCTCACCGACCTCGACCTCGATCGCCGGCTGGCCGGCCTCCGGCCGGAGCGGATCGTCGCGCTGGGCGCCACCGAGCTCGCCCTGCAACACCTCGGGCGGCCGGTGCCCAACGCGGTGCTCCTCGGCGGCCTGGCCGCATTGTGCGGCGTCGTCGGCCTGGCGTCGGTCGAGCGGGCCATCGCCGAGCGGTTCCCGGGTCCGGTCGGTACCGCCAACCAACGCGCGGCGGCCGAGGCCTACGCCCGGGTCGCCCGCCCAGCGGAACTCACCGGTGCTTCGCCAGATTGAGGGCTCCCAGGCGGTCGCCCGGGTCGTCGCCGCCTGCCGCCCCGAGGTGGTATGCGCGTACCCGATCACGCCCCAGACCCACATCGTGGAGGCGATCGGGGCAATGGTGAAGTCCGGGGAGCTCCCGGGCTGCCGGTTCATCAACGTCGAGTCCGAGTTCTCGGCGCTCTCGGTCGCGATCGGCGCGTCTGCCACCGGCGCGCGGGCCTACACCGCCACCGCCAGCCAGGGGCTGCTCTTCATGATGGAGGCGCTCTACAACGCGGCGGGGCTCGGCCTGCCGATCGTCATGACCCTCGCCAACCGTGCGGTCGGCGCCCCGATCAACATCTGGAACGACCACAGCGACGCCATGGCGGCCCGTGACGCCGGCTGGATCCAGCTGTTCGCCCGGAGCAACCAGGAGGCGGCAGACCTCCACGCCCAGGCGTTCCGGCTGGCCGAAGAGGTGTCCCTGCCCGTCATGGTCTGCATGGACGGGTTCATCCTCACCCACGCCTTCGAGCGGGTCGACGTGGCGACCAGGGAGCAGATCGAGGCCTTCCTGCCGCCCTTCGAGCCGCGCCAGGTCCTCGACCCCGCAGCACCGGTGTCGATCGGCGCCATGGTCGGACCCGAGGCGTTCGAGGAGGTCCGGTATCTCGCGCACGCCCGTCACCTCGACGCACTGGGGGTGATCGAATCGGTCGCCGAGGAGTTCGCCGAGGTCGTCGGAAGGAAGAGCGGGGGGCTGGTCGCGCCGTACCGGACCCAGGACGCGGAGCTCGTGGTCATCGCGCTCGGGTCGGTGCTCGGGACCATCCACGAGGTGGTCGACGAGGCGCGCGATCGCGGGCTGCGGGTCGGGGCGCTCGGAGTGACCACCTTCCGGCCCTTCCCGCTCGAGGCTGTGCGCGACGCCTTGGCGGGCGACGCCCGTCTCGTCGTGCTGGAGAAGGCATTTAGCTCGGGGTTCGGCGGGGTGCTCTCGACCGACATCGCGATGGCGCTCGGCGGTGCCACGGCGCGGCTGTCGACCGTGGTGGGCGGGCTGGGGGGCCGCGCCATCACCGAGACGTCGCTCCGGAGGGTCGTCGACGACGCCTTGGAGGGCCGCCTGGGTCGCCTCGAATTCCTCGACCTCGACCGGGCCGCAGTCGAGCGCGAGCTGGCCCACATGGCCGGCGACCGCCGCTCGGGACCCATCGCCGAGAACGTGCTGCGCGCCATCGGAGCCGGCACTGCGGGCATCGCCGGGAGGCGAGCATGAGCGGCCAGCCCGTCCGCTTCTTCCAGGTGGGGAGCTTCGCCGCCGGCAATCGGTTGCTCCCACCCGAGCTGCGCAGCGTGCAGTCCGACGCCACGAGGGCGAACGCCCTCACATCGGGACACCGCGCCTGCCAGGGCTGCGGCGAGGCCCTCGGGGCCCGCTACGTTCTCGACACGGCCATGCGGGCGACCCAGGGCCGGCTCATCGCCGTCAACGCCACGGGCTGTCTCGAGGTGTTCACCACCCCCTATCCGCAGACCTCGTGGCGCGTCCCGTGGCTTCACTCGCTCTTCGCCAACGCCGCCTCGGTCGCGACCGGCGTCGCATCGGCGCTCGAGGCCCAGGGCCGCAGCGACGTCCGCGTGCTCGCACAGGCCGGCGACGGCGGGACCGTGGACATCGGGTTCGCGGCGCTCTCGGGGCTCTTCGAGCGCAACGACGACGTCCTCTACGTCTGCTACGACAACCAGGCCTACATGAACACCGGCGTCCAGCGATCGGGGGCCACTCCCCCGGCCGCCCGCACGGCGACCACCGAGGCCGTCGGGCCCGAGCCCGGCAACCCCTTCGGGCAGGGCAAGAACCTGCCCTTGATCGCGATGGCTCACGGGATCCCCTACGTCGCCACGGCCACCGTGGCCGACCTGCACGACCTCGAGGCCAAGGTCTTCAAGGCCATGAGCATCCACGGGGCCCGCTACCTCCACGTGCTCGTGCCGTGCCCGCTCGGTTGGGGGAGCGCGCCGGCGGCGACCATCGAGCTCGCACGGCTGGCCAAGGAGACCGGGCTCTTCGCGGTGTTCGAGTCCGAGCACGGGGAGCTGACCGCCAGCTCCCCGATCCGACGCCCGGTCCCGGTCGAGGCCTACCTGCGGCCCCAAACCCGCTACCGCCACCTCTTCGACGACGCGGGCGAGGTGGGCCGCCCCGACGTCGTGGCCCGCCTCCAGGCGATGGCTGACGCCAACATCGCGCGCTTCGACCTCCTCGGGGGCGAACGGTGAACGAGCTCCCCTTCGCCATCAGCCTCGAGGTGGGATCGAGCCTCGCCAACCGGACCGGGTCGTGGCGCGTCGAGCGGCCCCGCTACCTCGATCGCATGCCGCCGTGCAACGACGCCTGCCCGGCCGGCGAGAACGTGCAGCGTTGGCTGTACCTCGCCGAAGAGGGTGACTACGAGCGGGCGTGGCGCGTGCTCGTGGAGGACAACCCGATGCCGGCCATCATGGGCCGGGTCTGCTACCGGCCCTGTGAGACCGCGTGCAACCGGGGCCAACTCGACGAGGCGGTGGGCATCAACGCGGTCGAGCGGTTCCTGGGCGACCTCGCGATCGAACGCGGCTGGCGACTCCCCGAGCCCGCTCCCGATTCGGGCGCCCGGGTGCTCGTCGTGGGCGCCGGGCCCGGCGGACTGTCGGCCACCTACCACCTCCGGCGCCTCGGCCACACGGTGCGCCTCGTCGAGGCGTCATCGGCGCTCGGCGGGATGATGCGCTACGGGATCCCGAAGTACCGGCTGCCGCGGGCTGCGCTCGACGCCGAGGTGGCGCGCATCACCGAGATGGGCGTCGACGTCGAGCTCGGCACGCCGGTGCGCGATCTCGCCGGAGCGATGCGAGCCGGCGGGTTCGACGCCGCCGTGCTCGCCGTGGGGGCCCAGCTCGCCCACCGGGCCTACATCGCGGCCGCCGACTCGGCACGGGTCCTCGACGCAGTGAGCCTGCTGCGCTCGATGGAGGGCGAGGAGCCGCCGGCGCTCGGCCGACGCGTGGTCGTCTACGGGGGCGGCGACACCGCGATGGACGCCGCCCGGACCGCCCGCCGCCTCGGAGCGACCGACGCGATCGTCGTCTACCGCAGGACGAGGGAGAAGATGCCCGCCCACGACGTCGAGGTGGAGGAGGCGGCCGAGGAGGGCGTGGTCATGAAGTGGCTCTCCACCATCACCCAGATGGAGAAGGGCCGGCTCGTCTTGGAGAAGATGGCGCTCGACGAGCACGGGTTCCCCCAGCCCACCGGCGAGCTCGAGGTGCTCCAGGCCGACTCTGTCGTGCTCGCGCTCGGCCAGGACGCCGACCTCTCTCTTGTGGGGGGTCTCGAGGACGTCGTCGTCCGTCACGGCGCGCTCGAGGTGGGCGATGACCTGATGACGGGGCACCCG
This sequence comes from Acidimicrobiaceae bacterium, assembly GCA_027315315.1. Classification (GTDB taxonomy): domain Bacteria; phylum Actinomycetota; class Acidimicrobiia; order Acidimicrobiales; family RAAP-2; genus Palsa-461. The sequence continues at coordinate 23,417 of DAHUYG010000023.1, read as the reverse complement.
GGCGTCTTCGGGGTCGGCGATGCGACGAGCGCAGAGCGGACCGTCACCACGGCCATCGGCCAGGGCAAGGCGGCCGCCCGGGCGGCACACGCCTGGCTCTCGGGCGTGCCCCTCGAGCGGCCGACGCGTCACGAGCTCGCCACCTTCGAGCTGCTCAACACCTGGTACTACGACGACGCGCCCAAGACGATGCGACGGCGGCTCGAGCCGGCCCGCCGCACCGGCACCTTCGACGAGGTAGCGGTGGGGCTCGACGAGTCCGATGCCCTGTTCGAGGCGCGGCGTTGCCTCTCGTGCGGCAACTGTTTCGAGTGCGACAACTGCTTCGGAGTCTGTCCGGACAACGCCGTCATCAAGCTCGGGACCGGCCGCCGCTACGAGTTCGACTTCGACTACTGCAAGGGCTGCGGGATCTGCCTACAGGAGTGCCCGTGTGGCGCCATTGTCATGGAGCCCGAGGAGATATAGGGCCTTCGGCGCCGTCGCCGCGTTGGACGGGGACGGACCCAAGGCCCGCCACGCACGAGATCCGAGGTCCCGGTGGCCCACTATCAAGGACGGCCACCGCGCGCTGCCCGAGCGCAGCGCCGAGGGGCGCGGCTCGCGGTGCGCACCGCGACCACCTCCGAGGACCTACTCCCCTACGGCGAGCCTCGCGGTGGGCACGAGACGAATCTGCACGCCCGCGGAGACGACGCCCACCTCGAGGCGTGCCCGAAGTGCTTCGCCGGCCCGCCCAGCCGCCACCGTGGCCCGGAGGCTCGGGTTCCCGGTGGTGGTCGGATGGGCCGACCACCACGCTGGTCGACAGCGACCAGGAGCGCACCGTCTCGAGCGGCGAGCGCGACGAGGCGACATCCTGATGTGATGCCCGAGCGGGCCGGCGGCCCCGGACCACGCGCCCGCTCCGACGCGACGGAGCCGCCGCTCGAGAGCGGCGGCTCCGCGCCTTGGGCCGCGGGCCAGCGGCCGAGGGGCACCGTGTTGGGGGAGGCCGGCACCCCCGGCCCTCGCCGGTCCGCGTCTTTCGGCTCAGGCGGCCCGGGCGATCGGCACCTTGGTCGTGCCGGGCTCGTGCTCGGCCGACCAGGGCACCGTGACCTCCAAGATCCCGTCCTTGTACGCGGCCTTCACCGAGTCGCGGTCGACACCGGCGGGCAAGGGAACGGCCCTCTGGAATTCGCCGTAGCGGAACTCCGAGCGGTAGGCGTCCTTCTTCTTGTTTTCGGTGTGCTCCTCGCGCTTGGCCGAGATCCGCAGCGTGTGATCGCTGACCGAGACGTCGAGGTCCCTTTCGGGGTCGATGCCCGGGATCTCGGCGCGGATCACGAGCATGCCGTCGTGGCGCTCCTCCTCGACGCGGAGCCATCCCTCGGGCTCCTCATCCAGGTACAACCAACGGCGCCAACGCTCGGGGATGTCCACCCCGAGGCGGTCCCACTTCGTCAATGGCATCGCTACCTCCCTTCCTCGAGGGGCTTGGAGCGCGCTCGGCGCCCCTGGGTCCATCTTCGGGACGCCGGGGACGAGTGCCTAGAGGACAAGGTCACTCCGAGAAGGGGCGCCGGGTGCTCGTCGCAATCGTGATCCTGGCCGTGGGCTTTGGCCTCGCCAACGGCCTGCACGATGCCGGCAACGCCATCGCGGCGCCGGTGGTCACGCGGGCGTTGCGCCCGGGCCAGGCGATCGCGCTCGCGGCCACCTTCCACGTGATCGGCGCGCTCGTGATCGGGACCGCGGTGGCCACGACGGTGGCCGGCATCGTCGCCGTCCCCCACGCCGACACGTTGCTCGTGCTCGGTTCGGCGGCCCTCGGGGCGCTCGCCTGGAACCTGTTCACGCTCGCGCTCGGCCTCCCCTGCAGCTCGGGCCACTGCCTGGTCGGCGCGCTGAGCGGCGCCGCCCTCGCCGACCACGGGGCCACCGCCGTGCACTGGGGCGGCATGCAGGGGCTGCGTCCGGTGGGCGTGGTCGGGTCGCTCGTCTGGCTCGGCCTCTCGAGCGCAGTGGCGGTGCCGCTCGCCCTGGCGGGGATCCGGGTGGCGAGGCGCTCGCTCAGGGGCGCCGGCCGGTCGCTCCTCACGCCGGTGCGCCGGGGCGAGATCGTGACCACCGCCGCGCTCGCCCTCGCGCACGGCTCCAACGACGCCCAGAAGACGATGGGCCTGCTCGCCCTGGCGCTCTTCACGACGGGGCATCTGGCGCACCTCGGGGTGCCGTTCTGGGTCCGGCTGACCGGCGCCGGCGCCATCACGATCGGCACGACGCTCGGCGGCTGGAGCGTGGTGCGGACGCTCGGTCGCGGCATCTTCCCCCTTCGCGCACTCGACGGTCTCGTGAGCCAGGGCACGGCATCGCTGATCGTGCTCGCCGGCTCCCTCTTCGGGGCGCCGCTCAGCACCACCGACGTGGTGGCCCCGGCCGTGGTCGGCGTCGGGGCGGGCGAGCGGTGGCGTCACGTACGGTGGCGCGTCGTGCGTGCGATCGGGATCGCCTGGCTGGTGACCCTCCCGGTGAGCGGGGGGCTGGGCGCCCTCACGCTCGTGGCGTGGAGGGCCCTGCGGTGAGAAGCGGCGGGCGGCGTGGCGTGCGGTCCTGGTTCCTGCCGAGCGCCCCTCGGGTGCTCGAGCTGCTGGTCGACCAGGGGGAGCGGACGGTCGCCGGGATGGAGGCCTTCGAGCGGTGGGCGGCCGGCGAGCCGGCGGCCGGCGCCGAGGTCCGGGCCGCCGAGCACGCTGCCGACGACCTCCGGCGCGCCGCCACCGCGGCGCTTCGCCGCGCCTTTGTGACCCCGGTCGAGCCCGAGGACCTCTTCTCCTTGTCCGAGCGATTGGACCGAGTAATGAACCAGGCGAAGGACCTGGTGCGCGAGGCCGAGGTGCTCGACATGGCACCCGACGAGCCCATCGCCCAGATGGCCAAATGCGCCTTGAACGGCGTGAGGTGCCTCGTGCGGTCCTTCCCGCTCATGGAGAGGGATGCCGAGGGCGCCACGGCGGCCGCAGACGAGGCGATCAGGAACCAGCGCGCCATCGAGCACGTGTACCGGGACGCGATGGCGGGGCTCGTGGTTTCATCCGACCCGGGCCTGGTCGCAGGCAAACGCGAGCTCTACCGCCGCTGCGCCCGCATCGGCGACGCCATCGAGCACGTCGCCGACCGCGTCTGGTACGCGGTGGTCAAGCTGGGATAGGGATCCGGAGTGCCTCAGGCCGAGAGCGGGTGCCCGGTGTCGTCATCGAGCACCGGACGGCGCGGCTCGAGGGCCCTGGGTGTCTGGAGCGCCCTGGCTGGCTGGAGCGGTTGGAGCATCGACTCGTCACGGGCCACCCGGTGCCGATAGGCGTCGGCCGTCAACTGTTCGGAACGTGCCGCGCGCCGGAGCGCTTCGCCCAGCTCCTCTTCGGTGCGCAGGACGCGGATCGCAGGACTCGGCCGCTCGATCTCGACGGGGACGACCGTGTGGCCGACGCGACCCACGCGCGTCGCGTAGATGGCGACGATGCACAGGAGGGTTCCCACTCCCCCCGTTGTCGCAATGAGGATCATTCGCATGGCGCCGTTCCATTCTCAGGCTGCGTTGTCGTGTGTCGGCAACCGAGGCGACCACCGCGATCGCCGGGAGTAGCTTGCACCCAGGAGACGTCTGGGACTAGGGCCCTCGGTCCCAATCGGGGTCCACCGCTGCGAACGACGCTGCCCGATGACCCCGACGCGTCGAGGCAGCGTCCTTCGATCTTCCACCCCGTCATCAGATCCTCCACCCCCGTCATCGACCGGGAGAAGCGGGCCGACTATGCCGAGCGACGGCACTGGCGCCGATAGCCCTCCAACGCGTGCTCGACCGTGGAGGCCCAGGCGCGGGGCTCCCACGCCGCCACCTCGGGTCGGGCGGCCAACTCGAGCTCGAGGGGGACCATCACCCGCTGCTGGATCTCCTTGAGCGGACCGTTGGTCGAGGCGAGTTTGAGCAGGCTCAAAGCGAGATACGCCCGCGCCCTGCGCCAGTCGTCGCCCGAGTCGCCCGTGGTCTCCTTCGCCAGGTCGCCTTCGGACCCGTGTGCCAACAGGTTGGTCCAGCTCCAGACCGGGACCTCGGTGTCGACCTGGTCGGCGAGCCGGCCGGCCAGGAAGGCCTCGCACTCGGCGACCAACCGATTCGCGCTCAGCGCCCTGAGCGGCAAAGGCAACTCGAAGCGCCCGATGGCGTCCGCAGGGCGCTCGGTCGGGGCCTCACGACGCCAGAGCCATCGCATCGTTTGTCGCCTTCCAATGCGAAGGGTGATTGATCCAGCTCTGGACGAACCCCATCGCGCTGTGACACGCCTCTTGGATCGAGGCGCCGTCAAGGTAGGCCGACTCGGCGATGCGACCGGCGCGGCTCGCTGCGCCGTACTCACCGGGCAGCGCGATGGCCACCCATGCCCGCACGACCTCGGCCACCACCCGTCCGTTCTCCATCACGGTCACCTCCCGTCTGAAAGCACCGTACGCTCGCCACCGTGCACGAGACAGGGCCGAACGTCCCGTTGTCGCAGCTCCGGACGCCGCCCGGGGCCCGGCGCTAGCGCGGCGCGGCCAGGGGAAGCCATGGCGCAGCGGGACCAGAACACGAGAGGGGTCGGCGATCACTCCGAGGCCGAGGCCCCCTTCGCCGCGGCGGTCGAGACCCACACCGCTGCCGTCTTCTTCCTCGGCGACCGGGCCATCAAGGTGAAGAAGCCGGTGCGTTATGGCTTCTTGGACTTCACCACGCCCGAGGGCCGGCGTCGGGCCTGCGAGCGCGAGGTCGAGCTCAACCGCCGCCTCGCACCCGACGTCTATCTCGGCGCAGGCGAGCTACGCGGGCCGGGCGGCGAGGTGTGGGACTCCTTCGTCGCCATGCGCCGCCTGCCGTCGCGCCGGGCGCTCAGCGTCATGGCGGTCGAGGGCCGCGAGCTGCGGCCGGCGATCACCGCCCTGGCGGCCCTCCTCGCCGGCTTCCACGCCGCCGGGCGCTCGCCGGACTGCGAGCGACAGGCGAGCGCCGCTGCCGCCCTCGGTCGTTGGCGGGCCAACGCGTCCGAGATGGCGCACCTGGTCGGAGCGCTCTTCGATCCGGGGCTGGCCGGGCGCATCATCGAGCGCGCCGCCCGTTACCTCGCGGGTCGGCGCCGGCTCTTCGAGGCGAGGGTCGCCGACGGTCGGGCGTGCGACGGTCACGGGGACCTGCTGGCCGACGACGTCTTCTGCCTGGACGACGGGCCCCGGGTGCTCGACTGTCTCGAGTTCGACGACGACCTGCGTTGCGGCGACGCCCTCGGGGACGTGTGCTCGCTCGCCATGGACCTCGAGCGGCTGGGACGCGCCGACCTCGCGACGGCCTTCCTCGAGGAGTACGCGGGCGCCTCGGGCGACCGCTGGCCCTCGTCGCTCGCCCACCACTACATCGCGTACCGGGCCCACGTGCGGGCGCTCGTGGCCGGGCTGCGGTTCGACCAGGGGGACGCCGATGCCGCAGCGCTCGGCGTCGAGCTGCTCGCCATGTGCGCGACACACCTGGAGGCCGGCCGGGTCCGCCTGATCGTGGTCGGCGGGCTGCCCGGCACCGCCAAGACCACCGTCGCCCGCTGGGTCGCCAACGCGCTCGACGCCGCGGTGCTGCGCACGGACGTCGTCCGGAAGGAGCTGGCGGGCATCGACCCCGCCCCGGCCCGACCGGGACCCTGGCGCGAGGAGCTCTACTCGCCCGAGTGGACTAAGGCCACCTACCGCGAGACGCTCGAGCGCGCCCGCGTCCAGCTCGAGATGGGTCGCAGCGTCGTGCTCGACGGCAGCTTCACCGACCCCGCCTGGCGGGCCGAGGCGCGCCGGGTCGCCGAGGGCGCCGTGGCCGACACGAGCGAGATCCGCTGCGTCGCACCCGGACCCGTCGCCGAGTCCCGCCTCGCCACCCGGAACGCCGCTGGCGGCGACGCCTCGGACGCCGACGCCGCCGTGGCACGGCGCATGGCCGAGCGCGACGCGCCGTGGCCCGAGGCCGCCGTGCTCGACACCGACGCCGAGTGCGACGAGGTCCACCGGCGGGCCCTCGCGCTCTTCGGCGGGGGCTGAGGACGCCACCGGGCCATCGGCCGCCTACCTGGCCCGGCCCGTCGGGAGGACCGCCTGTTCGCCGGAGGCCCCGAGGGTGACCGGGACCCCGTGGTGCTCGAACGCGAGCGGACCCTCCCCCACCAGCCGGTATCGGGTCGACTCGGGGCCGACCTCGACCTCGAGGCGACGGCCGCCGAGGCTGAGTGCGAAGGCCAGGCGCCGCAGCGGGGGCGGCAGGTGCGGGGCGAAGGCGATCGACCCGCCGCCCCGGTATCCGGCCAGTCCCTCGACCACCGCGCTCCACCCGCTGGCCGCCCCGGCCAGATGGACGCCGTCGCGCACGTCGTCGGCCAGGTCGTCGAGGTCGATCAGCGCACAGCGGCGCAGGTAGCCAAAGGCGCAGTCCAGCTCGCCGATCTCGCTCGCCACGACCGCGTGAGCGACGGCCGAGAGCGACGAGTCATGCACCGTGAGCGGCTCGTAGTACGCGAAGTCGCGCCGCTTGTCCTCGATCGAGAACCGCTCGCCGGCCAGCCACAGCGCGAGCACCACGTCGGCCTGCTTGATCACCTGGCGGCCGTAGAGCGCGAGTGGGTGCACGAAGAGCAGGAGGGGCCGCTTCCCCTCCGCCGAGGCCAGGTCGAACGCGCGGTGATGGAGGAAGGCGTCGTCCTGCGCGTGGATGCCGCGGCCCTCGTCGTAGGGGAGGTACATCGTCTCGGCCGCCCGCTCCCAGGCCTCGACCTCGCCCGGGCGCAGCCCGCAGCCCGCGACGAGCGCCCGGTGCGCGTCGGGGCGCTCGGCGGCGAGGCGACGGACGCTCCGGGCGGCCGCCGCCAGGTTCCGGGCCGCCATGACGTTGGTGTACAGGTTGTTGTCGACGAGCGCCGAGTACTCGTCGGGTCCGGTGACCTCGTCGATGCAGAAGGCGCCGCGCGCCGGGTCGGCGTGCCCGAGCGCCATCCAGAGCCTCGCCGTCTCGACCAGCAGCTCGGCACCGCTGCCCGCCGCGAAGTCCTCGTCCCCGGTGCACTGCACGTACACCCCGACGGCATGGGCGATGTCGGCGCCGAGGTGGTAGGCGGCCAGGCCCTCGGGGAAGTACGACGACACGTCCTCCCCCGAGATCGTGCGCCACGGGAACAGCGCGCCGTCGAGTTTGAGCGACCGGGCCCGGGCCCGGGCCCGATCCAGGGTGCGCACCCGGAACCCCAGCAGGTCCCGCGCCCACGCCGGGGTCGTGTGGGCGAGGATCCGAACGAGGAAGGTCTCCGAGTCCCAGAAGCGGTGCCCGTCGTAGCCCTGCCCGGTCAGCCCCTTGGCGGCGATGCCCCGCTCACCGGCGTGCGCTGCGGCCTGGAGCAGCTGGAAGAGGCCGAAGCGCACCCCCTGCTGCACCTCGGGGTCGCCCTCGACGACGACGTCGGTGCGCGCCCAGAAGGCCTCGGCAAAGGCGCGCTGGCGTTCGGCCAGGCCCTCGTAGCCGAGGACGAGCCCGCGGTCGACGACCAGCCCCGCCCGCTCGGCCAGGGCCTCGATCGGGGCGTGCTCGGACCACTCGTAGGCGAGCAGCTTGGTCAGCGTCACGGCCTGGCCGCTCGACAGCGCCAGCCGGTACACGATGCCGAGCTCGGCCGACTCCTTGAAGCTCTCGGCGCCCGCACCGGGCCCGTCGAGCACGTGGTCGGCCACCGTGACGAGGTTGAGCCGGCTCGCCCGCGTCGTGTACCCGGCCACGAGCCGCCGCCCCCTCGTCCTCGCGGCGCGCGGCAGCAGCACCTGGCCGTAGAGCGGGGCGGCCGCCCGGGGGTCGTCCTCTCGGACCTGCATGCTCTCGTTGGCGACGAGGCTGGAGGTGAGCTCGATCTCCGCCTCGCCCTCGAGGACAACGACCCGATAGGAGATCGCCGCCAGCCCCGGGACGACCAGCGAGACGAGACGGCGGGTCCGGACCTCGACGATGGCGCCGCTCGGGGCCCTCCACTCGAGCTCCCTGACGAGCTCGGCCGCCGCCATGTCGAGCACCCGGACGTGGCGGCGCAGCCCCTCGGAGCGCACGTCGAGGGGGTCACCGTCGACGCGCAGGCGGATGACCTTGCCGTCGGTGACGTTCAGGGCGGTCTCGTTGTTCGGCACCCTGGCCGAGGGTGGCGCCTGCTCGAAGGCGTTCGGGCGCCGCTCGTAGAAGCCGTTCAGGTACGTCCCGGGCTGCCCGACCGGCGCACCCTCCTCGAGGTTGCCCCGCAGGCCGAGGTGGCCGTTCGAGACCGTGAACAGCGTCTCTGTCTGTTCGACGATCTCGGGCGAGAACGCCACCTCGGTCAGGGTCCAGGGCCCCACCCGAAACGCTGGATGGGTGATCATCGGCCGTCCGCCCCGGCCCCGTTGGCGCCCTCGAGGAGCTCGGTGAGACGCGCCACGACGAGGTCGGCGCCCTCGGCGAGGAGCTCCTCCTTCTTCGCCCGACGGGCGACGCCGACCACCAGTCCGAAGCCCCCGGCGCGCCCGGCCGCCACGCCCGCGGGGGCGTCCTCGACCACCGCCGCCGCGGGCGGGGGGAGGCCGAGCAGGAACGCCGCGTGCAGGTAGGTGTCGGGGGCCGGCTTGCCCCGCAGCGCACGCCCTGCCGCGACGAGGCCGTCGACCAGCGCGCCGAACGAGACCCCGAGCCCGGTGGCCTCCAGCACCTCGGCCAGGTGCCGGCTGGCCGTCACGACCGCGCACTGGCGGCCGCGCGCCGACAGGGCGCCGAGCAGCTCCAGCGCGTCGGGGAACGCCCGGGCCCTCCCGGAGCGGAGCAGTCGGAGATAGAGGTCGTCTTTGCGCGAGACGAGGTCAGCGAGCGTGCCGGCCCCGGGGGCCGCGTCGTCCGAGCCCTCGGGCAGCACGATGCCCCGGGAGGCGAGGAAGTCCCGCGCCCCGTCCATCCTCGGCCTCCCGTCGACGTATCGCTCGTAGTCGGCGACGGGGTCGAAGGGCGCCTCGTGCCCGCCGAGCGACGAGAGCACGGCGTCGAAGGTCGTCTTCCACGCCGAGACGTGCAGGGAGGCGGTGTCGGTCAGCACCCCGTCGAGGTCGAACAACCACCCGGTCACGGCCTCGGCGCGAGGCACGAGCGCCCCCGGGACTCCGCTCACCGCCGGCGGCCACCACCCGGTCGCTGCCGGCTGCACGCTGACAACCCCACCGGCGCATCCTTGCCCCTCGGGGCACCGGCGCGCGCAGGGATCACGCGCGCTGGGTTCGGGCGAGCGGCGGTGCCCACTCGAGCAGGGCGCGGGTCGTGGCCAAGAGCGACAGGATCCCGGCCACCTCCCCGTCGGGCGCGATCACCACCAGGTGACGGATCCCGTTCCCCGTCATCAGGGCCGCCGCGTCGGCGACCGTGGTGCTCGTCGTCGCCCACACGGGCTCTTTCGTCGCGATCTCGCGCACCGGTGCGCTCGGCGCGATGCCGGCCGCGACGGCCAGGGCCAGGTCGTGGTCGGTGACGACGCGGGGCGCCCCTTCCCCGATGAGCACGCAGGACAGGTCCGCCTCCTCCATCGCCTGGGCCGCGCCGGCGACGGTCGTCCCCTCGGACAGGCGGATGGGCGGCTCCAGTGCGAGCGCGCCGATCCGCCCCGACATCTGCGCGGCTGTGGCCATCGGTCCTCCCTCGTTCGCGCCACTCGGCGTGCCTCCAGCCTCGGCCCCGAACAGCGGGGCCGATAGGGCCGTTGGTCCATCTCGCGGAGGCACGCGGATGCGTGCCCTTGCCTCGGGCCGAACGACCCTTGCGAGGGACCGGGCCCTCGGGCACCCTGGGAGGTGGAGGGTGGTGCCATGAGCAGCGTGGGAGACCTTGGACGAAGGATCGCCGAGCGGCGCGAGGAACTCGCGCTGAGCACGCAACAGGTTGCCGAGCGCGCCGGGATGGACCCCTCCTACCTGGGCCTGGTCGAGCACAGCGCGTCCCCCCAGCTCACACGCGCCGCGCTGTGGCGCCTGTCGGCGGCGCTCGAGACGACCGCCGACGCGCTGACCGGCGGGCGCGTGCTCGCGCCGCCCGGCGGGAAGGGGCCCAAGGGCCGGGCGGTCCTCCACCGGCTCGAGCGCGAGGTGTGCGAACGCCTCATCGCCCCTGGCGGGGTGGGCCGGATCGTCTTCGACGAGGCGCGGGGCCCGGTGGCGATCCCGGTCAACTTCAAGCTGCTCGGACACGACGTCGTCTTGCGCACCGGCGCCTCGGCGCCTCCGGCCTCGGCCATCGGCCGCAAGGTCTCCTTCGAGGTCGACCACATCGACGACGCCCTCGGCGAGGGCTGGAGCGTGCTCATGACCGGGAGGGCGCACATCGTGGTGGACCCCGACGAGCTGCGGGAGGCCGAGACCCTCGGCATCGTCCCGTGGGCCGGCGGCGAGCGGCACACCTACGTGCGCCTCGTGCCCGAGGTGGTCACCGGCCGCAGCATCCGCAGGAGCGGCGCGTGCTGAGCGAGCCGCCCGGCGAACGACCACCGGGCTACCCCGAGTGGCTCGAGCGCACGCTGCGCACGGCCAGCGGGACGACCATCTCGGTGCGCCCGATCCGACCCGACGACGCCCCGAGGCTCGTCGCCTTCCACGGTGCGCTGAGCTCGCACTCGGTCTACATGCGGTTCTTCTCGCCGCACCCAACGCTCACCCAGCGCGAGGTCGAGCGCTTCACCCGGGTCGACTACCACACGCGCCTCGCGCTGATCGCCGAGGTCGACGGCGAGCTCACGGCGGTGGCGCGCTACGACCGCTGGCCGGAGACCACCGAGGCCGAGGTGGCCTTCGTCGTGGCGGACGCGTGGCAGCACCACGGCATCGCCCCGGTGCTCCTCGGGCTCCTGGCCGAGGCGGCGCGGCGCCGCGGTGTCGAGACCTTCACCGCCTCGACGCTCCTCGACAACCGCGACATGCTCGTGGTCTTCTCGCACTCGGGGTTCCACCCCACGACCTCGCTGGCCGGCGGGGGCGTCGTGGAGGTGCGATTCTCGATCGTCCCCGAAGGCCAAGCGATCGAGGGGGCCGGCCAACCATGCTGATCGTGAGCGGTCCCGTGGAATCCGCCGAACACCACCGGGCCGGCCATCCCGAGCGTCCGAGCCGGGCCCGGGCGGCGATGGCCGGCGTCGAGGACCTGCACCTCGGGGGCGAGCTGCGGATGGTCGAGGCGCTGCCGGCAACCCGCGACCAGCTGACCCTCGTCCACGATCCCGCCTACCTCGACGAGCTCCAGGCCTTCTGCGACGCCGGCGGGGGCGACCTCGATCCCGACACCTACGCGGTCAGCCGCTCCTGGGAGGCCGCCAAGCTCGCGGCTGGAGCCGGTCTGCGCGTCGTCGACGAGCTCCGCCGGGAGGAGGAGGGCGTCGGCTTCGCCCTCGTGCGGCCGCCCGGCCACCATGCCGTCGCCGACCGCGCCATGGGATTCTGTCTCATCAACAACGTGGCGGTGGCGGCCGCCGCGCTGGCCGAGGGGGGCGAGCGGGTGCTCGTCGTCGACTGGGACGTCCACCACGGCAACGGCACCCAGGCGATCTTCTGGAACGACCACCGGGTCCTCTACGTGTCGACCCACCAGTGGCCGCTGTACCCGGGCACCGGCCGCGCCCGGGAGATCGGCGGCCCCGACGCCCTCGGCTACAGCGTGAACATCCCGGTCCCCCCGGGCTCGAGCGGCGACACGCTCAGGCGGGCCATCGACGAGGTGGCGCTCCCGGCCATCGAGACCTTCGGCGCGACCTGGGTGCTCGTGTCGGCCGGGTTCGACGCCCACCGCGCGGACCACATGGCCGAGCTCGGGCTCTCGAGCGGCGACTTCGCCAGGCTCGCGAGCCTGGTCGGGAGCTTCGCGCCGGCACCGGGCCGGCTCGCTTTCTTCCTCGAGGGCGGCTACGACCTCGAGGCCGTGCGCAGCTCGGTCGCTGCGAGCCTCGGCGCGGTGCTCGGCGCCGAGACCGACGCCGAGCCACCGACCGGCGACGAGATCGGCCGGGCCGCCGTGCGCCGGGCGAAGACCGAGCGCGAGGAGGCCCTGCGCAGCGCGCGCCAGTGGGCGACGAGCGAACGGATTCTCCAGTGATCGGGCACGACGAGACGATCGCGGTCGGCTACGACGGGACGCCCGGGGCCAAGGCGGCGGCGCGCTGGGCGCTCGACATGGCGTCGCGTCTCGGCTGCCCGGTGGTGCTCATCCACGCCACCGGGATGCTCGGGCGAACCGAGGAGGCCCAGCTCGTGGCCGACCTGGAGGAGGAGGCGCAGATCCTCTCGGGCGAGTACGGCCTCGAGCCCGGGCAGGTCCGCTGGCACATGAGCGAGGGCGATCCATGCTCGGCCCTGCTCCGGGCGGCCGACCCGCCCGTCGGCGCCCGTTGCGTGGTCGTGGGCTCGCGGGGCCACCAGCACGCGGCCGGCCTCCCGCTCGGCAGCACGAGCCACGAGCTCGCCGAGCACTCGCGGGTCCCAGTCGTGATCATCCCGGCGCCGATCGGGCGCTGAGCGTCCCGAGACCACCGGGCCGCCCCGCGCGCTCAGCGCCCGGGCGCGTTGGGTGCGAGCCGGAGCGCCTCGAACGCCGGGAGGTCGCCGTGCTCGAGCAGCTCGAGGGAGGCGCCGCCGCCCGTCGACACGAACGAGACTCGCTCGGCGAGCTTGCACGCGTCGAGCGCGGCGACCGTGTCCCCGCCGCCCACCACGCTGTAGGCGTCGGCGGCCGCGATCGCCTCGGCGACCGACCGGGTGCCCTCGGCGAAGCGGGGATCCTCGAAGGCCCCGAGCGGGCCGTTCCAGAAGAGCGACCTCGCGCCGGCGATCTCGGAGGCGAACGCCGCCCTCGTGTCGGGCCCGATGTCCACGCCCTCCCAGCCGTCGGGGAGGTCGGTCCCCACGACCCGGGCCTCGCCGGTCCGGGACGTCCCCGCACCGAGGGCCCCCTCGGGGCTCAGCACCACCACGTCGCTCGGCAGCAGCAGCCGGCCGCCGGCCGCCTCGAGCAACGCCCGGCACTCCTCGACGTGTTCGGGCTCGACCAGCGAGCGTCCGAGGCGATGGCCCTGGGCCAAGAGGAGGGTGAAGGCCATCGCGCCGCCCACGAGGAGGCGGTCGACCCGACCGGCGAGCGTGGCGAGCAATCCAAGCTTGTCGGCCACCTTGGCCCCGCCGATGACGGCCACGTAGGGGCGTTCGGGACTCGACAGCAGCCGCCCCAGCATCTCGGCCTCCCGGGCGAGCAGCAGGCCGGCCGCCGACGGCAGCCGAAGGGGCGGCCCGACGATCGATGCGTGCGCGCGGTGCGACGAGCCGAACGCGTCGTTCACGTACGCGTCGAAGCCCTCGACGAGCCGGGCGACGAACGCCGGGTCGTTGGCCTCCTCCCCGGGGTCGAAGCGCAGGTTCTCGAGCAGTCCCACCCCGGGGGCGAGCTCGCTCAGCCGCTCGCGGACCGGCCCGACGTCGAGGCGCGGATCGGGCCGCCCCCTTGGCCGACCGAGATGCGTGCAGGCCGTCACCTCTGCGCCCCGTTCCTGCAGCCAGCGCAGCGTCGGGAGCGCGGCCCGGATCCGGTAATCGTCCTCGACGAGGCGCCGCCCGTCCTCGCCCTCTACGAGCGGCACGTTGAAGTCGGCCCGGACGAGCACCCGCTTCGCGCGAAGCGGCGGGAGGTCTTCGAGACGCGGGACGCGCTCGAGGGGGCTCGGGCTCATCGGGCTCGGCGGTCGGCCCGGGCCACCGGGCTCAGCCCCCGGCCCCGCTCGCGAGTCGGCGCCCCGAGACCTGGGCGTGGCTGATCGCGAGGAAGTGCTCGTGGGGACCCTGGACCCAGGGATCGGGTGCCAGCGCCCGCGCGTGGGCGGACCACGCGTCGGCGCCGTCGGTGATCTCCTGGGCGAAGCCCTTGAGCTCGACGACCCAGCCCTGGCGGGTCTCGAGGTCGATCTGCTCGACCTCGAAGGCCACGTGGGAGAACGAGCCGTAGTCGAGCTTCGCCCCCGCCGCGGTTCGGATGATGACCGTCTTGCCGTCGAGGGCGTAGTTGACCGGGAAGATCTCTGGGCGCCCGTCGCGGATGACCGCCAGGCGCCCGAGGCACTGGCCGGCCAGGAGCCCGAAGCACTCGTCCTCACCAATCGCGCTGAACTCGCCGCCTGCCCCGTCGTTCGTCATGCACCCATCTTGGCCGCCCGACCCGGGCGCCACACGGGCCGAAGGTCACGATCCAGGATCAGCCGGCCCACCGCCACCCGGCGATCTCGGGCGGGTCCTCGCCGTGCTCGCGCCCGTAGCGCCGGGCCTCGATGCGGGCGTCCACCATCTGCTGGCGGAGCCCGGCGGTGCGCGCCCCGAGCCCCGGCACCCGGTCGAGCACGTCGATCACGAGGTGGAACCGATCGAGGTCGTTGAGCATGACCATGTCGAAGGGCGTGGTGGTGGTCCCCTCCTCCTTGTAGCCCCGCACGTGGATGTTGGCGTGGTTCGTGCGCCGGTAGGTGAGCCGGTGGATGAGGAGCGGATAGCCGTGGTAGGCGAACACGACCGGCCGGTCGGTGGTGAAAAGGGTGTCGAACTCCCGGTCGCTCAGGCCGTGGGGGTGCTCGGCCTCGGGCTGCAGACGCATCAGGTCGACCACGTTGAGGACCCGGACCCTGAGCTCGGGAAGGTGCGCCCGGAGGAGCTCGACCGCGGCCAGGGTCTCGAGGGTGGGCACGTCGCCGCAGCACGCCAGCACCACGTCGGGCTCCCCGCCCTCGTCGTTCGAAGCGAAGGGCCAGATGCCGAGGCCCCGCGTGCAGTGGTCGACGGCCTCCTCGAGCGTCAGCCAGTCGCCCTCGGGCTGCTTGCCGGCCACGACCACGTTCACGTAGTTGCGGCTCCGCAGGCAGTGGTCCATCACCGACAGGAGGCAGTTGGTGTCGGGCGGGAAGTACACGCGCACGATCTCGGCCTTCTTGTTCACGACGTGATCGATGAAGCCGGGGTCCTGGTGCGAGAACCCGTTGTGGTCCTGTCGCCACACGTGGCTCGAGAGCAGGTAGTTGAGCGAGGCGACCGGGCGCCGCCACGGCACCTCGGCCGAGACCTTCAACCACTTCGCGTGCTGGTTGAACATCGAGTCGACGATGTGGACGAACGCCTCGTAGCAGTTGAAGAGCCCGTGGCGGCCGGTCAACAGGTAGCCCTCGAGCCACCCCTGGCACTGGTGCTCGGAGAGCATCTCCATGACCCGGCCGTCGGGGGCGAGGTGGTCGTCGCCCGGGAGGATCTCGGCGTCCCAGGTCCGCGCGGTGACCTCGAAGACGTCGCCAAGCCGATTGGACGCGGTCTCGTCGGGCCCGAAGAGGCGGAAGTTCGTCGGGTTCGACGCCATCACGTCGCGCAGGTAGCCACCGAGCACCCTCGTGGGCTCGTGGGAGCCGGCCCCGGGGGCCGGGACGTCGACCGCGTAGCGGCGGAAGTCGGGCAGCGTGAGGTCGACGAGCAGGAGCCCGCCGTTGGCGTGGGGGTTCGCGCTCATCCGGCGCTCGCCCTCGGGGGCCAGCGCGGCGATGTCCGGCATCGGCCCACCGGCCTCGTCGAAGAGCTCCTCGGGGCGGTAGCTGCGGAGCCACTCCTCGAGCAGGCGCAGGTGCTCGGGGTTCTCGCGGACCCCGGCGATCGGGATCTGGTGGGAGCGGAAGGTCCCCTCGACCGCCACGCCGTCGACCGACCTCGGGCCGGTCCACCCCTTGGGGCTCCGCAGGACGATCATCGGCCACCGGGCGGGCACCGCCCGGCCGGCCCGGGCCGTCGCTTGGATCTCACCGATCGCGTCGAGCGCCTCCTCGAGGGCCGCCGCCATGGCCCCGTGCGTCGCGGCGCGGTCGCCCCCCTCCTCGCCCGCGTCGACGACGAGCGGCCGGTAGCCGAGTCCGCCGAAGAACGAGACGAGGTCGGACTCGGCGATCCGCGCGAGCACGGTCGGCGCGGCAATCTTGTACCCGTTCAGGTGCAGGATCGGGAGCACCGCCCCGTCGCGCGAGGGGTCGAGGAACCTCCCCGACTGCCACCCGGTCGCCGCGGCGGCCGTCTCGGCCTCGCCGTCGCCGACGACACAGGCCACGACGAGCCCCGGGTTGTCGAAGGCGGCCCCGAAGGCGTGGCTGAGCGAGTAGCCGAGCTCGCCGCCCTCGTGGATCGATCCGGGGGTCGACGGGCTGCAATGGCTCGGGACCCCGCCCGGGAACGAGAACTGTCGGAACAGCTGGCGCATCCCGGCCTCGTCCTGCGCCACGTGGGGGAACAGCTCCGAGTAGGTCCCCTCGAGCCAGGCGTTCGCCAACACCGCCGGGCCGCCGTGCCCCGGGCCGCACACGAAGAGCATCTCGAGGGATCGCTCGACCAGCACCCGGCTCAGGTGGGCGTAGCAGAAGTTGAGGCCCGGGCTCGTGCCCCAGTGCCCGAGGAGCCGCGGCTTGATGTCCTCGGGCGACAGCTCGCGACCGAGTAGCGGGTTGTCGAGGAGGTAGATCTGGCCTGCGCTCAGGTAGTTGGCGGCCCGGAAGTACCGGTCGACCTGTCCCCACCCGGGGGCGGTTCGTGCGCCGGTCTCGCTCATCGCAACGCCTCCTCGTCGCACCTAGGGTTGACCCGCGTGGGCGGCGGGGCCACTGGCGGTCGTGCTCGATGAACATCCTCATCGTCAATGCGGGATCGAGCAGCGTCAAGCTCAGCGTGCTCGACGACGCCGACGAGCCGCTCGTCGAGCGCTCGCTGCCGCGCCTCGACCCAGAGGAGGTCCCCCGGGCGCTCGAGCAGGCCCTCGCGGGCGCCCCGGAGATCGACGCCGCGGGGCACCGCGTGGTGCACGGCGGGTCGCGCTTCAGCGGGCCGATCGTGCTCGACGAGCGGGCCGACGAGATCCTGGGGGCCTCGCCGATTTGGCACCGCTGCACAATCCCCCGGCCCTGGCCGCCATCGCGGCGCTCGCCGGGAGCCACCCCGGGCTGCCCCAGGTCGCCTGCTTCGACACCGCCTTCCACGCCACCATCCCGCGGCGGGCCTCCACCTACGCGCTCCCAAGGGAGTGGCGCGAGGCCTGGGGGCTTCGCCGCTACGGCTTCCACGGGCTCAGCCACGCCTGGGCGGCTGGGCGGGCGGCCGAGCTGCTCGGGCGCCCGGCCTCCGAGTTGCGCCTGGTGAGCGCGCACCTCGGCGCGGGCGCGTCGCTCGCAGCGGTCGAACGCGGCGTGTCGGTCGACACCACGATGGGCTTCACCCCCCTCGAGGGGCTGGTGATGGCGCGGCGCTCGGGCTCCGTCGACCCCGGGCTCCTCCTCTGGGTCCTGCGCCACGGGGGCGTGTCGGCGGACGAGATGGACGACGCGCTCGAGCATCGCTCGGGGCTCGTCGGGCTGGCCGGCACCGACGACCTCCGCCGGGTCATGGCGCGCGCCGACGCCGGCGACGAGGCGGCCGCGCTCGCCCACGAGGTGTTCGTCTACCGGATCCGCACCAACGTGGGCGCCATGGCCGCTGCGATGGGCGGGATCGACGGCCTCGTCTTCACCGGCGGCGCCGGTGAAGCGTCGGCCCGGTTGCGAGCCGACGTTGCCTCCGGGCTCGGGTTCCTCGGTCTCTCGCTCGATCCGGACCGCAACGGGGCAACCGGGGACCGGCTCGTCTCCCCCGATGGTGCCCGGGGATCGGTCGCGGTCGTCGCGGCGCGTGAGGACATCGAGATCGCCCGCCAGGTGCGCAGGCTGCTCGCCTGAGGGATCCGTCCTCAAGGCGCGCTGTCCCGGGCGAGCGCCCGGCGCGCCGCTCCCGCTTCGTCGGGTCGCTCGGGGCGCCCAGCGGTCACGATCCGGCCGGCCTCGATCCGCTCCAGGCGGTCGGCCATGGCGGCGAGGCCGAGATCGTGGGTGACGAGCAGCACCGTCATCCCCCGATCCCGGAGGCGCCCGAAGAGCGCCATCATCCGCCTGGCCGCCTCGGCGTCCAGGTTCCCGGTCGGCTCGTCGGCGAGCAGGACGCTCGGGTCGTTGGCGAGCGAACGGGCGATCGCCACCCGCTGGCGCTCTCCGCCCGAGAGTTGCGTCGGCAGCCGCTCGGCCTGACCGGCCAGGTCGACCTCGTCCAGCAGCTCCCTGGCGCGGGCCCGCCGGGCCGCGCCGTTGCGGTGCGTGCCGTACATCGCGATCTCGACGTTCGCCACGACCGAGATGCGCGGGAGCAGGTTGTGCAGCTGGAACACGAGCCCGACCTCGAGCCTCCGGAAGCGGCTGAGGTCGTGGATGTGGGCCAGGTCCCGGCCGTTCACCTTCACCACGCCCTCCGAGGGCCGGTCGAGCGCCGCCACCAGATGCAAGAGGGTGGACTTGCCGCATCCCGAGGGCCCCGACAGGGCCACGAACTCCCCGCTCCCCACGACCAGGTTCACCTCATGGAGGGCGCTCACCCCACCCGAGTAGCGCTTCGCGACGCCGCACAGCTCGATGGCCGGGGGCGCGCCCTCGGGCGCCTCGGGGCGAGTCGGGTCCTCACTCATAGCTGAGCGCCTTGAGCGGGGCGAGGAAGGCCGCCCGGACGGCCGGGTACAGCCCGCCGATGAGGCTCATGGCGAGCGCTGTGAGCAGCGCCCGCCAGAACGCGCCCGGGGTGAAGTTGGTGTGGAGGATCCCGACGAGCGCCGGCACCCGCTCGAGCGCGCTGCTCACAAGGAACGAGAGCCCGACCCCCACGGCGGTGCCGGCGAAGGCCACGGCGAACCCCTCGGTCATGATGAGCCCCACGATCCGTCGCCGGCTCCAGCCGATCGCCCGCAGGAGGCCGAGCTCCCGGGTCCGCTCGAAGACCGAGAGCAGCATCGTGTTGCCGACGATGATCGCGCCGATGAGCACGGCCAGGATGGTGCTGCCGGTCACCGCGGCCTTGAGGTAGATGAGGTTCCGGTCGGCCCGCCCGAACTGGGCCGCGGTGCGGATCGTGGTGAGCTCGGGGAGGCGATAGGTGATCGTCCGCTCGACGCTCGCGATGTTCGCCCCGTGGTCGACCTTCACGAAGACCAGGCTCGCGATCCCGGGCACCCGGTTGTAGCCCTGCACGGCGGGGAGCGGGAACATCGCGGCGGCGTCTCCGAAGCTGTTGCCGGTCGAGTAGATGCCGGTGACGGTGTTGATCGTGCCGTTCGCCTTGAACTGCGAACCGACGTGGAGCCCGAGGTTCGAGGCCGCCCGCCAGCCGAGCATGCACTCGCTGCGCGCCGTGGGCGAATACGCGTGGCCGGCGAGCACCGTGACCCCGAAGCGGCTCAGGTCCTGCGGCGCGATCCCGATCTCCACGAACGCCGGGTTGTCGGCGTTGACTTGCTGGATCTCGAGCAGCACCCCGACCGTGCTGGCGACGCCCGGAACCTGGGCCACCCGGGCCTGCTCGCCGCGGTCGATGGTGCTCGAGAGCAGGTCGGCAGCGTTCTTCTGCGCCACGGTGAAGTCGGCCTTGCCGACCGAGATGACCGCCGCCGCAGATTGCTCGAGACCGCTGCTCGTCACGGCCAGGGTCACCACGGTCATGACCGCGAAGGCGACCGCCGCAGCGAGGCCGATCGTCCGGCCCTTCTTGGCCAGCAGGTCCCGCAGGGCGAACACGAGATAGGGCACGAGAGAGCCCCGTCACCCAGGCCGGCGCGCTCCGTCGGGCGCCCGGTCCGAAGCGTCTCGACGGAAGGTGTCGTTGCCCACCCGCGTCGCCTGCCACTCGTTGTGGTCGAACTCGGCCGCCGTGAGCAGCCAGTTGGCCGCGATCAGCCCCGCCTCGAGATCGAAGTGGCCCGACCAGGCCGTCACCGAGTGGGTGCCCTCCCACCGCACGACGAGCCCGATCACGCCTCGGGGCGCTGGCCACGGCGCCACGTAGCCCGCCACCGGCTGGTCCCCCCCGGCACCGCCCACCTCCGAGCGGATCGCGCCGCTCACCACGCCCCGACCGTCCACGGCGATCTCGAGCCGCGTGCCGAGCTGGTTGTGCCAGCACCCGCCGAGGGTCCCCACCTGGGTCTCTTGCACCGTCATCTCGCCGCCTCACTCACGGTCCTTCGACCATGCTCGGCGGGGGGCCTCGGGATCGACAGAGGAGAAGGTCACACCGCTCCTCGCGAACTGCCCTTCGCAGCGGGGACCCGGAACACGCCGGGGACCCACGGCGTTGGAATGATTGTCGGAGGCTCCCAGGGAGGGGGCCGAAGGAGGTGGGCATGGCGAGATGCAACATCTCCAAGGGCGGGTGAGGAGGAGGTCCGTTCGGACCGGCCTCTCCTCCACCAGGTGACGTCTTTTGAAAAAGCCCGTCACAGCGGCGACGGTCCCGCAAGATCCGCAGAGGTGATCCCCGCTCACCCGCCCCCCGGACAACCGAGGTAGAGCGCCCGCCCCGGGCGAGGTTCCCGGGTCGGGCGCTTTCGCGTCCGGGGGCCTCAGCTGGCGCGCTCGCTCACGGGGGGGCGGTCGCGCTGGGCGCCCTCGGGGCCGGCGCCCCGGTTCGGCAGCGCCGCCAGGGTGACCAGCGCGGCCGCCGACACCGCTCCGGCACCGACCTTCAGCGCGAGATCCATCCCGCTCACGAACGCTGCGCGGGCGGCGTTCGCGAGCGCTGCGCCTAGGTGCCCGCCGACCTGGTGGGCGACGGCGAGCGACCCGCCCAGCGAGCCGGTGATGAGGGTGATCACCGAGGCCGGGATCCCGCGGTGCGCGACCAGCGGCAGCACGTCGCCCTGGAAGCGCGTGTTGAGCAGGCTGCCCAAGACCGCCACCCCGAGCGCCCCGCCGATCTGGATCGCCGTGCTGTCGGTCGCCGATCCGATCCCGGCGAGGTCGGGCGGGAGCGAGCCCATGACCGACTCGGTGCACGGGGCGAAGGACAGCCCGGCACCCGAACCGAGTAGGAAGAGGGCGGGCAGGATCCCGCCGTAGGTGTCGTGGACCGACACGCCCGAGAGCATGACGAGCCCCGTCGCGATGAGTGCCAAGCCGCAGAACACGACCGGTTTGGTCCCGATGAAGCGCACGATGACGCTCGAGAGCGGCGCCACCACGAGGAGCACCGCCGCCACCGGGGCCACCCGCAGCCCCGCCTCATAGGCCGAGTAACCGAGGGAGAACTGCAGGTACTGGGTCAACAAGAACAGCGCGCCGAAGAGGGCGAAGATGACCATGGCCATCGCCCCGATCGCGGCCGAGAAGTGTCGGTTGCCGAAGAACTCCAGCTGCAGCATCGGATGTGCCGAGCGGCGCTCGAGGACGAGGAAGGCGCCGAGCACTGCGAGGCCGCCGGCGAGCGAGCCGATGATGAGCGGCGAGGTCCACCCGTGGTTCGGCGCCTCGATGACCCCCCACAAGAAGAGCCCCATCCCGGCCATGGAGAGGACGGCCCCCCCGGGGTCCGGTCGCTTGCTCGCCGGGTTGCTCGAGTTGGGGACGAGGAAGAGCGCCGCCAGGAGCCCGAGGAGGGCGATCGGCACGTTGATGAGGAACACCGATCCCCACCAGAAGCGGGCGAGGAGCCACCCCCCAGCGAGGGGACCGAGCGCCACGCCGAGCCCGGTGGTCCCCGACCAGATCCCGATCGCCCGGGCCCGCTCGGTCGGCTCCCGAAAGACGTTGGTCAAGATAGAGAGGCTGGAGGGCATGATCGCGGCGCCACCGATGCCCATGCACGCGCGGGCGATGATCAACCGGTGCGGGGAGCCGGAGAACGCCGAGGCGGCGGACCCAGCGGCGAAGACTGCGAGCCCGACGACGAAGACCCACTTGCGTCCGATCCGGTCGCCCAGGCTGCCGAGCACGAGCAGGAGCCCGGCAAAGACGATGACGTACGCATCGACGATCCACTGCAGCTCGGTGGACGACGCGTGCATCGTCCGCACGATGACGGGGAGCGCCACGTTCAAGATGAGGTTGTCGAGGCTGACCAGCAGCAACGTCACGCAGAGCACTGCGAGCGTCAGCCACCTGTGTCTCACCTGCACTGCCGTGCTCTTCTCCTCTCCCGCCACGAGCACCGGCTCGGCGCCGGCCCCGGTGACGACGAATGTCCCTGGCAGGTGGATTCTGACCTGGCGGGGTGTGCCCCGATAGGGCCTTTTGGCAGCCAGCGACCCCCGGGGGCGTCCTCGGAGAGGGCCCCGGCATCGGGTGCATGGGGGATCGGACGGTACCGTTGGCCATGACCGCTTCGAGGTTCGAGGTCGTTGCCGAGGTGGAGCCGGCGACGAGGCCGGACCTCTCGAGGGTGCGCCACCAGGTCGGCGTGCTCTCCCCGGTCGCGCACGGCTTCCTCATCCCCGACAACCACCTCGGCCGCGCGACGGTGTCGAGCATCGCCGTCGCGCACGAGGTGGCCAACATGGGCGAGAGCGCGATCGCCTGCTTGAACAGCCGGGACCGGAACCGACTGGGGTTCCGGCGCGATCTGCTCACCGCCGCCGCCTACGGCGTGCACCGGTTCCTGTGCGTCTTCGGCGACCAACCGACCTCGGGCGGCCGGTCGACCGACCTCAACGTGGCCCGGATGCTCGAGGAGGTCCAGACGTTCGGGAGCTCGGAGGTCTTCGCCGGCCGCGGCACTTTCTCGGTCGGCGTGACGAGCCGGATGGTGCCGCTGCCGGCCTGGAAGCGCGAGGCGGACTTCCTCTTCGTGCAGGCGGCCTTCGATCTCGAGGCGTTGCTCGAGTGGCGGAGCACGGTGGACTTCGAGGGACCGGTGTACGCAGGTGTCCTGGTCGTGGCGAGCATTGGGATGGCCAAGACCCTGCGCGAGGCGACCGATCAGATCGAGATCCCCTCGAGCCTGCTCGGGCGCCTCGAGGTCGACGACGACGCCGGCGTCGAGTTCGCGTGCACGCTCATGGAGGACCTCAGGGCGAGCGGGTCCTTCGACGGGGTCCACCTCGTCCCGGTCGGCCGCTACCGCAAGGTGGCGGCCGCGCTCGAGCAGCGAGGATGGGGGCGGGGCCGACAGCCCTAAGGCTCGCGCGCGGTGCGGCGGCCCGCGCCTCAGGCCGTCTGCAGCCTCGCCCGGACCTCGCCGCTCAGCTCGACCGAGCGCACGGACTGCTCGAGCGGAGCCGGCATGGAACGGATGATGACGTCGGTGAACCCGAGCGACGCGAACGGGGCCAGCTGCTCGGCGACCGTGTCGGGGTCCCCGTAGGCGACCGCGCCGCGCTCGAATCCCCGGTACCCGGCCCCCATGAGCGCGTCGCCGACCTTCTCTGCTTCGGCGGCCGTCTCGGCGACGAACACGTCCTTTCGGATCGGGATTTGCGTCGGCCGACGGTCGTGGCGTGCGCACGCCTC
>DAHUYG010000006.1 GCA_027315315.1 Acidimicrobiaceae bacterium | reverse complement strand
GCCAGCACGGCGTCGCCCGCTATGCCGGGGTGACCACCCGCACGGTCGCCGGTGCGACGCGCGACTACCTGCTCTTGGAGTTCCGGGGGAGCGATCGGCTCTATCTCCCGGTCGACCAGATCGAGGCCCTCACTCCCTACTCGGGCGGCGAGGTGCCCACCTTGTCCAAGATGGGCGGCGCCGACTGGCAGCGCACCCGCGCCCGGGCGCGGGCCGCGGCCGGCGAGATCGCCCAGGAGCTCGTCGAGCTCTACCGGGCCCGCGCGAGCGTGCTCGGCCACGCCTTCGCGCCCGACACCCCCTGGCAGCGCGAGCTCGAGGCGGGCTTCCCCTTCACCGAGACCCCCGACCAGCTCCGTGCGATCGCTGAGGTGAAGGCCGACATGGAGTCCGAGCGCCCGATGGACCGCCTGGTCTGCGGGGACGTCGGCTTCGGCAAGACCGAGGTCGCGATCCGCGCGGTGTTCAAGGCGGTCCAAGACGGGACCCAGGCGGCGGTCCTCGTGCCGACCACGCTGCTCGCGAGCCAGCACTTCACGACGTTCTCCGAGCGCTACCAGGGCTTCCCGGTGCGCGTCGAGCTGCTCAGCCGGTTCCTCTCCGACGCCCAGGCCGCCCGGGTGGTCCACGGGCTGGCCGAGGGGTCCGTCGACGTCGTCATCGGCACCCACCGGCTCCTCTCCGAGGGGGTCACCTTCAAGAAGCTGGGCCTCCTCGTCGTCGACGAGGAACAGCGCTTCGGGGTAGGCCACAAGGAGGCGGTGAAGGCCATGACCCGGGGCGTGGACGTCCTCACCCTCACCGCGAGCCCGATCCCGCGCACCCTCGAGATGGCGCTGACCGGCATCCGCGACCTCTCGATGGTCAACACGCCGCCGAGCGACCGCCAACCCATCCTCACCTACGTGGGCGAGTCCGACGACTCGGCGGTCTCCGAGGCCATCCGCCGCGAGCTGTTGCGCGAGGGCCAGGTCTTCTACCTCCACAACCGGGTGGCCGACATCGACGCGGTGGCGCGCCGGGTGCGGGCGCTCGTCCCCGAGGCCCGGGTCGCCATCGCGCACGGCCAGATGGACGAGGGCACGCTCGAGCAGGTGGTCCTCGACTTCTGGGACCAGCGCTACGACGTCTTGGTGTGCACGACGATCATCGAGTCGGGGATCGACATGCCGACGGTGAACACGCTCGTGGTCGATCGCGCCGACCTGCTCGGGCTCGGCCAGCTGCACCAGATCCGCGGGCGCGTCGGCCGGGCCGGCCAGCGGGCCTACGCATACCTCTTCCACCCGGCCGAGCGCGTGCTGACCGAGGCGGCCTACGAGCGCCTGCGCACGATCGGCGAGCACAACGAGCTCGGCTCGGGCTTCAAGATCGCGATGCGGGACCTGCAGATCAGGGGTGCCGGCAACCTGCTCGGCCGCGACCAGTCCGGGCACATCGCGGCGGTGGGCTACGACCTCTACGTCCAGATGGTGGCCGAGGCCGTCGCCCTCGCGAAGGGGGAGCGGCCCTTCGAGCCGCCGGCGGTCTCGATCGACGTGCCGGGCGACGCGCACCTGCCCCCCTCCTACGTCGAGGCGGAGGACGCCCGGGTCGAGGCCTACCGGCGGCTCGGCTCGGCCCGGGTCGCCGCCGAGGTCGAGGACGTCGCGGCCGAGTGGGTCGACCGCTACGGGCCGCTGCCGCCGGCGGCCGAGGGCCTGCTCGAGCTCGCCCGGCTCCGGGCCACCTGCCTGCGCATCGGTGTCGGCGAGGTGAGCGTCGCGGCGCGCCGGGGCATCGGGGGGCGGCCCGTGGCCCGGGTGTCGGGGCTGGCCCTCCCGGCGAGCGCCCAGGCCCGGCTGCACCGCCTGGCCCGGGACGCCGACTACCGCGAGCAGCTCGGGCAGCTGATCGTGCCCGTCGACCCCCTGGGGGCGGCCCGCCAGCTGCGTGCGCTGCTCGACGAGCTGGTGCCGCCCCCGGCCGATCCTGGGGCCGAGGGCGACGCCGGTAACATGCCGGGCGCGTGAGGCACCCAATACTCTCGGGCGCGTTGGCCCTCCTCGTCGTGGTCGGCGCGGTCGTCGCGGCGGCGGCGTTCACGGTCCCGGCCACCGCCCTCAGCGTCGACGGGACCTCGATCAGCCAGGCGACGCTCAACTCCGAGCTGTCCACGATCCAACAGAACGCCGCGTTCGGCTGTTACCTCGACGCAAGCGTGCAGGTCCGCTCGAGCGGCCAGGTGAGCCTGCCGCCGATCGCCGGCCAGGCGAGCAGCGGCAGCTACTCGACGGCCTTCGTCGACTTCTGGCTCGGCCAGGTCGTCAACAACCTCCTGATCGAGCACCTGGCCAGCCTCCAGCACCTCGGCCTCGGGCCGACCGCCTTCGCGGCCGGGCGAGCCGACCTCGACGGCTCGATCTCGGCGACGCTCGCGCAGGCGGCGGTGGCCAGCGGGCAGAGCGCGGTGTGCGCGCCGAGCGGGCAGTCGATCGTCTCGACCCTGCCCGCCGGGATGGTCGACGAGCTGGTCCGGGCCCAGGCCGCCGGCGATCTCGTCCTCTCGCGGGCCGCCGGCTACGGGCTCGGGACCTCCGAGCTCCTGCGCTACTTCGACGGGCACCGCCAGAGCTTCCAGGCGATCTGCCTCAGCGCGATCCAGGTCGCGAGCTCAACGACCGCGAGCACCGTTCGCCAGGCGATCCTGGCCGGTCAGCCGTTCGCGGCGGCCGCCAAGGCGGACTCGACCGACTCGACGAGCGCCGCCAACGGTGGGGACCTGGGCTGCTTCTCGGCCAACGAGGGCGCCTATTCGACGGTCGCATCGGACACGAAGGGCCTGGCCATCGGGGAGGTCAGCCAGCCGGTCGCCAACAACGGCTCCTACCTTCTGCTCGAGGTGACGAGCTACCAGCCGGCGGCCTTCGCTGCGGTGCAGACGGCGGTGCGCCTGGCCATCCTCGGCGCCGGGGCGAGCAGGGCGAGCGCCGAGCTCGCCTCGCTCACCAAGCACGCGCAGGTCTCGGTGGATCCGCGCTATGGCCGCTGGTCGGACGCCTCGGGCATCGGCATCGAGGCGCCGAGGACCCCCCTCGCCGCCGACCTGCTCAACCCCTCCCTGTGAGCGAGACGGGCCCGGAGCCAATCCGAGCCCGGGTCGTCGTGGTCGGGCTCGGGCCGGCCGGCCCCGAGCACACGAGCGAGGCCACCCTCAGCGCGCTGGGCGCCGCCGACGTCGCCTTCCTGCGGACCGCCCGCCACCCCGCAGTCGCCGCGATCGCCGCGCAGCTCCCGTCCTTCGACCACCACTACGAGGCGTGCGAGACCTTCGAGGAGGTCTACGCGCGGATCGTGGAGGACCTCGTCGAGGCGGCCGAGCGGGAGTCCGCCCTCGGGCGGCACGTCCTCTACGCGGTCCCGGGGTCGCCGTTGGTCGCCGAGCGCAGCGTCGCGCTCCTGCGCGCAGATCGGCGCGTCGAGGTCCAGGTGTTGCCGGCGCTCTCGTTCATCGACCTCGCATGGTCGGCGCTCGCCGTCGATCCGGTGGCGGTGGGCGCCCAGGTGCTCGACGGGTCGAGCTTCGAGGTCGAGGCGGCCGGCCAACGCGGCCCGTTCCTCGTGGCCCAGTGCTGGTCGCGCGAGGTGCTCTCGCGTCTCAAGCTGGCCCTCGATGCCGACGGGGCGCCGGCTCGCGTGGTCGTCCTGCACCACCTCGGGCTCGAAGACGAGGCGGTGCGCGAGGTCGCTCTCGAGGATCTCGACCGGGTCACCGAGCCGGACCACCTGACCTCGGTGTGGCTGGAGGGCCTGGCCCATCCGGTGAGCGCCGAGATGGCGCGGCTCGCCGAGCTGGTCCGCACGCTGCGGGCCCGCTGTCCCTGGGACCGTGAGCAGACCCACGCCTCGCTCACCCGTCACCTGCTCGAGGAGACCTACGAGGTGCTCGACGCCATCGCCGAGGTGAGCGGGCCCGCCGAGGCGTCGCCGGCGGCGATCGAGCACCTGGAAGAGGAGCTCGGCGACCTGCTCTTCCAGGTGGTCTTCCATTCCCGGCTGGCCGCCGAGGAGGGGTGGTTCACCCTGGGCGACGTGGCGCGCGGGGTCCACGACAAGCTCGTGGGGCGCCACCCGCACGTCTTTGGCGACCTGGAGGTCGCCGGTCCCGAGGCGGTCCTCGACAACTGGGAGCTCATCAAGGCCGCGGAGAAGGGGCGCTCGAGCGTCACCGAGGGGATCCCGAGCGCGCTGCCCGCCTTACACCTCGCGGCCAAGATCCAGCGCAAGGCGCGCTCGGTCGGGCTCGACGAGCTCGGGCCGCGCCGGCCGGCCGACTCGCTCGACGAGGCACTCGAGCGGGTGCGCACCCAACGCTCGGCCGAGGCGCTGGGCGAGCTCCTCTACGGCCTGGTCGCGTTGGCCGACACCCTCGGGCTCGACCCCGAGGAGGCCCTGCGCAGGGCGGCGCTCGCCGCGCGCGACGCCATTGTGGTCGCCGAGTCCGAGCCGGGCTGAGCGTCGGGTATCGCGCGGCCCCCGAGCGCCGCGGATCGTGTCGGTGGCACGCCGGGGCCTGACCGCCACGACGTGCGCGCCTCGCCCGCACGGCGTGCGAGGCGCGCACGATTCACGATCGGCGGAGACCCACCAGCTAGCGTGGACCCTCGGCACCTCACCAGGGGAGGGGCCAAGGAGCGTGTCTTGAGCACCATCGAACACGTGGTCGGACGCGAGGTGCTCGATTCGCGTGGCAACCCCACGGTCGAGGTGGAGGTACTGCTCGACTCCGGTGCGCGCGGTCGCGCCATCGCACCCTCGGGGGCGTCCACCGGCGCGCACGAGGCGGTGGAGCTCCGAGACGGGGGGTCGCGCTTCGGCGGCAAGGGCGTGCAGCGGGCCGTCGGTCACGTGAACGCCGAGATCGCCGAGCTCCTCGTCGGCTTCGATGCCCTCGACCAGCGGGGCGTGGACCTCGCGCTGATCGACCTCGACGGCACGCCCGACAAGGGCCGGCTCGGCGCCAACGGCATCCTCGCCAGCTCGCTCGCCGTCGCCCGGGCCGCCGCCGATCACCTGGAGCTGCCGCTCTACCGAGCCATCGGCGGCACCGGCGCGCACGTCTTGCCGGTCCCGATGCTGAACGTGATCAACGGCGGCGTGCACGCCGACAACTCGGTCGACTTCCAGGAGTTCATGCTGATGCCGGTCGGCGCCGCCTCGTTCTCCGAGGCGCTGCGATGGGGCGCCGAGACGTACCACGCGCTGAAGGACCTCCTCCATGGGCGCGGGCTGTCGAGCGCAGTCGGCGACGAGGGGGGCTTTGCACCCGATCTGCCCTCCAACGAGGAGGCCGTGCGCATCCTGCTCGCCGCGATCGAGGCCGCCGGGCGCACGCCGGGCGAGGAGATCGCGATCGGGCTCGACCCGGCGACCTCCGAGCTCTGGCGCGACGGTCGCTACGAGCTGACCGGCGAGGGGCGCTCGCTTCGGAGCGACGAGCTCGTCGCCTACTGGGTGGAACTGGCCGACCGCTATCCGATCGTCTCGATCGAAGACGGGATGGCCGAGGAGGACTGGGACGGCTGGGTCTCGCTCACCACAGCGCTCGGTGAGCGCGTGCAGCTCGTCGGCGACGACGTGTTCTGCACCAACGTCGAGCGGATCGAGCGGGGCATCGAGCTCGGTGCGGCGAACGCGGTGTTGATCAAGCTCAACCAGATCGGCACCCTGACCGAGACGGTCGACGCCGTGAGCTTCGCCGCCCGGCACGCCTATGGGTCGGTGATCTCGCACCGCTCGGGGGAGACCGAGGACACCACCGTGGCCGACCTCGCCGTCGCCCTCGGGACCGGCCAGATCAAGGCGGGGGCCCCGGCCCGCTCGGACCGGGTCGCCAAGTACAACCAGCTGCTGCGCATCGAGGAAGACCTGGGCGAGTCCGCCACCTACCTCGGCGTCGCCGCCCTCGCGGGCGGCCGGGGCCGGCCCGGTGACCGTGGCCCGGGTTAGCCTGCGCCGCCGCGCCCCGCGGGCCAGGCGAGCGCCGGCCGCCATGACCCGGGCCGAGCGCCGGGCCGCGGTGACCCATCGTCGCAGCGTGGTCGCGCTGATCGGCGCCGTGGTCGCCGCCGCGGTCATCCTCGTGGCGTGGTTCCCGGCTGGTGCGCTCATCGACCAGCACCGCACCCTCGCCCAGACCACCTCGGCGCTCGACCACCTGAATGCCGAGAACAAGGCGCTGCGCGCCGAGTCGAAGAACCTCTCCAACCCGAGCGAGATCGCCCGCATCGCCCGCCAGCAGTTCGAGCTCATCGCGCCGGGCGAGCAGGCCTTCCAGGTGCTGCCGCCGCCGGGCAAGGCCGGGGGGGCGACCGACCCCTATTCGGGGGACCCCGGCAACTCGCCCCCGGTCTCGCCCTCGGCCGCCCCCGAGCTCCCGCCGGGCACCGAGAAGGCCGGCCAGAGCGCGAAGGTGCTCTCCTCGCACGCCACGCAGGGGACGACAGCGAGCCACGCGGCCGCCCCGAGCGCACCGGGGCTCTTCGGCCGGATCCTGCGCACGCTCGAGTTCTGGCGTTGAGCGGGGGCCCGGGCACCGAGCCGGGGCCCCGGAGCGCGGACCACGACACCGTGGCCGACCTGCTCGGCCGCCGGCCGCTCGCGGCCTTCGAGGTCGTGAGCCGGCGATCCGACGGTACGCCGATGGTCATCGAGAACGCACCGTTCCTGGTCGACGGCACGCCGATGCCGACCCTGTTCTGGCTGGTCGACCCGTCCCTGCGGGACGCCGTGAGCAGGCTCGAGGCCGACGGCGGGGTGCGCCTGGCCGAGCGGGAGGTCGACCCCGAGGCGCTCCGCGCCGCGCACGAGCGCTACGCCCGCCAACGCGAGGCGCGGATCGACCCCGCGCACCGCGGCCCGCGCCCGAGCGGGGGCGTCGGGGGCACCCGGGCGGGCGTGAAGTGCCTGCACGCGCACCTCGCCTGGTGGCTGGTCGGCGGCCCGGACCCCGTCGGGGCCTGGGTGGCCGAGCACCTCGCCGACGCGCTCGAGCGGTTGGGCATCGCCCGGAACGTGCTAGGAGACGGTGATGGACCCGCTCTCCCATGAGCGCGTCGCCGCGCTCGACTGTGGCACCAACTCGACCCGCCTCTTGATCCGCGAGGCCGGGCGGCCCGACCGGCGCGAGATGCGCATCACCCGCCTCGGGCGGGGGGTCGACGCGACCGGCAAGCTCGACCCCGAGGCGATCGCACGGACGCTCGCCGTCCTCTCTGAGTACCGGGTGCTGATGGACGAGCGGGGCGTCACCCGTGCCCGGCTGGTCGCGACCTCGGCGGTGCGCGACGCCGCGAACGGCGAGGAGTTCCTGCGCGCCGCCAGCAAGGCCTCGGGCGTCGACGCCGAGCTGCTCGATGGCATCGCCGAGGGCGCGCTGGCCTTCGCCGGCGCGACGGCGTCGCTCGATGCGGCACCCGGCGACGTCGCGATCATCGACATCGGCGGGGGGTCGACCGAGCTCGTGATCGGGGGCGACGAGGTGCGGGGGGTCTCGCTCGATCTCGGCTGCGTCCGGCTCACAGAACGTCACCTGCACTCGGACCCCCCGACCCCCGGCGAGCTGGCGGCCGCCCGGGCGACGATCGACGACGAGCTGGCGCGGGCCGAGTCGGTGCTCCCCGAGCTCCGGGGCGAGCGTCACACGCTCGTCGGCCTGGCCGGCACGGTCTCCACTCTCGGCGCGCTCGCCCAGGGGCTCTCCCACTACGACCGGGAGCGGATCCACCACTTCGTCCTCGAGGCCGGGGTGGTGAGGGAGTGGTGCGAACGGTTGGCCGGGATCCCAGCATCCGAGCGGGCAGGCTTCGCCGGCATGGCGCCCGGGCGCGAGGACGTGATCGTCGGCGGGGTGCTCGTGTTGGTCCGCACGATGGAGCGGTTCTCCTTCGAGCGGTGCGTCGCGTCGGAGTCCGATCTGCTCGACGGGCTCGCGATGAGCCTGCTCGGCGGCTGAACCCGGCCGTGGTGGGGCCATGGTTGGCGTGGCCCGGTCGCACCTGCCAGCATTCGCCGATGGGCGAACGCCGTGGCCCGGCGGTGGCGCGATGAGGACGGGGAGGTCGTCGCAGACCGCCCCCCTCGAGCTGGTCGGGCGCCGGATCGTGCTGCGCACGCTGCGCGAATCGGACTACGAGGCCTGGCACGAGGTGCGGGTGCGCTGCCACGACTGGCTGGTGCCGTGGGAGCCGAGGCCGGCCGGGGCGCCCCACACCGCCGAGGACCGGGCGAGCTTCGCCGCCCGCTGTGCCCTGCGCGAGCGCGAGCGCCAGATCGGCTCGGGATACGGCTTCGGGATCTTCGTGGGGGACCGCTTCGTCGGCGAGCTCACGCTCTCTTCCATCCAGCGGGGGCCGTTCCAGAGCGCCTCGATCGGGTACTGGATCGACCAGGCCTGGGCCGGTCGGAACCTCGTCCCCGAGGCCGTCGTGGTCACGCTGCGCTTCGCGTTCGAGGTTCTCGGCCTGCACCGCGTGGAGGTCTCGATCATCCCCCGCAACACCGCCAGCCGACGGGTGGCCGAGAAGCTCGACCTTCGCCTCGAGGGCATCTCGGAGCGGTTCTTGGAGATCGACGGCCACTGGGAGGACCACGTCCGCTACGCCATGACGACCGAGGAGTGGCAGTTGCGCCGCGACAAGCTCGTGGCGGCGTGGCTCGCACCCGCCTAGCCGCAGCGGGCGCGACGCAGCGTCGCGTGGGCGCCGGCGTGGGTGCGCGGCGGGGGAGGTAGCTGCCCCGCCGCGCCCGAGGGGCACCGAAGGGTCCGCGGACCGACGAATCCGCTGAGAGGTCGGCCGGCGGCGCGGAGCCCGGGCGGGCGGGTCCGGCGCGCCCGGCATCAACCGGTGTGGTCGTCTCGGCGACGGGCGCTGCACAAGATGTGCGTGCCGCCGTCGAGGGCGCCGGGCTCCCGACACGCCCGGACCTCGTGTTCGACAAACCGCCGCCAGTGGTCGGGCACCGAGGCGAGCAGCTCGAGGGTCTCCTCGTCGGTGGCCGACATGAAGTTGCTCGCGCTGGCCTGCACCACCTCCCCGCCGCTCGCCTCGATCAGGGCCCGCAGCTCGGCCCAGCGGTACAGCTTGGTGACGTGCTTGTCCGCGAACCCGAAGTGTCGGAGGTCACCGGTGGAGAGCACGAGGTCGTTGCGGTCCTGTCCGGCCTCCTCCGCTTCCTTGATGGCGCCTCGCAAGAAGAGGCGCCACGAGCCGAGCAGCGACATGACGGACGCCACGAGCACCCCTCCGACACGGAGCAGGCCCGCCGTAGCGGTACCGGCGTCCTCAAAGACATAGGAGAGCGGGCCGCCGTAGGCCACGACCACGTCGAACTCGTCGTCGCCGAAGCGCGAGGTGTCTCGAACGTCGAGCAGGAGGCGATCCTCGACAGCCGCCTCGGCTCCGCCCTCTGCCACGTGCCTGCGGTTCAGCTCCAGCTGCACGGGGGAGATGTCGGTGACGACGACCGTGGCGCCGAGCTCCGCCAGCTGGATCGTGAAGCGCCCCGGACCCGCTCCGATCTCGAGCACCCGCATGCCGGGGCGGACGGCTTCTGCCAGGAACCGGCGGTGCACCTCAAAGCTGATCTGGCCCCGCCTCGTGGCGACCAGGCGGTGCCACTCGGTCTCGCCGAGGTCGTCGTACCACTCGGCGCTGCGCCGGGTCGTCTCGTCCATGGAAACGCAGTCTGGCATTCGGGCTCGACGCAGCCTCGAGCACCTCGCCCGCCGGCGACCCTCGGACGCCCGTCTCTGCGGCGGACCGCCGGCGTCGAGGCCCCGCTGCGCGATGGGGAACACCGCTGTTGGGAGGCCCGACCCTGTCGGGCGGGCCCGGGTGCTCAGGGCCGGCCGGCGCCGACCAGGCCGTCGGTGAAGAGCGGTGCGTACTGGACGGTGGCGCCGGTGTAGGGCGCCTGGATGATCGTCTGGGTCCCGTAGGGGCCCGAGCCCACGTACATGACGACGTGGTCGATCGTGTTGTCGCCGTCGAGGTTGTAATAAAAGAGGAGGTCGCCCGGCTCGAGGGCGTTGAGC
Organism: Acidimicrobiaceae bacterium; assembly: GCA_027315315.1. Classification (GTDB taxonomy): domain Bacteria; phylum Actinomycetota; class Acidimicrobiia; order Acidimicrobiales; family RAAP-2; genus Palsa-461. The sequence continues at coordinate 2,259 of DAHUYG010000006.1, read as the reverse complement.
GAGACCCGCGGGAGCGCCGCGGCCTGGGCCGAGGCCACCCGTGGGATAGAGACCCCGGCGGTTGCCCAGGCCCATTGGGTGAGGCCCGAGCAGTCGAATCCATGACCGGGCGACTCGCCGCCCCAGACGTATGGGACCCCGAGCTGGGACTCGGCGGCCGCGACCGCCGCAGCGCCCGACCCCGATCCGGCCGACGTCCCCGAGGCGGTGGGCCCGCCGGCTGCGGTGGAGGCCTGGTTGGCGGCCGCCGCGGCGGGTGCCGCGCTCGCCCCGCCCAGTGCCACGGCCACGCTCGCGTCCTGGGTCGCCGAAGCTGCGGCGGAGGCCGCGTTGCGCGGGTTGGCGGCGGCGTACGCCGCCTCGGCCTGGGCCTGTTGCTCTGCGTACTGCGCGACCTCGGTGGCGAGCGAGCCCTTCACCTGGGAGAGGGTGGCCTGTGCGGTGGCCGCGGCCTGCTGGTTCTGCGCCTGGAGGGCGTGGAGCTGATCGAGCTCGGAGGCGGCCTGCTGCTCCTCGGACTGCTCGAGACGGGTCGCGGTGGCGAGCTTGTCCTCCTCGAGGTTGAGCACGACCACGGCGTAGGTGATGTTCCCGACGACCGTCTGCTCGTACTGGTGCTCCGCCTCGGCCCGGTTCGGTGAGTCGGCGAAGAGCGAGTCCGCCGAGTTGGCGGGCATGTCGTTCACGTACGCGTTGACGGCGTCGTGATTGAGGTTGGCCTTGTCGATCCGCACGCGGTCCTGTGCGGCCGCCATCTGTTGCTTGGTGGCGGCGATCTCGCCCTGGAGCTGTGCCACCTTGGCCTGGGCGGCGAGGTATTCGGCGTCGAGGGCAGCGCTCTGACGCTGCTCGGCGGCGATCGTGCTCTCCAGTTGTCCGACCTGGGCCTCGGTGGCGGCGATCTGGGACTGGCTCGTGGCCCCGGCCGGGGGCGCGGCGAGGGACGTCGTCGCAACGAGTGCGCCGAGCGCGCACAGGGACGCGACGCGACAAAGAATCCGACACTCGGCCGAGGCCATTGATCCAGGTTATGCGGCAGATGACCCGCGAGGAGGGACCCCAGAGCGCTCAGGGGAGGGCACTACGCTGAGCGCCGCCGTCCAAGCGGTCCCTCGGGGGGCGTAGCCCAATTGGCAGAGGCAAGGCGCTTAAACCGCCTCCAGTAAGGGTTCGAGTCCCTTCGCCCCCACCACGCCCCTGACCTGCATGTTCGTGGGCGCGATGGTGGCGCGAAACCACTGAGCATGAGCTGACTTCCTGGCCGTGCTGGGGCAGTAGCTTCCGATGTTCTCAGCCAGGAATGCGGCCGCCGACCTCTCGTTGAGCTACTCAGGTCTTCTTCGCAATCCCGACATATCTCCGCCCCGGCCCTGAACGGCTTCTGCAGCCCGCAATCCGGACACAACGGGTTCTTCATCGGGTGGCTGAAGCCGCATCGTCCGCACTCCGGACACCGTTGACCCTTGCACTTGTCGCACCAGCCAACGTCGCGCTCCACTCCGGGATGCCACTCACAGAACTGGACTCGTTCTTTCCAGGCCGGTTCGGCCTCTTCGATGATCGACAGGCCGCCGTCGCTCGGCTTGTCACTGAGTATTCCGATCGCAAGCCCGTCGTGGACCGGCAGGGTGTCGCAGAACATGGCTCTCGGGTAGCCCAGGCCGAAGCGGTACTGCTCGGGCTGCGCCGTCTGTCGCAAGTGGAACCCGCGGGCCAAGGGTCCGTTGGGATCAAGCCGACTGTCTCTGGGCCACCACGCCGAGTCCAGGCGTGAGGAGGAGGCGCAGAAGGCCACCGTCTCGCCATCGCGGAGCAAGATCACCGCACCCGCCGCGGGCATGACCTCGGCAAGGCGAACGGCGACGGCCTCCCACGAGGCCGAGGCCTTCTCGTGAACGGCGAGCACGTGCTCGGGCTTGATCCGATCTCTGCCGATGATCTCGATCAGAAGGTCGTCTGGCACCAACAGCTTCCCGGCGAAGAGGTGGCACACCGCCTCCTCAGCATCGATCGTTCCGTCGCCCCCGCCGCCCAGTACGTCGATGACATCAAGTAGCGAGTCCGCCACCGTCACCAGCAGGTGATGACCGAGCTCGTGGAGCACGGTGAAGCGGACCCGCGTCTCGTGGACGTCCTCGGCGTAGATGATCCAGGGTCGGCTCGGATCGATTTGGCTGTCGTAGTAGCCATCGGTGGCGCACTGCCCCCTCGTCACCCCCGTGCTGGGCAGCGGTTGGAAGCCGATCGGGCCGAAGTACA
>DAHUYG010000045.1 GCA_027315315.1 Acidimicrobiaceae bacterium | reverse complement strand
GCGACCGCCTCCGGCTCAGCGGCAGCGCCGGGCGAACCGGTCGAACAGACGGTCGATCGCCCAGCCGAGGCGGAGTGCCGGCGCACCGAAGAGGGGTGCCGGGGCGAACCGCGCCCGCTCACGCCACACCACCGCCAGGTCGTCGTGGGTCGGGTCTCCAGCCAGGTGATCCGCCATGAGGGCCCCGAGGTACGGAGCCTGGGCGAGACCGTGGCCGTTGTAGCCGAGGGCGTAGAAGACGTTCGGCGCGACCTGGCCGACGACGGGAAGCCACGAAGGGGTCATGGCGATCCAGCCACCCCAGGCCCGCCGGAGGGGTACGCCGCGCAGGGACGGAAACCGCTCGTGGAAGCCACGCGTCAGGTCGTCGACGACGGCCCCGTCGGGCGTGCGGTCACCGAGCGCGCCTCGTGGCGCCTGCACCTGGCGTGTGCCGAACACGATCGATCCGCTCGCGGTCGGTCGGTAGTTCTCGAGGATGACGTGCTGGGTGTAGACGCCCGAGCGGCTCGTCCATCCGGTCGCCTCGAGCTGCTCGGGGTCGACGGGCTCGGTCTCGGCCAGCGTGACCCACAGCGGCGCCACGGCCCGGCGGGGAGAGAAGGACAGGTCGCGGGAGTAGGCGTTGGTCGCCAGCAGGACCCGGCCGGCCCGCACCCGGCCGCCGGGGGTGCTCACCCACACCTCGTTGCCGCGACTCGTGACGGCCGTGGCGGGTGTCCGTTCGAAGACCCGGACGCCCGAGGAGACGAGCGCCGAACGGAGCCCACGGGCGAGCTTCCCGGGGTTCAGGATCCCGCCCTTGCGCTCGAGGATCCCACCGAGGAAGGCCTCGGGGAGCCCTGCGCCGCTCCCCTCGACGAACTCCACCTCCCCGCCGCAGCGGCGGAGGACCGCGGTGATGCGCTCGGCGCGACGGAGCTGCCCCAGGGTGAGGGCGGCCGACACGTTGCCGGTGCGTTCATAGTCGCAGTCGGCACCGAGTGCTGTGACGAGGTTCTCCGAGAAGTCGACGGCGTGATCGGCGAAGCGGATCAGCTCGGGGGCCCGGCGCCGGTAGAAGGTGGCCAGGATCTGCGGGTCACCGGCGATGGTCGGGGTGAGGTGTCCCGCGTTGCGAGAGCTGGCCCCGCGTCCGCAGAACGCCGCTTCGACCAGCACGACGTCCACACCCCGCTCCGCCAGACGCCGGGTCGCCGTCATCCCCGTGTAGCCGCCTCCCAGGACGGCCACCTCGCAGCGAACGTCGCCGCGCAGCGGGGGGCACTCGTCGGTGAGTGGATCGACCCAGCCCGTCATCGGGCAGTCGAGGCTCGGCGACGAGGAGGTTCGGCTCACGACGATCCGATCAGATCGGCCACCTGGGCGATGGCCACGCCCAGGTCGGTCAGGTGACGTTCGACTGCCCCGGTGGGGGTGAGGAAGACGAACGTCACCCTCGAGACGGGCTCCCCGGTCGCAGCTCCGACGGCCAGCGCATACGACGACCCCTGGACACGGTACGTCTCCACCCGGCGCTCGAGCTCCGCCGGGTCGGAAGTGGCGGCGGTCTTGTAGTCGACGACCACGAGACCCTCGGGGGTTCGGTAGAGCAAGTCGACATAGCCCTCGAGCTGGCGGGAGCCGACTGGAGTGCACACGTAGACCTCACGCCAATGGTCGGCGAGGGCAGCGTCCCGGACCGAGGGTGATCCGAGCGCGTGGCCGACGAGGCGGCGGACGTCGTCGACCCGGTCCGTGATCGCCTCGGCCTCGCACTGGGAGGCGACGGCGGCGTCGAGACCCGCTCCCGTGGCCAGGTCGATCGTCTGGAGCACGCCGTGGACGGCTCGGCCGACCGCCGTGCCGTAGCGACCCTTCAACCACGGGGGCAGGTCGAGGTCGCGCGGGCGCTTCTGGAGCCCGGGGTCCTCGGGCTCCTCCTCGACGTCGGGCTCGCCCTCCTCGGTGAGCGAGGTGGCGGACACGGTCGTGGGCCGGCTCGCCGCCTCGAGGGACGTCGCCCGCTCCAACTCCCATTCCCCGTACGGAAGGAGGGGCTCGGGGGCGGCGACGACGGGTGCGGTCACGACACCGCCCACCTCGCCGACGACGGGGAGCTCGTCGAGGGTGGCACCCATGGCTTCGACGAGCAGTTCGGCGTTGGTCGAACCCGTGCGGTCAGGCGTGCTCGCCCGGGCCTTCCGGTGAACGGACACCACCAGGTGGTCCCGGGCGCGGGTGCAGGCCACGTAGAGGAGCCTGATCCGCTCGTGGAGGCTCATCTGCTCGTCCACCGGGGCGTGCTCCGCGAATTCGGCGGTCTCGGCGAACCGGCCCACCTTGTAGCCCACGCCGCCTCGTGGTGGGAAGACCGCTTGAGCGGAAGCGTAACGACCCCGTGGGGCGGTGGACATGCCCGAGACGATCGCGATCGGGAACTCGAGCCCTTTCGCCGCGTGGACGGTCATGATCCGGACGGCGTCGTCGTCCGTCTCGGGCAGGATCGCCTCGGCGATCCGGGCGCCCTCGGCGGTCTGCAGCTCGACCCACCGGAGGTACTGGCGCAGGTTGCCGCCGGTCGCCTCGCTCCAGGCCCTGGCCTGATCGACGACGAAGCGGATGCGCCGCCACACGTCGCGGGGCCGGCCCTCGGCGAATCCCAGGTCCATGGCCCGTCGGTCCCGCGAGATCCGGTCGAGCAGCTCCGAGGGTGCGACCCAGTGCCGGAGCTCGTGCAGGCTCCGCAGATAGGCGAGACCGACGGCGACCCGGTCGTC